>JBKJNB010000055.1:0-14064 GCA_046595995.1 Candidatus Kapaibacteriota bacterium
AATACCGAAGCATACACATTGCGGTAATCGTTTACCATCAGGAGATCGCCCCGGTCATCGAGATTCGTTAGGTCGGGATCGTTACCGAATACACGTCCGCCATCGACATCTTTACCGAAGACAAAGAGAGGAGCGGCAGTACCGTGGTCCGTACCTGTCGACCCGTTTTCTGCAACGCGTCGTCCGAATTCGCTAAACGTCATGCCTGCAACCTTGTCGTCGAGGTTGTTGACTTTCATGTCGGCCATGAAGGCACCAACGGCGTCACCGAGCTGACTTAGCAATTGTGCGTGAGCCCCTTGCGTCGAATCGGCTGTTGAAACCTGGTTGGCATGTGTATCGAAGTTGCCGTTCTGCCAAGAGACCATGTAGACCCGTGATTTAAGTCCGCCGCGAATGAGCTGCGAGACAGCCTTCAGCTTGCTACCGATGTCTGTGTTTGGGAATTGCGTTGTTGGCGTAGCAGCTTTATCGGCCGCAGCTTTCACAACAGTGGCATAGACATTTGATGCACGCGAGACAGCACGCATAAAGTCCACTTCGCGTCCAGCGGGCGTATCACCGAGATTACCCACGGGCACGTCTTCACCACCACCGCCAGAATTCACAAGTCTGTAAAATTCATCTGGGTCACGGAAGCTCACGCCCATCGTACCATTCGGTCCGGTAAAGCCCAGCGACATCGATGTACCTATTTGCACGGCCAGCGGATGCTCGGGCAGTTGCTGAGGATAGTTTGGCGCCATCGTCTGCAGATAACGTCCGACCCAACCCGTCGTACCAAACACATCCGAATCGGTGGTCGTAAGCCAGATATCGGTGCCGCGGAAGTGTGAGCGATCTGGATTCGGATACGTAACGCCTTGGACAACAGCGAGACGACCTTCGTCGTAGAGCGACTTAAAACCAGAAAGCGAAGGGTGCCAGCCCAGCGTGTCATTGAGCTTTAGCGCCTTGTTCTTTTGAATGGCGATGGTTGGTCGGTTTGCGTAGTACGTCGGATTCGTATAAGGAATGACGGTGTTCAAACCATCATTACCGCCGGTGAGTTGAATGAGTACAAGAATTCTATCCGTACTGTCCAACAAGTGTTCAAAGCCAGTGTCGCCGTAAGCAAGCGCCTTCACGGAGAAGGAGTCCACTAATGTCGGCAGCGTGGCCAATGCAAGGCCTGTTGCCCCTGCCGACCGAATAAAGCGTCTGCGGTTCATGTGTACTCCTTACATCAATTGAAATTCGGGCATTCGTACAATCGCCTGAAGGAGCAGCTTCAGACGGTTCTTTGCGGCTGGCGAGTCAACATCCCATTCATAGACAGGTGCACCTGCAAGAAGAATCTCTAACAGGACTGCACGTTGCTCGGCACTCGTAGGCACGGCCAACAAGAAGTCTGCGAAATGCGCAACGAGTTTTTCAGCGTCGTTATGATCTGCGAACCGCTTGGCAATCGCAACCAGATCTGGTGCTAGTGGAGCACCGGCTACGTCAGTAAGCAATGTCGACGTCGCGCCGTACCGACCATCCATGTATGACTCCGCGTAGCGTTGACGCAACGGGAATGTCGAGCTAGTAATCCAATGGTGATGGCCCTTCCATCCTTCTACGGTTGGCGGGTAGAACGGCTCCTGATTAAGCCCAGTCATCGCCGCTTGTGTGAAGCTTGGATGAACATTCGTCGTTGACGTCATCGCAGCGAGGCCGATGGCTAGTTCGGCTGGACTCTTAATAAGTGCGCCACGCAGTTGCGGTTCGTAAAAGTGTACAGACGTGAGCAACATGCGCAGCGCCAAGGCAATATCGTAGTCAGCGAGGCGCAGCACTTCCGCTACCTGGGCGAGAGTGTCTGCCGACGGGTTGTATTCGAAGAACTGGCGATACAGTTTGCGCGCGATGTAGAGCCTACATGCTTCCGAAGCGAGCGTTATGCGTACAACATCGGGGTACTCCCAATTACCTGTCTCGCCAAGAATTGTCTTTGGTGCGAGATCGGCGAACTGTGGGTTATATGTCGCGGATGATCCGGATATGCGCCAACCCGTGAAGGCACGCGCCGCCTCGACAATGTCCTGCTCAGTGTAATTGCCAACGCCGAGGGTAAAGAGCTCGAACCACTCACGTCCGAAATTCTCGTTCGGATTTCCCTTCAAGCTCAGGTTACCATTAAGGTAGACAAGCATAGCAGGGTCACCAATCATCGCTTCGGCCAATTCACGAAAAGTAAACGCCTTCTCGCGTATCAGTTTGGCCTGGCGCACCATGAATTGCGCAGCATAGACGGTGATGTAGTCGCTAGTAAAGTGATTGTGCCAGAACAGCACCATCTTCTCGCGCAGCGATGGGACAGTGAGCGTATGCTGCATCCACCACATCTGCAATTCGCCCCACTGACGAAATGCATCCTGCATGTTCGTAAAGTTCGGCGGTAAGTCTGCCCAGGGTGGCGGGGTCGGCGTCGAGCCCAACCCAAGGAGGATTTCGACAGCTGCGGCGGGTGTCTTGCCCTCGAGCATTCGCACGAGCGTGAGAGAGGGATGGAACGTCGCACGCCTCGCTAGATGCAGGGCATCGCCATACGAGAGTGGTTCCGTCCGAATCGAGAGGTTAGCCATAGCGTTCCCGGAAACAACTGATTACGTAGGTATAACTTACGAACTAGCAGCATTCTCCGTGGCTGTATCGGCGTATTTTTACCACTCAGCCCGTTTACTTTTAATTCTTTGCAGGTGTGCATGGCAACGGCCAATAAACCCAAGTCCACGTTTGGCATCCCCGAACGATATCGCGACCTCGCATTCTGCGGTATGATTCTGCTGAGCGTCGTGATCTTCTTTGCAGATGCGCTGTTCACTGGGAAGAACTTCCTTAGCGACGGTGACAACGTGGCCTTCCTGAGCTTCATTCCGTATCTGGAGCAAGCCAAAGAATCGGGAGACTTTCCTTTGTGGATGCCGTACATCTTCAGCGGCATGCCTTCGCTGGCTTCCTTCCTGGCTGCCGGTGAACGTTCGTGGGACATCCTCGGCCGTGCTCTATTTGCGTTGCCACAGATGTTCGGAGCGTTGTTCAATAACGACACCGCTCGTTTGGCAATGTGGTACACCATTTACGGATGGGGTGTATACGCTCTCATGCGCGTTAAGAAGCAAGAGCGCCTTATCGCAACATTCTCCGCGATAGCGGCAATCTTCTCAACGTTCGTTATCATCTGGATTATGATCGGACACAGCACCAAGCCTGTTTCCATAGCCTGCTTCCCCTGGATTCTCCTCGCCCTCGAACGCATTCGCGAACGCTTCACGTTCCTCAACCTCTTCCTGCTCATTCTGCCCCTTGTGGCGCTGGTAAGCGCCACGCACCCTCAGATGATGTTCTACATAGGATGCGGCACCGCGCTCTATCTGCTGGTAGAACTCATCTCTCGTTTGATTTCGAAGGAGGGGGCTGCCGCTGTGCTTCGCGCGGCAGGGTGCGTGATTGTTGCGGGACTCATCGGACTTGCCACGCATGCAGACATGCTGATGGCGGCACGAGAGTATACTCCGCATTCAACACGCGGGTCGGCACCACTGCTGCAGTCGCAATCGAACAAGCAGGACGAGACCGGCGGCAATGACTATGAATACGCAACGAATTGGTCGTTCTCGCCTGGCGAAGTCATGACGTTCTTTGTGCCGAACTACTATGGTTTCGGAAACACAAAAGTGAAAACAGCGGGTTCGAATCGCGCGGAACGTCAGAACCTATACTGGGGACAAATGCCGTTTACAGACGCTGCCAACTACATGGGCATTGGCGTGCTCCTGTTGGCATGTATGGGTGCGTGGGCATACCGACGCGATCCGTTTGTGCAGTTTCTCATAGCGCTCGGATTGTTCTCGTTGTTCTTATCGTTCGGCAAGAACCTTAGCATTCTTTACGATGTCTTCTACAACTTCGCTCCGGCGTTTAACAAGTTTCGCGCCCCTTCGATGGCACTCGCGCTCTTGCAGTTTGCTGTTCCTGTGCTCGCAGGCTACGGCTTAGCTGCTGTAAAGTCGTGGCATGCGGTGGCTACGCCGAGAACTAAGCGCAACGGACTCATTACACTCGGTGTTACGGGTGTTTTTCTTTTAATAGGCATTGTTTACACCAATGCCTCGGCAGAAGATTACAAAGCTGATGTGGCGAGCTCTTTTGTTGAGAAGGGACGAGTCGCCAGTGTGGACAAAATTCCGGACACCTACACTTCGCTTGTACAGGCAGAGATGCAGTCCGACTGGATTGCTACCGGCTTCATTGCTGTCTTGTTCGGCTTAATAATCTTTCTCGTCGCTCGGCGTACGATAAGACCTGATGTGGCAATTACGATTATGCTACTGTTAATGGTTGTCGACCTTTGGAGAGTTGGTAAACGTGGTTACGAACCAAAGAAGGGGTCTTATGAACAAAACGTGTTCAAGCGCACCGACGTTGTCGACTATGTAAAGCAGGACAACGGAGTTTTTCGTGTTGCAGACTTAACGGGCAACCCTGCCAACTGGTGGGCTTACTTTTTTGTCGAAAACGTTCATGGCTATTCATCGGCGAAACTGCGCGTGTATCAGGACATGTTAGACATAGCGGCGCTTGGACCATTGGCGAAAGACGAAGACCCGCAGAAACGTGCGGGCAATAGCATGATTACGAATCAGTTAGTGTGGAATATTCTCGGCGTGAAGTACATCATCACTGATAGGCCCGCGCAGACTCAGCCAACGTTCTCTTCGCAATCGGGCTCGTTCGTGTATAAGAACACCACTGTCTTACCACGTGCGTGGTTTGTAGACTCTGTGCGGGTGGAATCGAATGGACGTACCATCCTTGAGAACATGCGGGATCAGACGTTCGATCCATCGACTACGGCGTTCGTGGAAAAACCCGTGAGCGGTTCATTCGCAATGGACAGTACTGCAACGGCAACAGTAACTGGCAAGTCGAATCAACTGCTTGCATTAAAGACTACGTCTACACAAAGCGGCTTCTTGGTTGTTGGTGAAGTGTTCTACCCAGAGTGGCGCGCTTATGTCGACGGCAAGGAAGTCGAAACACACAAGACCAACTATCTACTTCGCGGCATCGTAGTACCTGCAGGCACTCACACCGTCGAATTTCGCTTTGCGAGTCCGGCGTTTGAAACCGGACGTACTGTTTCGATTGCTGCAAATGGCCTAGCGTTGTTGATTGGCGCACTCGGTCTATTCTTTACATGGAAAAGTCGTAAGCAAGGGGCTATCGCGTGATTTTGACCGATCTAACTAATACTGTTGATGCATCGCTTGCTCAACACGGGCACATCCGCTTCACCGATGAAGTGTTTCGTACAATGGATCCCATCCAGGTTGATGCCATACGTCAGAAGTATGGTACCCGCGCTTTACTCATGCTCCCAGAGCATGAGATTGCTTTCATGGAATGGCTTAAGGAAAATGACCGTCCAGTGTGGGATGATCTGTGGGCTGCAGAACCAGTACCATATCTTGTGAGCCTCGCTTACTTGTCTGACTTCGCAGGTAAGAACGTTGGTGGTGGATATGTCATTTGTGATCTTGCCGTCGAAGACAACTACTACTTCTCACCGCAGCTTCTGCTTGAGAAAGAGTCGAATGACTTCGTTGGTGCGATTCGCGATCGGTTCGCCTCGCGTAGGTCGCTAACACCTGCACAACTATTGGCACTCGAAGCCAGCATGGGTCCGGTAGACGTTTGGCACTTCGCACATCGCCACGACCTACCCATCGACAGAGTAAAGGCTGCTGTACAAGAACTGGTAAGCGATCGCATTCTCCTGCACGTTCCGAACGCCGATCACCTCGTGCAATACTTCGACGTGCACTAACATGATCGTTCGCAAGTTCGGAGGCACCTCCGTAAAGGACGCAGCGGCCTTACGATCTGTTCTGGCTATCTGTAGTAATGCATCTGCTGCTCACCAGGCACAGGTTGTAGTGCTAAGTGCGACATCGGGCACAACTGATGTTCTCTTCAGGCTTGCAAGAGCAGCTGGCGCAGGCAACATGCTCGAAATGCAAGAGTTGCTACAGCGTCTGCGCGACAAACACTTGCAGATACTCGTCGATGTGGGCATCAATGCAAGTGCGGATGTCGAGACCACTTTACATGAGCTTGCTCGTTATGCGAACGGGGTCGCGCTGCTAGGCGAGTGCACGCCACAGTCGCTTGACATGATGGCGTCGTTTGGTGAAATGCTAAGTACGAAAATATTTGCGGCAATGTGTGTTGCAGAGGGCCTTAATGCCACCTGGTTCGATGTACGAACGGTTCTGCACACCGACACGCGCTTCACATCGGCGGCCGCACAGTTCGATGTTATTCAGCCGCTCGCAGATACTCTCCTGAAACCACTGCTTGTGCCAGGTGTGATCGTGGTGACGCAGGGTTACATTGGGCAGACTGGCGACGGACGAACCACGACACTCGGTCGAGGCGGTTCAGATTACAGCGCAGCAATTCTTGGTAGTGTTCTGAATGCTGAAGAAATTCAGATATGGACGGATGTTAGCGGAGTTTACAGTGCCGATCCGCGCATCATCAGCGATGCTCGGCCAATCCCTCGCTTGTCGTTCAACGAAGTCCGTGAGCTTGCATTATATGGTGCGAAGGTCTTGCATCCGGATACCATATCACCCGCCATCGAGCGGATGATTCCAGTTCGAATACTCAATACGTTTCGTCCCGCCGACACCGGCACTCTCATCACTGCCCAACAACCCGATGACGCCGACATTCATGCTGTCACCGTCCTGCGCTCATGCGTCCGTGTAGTCGTACACAGCAAAACCACAAAGTTGTCAACGATTCAAAAGCTCTCCGACGATTGCGTTCTGCACATGTCGTCGTTAGACTCGCATGCATTTGTTGTCTGCGTTACAGATGAAGAGGCTTGTATAAAACTTGACGTAATGCTTGCCGACACACCACACGTTTCGGAAAACGTCAGCATCATCACCGTGTGCGGTCCGCGCGTCTCCACCACTCACACACTCGCACGCATCGCCATCGCCATCGAAGGGGCTGGTGCGCTAACAATGATGACAGGCACAAACGCGTTAAGTGTTTTTGTTGTTTGCAACGATGCGGACGTACGAACCACGCTTCACAGACTTCATACGTTGGCCGTGCATTAAGGCGAGAACGCGACGGTGCATTGGGGATGAACCCCAGCGGACGTCCTATACTGTCCAACCGCTATCACAACTCCAATGGTAGCTGTAGAGCATATTAACTGTTGTTTTTAGAAATGTTATTTATCATTCCCTTAAAAATGAACAAGTGGAATGGCCACATCAGATACCAATACATTCTTCCTCGCAAACCCAAAGGTCTGAACGTAGCTGATTGTGTTAGAAGATTACTCGCGTCTATTCTAAATTCTAGCCATGCCTCACCAGGCACTTTCATTTCTGAATACAACAGCAACCTCTTCTTTTCTTTGTCTGCTACTAATACGCGCCAAAAGTCTAAAGCCTCACCAGGATAGATATCGGTATCGCTCTTTCTACCCCTTCTCATTCCTACTCCATTAAAAATCTGATCTATAATTCCCCGTATTTCCCAGAGCAAGTTTCCATAGTACCAACCTGTTTTACCCCCAATGGACCATATTTTATTAATGGCCTTTGTTCCGTCGATCAGCTGCCTTTTCTGGATGTCTTTAAAAACTCCGTTGACAGGTACTTCCACATACTGTAAAATCCCCTTTGCTAATACACTAGTAGATTGCGCATCTTTCCAACTTGATAACACCTGATTTTGTTCAATTTTGTCGAATGCTAGTTTTATGGAGGTCTCATAGTCAATGAGTGAAATGTTGAGCATTGCTGCTAGATTGTTGGGCCTGCATATTACCTCAACATTCATACTGTCAACGAGGTTCTTCGCAAGTTTATATGATGTCGAAGTGATAAAGTATAGCCAATACGATGAAAGCCTAGGTGTCATTATCGGCACAACTACTATATGCCTCGTAAGGCCTCTCGTTCTCGCGAACTGCATCAGCATCTCTTTGTAGTTTAAAATTTGCGGTCCACCAATATCATAACCATTATTATAAGTATCAGTATTCCCCAAGACCCCGTACAAAAATTCGACAACGTTTCTTATGGCGATAGGCTGACATTTTGTTTTAAGCCATTTCGGGGCAATCATGACAGGCAATTTTTCAACCAGGTCGCGCATAATTTCAAATGAAGCACTCCCTGAGCCAATAATGATACCTGCTCTTAGATTGGTCAGTGCAAACGAGGAGTTTGCCAATATCTCACCAACTTGCTTTCTAGACGAAAGGTGTTTAGAAAGCTCTGATTGATTTACAATACCACTCAAATAGATAACCTGTTTCGCTGTCGTCTTCTCGATGCTTTCTCTAAAGTTCACTGCGCACAATTCCTCCATTTTGTCAAACTCTGAAGAATGCGAAGACATGGAGTGAATTAGGTAGTATGCTACATCTATATCTAGTGGAATATTATCTAATGTTTCTTTCTTTAGGAAGTCTACTTCGATCAGAGTGATAGCCGATGAATACTTATTGTGAAATCGATTCTTATCCCGTACACAACAAACAATCTCATGTCCATGCTGTAAAAGGACCGGCAATAGTCTTTGTGCTATGTATCCGGTTACTCCTGTAAGAAGAATTTTCATGGCTCAGTTATCTTGCTGCGGTTATTGCCTTTTCAACTCCCCCCCCCGTTTTCAGGTGACAGGTAGGGTGATCACTTTGATGTGAAGATAGTTGTTGTTTCAATCGTACCGGCATTAAATGATTGATGCCTGAAGGTAGCCTCTGTGGACTGGGAGTGCGCCCACCTCTCCATTCCTCCAGGCGCAAGGCGAAGATCGTCAAATAGTACTCCATGCTGCAGCACGGTTGTCATTTGCGTCCAGTATGTTTCCGTTGATCGATTGTCGCAGTATTAGCGGCACTTCACAGTTTGATTCAGTCGATACATTTACCGACGATATCGATTGGCTACTGCGATGAGTGATTTGAGCCGGTTGTGTCACTTACCTCCTCTTCGCGTAGCTGACGAAACAGAGCTTGCATGGGCTTGACATGTCGCGCAAAAATTAGCATACAACATCCCAAGATCAGCAAACGCATCTGGCTTGGTTCGAGTAAGGGTTGAAATGTTGATTGCCTAAGCACAGAATCGGGCGTCGAAGCAAAGAGAACGGCAACTCCAATCGTTCCTGCTACTGCTCCAACGTGAACGTCGCGACGAACAACAAAGTAGCCCGTTAGATACATCACGAGCCACGTGACCACGGCCGCAGGATTTAGGACTGCGAAAGCGCCCATTGCAGTGGCAAGCCCCCTTCCGCCCCTTCCCTTTAGGAAGACATTGAAATTGTGTCCCGCGATTACGCCAACGACGCAGAACGCAGTAGCTGCGAACCAATCGCCATGCATTGCGCGCGCAACAAACACTGCGGCCATGCCTTTCAGCGCATCGCCTAGCATAACAACGAGTCCGAGAATGCGTTTGCCCGACACCTCGTATACGTTCATTGCGCCGACGTTGCCTGTGCCTTCATCCGTTACATTCTGTCCGGTCGAAAGGCGCAGCGCAATCCATGCCGTCGGAATGCAACCGATGAGATAGCCCAAGCCGGCCATGAGCAACAGGATGAGGGTCATGTAATTGTTTACTTAGTCACTTAGTTGTTTGCTTGCTCGGTTGTTTACTTGTTCATGATTGTAAACTCTACGCGTCGATTCTGCTGCCGTCCGTCTTCTGTATCGTTCGTCGTTACAGGGTGTGTCTCGCCATAACCCTTCGCTTTAAGGCGAGTAGCTGGAATCGATTTCGATGTGAGATAGGTGAGCACACTATTCACGCGATTCTGCGAGAGCGTTTTATTTGCGGCGTCTTCACCGACGTTGTCGGTGTGTCCACCAAGTTCGATGTTCATCGCAGAATTTGCCGTAAGAAACATAGCGAGTCGGTCGAGTTCTGGGAATGACTCTTCACGCAATGCGTGTTTTCCAAAGTCGAAGAAGACGTTGTTCAAACGAACGACCGCGCCATCGGCAATCGGTACGAGTAAGAGGTCACGCTCGATTTCTACGTACTGTTTCAGTTCTTTCGCGCTGAACTGTTCACTTCGCGGGTAGAAGCCAGCAGCTTCTGCGCGAACGCCATAGAGTGCGCCTGCAGGCAATGACACAGCGTATTTACCGGTCGAGGGATTTGAGCGGGCGATGCCTGCTTGGCGTCCGCCTGGTAGCAACTCATATCGCACCGAAGCTTCGAGCGGCTCTTTTGTTAACGCATGGAGTACGCGACCACGGACGATAATTACTGGTTCTGGACGTGCTGACGGCGGCAGCGCAACCGAAAAAACGTCGTCGCTACCAATGCTGTTTTTTGTTGAGGAGAAGTAGGCAGAGTCGCCCTGCGCAGGCACATAGAAGAATGCGTCGTGCTCGTCGCTATTAATGCCTTTGCCGAGATTCAGAGGCACGGACCAATTCGTCCATGTGTCGTCGAGTCGTCGCGTAACGAAGATGTCAGCACCGCCATAGCCGGGCTGACCCGTGCTTGAAAAGTATAGGGTGCGTCCGTCGCCAGCGATGAACGGACCGTAGTCCATTCCCTGCGTGTTTAGAACATCACCCATGTTCTTTGGCGACGTCCACGTACCGTCATCCTTTCGAAAACACACATAAAGATCTAAGCTTCCGGCTCCGCCCTTCGTTTGTACAGAAGTAATCAGGGTCTGACCGTCTGGCGACACGTGTGTGCTTGTCTGATCGGACTCGTTCACGAGATTCTCGACAATCAGATTCGTCGGAACCTCCCAGCCATCCTTGGTCCGGTTGGTAATGGACAGCCCTGCACCAATCGACTTTCCTTGAGTATCGTATTGATTCTGTAGCACCATCGTGTTGAGATCGGGCGATATCGTAACTGCAAAATTCTGCGACTCGTTGTTCACGGGCTGTCCCACGCTTACAGCCTTGCTCCACGAACCGTCGGGTTGGCGAGTAGACGTCCACACATCACGTTTTGCAATCGGTGCGACATTCCCAGGATGATTTACACG
The DNA here is from genome assembly GCA_046595995.1 of Candidatus Kapaibacteriota bacterium. Taxonomy (GTDB): domain Bacteria; phylum Bacteroidota; class Ignavibacteria; order Kapaibacteriales; family Kapaibacteriaceae; genus JAWXBR01. Next base: position 11,089 of record JBKJNB010000055.1, read on the forward strand.
ACTGAACATCAGCACCGAACCGTCTGCAGATATACAGTCTACGACATCGCTCGATGTATCATTCACAGCACGACCAAGATTCACCAGCTTGATGTTCGCGTCGGCATCAGCGATTGTTTTTACGGGATCGGGCTCCCATTGATGAACAACGATGCTCTCTGCAGCTATCGAACGATTGCCATGCACCACATAGCCTATGCGGTTGCCATACATAACGTAGAACGAAGCGGCCATGGAATGCACTGGTGTACCATTTATAAAAAAGGTTAGTGCGTCGTTTATTTTGCGAAGAAGCAGGACGTTGTCTTGCAAACCTTTCTTCACTGCATCGTTTTTCTTCCACGCGACGAAATCACCGAATGCGCCCTCTTTGAAACGATTGATTCGAAAGTACCCATCAACGCTAATGATGAATTCGTACAGGTTGTTAATGTCCGCGGTGGCAAACACTAATCCAAACCCATGCGCTTCGTCTCCGCCGGTTTGCTTTAGGGTTGTTTCGATCGACCAATTATTAGTGAAATCGATATCGACGTTTTCAAAGAAATACACAAAGTTGGATGTGTCGCTGTGTCCGATTTTGTACCGTCCGTCCGCCACCTCTACAACCGTCGACGCATCGAAATCTCCAACGAACCATTTACCGGGTCCGTTAAAGTCTTCACGATAGATCTCTTTCTGACCAAACGCCTGCGTTGCAAACAGACAAATACACATGATGGAAACAAGACGTAGTGCGGCGGCAAGGGGCCGCGAAGCCAAGGGGCTAAAGTGTGGGGTCATATTATCGCGAATCGGTTTTGAGAATGCGCATTTGCACGAGAGAGATCAGTAGAAGCACAACAAATATCACGTAGGCCATGGCACATGCATAACCCATGGCGTTGTTTTCAACGAAGGCCTGATGGTAGACAAGGTAGACTAGCGTAGTTGTAGCTCCACGTGGTCCGCCACCCGTCATGACATAGACTTCTACAAAAATCTGAAATGATTTGATGGTATTGATTACCACCACAAATAACATGGTGCTTCGCAGCATCGGTAGCGTAATACGCCAGAATTGTTGCCATGCATTTGCACCGGCCAATTCGGCGGATTCGTACAAGTCTTTTGGAATTGCCTGCATGCCTGCAAGGAAGAGCACCATGTAATAGCCGGTTGATATCCAGACGTCCATGGCCATGATTGCACCCAGCGCTGTTGTTGGGTCTTGCAGCCAACCGTTTACAGGGAATGGAAGGCCAAGCATTGCCGTAAGCGAATTCACATACCCATCACGAGCATACAGATTCGTGAAGATTAGGGCGATTACGACAAGCGACGTTACGGACGGAAGGAAATACGCTGCGCGGAAGATGCCGCCTATGCGAGGTGAGCGTTTGTTAAGCGCGGTTGCGAGTGCAAGTGCAAATGCCGTTGTAACGGGTACCGTACCAAATGTGAAGATGACGGTATTCGAGAATGCCTTCCAGAACACATCACTTTCAAACACTTTCGAGTAGTTGTCAAAGCCCGTCCACGTCATCGTATTCGTTAGCGTCTGATAGTCAGAGAAGCTTAACACCAGCGCATAGATGAGGGGATAAATCCAGAACACACACAGCGTGACTATCCACGGTGCTAATAACGCCAGTGTATACCAACGATTCTTATGCATGGTCGGTGCTGCGAGCGAAGTCACGTAGCGTTGCGTAGAGTAGGGCCATCGGAAGGCCCACTACGGAGAAATAGCAGCCGTCAATACGGCTTACGAACACTGCGCCGAGGTCATCCTGGATTCCGTATGCTCCCGCCTTATCCATCGGTGAGCCGCCAGCCACGTACGCGGCAATCTCACTGTCATCAAGGTCACGGAATGTGACGTTCGCAGTTCCCACGGCAGTTGTGCTGCGCTCACCGTCTACAAGGGCGATGCCAGTGTACACCGTATGTGTACGTCCGCTTAGAGTTCTGAGCATACGCGTTGCGTCGGCAGCATCCACAGGTTTGTTCAGCACCTTACCATCGAGAACGACTGTCGTATCGCTACCGATGACGATGGCAGGGCGAGCGAACAACTCAGACCCCTTGTGCGCCTTCATGAGAGCAAGTGTCGACACGTATTCGTTAGGAGCAAGAGTATCTGAAACCAGTGCCTCATCGATATCGGGGTTTACCACGCTAAACGTGAAGCCGACGTTTGTGAGCAGAGTGCGCCTTCGAGGAGATTGAGAAGCAAGAACAAGGGGCTTGTTGAGACCCAGTAGTTCGTTGAGCTTCCCGACAGGCAACGTCATTTCAGAGCGCTTTCAACTTCAGCAATGAATGTCGGATCGAGTGGGTCGAGTCTATGGGCAAAGCGATGAATAATCTTGCCGTCACGATTGATAAGGAATTTTACAAAGTTCCATTCAATGGCTCCGGCGTATGTCGCGTTGCCACCACCCTTGGTCAAGTAATCGTAGAGAGGGGCTTTGCTCGGACCCTTTACAGTAATCTTTGCAAACATCGGGAATGTTACGTTGAACGTGGCTCGGCAGAACTCGGCGATTTCTTCGTTTGTACCAGGCTCTTGCTCACCGAAATCGTTTGCAGGAAAGCCGAGCACGACCAACCCCTGGCGTTTGTACGTGCGGTAGAGTTGTTCGAGGGACGAGTAGTGTTTCGTGTAACCGCATCTACTTGCGACGTTCACAACCAGAAGCACGCTGCCTTTGTAATCCGCTAGATCAACGGATTCCCCGAGAATGTCAGTGACTGCGAATTCGTGAATGCTTGTATTGTTGTCGGCTGTTTGCATACTGGTATTGGCGGTGGTGGACTTCGTGCTGCTACAACCGATGGAAGCGGCGCAAATGATGACGAGAATGATTAGATGGTACGGTACCTGCCAACGATTTCTAGACACATTGTGTTCATGAATTTACGACCAAGGTTGGATCTTTCTCAGGCTTGTTGATCCACACCGCCTCCGGAATCTGTTTATGCTGCGGTAGA
>JBKJNB010000064.1:0-22107 GCA_046595995.1 Candidatus Kapaibacteriota bacterium
GAGGCGGCACTCCTCCTGCAGTCTTAACGCTTGCAGCATACGCGCGCCAAGTGCTGCGTGAGCAACGTACTGACGGTGTGCGTCTGCTGAACGCTGTCGATGCATCGCTCGTGCTGCGGTATGCGGCACGAAGCACAGGGCAACGTCCTGGCAGTCTTGACTTCTCGATCGAACGACTTCTGCGATGGAAGGCAGAAGGCATTTCTCCGAACGATCTCCAAGAGAAAGCTGAAGATGAGTTTGCGCCCCGGTTCGTACGTGTCCTCGATCGTTTTGCACGAGTGTGGACTGCTTACGAATTAATTAAGGGTCTGAAAGGGGCTGATCGCGTAGACATGATGACTCTGTCAGCACGGCATGTTTTAAATACCCCATCGAACGACCGCCGCTTTGTCGTGTGGAATCCACACATGCTATCACAGGCCGAAGCCGCGCTCGTTCGAGCGCTCGGTGTGCACGCTAGCACCGTCATCGTGTGGGCGCCGTCATCCGATGCTACAATGGTGCGTGAACGCATGCTCGACGTCATTGGATGGGGATGGGATCAAGACGGCGGAGAAGCAGCAAACCCGGATGCTGGTGAACCGCAGACTGTAACTGACCACACAACCGGGCGGACTAACATTCGCGTCTATCGCGAGAACACGCGCGTCGACGAGGTTCGCAGAGTTCTCCTAACGATTAAGACAAAGGTTTCGAGTGGTGCGGTACACGTGCGCGACGTTTGCATTATCTCTGCGGGCAGTATGGAATACCGACGCCATCTACAGGAACGTGCAGCTCGTGCAGGTATTCCCCTCGCTATCGATGCACAACGGGCACTACACACGACAGGTGTTGCGCTTGCCTTGCGTGCAGCGTGCGACGTTGCGTCTGGCGGATGGAGGCGCGCCGATCTTGAACGTCTATTACGCAGCGGTTTCGTTGTTGCAGAGTCGGTGAGCATCGGGGCATTGCTGCGCGCAGGCGCCGCACATCGTATTCAGGGCGGCAGCGGAGTCGACGAATGGAGTCAAAAGCTTAGGCATCGCCGCGACGTTCTTCGACGCGTACTCGAACAGGATGAGAACGGCGATCAGGAAGGGCGAGCACTAATGACACTCGAAGCGGCGTTACATGCTCTTGCCTGGCTTCGTCCGATTCTTGATGATTCTAACGCATCGCTAACAGGTGCCGGCTACGCGCAAATGCTGACTGGCTTGTTGCAACGTTTGGGCATTGCACGTACGGCAACGCAGCTGGAGAGCACTGCCGATGTCGAGAACCTTCCGTGCGCAGAACGCGAAGCGCTTGTTGCTATAGAAGCGCTGAGTGAACGCTACGCGGTACTGACGCAAGAAATTGCCTTACCGATGATGACCGTTGGTGAGCATACTCGCGAATGGTGGGAGCTTGTACGCTCGACAATGGTTCGTACACCCGACGTGCGACTCGACGGCATACCTATCCTTTCGCCTGAGGAAGCTCGCGGCCGCACATGGAAACTTGTTCTGGCGCCGGGTTTTGTTGAAGGTGAATTCCCCGTTCGAGAGGACGACCCACTCGAGGCCGAGCTGTTGACCGATGCTGCAATACGCAGGCAACGCGCTGCATTCGATGACATTCTACATGCAACGGCAACAGACGGAGAAATCGTCGTCACGTATCCTAAAGAAGTTGATGATGCCGAAGTACTGCCCTCTGTCTTTTTACGCGGACTCGAACCACAACCCAACAATAGTGTGCCGTATGTTCTCGACCAGTACGAGCGCGATGCACATGCTGGCAAGGGGCTGCGAGACGTCAAGAATCGGCAGCGCGCCGCACTGCCTGACGCAGCCGATCTGGCGGGGCAATTCGTTGCTGACATCACGCACGAGCCGCTAAGTACCTCGCGTCTCGACAAAGTGGCGGCGTGCCCGTATCAGTTTTATGCAAGCCGCGTATTGCGTCTCGATGTTGTCACAGACTCCGAAGACACACTCTCTAGCATTGAACGTGGTGCAATGATGCACGATATTGCACGCCGGTTCTACGAGCAGGTGCGTGGCCGACCGATGACGGACATCACTTCGATACATGAAGTCCTGAATGCTCGCGTAGAACTTGAAGAAGTCCGACGGCATGAATACCTGGCACTGCTCCTCGAGATATACACAGACGTATCGCGCGTGTACGCCACCGACCATACCTATGCTGAGACGGAGCGTAGATCGATCCTTGGCACGCCAGCACGTCCGGGATTGTTATACCGATGGCTTGCACACGAGCTGCAACAACAGAGCACCACCGAACTTCGACCAGCGCTTTTCGAATTCGAGCTCGATGTAATGGTGAGTGGTGAAGCAGTCCGCGGACGTGTGGACCGTATAGACGTTGCCCCTTATGAGACCCCTACAGGTGACTTGGGGCTTTTGTTTGCGGTGATCGACTACAAGACGACAAAAAAATCGGTGCCCACTGCTAAGAGTGTACGTGAAGCACAAGTCACACAAATGCCGCTGTATGTGTCCGCGGTGCTGGCTGCATTCGAACAGCGCGGAATTGTAGCGATACCGACTCAAGCAATGTATCGTACGTTTGGCAAATCAATGAAATCTACCGACGAGCCTTCGGACTTCGCCGTGATGAAAAATCCAACCCCAGAGCAACTGCAGGAATTGTTTAACGCCATCAGCAAACACGTAGAAGACATGCGAGCATCATCATATCCGGTTGCACCAATGCCGGGTGCGTGTAAACGATGCAATTATCAAGACGTATGTCGAGTAGCATCGTGGGGCACAGTCCAACGTACATGAAACCACTTAAGTCGTCTGAACTCCGCTGGAGCTGTCCGCTTTCGCTCCTTCCATTCAAATCTACACGCGAACTCGCGCCGCTTGATCGCATCGTCGGACAGGAACGAGCCATCGATGCAATTCTTCTCGGTGCGCAGATTCACTCGCAGGGGTACAACATCTATGCGTCTGGTATAACAGGTACCGGACGTCTTACTACAATCCGGCACATACTCGACGACCTGAAGCGAGAGACTCCTGAGCTGTGGGATTTTGCATACGTGCACAACTTCCGCAATCCCGACTTGCCGGTATTGTTACGTTTTTCTGCGGGTGAAGGCCGTGTGTTTATGCGCATGATGGAAGATGCCATTAATGTGGTGAAACGTCGCATACCTCAGCTCTTCGAAGAAGAGGCGTTCCTTTCGCAGCGCAAGACAATCATGCAGAGTTTCCAACAACAGGAGCAAGGTCTGCTGAAAGAGTTCGATTCAAAAATCCGTCCGTCTGGCTTCGTAGTCGGTCAGGTTCAAGAAGAAGATGGGGCGATTCGCAGCGAGATTTTTGCACTTGTTGGAGAAAAGCCTTATCAGCTCGAGGAACTTGATGAGCTTGTTGAAAAAAAGGAACTCACTGCAGCAAATGCTGAAACCATACGCGTATCGTACTCGAATTACCGCGACGAGCTCAACGACATCGGGCGGCGATCATTACGATTGATGGCGGAGTTTCGCAAGAAGCTCGCTGAAAATGATCAAGGGGCTGTAGGTGTTCTACTACGCACGATTTTCGATGACATACGGCAGAGTTTCTCACGCGACCGTGTTAGTGAGTTCCTCACGGGGGTTACCAGCCATGTGCTCGAGCACCTCGACGAATATGTGCGCCTATTTCAGCCACGGCCAACGTCAGGATCTGAAGAAGCGGAAGACCAACTCAAGAATGCTTTCAAGCTCTACAGCGTAAATCTCATCCTCGACAATTACGATGTGAAGATTGCGCCCGTGCTGGTAGAGACGGCGCCGACGTATGCAACGTTGTTCGGCACCATCGAACGTCGAGTGGACGCGCGCGGTGTTGCAGTAAGCGACTTCACGCACGTCCGGGCTGGCTCGATTCTCCGTGCCGATGGAGGATTTATCGTACTTAATGCTGTCGACATACTAAGTGACTCGCAGATGTGGACTGCGCTGAAGCGGGTGATGTTATACAGTCGTCTCGAAATTCAATCGCTCGACACGCAGTTCCAAACGAGTGCAGTCAAGCCCGAGTGGATAAAAGTCAACGTCAAAATCATTTTACTCGGCGATCCACAGATTTATCTCGCGTTATGGGGTGCCGACGAAGACTTCCACAAAATGTTCAAGGTACACGCGGAGTTTGCCGAAGAAACAGAACGCACCACAGAAATGATACGCAATTACAGCTCCTTCTTTGCCCAAATCGCAGAAGAAGAACAGCTGTTGCATTGCGACCGGACGGGAGCCGCATCACTGATCGAGTGGGCTGTAGAATACACGGAGTCGCAGAACAAAATCACGTTGCAGTTCAGCTACGTGGCAGACCTTATGCGTGAAGCGTCGTTTGTTGCACGTAAAGCGGGTGCGACGCTCATGACACGTACTCATGTGTTGCAGGCAGTTGAGCAGCGACATTATCGCAGCAACCGTGCGGATGAAACTATTCGTGAGCAGATCAAGAAGGGCACGCTCCTCATCGACGTCGAAGGCTCGCGTGTTGGACAGATTAACGGTCTCTCAGTTTACAGCACGGGCATTGTCGACTTTGGGAAGCCGTCACGCATTACTGCCACCGTAAGTGCTGGCAATGCGGGCATCATTAATATTGAACGCGAAGTGCAGCTCAGTGGTGCGATTCACTCAAAGGGCATGCTTATTCTTACGGGTCTGTTGCGCTCAATCTTCTCGCGCGCACAGCCCATATCCTTCAGCGCTAGTATTGCGTTTGAGCAGTCCTATGGTGGTGTTGATGGTGATAGTGCTTCTGCAGCAGAAATCGTTGCGTTACTGTCGGCTATTGCGAACTGTCCGATACGCCAGGACCTCGCAATTACAGGAAGCATCAATCAGAAAGGCGACATTCAGCCCGTTGGTGGCATCAACGAAAAGATTCTAGGCTTCTACGAAGTCTGTCGCGATAGGCAACTGACGGGTACGCAAGGTGTTGTTATACCGTTTCAGAATGCGCGCGACCTAATGCAAAACGCAGAGGTCGTAGAAGCAGTTCGTAAGAAATTGTTCTGCATCTATCCCATCAGGCGTCTAGAGGACGCGATCTTCCTGATGATGGGCATGGAAGCGGGGCAGGTGCGTAAGGACAACACGTTCCCACCGAACACGCTGTTTTCGAAGGTGCAACACAACTTGGATGTTCTGCACGAAGCATCAAAAAATCAGCGCTATTAGACTCGAAGGATCGAAAATTCTGTGCTGATAGAAGCTCTGCAGCTACGTTGCGTTGGCGTTAGTGCCTGAAGTGTCGCATACCAGTCATCATCATGGTTAGGCCGCGTTCGTTGGCGGCTGCGATGACTTCTTCATCACGTACACTACCGCCAGGCTGGATGACAGCCGTTGCGCCCGCGTCTGCCGCTTGGAGAAGTCCGTCCGCAAACGGGAAGAATGCATCTGACGCTACAGCACATCCCTTCAAACTAAGTCCAGCGTCATTCGCCTTGCTCACAGCAATTCGTGCAGAGTCCACGCGTGACATTTGTCCCGCACCTATACCGAGCGTTCTATCAGCCGAAGCGTACACAATGGCATTGCTCTTTACATGCTTTGCAATCTTCCACGCAAACATCATGGCATTGCGTTCTGCATCTGTGGGCTGACGTGTGGTGACAACACGAAGAGCCCCTTCGTCAAGGAGAACGACGTCTGGAGACTGCACAAGGTAGCCCCCTGCAACGGTGCGAACGTCGATGCTCGATGCAGCGCGCAGATCGCGCAATTGCACTGTCATTAGTCGTCGGTCTTTCTTCTTCGTCAGAATCGCTAGGGCTTCGTCTGTAAACGAGGGAGCGATGAGCACTTCTGTAAACAATGCATGTACTTCGGTGGCGTAGTCGGCATCGACTGGACGGTTTACGGCAATGATGCCGCCGAACGGACTCACAGTGTCGGTTGCAAAAGCCTTACGATAAGCATCGACGAGCGTCGAAGCGCTACCAACACCACATGGATTGTTATGCTTGACGATTGCAACGGTGGGCTCGTCGAACTCGAGTACCACACGTGTTGCAGCGTCGATGTCAAGAATGTTATTAAACGACAGCTCTTTGCCGTGTACTTGCTGGAACAAATCTAGGAAGTTGCCATACAGAGCCGCCTGTTGATGGGGGTTTTCACCGTAGCGCAGTGCTTGCGTTTTAAGCATTGGTATTGCGAATTCGTCGGGTAGCAAAACGTTGTGCTCCGAAGCAAACCATGAAGACACCATGCCGTCGTATCGAGCAGTGTGTGCGAAGGCCTCACGTGCTAACTGCTGACGGAATTCGATTGGCACCGCGCCAGCAGCTACGTATGCAAGTAGGTCGGCGTAGCGTTCGGGGTTTACAACAATGCACGTGTGCCTGTAGTTCTTTGCGGCAGCTCGCACCATGGCGGGGCCTCCGATGTCGATGTTCTCGATTAGGTGTTCATGTGTAGCATCAGGTGTGCGTAACGTGCGTTCGAAGGGATACAGGTTGACGATGGCGATGTCGATTGACTCGATGTCATTCTCTCGCATCTGTTGAACGTGGTCGGCGTTGTCGAGTACTCCGAGCAGACCACCATGAATCTTTGGATGTAATGTTTTTACACGTCCATCCATAATCTCAGGAAACCCCGTGACCTCGCTCACTTTGCGTACAGGGATGCCAGCATCAGCAAGGCTCTTAGCGGTACCGCCCGTTGAAATAAGGCTCACACCTAACGCGTGCAGTTGCCGGGCTAGTTCGACGATGCCTGTTTTGTCTGAGACGGAGAGGAGTGCGGTGCGAATCATAGTGAACAAACATACGGCAGTAGCAATGCGATGTCATTAGCGTATTGTCTGTGTCGAGGTCTATGTCGAGGTCTGCGTATAGGTCTGTGTCGAGGTAAAGTCGCGTGAAAGGAAACCCGATGCCCGTAAAACATCAATCAACATTCGAAGCAATGGCCCACGAATGAATTCGACGATGTACTTTCTGGAGGTGTCGTTCGGATAGGGGGTTAGTAATCGACGAGCCTTGTACCTGGCAATTTGCTGAGACACTAGGGACGGTGATTTACCGGGATAAAATTTCTTGAACAACGTCGGATCAGCAAGCTGTTCGTCTAGCACTGCGCGGAGCACTTTCTCTTCGAGATTTCCGATCACATTTCGTTGTCGAGCTAATGCAATAGTTGGAATGAGCACTTGCGCGCGCAAATAGTCGGCATCAAGCAGGCGATCAACCTTGAGAATTTCTGTTCTGAGTCCATGCAGGGCAAACTCACACCAAGCAAGCAGCGAGTCATCGTCACCGTTATCCGCTATACTTAAAGCATTCATGTATGCCGCACGATCCTGGCAGAATACCGCCGTTGGATTGAGTATTCTACCTGTTCCCAAGCGAAATCCAGCTCGAAGCAGCATTGCATGTGTCAGTAGACGCACGGTGCGTCCGTTGCCATTGCGAAATGGATGAATATAAACAAAGCGATGATGAGCAAGCGCAATGCGTAGCAGGTCTGTGCGTGCGCTTTGCCTCGTGTTGATGAAGTCAGCGAGTTCGGACATTAACGCATGAACTTTTTGAGGTTCTGGAGGAGTGTGTTTCGAGCCCCTGATTACGACGGGCCTTCCTCGATAGACTCCGGGTGTCTCATCGCCTTCGCCTCCGTCGCTCGGTGTGCTGAGGTTCTTCACGCACAATCGGTGAAGCTCTTTAATCAATGCCTCGTCAATTGCACGTTCGGGTGTCTGATCGAATTCACGTTCGAGGAAGGTCATTGCGTCTTCGATATTGGCGATCTCCCGAAGGGACTCTGTTGAGTCCATTGACCCTGCTATGCTGGCCTCAACTACCTCTTCAATTGTCGTACGGTTGCCTTCGACGCGCGCCGATGCAAAGCTTTCAAGAAGATGAAATACTGACTTTATCGCGAAGGAGACTGCGGGGTGAGAGCTTCCACCAAATGTCCTCGATTTCAGCTTCTCAAGTTCGACGATGTCCTCGACCAATTGGCTGTCAAAATTTGGGAAGGGGATATGTAGATCGAATATTGACATAAGCACAATTTAGAAAAGAGATTGGTCTAGTTAAGTAGAAAATTTGTAACTACTTGATATATAATGGATTGAGAGTGGCTGTACATCGTTTTAGTTTAGTCATCACGGCAAGTATAGTTTAGGGCAGGGTTGACCAGTGGGTCAGTTATGCTATTTTCGCAGCAACAATTCTGGGGAGACTTTCTTGATAACAGCAGCTGACAAGAGTGTAATCACGTGTGACATGGAAGGTGTAATTGACACCTACAATGAGGGTGCGGAGAAGATGTTTGGCTACACTCGAGACGAAACACTTGGCAAGCTGCGGGTTTCGAAATTCTCACCTGGCGAGATCGTTCTACAAAACCTCGGGAATTGGCTTTCTTCAGCCGTGCGCGATGGCGAACACGTTACCGAAACAATTTTCATCCGAAAGAGCGGAGAAAAATTCCCCGCACGCATCCGCATTACTCCGACGTTCCGCGAAGGAAAGCAGATCGGTTTTTGTGGTGTTACAGAAGAACTCGATGCCATGATTGATGTGCCGATTAAGGGCGGCACAAAAGCAATTCGTTGGCTGGTAATTACGCGGGCGCCCTTTCTAACTGCGGCTTTAATTCCGTGCTTTATCGGACTTGCCTACACAAGTGGTGTTGCGGGCCTACCGTTAACTTGGTTTAACGCTGTTCTCGCAATTCTTGGTGTTGCACTTCTGCACCTTGCCGCAAACGTCTTTAACGACTACTTCGATTACAAGAGCGGTACCGACACAGCAAACACGGACTACTTCCAACAGTATTCGGGTGGGTCGCGCTCAATTGAAATGCGACTCATCGACGTAAAGGGCACGCGCAACGTTGCAACGGTGTTTGCTGTTATCGCGCTTGCCATCGGACTCTACCTTACGTACGCAGTCGGCACCGGCGTGTTAGTCCTCGGTCTCATCGGACTCTTCTGTGGCTTCTTCTACACAGCGCCGCCGATCCGCCTCGTTGCACGTCACGGACTCGGCGAAATCACAATCGGTATGGCATTCGGTCCGCTAATCACCATGGGCATGCACTACGTCGTCACCGGCATGTACTCATGGGACGCATTCTTCTTCGGTATTCCTACGGGATTGCTAACCACAAACATTCTGCTCATCAATCAGATTCCTGACACAGAAAGCGACGCCTCCACTGGCAAGAATCACCTGGTTGTCACATTTGGCAAACCCGCAGCCGTCTTTTTCTACTCTCTGTTCCTCGTCTCCGCACTTGCCGTAACCGGATGGCTCGCAATGCGCTACGACCAGCCGTTCTTGTACGCAATCATAGCAGTTGGTCTAGTCTACGGCGGCTGGATTGTCATGTACATGCGCAAGCATTTACTCGAACGTTCGCTCGTGAAGGCAAACGTGCAGACCATTAACATGCAGATCGTACTTGGTATCCTCTTCGCGCTTGCGCTCGCGTTTGGGTAAGGGGCGGCCAATGTCTATGAAGTCGGCATGGCATTCAGCGCTTCGTCGGCGACGTGGAACGACCCACAGATGACGGTGGCACCTGCAGCAATTGCAGCACGCGTTGCATCACCGACGCTCGCATATGCGACAACGTTGTCGAAGCCAACACTGTGCGCAAAGGCCTCGAGCTTAGCCGTCGATAGTGCACGTTCAATCTGCGGCTCACAAATGTGCAGCGTATGTGTAATCGAAAGCAGCGCTTGTAGCATTGCCAGCGTGTCTTTGTCAGACATTACGCCGAACACAATGTGCCAGGTCTCGTCTGCGTAGCCACATGCTCGTAGTGTGTCTGCTAACGCTTCGATACCAGATGGGTTGTGCGCAACGTCGAGCACAACCGGAGGGTCTGCCCGTAAGAGTTCGATGCGGCCCACGAGGCCAGTCGACGCACGCACGTTGCGCAGTCCGGTGCGGATGTTCGCTTCATCAATGAAATACACTTGCTGTAGAATCGGCAGCGCTGCAAGCACGGTCGCAATGTTGTTTGCTTGGTGTGCACCACACAAGTCAGTGGTGTAGTACGAGCGGAACGTCTGGTCTATAACACTAACAGTCATCGTCATGTCGGGGTGAAATTTGTCTACTTCGACATGCACAATGTCGTGCGCGTAGATCGTGGGCGCGTGGATGATGTCGGCGTAGGCGTCGAAGACTGGACGTAGTTCGGCAAGGGCCTCGCCGATGACGCAGGGGGTAGCTGCCTTCATAATCCCCGCCTTCTCTTTCGCGATTGATACGAGTGTTGTTCCCAGGTATTCGGTATGGTCGATGTCGACGCTGGTGATAATCGACACAATAGGTTGTACGATGTTCGTTGCGTCGAGACGTCCACCAAGTCCGGTTTCGATTATGGCAATGTCCACGCGCTTTTCGGCAAACCACTGAAAAGCAAGTGCCGTAGTGACTTCGAAGAAACTACCTGCGACGGGTTTTGCAGCGTCCATGAGTGGACGCGCCAGACGTACGAGATCTTCGTCGGAAATCATTTCGCCATTGATGCGCACGCGCTCATTGAACCGCTGAATGTGCGGCGAAGTATATAAACCAGTTTTATAACCTGCAGTCTGCAGAATCGAAGCAAGCATTGCGCTTGTGCTGCCTTTGCCGTTCGTACCTGCGACATGCACAATGGGATATCGGTTCTGCGGATTGTCCATTGCATCACACAGCCGCTCAATCCGTTCGAGTCCGGGTTTGATGCCAATCACCGTCATCGAAAACAGTTCATCGAGAAGCGGTTGTAGATCCATACAGGAAAATAAAAAACCCCGCCATTACTGACGGGGTTTGTTTATGACATATGTCGGAAAGCTGTTAGGCTTTTTCTTCTTCGGTGCCTTCTGCAGGAGTTGCATCCGACGCTGGCTCTTCGGCAGCAGGCTCTTCGGCAGTAGGTGCTTCGGCAGCAGGTGCTTCGGCAGCAGGTGCTTCGGCAGTAGGAGCTGCGTCGGCCATTGGAGTTAATCCGGCGAACGTTTCGGGTGGAATCGCGGGCACGTAGTCGTTTGAGACGTCTACCGACTCGGAGTCCTCGAGGTCTTCAATGCTCGTGTGTGCAGAAGCTGAGCCGTCTGCGTTGTATTTGTCTGCATTCGGAACTGGGTGATTCACGTTGTACTTGGCAACTTCTTCGTCCGACTTCGAACGGAGGAATTCAACTGCCGAGAGAACGATCTTCTTTTGTTCCTTGTCAAACTCTACAACCTTGAGCGGAAGTGTTTGCTCTGGAGCGAAGTAGTCTGCGATAACGCGGACTGGTGCAAAGGAGAGCTGCGATACCGGTACGAAGCCGTCGACACCTTGCGGTAGTTCGACGATAACACCCTTATCGATGATGCGAACAATCTTGCCTTCGGTTTCCGTGCCAACGCCGAATTCTGTTTCAAAGATGTCCCATGGGTTCTCTGAAATCTGCTTGTGACCAAGCGAGATACGACGGTGTTCGTTGTCTACTGCAAGAACGATCACAGGAAGTTCATCGCCCTTCTTCACAAATTCACCTGGATGACGAATCTTCTTTGTCCACGACAGATCGCTAATGTGAACAAGTCCGTCTACACCTGGCTCGAGTTCAACAAACACACCGAAGTTGGTGAGGTTGCGAACGATACCCTTGTGGACGGAATCCATTGGGTATTTCGCCATCAGGTCATTCCATGGGTCCGGCTCGAGTTGCTTCATACCAAGAGCGAGCTTGCGTTCGTTCTTATCGATGTTTAGAACTGTTGCTTCAACAACCTGTCCAAGCGACACCACTTGTGATGGGTGCTTAACGTGTTGCGTCCATGACATTTCGCTGATGTGAATAAGGCCTTCGACGCCCTTTTCAATCTCGATGAATGCGCCGTAGTCTGTAAGCGAAACAACCTTGCCCTTAACCTTCGAGTTCGTTTCGTACTTCTCGCCGATCTGATCCCATGGGTGTGAGGTCAGTTGTTTCATGCCCAACGAAATCCGCTTACGGTTTTCGTCGAAGTCGAGAACAACAACCTTGACTTGCTGATCGAGCTGCACGATTTCGCTTGGGTGCGATACACGTCCCCATGAAAGGTCTGTGATGTGCACAAGGCCGTCGACTCCACCAAGATCGACGAATACGCCGAAGTCAGAGATGGCCTTAACGGTACCTTCGAGTACAAGACCCTTTTCGAGGAGACCAAGAATTTTGCCGCGTTGCTCTGCAAGTTGTTCTTCGAGAAGGACCTTGTGGCTGACGACAACATTTTCACTTGGGTGATTGACTTTTACAACGCGTACGTCGATCGTGCGGGTAACCCACGCATCGAAGTCACGCACCGGACGCACATCGATTTGCGATCCAGGAAGGAATGCTTCGATACCGAGGAGGTCTACAACCATGCCGCCCTTGATGCGGCGTAGGATGCGTACAGGAACAACTTGTTGTGTTTCGAACAACTTGAGGATGTCTTCCCAAGTCTTCATGAAGTCTGCACGACGGCGGCTGAGAATCAGTCGTCCCTCGGCGTCCTCAATCTTTTCGATGAACACATCAACCTGGTCGCCAATCGTGAGCAGCTCGGCGCCAACAAATTCGGCGCGAGGTACAACACCAAGACTCTTAAAACCAATATCGACGAGGATTTCATCCTTGGTAACCGATACCACTTTACCATGAACCATCTCATCGGCTTTAACCTTTGAGGTGTCCTTGGCATCGAACAACGCCTTGTAGGCGTCGTCGTTCATGGTTGCGCTCGAATCGAGGTCGCCCGCGAGTAGGGCCGCTAGGCCTGAGCGTTTTTTCGTCGATGGCTTTTCAACCGCCGCTGCAACCGTAGCCATAGAAACATCATCTGTTTCTACCGTTGCCGTGTCTGGTTGTGCGTCAACAATTGTTTGATCCGACATATATCAGTAGCTCCAAAAGAATCACCGTTCTGCAATACGCGGCCCTCCGTATCCAGCACGATTCAGTCAATAATTGAACAAGTGTAGGGCCCGAAAATGGGAGTCAAAGATACGGAAATTAGGGCTTCGTTGCACCCTTTTCCAGTGCAATGGAATCGACAGCTGCCTGGCCTATTTCATTCAGTCGAATGTCAGGACAAACAGCCTAGCGTAAAGATCTTTTCGGGGGAACTGACGAGGTAGGGGATTTTCTGAGCCCCGGCTTCATGGCGCCATTCAAAAAAGCCGCTGACGGGTAGGAGTCCGCGATGCGCTTTCCTGAACGACGGTTTTTCGTGAGCGGTCTCACTACGTGCATTTGCAGTCTTTGCCCGTATGTCTGCTATTGCCTCTGGTTTAGCCCATGCAGGTATGAGGCCCCATGACGCTGCGGTAAGGGGCTCTTCGAGTGTGATGAAGGGGGCTGCGGGATGCGCAAATGCGTTAATCATCGGCGCTGGCATCGTCGGAAGCGACAGAAGTAAGTCGGATATGACGTCGGGAGTTACCGACTCAAGGTTGATGACGCCATCGAGTTCATGCAATACAAAGTTCAGAGAGGCCCGGTAGCACATAGCGCAATCTAGTGTTTATGAAATCGTATAAAGGTGGTACGCCAGTTGATGTAACCGTATTACACGAATTAGTGTTTAGCATCCATGGACTTCTTCGACGCATTTGACGAGGTGTTCGCATCAATCGACGCCTTCTATCGTGACCACGGCCACTCGCCGCACGATATAGCTGTGTCGCCTTCGCTGTATGCGTGGTTTGCAGAGCTGCAACGCGAATCAGCAATGCTTGCCGGACTCGAAATGAGTTACCCGGTCACAATAGATACGCCGTACGGTCCGGTCGGACTCATCATCGATGAGCGTCTCTCGCCGTACGACGTGATACCCGTTTAGTGCCTTCGTAGCTGGGCGATGAAAGAACGGAAGTTTCGGATCGTGTGAATGAACATGAAAGCCGAGGCACCAAGACCTAGCGCCAGTAAAACACCAGCCCACAGATGCTCGCCTTTCGATACAGCTGTAGCGGCCGCCCAGATTGAAAGCGCTCCGATACCAAGTGGAATGAGTAGCCGATTGCTATAACGCGTACTCTCTCGCACAGCCTCGATCGTCGGATTCGCAACCTGGTCAGGTCGACGAGATTTCACGAGGAACATAGCTGCAATAACAATCGCAGAGACAAGGCAGATGCTACCAAGAACCAAGCGGTCGTCAAGCACTAACAAACACGCAGTGCCTATGAGGACAAAGACTGCTGCCATGGTTGTGAGTAAAATTGATGTGCTGTTCATGGTCCCTGCCGATCTTTCGCTGTTGGTTCTGAACTCTCACCACGCTCTTCTAACATCGGCTTTACGATGCCTTCGTAGACTGATCCCGCAAGTGCTCCGCCGATGAGGCCACTAATTGCACCTCGAAAGAATCCAAGCGCCGCGCCCACAGCGGCACCTGGCGCTGCTCCAGATCCACCCGTCAAAATCGCACCCACTGTGGTGCCAAAAATTCCGCCGCCAATCGCACCGCCAGCACCGCCCACAGCCGCACCGACTGTTCCTCCAACGACGTCGGCTTCAACGACGTTCTTGGTTTCTGCTTTCTTGTTCGGGGCGTCGGCTACGAATGGAATTCGCGTCGACTGAAGCACGTCGTCCTGGATGTAATAGTCCCAAAATTGAAAGCTATGGTACGCAACAGCAATCACCGACTGCAGAATTACTTTTTCTGAACTATCAATCTGCGAATTGTTTAACACACTCGTAACGAGCGTGTCGCACTTCAACAGAAAGGGAAGCTCATATGCTTGGTCGATCAATGAGAACAGTTGTGTGACAACGCCCTTCGAAGCACTACTGAACGGAAGACCGTCGACAATCTGTGCTCGTGATTTACCCGCGGTGTATGCCTTAATGGCCACTCGAATACTGTCAACCGAATATGATATTGGGTAAATGTGACTCGTGGTATACCCATCGTTCAAATCGAAGTCTACGAGGAAATCGCCTGTCATATAGGATGCGGTAATGGGCGCAACACCCAAGTAGTCATTTTGCCATGTGAGGCCATACCCCATTGCCTGATTGTGAAACCATCCGAACCAGTCGTACGCATTGTTTGCCTGCGACTGCTCGTTAAACGCCAGGATGCGACCTCCTCCGGGCGTACTCGGGCCCGGTACGGTAGTAGGATCCTGACAAGAAAACAACCCAACCGCCAACACAGTGCACAAAGCACCTCGAAGTAGAAGTTTCACGCTAGCCTCAACGCTGATTGATGAATGTTAACTGCGCTGCGATTCTACTGCATTGACTATGTTACATATGGACATAGTGAGGTTGAGTGTAACATCTGATGTGGAAACGTAACGACTCTAGGATTTGGCGAAGGTGTGAAGGCTTGCAAACGTCGTCAACCCCTCCGGCCTTCGTAGTTTTGAGCCACGCGCGCCCGTAGCTCAACTGGATAGAGCAACAGCCTTCTAAGCTGTAGGTCGCTGGTTCGAGTCCAGCCGGGCGTACCAATCTCATTCAAGGATCTCCGAATGGCACTTTCCTACATGACGGGTTTCGGTAACGAGTTTGCCACAGAGGCGGAGCCCGGGGCGCTGCCGCACGGACAAAATTCTCCGCAGAAACCTGCGATGGGATTGTATGTAGAGCAGGTTAGCGGTACGCCGTTTACTGCACCCCGGCACGCAAACAAACGCACATGGATGTACAGGATACGTCCGTCGGTAGTACACGAACCGTATGCGCGGATTGACAACGGACGTATCCGGTCGACGCCGTTTAATGAAGTAGAGACGACCCCTAACCAGCTACGCTGGAGCCCCTTAACCTTGCCTACAGCACCAACAACGTTTGTAGAGGGTATTGTGACGTTGGCGGGCAACGGAGACTTGGCGACGCACACCGGACATGCCATTCACTTGTTTGCTGCGAATGCATCGATGGTTAATCAATTCTTTTACAATGCCGACGGTGAGATGCTGATTGTACTGCAACAGGGTGCAATGCGCTTTCTTACAGAGTGCGGCATCATCGATGTCGTGCCAGGCGAAATTGTTGTAATACCACGCGGCATAAAGTTTCGTGTCGAATTGACCGATGTATGCAGAGGTTATATTCTAGAAAATTATGGAGGGTTGCTGCGATTGCCTGACCTCGGACCCATTGGTGCGAACGGACTTGCCTATCCTCGAGACTTTAAGACGCCTGTTGCCTGGTATGAAGACCGCCGTGAAATGGTAGAGGTGATTGCAAAATTTCAGGGCAATCTCTGGAAGAGCACGTACAACCACTCGCCACTGAATGTGGTGGCATGGCATGGCAACTACGCGCCCTATAAATACGACCTTAACAATTTTCAATGCATTAACACTGTGTCGTTTGACCATCCCGACCCGTCGATCTACACGGTTCTTACAGCCCCTTCAGAAATACCCGGTACGGCGAACATCGATTTCGCGGTGTTCCCACCACGCTGGATTGTAGCCGAGCATACATTCCGTCCGCCGTGGTTCCACCGCAACTTCATGAACGAGTTCATGGGCTTAATCCTTGGTGTGTATGATGCCAAGGAAGGGGGCGGCTTTGAGCCAGGGGGCGCGTCGCTGCATAATTGCATGAGCGGCCACGGACCCGATGCAGACACGTACAAGAGGTCGACGACGAATGATCTGAAACCCATTAAGCTGGAAGGCACACTGGCATTTATGTTTGAGACCCGGTTTGTCTGTAAGCCAACCCAATTCGCCATGTCGTGTGCCGAGCTGCAGAATGACTATTGGGAGTGCTGGCAAGGCCTTACGCCGGAATTCAAGAAGCCTTAGGGCCGGGATTCTGGCTTGAATGTCTCTTGGTTCCGAACGGCTCCGTATATTTGCGGCCCCGAAGCAGGGGACATTAACACGAAACAACACGGCCAAGTCCCGTGCGGTTGTACCAAGCCCAACCCCGCCAGGTCCGGAAGGAAGCAACGGTCAGTTTGCGTACAAGGCGCCACGGTCAACTTGGCTGTATTTTTTATGGTTCGTCGAATTCTGATTAGTTCTACGCCGACGCAACTCCGTATCGCAATAACGGAGGATGGACGCTTAGCAGAACTTTTTACCGAATCACCTGATGTTGCCAGTCATGTAGGCAATATTTACCTCGGCA
Organism: Candidatus Kapaibacteriota bacterium; assembly: GCA_046595995.1. Classification (GTDB taxonomy): domain Bacteria; phylum Bacteroidota; class Ignavibacteria; order Kapaibacteriales; family Kapaibacteriaceae; genus JAWXBR01. Next base: position 17,087 of record JBKJNB010000064.1, read on the forward strand.
AAGTCTCGAAAGTCATTCAGGGGATGAATGCTGCATTTGTAGATATCGGACTGGAGCAGGACGCGTTTCTCCACTTCAGCGATGTCGACTCCACGATGGAGGACGTAGCAAGCGATGACGATGAAGATGATGACCGTCCGGTTACCGACGCCGTAGAATCTGTTGACGTAGCGCTTCGCACATCGAAGATTTCAGGCAAACGCCGAATGCCCACGTTCCACACACAACGCAGCGGCAACATTAAAATCAACCTGCAGGCAAAGCAGTCCGTTATTGTGCAGGTAACGCGTGAAGCGTATCACGCTAAGGGCGTTCGTGTGACAACGAAGGTTGGCTTGGCTGGACGTAATGTGGTGCTGTTGCCGTTCGATGAAGCCGTCGGAGTTTCTCGCAAAGTGCAGAGCGTACGAGAACGCAAACGCTTACGTACGCTAGCAAAGAGTATTCTGCCGCCCGACATGGGTTGCATTATTCGTACGGCTGCGGCTGGCCTGTCGGATGAAGAAGTGAAGATGGACTTCCAGGATTTGCTAGACCGCTGGCTTGAAATGGAAAAAGAAGTCAAGACAGCAAAGGGTCCGATGCTGCTGCACAAAGAGGCTGGCATTGCTCACAGCGTAATTCGCGACCTATTTAAAGACGACGTTACGCAAGTTGTTGTTGACGATCGCAAACTCTATCGCGAGATCAAAAATTACATTCAGCGCACTGCTCGACATCTCGATGGCAAAGTCGAACTCTACGTTGAGTCACGTCCGATGCTTGACGCCTTCGGCGTCGAGGGCGAGGTACATAAAACACATCAGCGACGTGTTCCGCTTCCGAGCGGCGGTTCGATTGTAATCGACCAGACTGAAGCAATGGTTGTGGTTGATGTAAACAGCGGTCGCGCTTCGAACGAGCGGTCACAAGAAGGCAACGCGGTTAAAACAAATTTCGAAGCGGTAAAAGAGGTTGCGCAGCAGTTGCGGCTAAGAGACATCGGCGGCATGATCATGATTGACTTCATCGACATGCAGCAGGAGGAAAACAGACGTCGTCTGCTAACAGAAATTCGTCGAGAATTACAGCGCGACCGAGCCAAGACCGTTGTGTACCCACTCTCGCAGCTTGGTGTGCTTCCGATGACGCGTCAGAGGATCCGTCAGAACATTTCTGAACGCACGAGCGAAGACTGTCCGATGTGCTTCGGCACGGGCAAAGTGCAGCAACCATCAACAACTGTTGATGCTATCACGCGATGGCTCCGTAACTACAGAGCGCAAACGTGGGGATTACGCGTTACAGTGGCAGCGCACCCATACGTTGTTCATTACATCGAACGACACAAGTCGCAGACGTTGCGTAAGTGGCTTCGGCAATACTTCGTAATCGTGAATCTCCGAGAAGACGATTCACTTGAAGCTGGCGAGTTCCGCGCCTTCAAAGGGACGTCCACGGATGATCTCACGCGTCGGTACATGTAAGCATGAAGTCCTTAGCTTCTCCGCGAACGATCAGTATCCTTGGATCTACGGGTTCAATCGGCACACAGACACTCGACATCCTGTCTCGTCGCCCCGATCACTACACCATCAATTTTCTTACGTGTAACACGCGTATAGAACTGCTTGCAGAACAGGCTATGCGGTACAAGCCGTATGGTGTTGCGATTCGCGACGAGGCGAAGGCACAAGGTTTCCGCGAACTGTGTCCGTCATTCACCGGACCCATCCTTATCGGTGAGCAAGGCCTTTGCGACGCGGCCGCACATTCTGACAACGATGTTGTGATGAGCGCAATGGTGGGTTTTAGCGGAGTTGTGCCCACGATGGCTGCCATTCGCGCAGGAAAAATCATTGGATTGGCAAACAAGGAAACACTTGTCAGCGCAGGCGAGATTATGATGCGAGCTGCTCGCGAACACGGCGCCACAATCGTTGCCGTAGACTCAGAGCATTCTGCAATTCTTCAGTGCCTTGCCGGTGAACGTATGGCAGATGTAGAAAAGTTTATAATAACTGCAAGTGGAGGTCCGTTCCTTGCCTTCGGCGCCGAAGCACTTCGTGACGTATCGGTAAAGCAGGCGCTCAATCACCCGAATTGGTCTATGGGCCCGAAGATTACGGTCGATTCAGCGACCCTTATGAACAAAGGCTTCGAGGTAATGGAGGCACGGTGGTTGTTCGACGCAGACCCCTCCCACATTGAAGTGCTGGTGCACCCACAATCGATTGTGCATTCAATGGTTCAATTCGTAGACGGCTCTGTCAAAGCTCAGATGGGCGTTCCTTCGATGCTTGTCCCAATTCAATACGCGCTTACGTATCCTGTTCGCGAATACCTCGAGGTAGCGCGCGTCGACTTTGCCGCATTAGGCCTCTTAACATTTGCCAAACCCGATCTGCAGCGGTTTCCATGCCTGCGCATTGCGTATGATGCATTAAGCGAAGGGGGCTCAGCCCCTTGTGTAGCAAATGCCGCAAACGAAATAGCCGTAGGTGCCTTTTTACACGGTCAGATTGATTTTATGCGGATACCCGCATTAATCGAAGACACACTTTCCCACATGCAACGCGCGAGTAGTCCGTCACTCGACGACATTGTCGGCATCGATGCAGATGCACGACGTATTGCCACGGAGATGTTATAACAATGCCCCCATTGCTAATCAACGTACTAGCCTTCATTATTGTCATTGGCGTACTCGTCTTCATCCACGAGCTTGGCCACTTCCTAGCTGCACGCATGACGGGTATGCGAGCCGACATCTTCTCCATCGGTATGGGTTCGAGGATGATGGGTTGGAATCGCAAGACAGGATTCACGTTCGGCAAACTCCCCGAAGGCATCGAGCTGGGTCCGGACACCGACTACCGTCTCTGCTGGCTACCCATTGGTGGCTACGTACGCATCCTCGGCATGATCGATGAATCATTTGATACCGAGTTCGCTGCAAAGCCCCCTCAACCCTATGAGTTTCGTTCGAAGAAGAACTGGCAGAAAGCTTTTGTGCTCTCAGCTGGTGTTATCATGAACATCCTGTTTGCGATTGCTGTGTTCACAGGCCTGTTGCTCGTTAATGGTACGGACCTTCCAAGGTCTACAACCATTGCGTGGGTAGAACCAGGCACAACGGGTGAACGCGCCGGACTCATGGTTGGTGATAGCATCGAACGCATCGATGGTGTTGCAATGAACAACTGGGGTGATGTTGTTGATGCTCTTGCGCGTACGACGAGCGGCACGCGCGTGGTTGACGTTCGCCGAGGCGCAGCACTCGTAAGTGTGCAAATGACTTCGGACGACATCGTAAGGGGTCTGGCAGACCAAAAGGGTCTTGGATTAGACATCGGCGTCAAACTTGCGCTCGGAGCCATTTCTCCGGGTTCTCCAGCAAGTCGTGCAGACCTTAAAGCGGGCGACACGGTCATTCGCGCAGAAGCGCAAGAAATTCGTGCAGTACGTCAGTTCCAGACGATTATTCGGAGCAATGCCGGACGTTCGATTACGCTCGATCTAAAACGCGGCGACTCGCTCACTACCTCGACCGTAGCCGTCGGCGCTGATAGCACGATCGGTGTAGCATTGGCAGGGGCATACTCCGGACCAATCGATCACAAAGACTACAGCGTCTTTGAAGCACTCGGTGATGGTGTAAAAGGCGTCGTTGGCACCATAGACATCATCTGGTCTACGCTAAAGCGCGTATTCATGGGTGTAGTAGCTGCAGACAAAGCACTAGGCGGCCCCTTAACAATTGCAATGCAAGCCGGACAAAGTCTAGGCGCGGGAGCGGTGCCTTTTCTTTCCTTCATGGCGCTCATCTCCGTTTCGCTTGCATTCATGAATGTGTTGCCGCTGCCGGGTCTCGACGGTGGACATTTACTGATCGTTGGAATTGAGTCAGTAATAGGTCGCGAACTCTCAACAAAAGTGAAGATGAGAATACAGCAGGTAGGTGTTTTCCTCTTGCTCGCATTGATGGCTGGCATTCTGTTCATGGAATTGCGAAAGATCTTTTTCAGCTGATGTTAATCTTAGTTACTAATGACGACGGCATCGACTCACCGGGCATTCATGCTCTGGTGCAATCGATGCGTCAGCTCGGTAAAGTCATTGTTGTTGCACCAGACCGGCAGCAAAGTGCTGTGGGCCATGCGCTAACTGTTTCGTCGCCACTGCGCGCAACGCCCTTCTACCGCGAAGGCTCGATGTTGGGTTATGCCATTAACGGCACACCTGCAGATTGTGTCAAGCTCGCCGTAAGCACCCTCCTCGAGGAACGTCCAGACATCGTCGTAAGCGGCATCAACCATGGCAGCAACACCTCTGTCAACGCCATCTACTCAGGCACTGTTAGCGCGGCCACCGAGGGCACACTCATGGGCATCCCTTCCATGGCTGTTTCGCTCGACTCCTTCGACCAATCATCGGATATGGCGCTCGCTGCAGACGTGGCGTATTCCGTCGCCTCTCGTCTCTGCGATCTCGGTCTTCCTGGCGGTACACTTCTCAATGTAAACGTGCCGCACATTCCGCGAGCGGGCTTTAAGGGTCTGCGCGTAACGCGCCAGGGTCGCAGCGTCTGGAAAGACACCTACGACGTCCGTAAAGACCCCCAGGGTCAACCCTACTATTGGCTAACCGGCGAGTTCGTATCGCTCGAAGCGCTACCCGACGCAGACGACCTTGCGGTAAAAGAGGGATGGGCAGCGATAACGCCGTTGCATTATGAGTTGACGAATGTCGACGAATTTGAGAGACTCAAAAGCTTAAACATCGCACTGTAACCTAGAAACGAATTCTGATGCCGTCTCGCAATCCGTCCATGCGCATTCTTTTGCTGGGTCCGTTACGATCATCATTCGTCAAAACCGACATCGAAGAACTCGGCAAAGTTCACAGCGTTGTTGCACTCGATACCGTGCTTGGCCGTGGACTCAGGGGTGGGGTCACGCTCATAACCTTGACTTTTCGGACGTTAGCACGGCTGTTACGTGCTGACGTATTGTACTGCTGGTTTGCAGATTATCACACAC
>JBKJNB010000056.1:0-61062 GCA_046595995.1 Candidatus Kapaibacteriota bacterium
ACACCGATTCTACATCTGCATGTTGTAAACATTCATGCAAAACGCCTTCGCCCACCATGCCTGTTGCACCCGTAATGATTACTCGTATTGCCACTACAGTTTTAATGCTCCGTTCTCATCAAATGCCCAAAATGGGTTGTACGCAATTTCTATCGTGTGTCCGTCTAGGTCTTGAATGTAGCCACTATAACCGCCCCAAAAAACTTTCTGCGCTGGTTTCAGCAACGATGCACCGAGTGTTAACGTGTGTTCGATGAGTGCGTCGACCTCTTGTTCCGAACGCTTGTTCATCGCAAGCGTAATGCCTCTGAAGCCCTCACCGGCGGACGGCATTCCGATGTCATCAGCAAGCGCGCTGCGTCCGTACAACCCTACAACCATCCCGGACAACTGGAAGAACACAATGTTCGCATAACCTGCATCGGGTGCCACCCAACCAAATGCACTTTCGTAGAAAGCCTTCGATCGAACGACGTCTTCGACACCGAGCGTTATGAGTGTGATGTTGTGCATGACGTATTCCAGTTGTTGACGCTGTGATTGTCGTCGTGGTAGCTATTTGTTTTCAGTTCGCAGGGCCATTGCTTCTGCGATAAGGTCATACGAACGGACACGCGATGCGTGGTCGTGCGTGATGGTGACGATTGAGATTTCTTCTGTCGCATACTTCGATGCAAGTGCACGCAGGCCGTCGGCAACGCGCGAGGGTCCGCCGATTAGGATGTGCTGATGGCGCAGGCCGACGATCATCTGCTCGCGTGGCGACATCTCGAAGCCGTCGACACCAGTAATAAAGCGATCATTTTGTGCGCGCAAGAAATTTCGCACAAACCACTGCTCTGTTGTCTGCGAGAGGCGTCGTGCGTCGGCGTCTGTGTCGGCGCAGAACACTACGGTTGCAATCATCGTTGTTGGTGTCGTGCAGAACGCAGATGGCACGAAGTCGGCGTGGTATGCAGACAAAGCCTCGTTAGCATTCGATGGATCGATGAACGCTCCAAATGCATAACGCAGTCCGAGGCGAGCTGCAGTGCGAGCACTGTCGGCCGTTGTACCTAGAACCCAGATTTCGGGCGTGTTAATACCATCGGGCACTGCAACAACATGACCATCGTTGCTTGCCTGACGTCGGTCGCTAAGAAAGCTTAGTACTTCTTCGAGTCGCTGGTACGCGTCATTCGGATTCGAACGCAATGCCCGCACCGCCCGTGCGTCACCTCCGGGCGCGCGTCCGAAGCCAGCATCAATGCGTCCAGGGGCAAGGGTCTCGAGCACACGTACAACTTCGGCAACCTTGAGTGCGGCGACGTGCCCCAACAGGATGCCTCCGCTGCCAAGCCGTATGCGTGTGGTTCGTGCGGCCGCGTTCGCCATCATGACTTCGGGCGTTGCACTCGCAAACGAAGCATTCCCGTGATGTTCGGCGAACCAGTATCGGTGGTAGCCTAACGTGTCTGCTCGCTGCACGAGGTCGATACTATTACGGATAGCCACTGCAGACGTCATGGTGTCCGACACCGGCGACTGGTCTAGAATTGAAAGTCTCATCGTCTGCAAAGCTACAGCCCCTTATCTTTGGCCCCTGCCTATGCTCTGTTTCCTTTTGCTCCCCGCTCTCTTTTTCACCGCCACGCTGGCTTGGTCGCAACCATTGCGTCCGGTTGACAGCAACGCTGTGCCCGTCGTGGGCATTGTGAATGGCGATACTGTTTGGCTTGATCTGTTCTCGCGCGATGTCGGACGTCGGCTCGAGCTGCAGTCGATGGGTACGCAGCAATCGCAGGCTGACGTTGTCGAAGCCGCATGGAATGACGTCGTGCGCCGTAGGCTGCTGATGCAAGAAGCTAAGCGTCGCGGCATCGGTGTTACAGCGAAGCAAATAGACAGTGTGTTATTGACAGCTACGCCCGAGTATGTGCGCAGAGGAGTAGTTGATAGCAAAGGACAATTTGACCTTGCAACATTGCGCGGCATGTTGTACCAACCAGACTCACTCGTGCGCGCTCGACTCGGCGCCGACGCCACAAAAGCCGACCTCGATGTACAAACAGCATCGCTACGCGAGTCTGTACAGGAGTTGCGCGATCGGTTGAGCGATGTAATCCTAGAAGAACGTTTGCGCGCTGTTCTTAATTCGACTTTCGTTGCAGACTCTGCGGCATTGCGTGCTGAATTCGTACGCGCTGCTGTACGAGCAACCGTCGAGGTAGCCATTATGCCGTGCACGCCTCGTGTGGCTGAACCTGAAGAACAAGAGTTGCGCAGATATTATGATCTGCACACATTTGACTTCAAGACCGACACACCACTGCGCCGAATTGCATTCTTGTCGTGGAGTATGGCTGCATCGAAATCAGATTCGGCAACCATTCTCACCAACATCACACGCTTTGTTAGCGATCTCAACGCACGCAAGAACAAGAAGCAGCGCGACTCGTTGTGGATGACCGTTGCCGCATTAACGTTATCGGGCGAAGTGACTCTACACCCCGATTCAGCAGCTACGCGAGAACTTTACGCAGGTGTTCGTTTGGGGGCAGCGCTAGGAAGCGCTATGGGGCCAATAACGAACAGCGAAGGCGTACACGTTTTTCTCGTCGACTCGGTTATTGCCCTCGGCAAGAGCCGTTCGGCGTATAAGGTTCGAGGCATTGCAACAACAATCGAACCAACGCAAAAGACTGTAGACAGCGTCCTTCGTGATGTGCAACGAGCCATCGATTTGTACGAGAACGGAACGGAGCTGGGTGCCGTGGCTCTACAGTATGGCAAGCGTATCGACATCTCGCCATTTTTCTCGCGCGACCAGAAACTGTTTGGGTCGTATCGCCTGGCGGACGTTGCATTCAATTCACAGAAGACCGCAGCATCAGAGCCGGTGGATACGCCTGAGAAGGGTGTTGTTCTTGGTGTGGTTGTAGACAGTGTTGACGTTGGTGTTATTCCGTTTGAAGCCGCTTTCGACCATGTTCGTAAAGTGGTGAGGCGCGATCGCGCTTGTATGGACACCAAGGTGGAAGCACGAAAACTCTTCGGTATGGTTACTCGGCTGCCCGAGGGACCAATGTTTCTGGCTGAGACGCCAAAGGGCGTGAAAATTCTTCGGAACGTGAGTGTTGCGTCCGACGGTATGATCGGTGACGAACTGTTCGATCCAACCGCTGCTAAAGAAATTCTGTCACACAAGGAAGCGGGATTGTTTGGTCCGTTCCTCGGTGACGCTGGCTGGTACATCGCAAACACACTTCAGCATGTGGCAGCCGACCCAAAGGAGATGATGATGTTTCTCGACCTTCGCGGCTCTGACCTTTTGCAAATGCAGCGCGACAATGCGTACGATAAATGGTTTCTGACAATGCGCCGCAATGCTACAGTTGTTGACAACCGTTGGATATACTTTAGGTACTAACCAATGAGCTCCTTAATCGATTTAAACCAGGCGCTGCAAAGTGCAGAATTGATTGTCTGCGATTTCGGCGATGTACTGTACGACATCGACTTCGAGCGTACGCGTGCAGCACTAACTGCGCTACCGGAATACAACGGTACACCAATAGAATTCGGAGTCGACAAACAAGACGAGCTATTTGTCAGGTACGATAAGGGCGACATCTCAACACATGACTTTTTTCATGCGCTTCGCACGAAGTTTGGTTTCGTAGCCGACGACGATGCACTTAATGCCGCGTGGTGCGCGCTGCTAATAGAGCCCTTCAACTTCGCACGCGAGGTGGTCTTGGCGTTCAAGGCAATTGCTCCGACGGTTATGCTAAGCAACATCAACAGCCTCCATTTGGGCAAGATTCTCCCGGAATGCACCCACATTCTACCCGAGTTCAGCGCACTGCACTTTTCATGCAGGATGCACAAACGCAAACCCGATGCCGATGCGTTTAAACATGTGTGTGACGAGCATGAAGTGTCGCCAAACAGGGCTTTGATGATTGACGACTCTAAAGCGAATTGTGATGCGGCAGCCCTGTATGGCATGCAGACCGTTCGTATCACTGGACCGGACTTACTGCGGGAGTTCGCTTCCGCGAGTCTCGCGCGCGTATCCTAGTGCGATAAGCCCAATCAGGTAGGCAAACGAGAATGTAAACATTGCATATTCAAGCCTACCGAAGGTCGTAGCAATTACACCGACAAAAAAGACGGTGACTGCCGTAACCACGCGGCCAACATTAAAGCTTAGTCCGACTGCCGCAGCCCGCACCGCAGTGGGAAACAGCTCTGGCAGGTACCCTGTAAGTACTCCCTGATTGAAGCCAATACAGGTCGAGAGCAGGAACACCATTGCGAAGAACAAGAAGCTTGGAACGTGCATGAAGATGAAGATGCCGGCAGACACGGAGAACACGCACGCATATCCTAGTGCTGCGGCCCGGCGGCGACCGAGTGCATTCGACACTACACCGCTTAAGAGACCTCCAGCCACAGAGCCGGCTCCGAGCATAATGTTTGTTAACGCACGATTGGTTTGTTGATGCTCTGGCGGGCTTAGGCTGCTCACCCACGTTGGCATCCAAACAAATGCAGCCCAAAGACCAACAAGCATGCTACCAAACAACGTCACGCCCAAAACCAAGTCTCGCTTGTACTCAGGTGCGAATACGTTCGGACGCTCAGCGGGCGGCTTCCACAGTTCGCTTTCTGGTACAACAAGACCTACTGCAAGTGCGAGTACCACACTCGAACCGGCTAACATATACGAGACCTGGTAGCTCTGAATTAGGCCGTGTAAAACACCGGCGACGATGAGGCCAACCGGGAATGCGTTGATTAGTATGCCAACGACAACGCTACGATTGCGCGCAGTTGCAAATGCTTCGGAGACGATGACTGCATTAATAAGCAGAATTGCACCTGCCCCAACGCCACTAACGAATCGAAGCGCTATGAGTAGCGCGAAGTCTGTAGCAAAGGCTATCGCGAACGTTGTAGTAGAGCATAGCAGGATGCTTACGATGAGTGCGCTCTTGCGACCCTTCCTGTCAGCATACACACCTAGAGCAAACGCACCTAGAGCCCAGCCGAGTAGGAATGCCGCGCCGCCCCACGAGCCCATTTGAGATTTGGAGACTGCGGCATCAGATCCTAATAACGCGAGTGTGATCGATGGCAGGTAGACGCTGAATAGAGTAGCGCTAATGCCTGCGCTGGCGGTTGATAGCCAACAAACGATATAGAGTACAGAGCGTGACTGCATTCGCAAAGATCGTGTATTTTTGACGCTATGGTCGCTGCACATGCAGCGTGAAAAGGGAAGCGGGTGAGACTCCCGCGCGGTTGCGCCGCCGTAACGGTAGACGAACCGTCCACGTCGTTTCAATGCTTCGCCGCAGGAGCTAAGCATTGCAAGGACAGTCACTGCTCTAAAGGAGTGGGAAGACGGACGGGGAGGATGACACCGAAGTCGGAAGACCTGCCATAACATTTTTTACAAACGCGACCCCTCGGTCGCATGCTGCGCACAACAGCACAACTATGAAAGGAGCGGCCATGCGCCAAGCTCTTCGTCTTCTCGTTTTCTGTGTCCTTGCAACACCTCTCTTCGCAGGCACTACACTTCCCACAGCTCCGAAGCCCGTGACGATCATTCGACAGAATGACATCGTGCACGTGTTCACTGCAAAGGTCGATGCAAACTATAACGACACATTAAACACGGGTGATCGTCCAGCCACGTGGCAGATTATCGACCAGTCCACGCTCACAACGCAGCGCACATTAGAGTTCCCGTGGGCTAATGTAGGCAGTAGCCGACCCTGGCTTGCTGCGTCTATCGACCGCATGTACGTCGGCGTTGGCGACTCTGTAGTTGCCTATGTAGCAACAACACAACAGTACATCAGTGCTACAGGTGGTGGCATGAGTTACGGCTTGTATTACGACGACGAAGCACAGGAGCTCTACAGCTCACGGCGCACGTCATACACAGACCCCGGTGTTGTGCATGTAACGTCGCTCGCGACGCAGAACGAATGGGACGTGCCAGTAGGCGTTAATCCACAACAGTTGGTCGGATATCGATCAACGGTGAATGGTCGGGGCGTAGCGATTGTTAACGAAGGGGCGTTCGGGCAGAATGACGGATCTCTCATACTGTACGGTCAAGACGGACAATCCACGGTCGTTCCATTAGGTGACACACCGAATCATGTGCTCGTGTCAGGCGACAGTGCATACGTTACAGTAAACGGCTCACACACCATCGTAGTAGTCGATTTGAATCTTGAACGTGCTATCGACACAATCCCCGTCGGTACGAACGGTTATGACGGTCCACGCGAAGCCGCCATCAAAGACGGACGTCTGTTCGTATCGACATTCGCTGGCGACGTTCGCATCTTCGATATCGCTACCGGCGCGCGCGTCGGCTTCATTCAGCACGGTCCAAAAGCTGAGGGGCTGGCCATCGTCGGCAATTCCCTGTGGGTGACAAGGGCTATGGATGCGAACTATGGGGCAGATAGTGGGGTGGTTGTGTACGATTTGAACGATGTAACAAGCACACCGTGGGATGGTGTTTATCAAAGCAGACCTCTTCAGAGCCCCCTAATCGTAGCCCCGTCCGTTGCAAGTAACGAGATCACGATATCTGGCATTACTAGCTCGGAAGCCATTGTTTTCGTGGATGCCTCTGGACGGGTAACATCGCTCCCACTATTGTCGTCCAGCGAAACGTCGTCGACTTTCAGTGTTACCTCTTTGCCCGCAAGCACTTATACGTGTATGCAAGGGGCAAAAAGGGGCCGTTTTCTTGTGATTCGTTAGTACTTTCGTATATGTGCAAAAAATATCTTGTTCTGTCGCTTCTGTGCCTGGCAGCCACATGCTCTAGCTATGCTCAAGCATTGCAGAACATGGAGTTCCCAGTACTGCGGCATCCAGCACCAGGATACTATTTGGTTGCGCAAAACTCCACTGATTCTGTAGCCCTGATTGATCACGCGGGAAAGAACGTTTTTCGGGTCTCAGCAAACTATCCGGTGAACCTTCTTAGTACTGACACAACGATTACGTACTACGATCAGGCTGCAGGGGGCTTCGTACGACGTAATTCACAGATGACGATCATCGATACGCTGAAGATTTCCGGCGGTTATGATGTCGACTTCCATGAAGGCCACGTTCTGTCGAATGGCAACTACGTCATCCTCGGCACGGAAACTCGCATCATGAACCTTTCGGGAGTCGTGACTGGCGGGAACACACAAGCGCGTGTTATCGGTGCTGTCTTCCAGGAGCGCACGTTCAGCGGCTCGACATTATTCGAGTGGAAGTCTCTCGACCACATTCCTGTCGTAGACGCAACCGAAGGTGTGAACCTGACGCAAGCCACGATTGATTACATCCATGTAAACTCAGTGGTGCGAGACAACGATGGCAACTTCCTCGTGTCATGCCGCCATACCGATGAGGTCGTAAAGGTCAGCCGCACAACCGGCAACGTACTATGGCGTATGGGCGGAGAGAAATCGAAGCGTAATCAGTTTACGTTCATAGATGACGACAACGACGGGTTCACCGGTTTTTCGCATCAGCATGATGTGTCGCGCACCGCCAGCGGACGCATCATCATGTTCGATAACGGCAACCTGAAGCCCAACCTGCCAAATCCTAACTCTCGCGTTGTAGAGTACGAGGTAAACGAAACCACCAAAACAGCAAAGCGCACATGGGAATATCGTCCGACCCCGGACATCTTCGCACTAACGTTAGGTAGCGTTCAGGAGCTTAGCAATGGGAACATTCTCGTCGGCTTTGGCTCAGGCAACGGCACAGTAATCGGACAAGAGGTTTCTAGGAACGGTACGGTTCAGGCAGAAATCATGAGCCCTGCAGGAACGACCTCTTATCGTGTGCGCAAAGCGGTGTTTGCAATGGCTGGTGCCGAACGCGTTGTGACTGCGACTGGCACCGTCACCTTCACAAACGGCGCTAACAGCACATACGTTAGCACCACACTCACTCGCGTCGACGCGTCAACATCGATTATTGCTGAACGCCATTCATATGCTCCGCATAACATGTCGTTTGGCGGCAATGCGCCGTGTGTTCCTATGGCAACGCGCTGGGTTGTTCGTGCATCCGCTATCGACAATCTCGCTGGCCAAATGCGCTTCAACATCGGATCACTTGGCATCAAAGTACCAGCGCTTATCGAATTGCATCATCGTCCAGCAGAAGGCGAAGGTGCTTTTAACAAGATTGCTACGACATACGAGACAGCTACGACCACGCTCGTCACAAATACCTTTCGAGCTGGTGAATACCTCATTTCGTATCCCATGTGTTACGACCCTTCACCGAGTATCCCGACGAACAACGCAACGAACGTTAGCAATAATGTGTCGCTGCGCTGGACGCTAGCCGTGCAAACAGGCGGCTATGATGTTGAGATCTACAAGGGATCTGGAGTGACTGGTACGCCTGTACGGTCGTTTCGCACAGCACGACTCGACACCGCAATTCTTCTACCCGACCCTGGTACACAGTACGCATGGCACGTACGAGCTATACGTCCAGCCCCCAACGCTAACGGTACATGGTCGGCGCCGTTCTCCTTCCGTACACGCCTCGCCGCGCCCAGAGCAATTGCGCCATCGTCGTTGCCGGACTCTGTTGCAATTCAACAGAACGCTACGTTCTTGTGGACGCGAGTTAAGAATGCAACCCGCTATCGCGTTCACATTATTCCTCTTGGCACGAGTACTCCAGCACTCGATACCCTCGTAACCGACACAACGTTCGTCGTTAGCAAAACGCTTCCGTGGAACGAGACAATGATGTGGACTGTGCGCGGTGAAGTGGATACAAGTTCTGGAGACTGGTCGAATGCATTGTTCATTGTCACTCCTCCGGAAGCTCCCCGACTACTCGTCCCTGCCTTAGAAGCACAAAACATAAGCCCAGAGTCCGCTTCCTTTATATGGTCGCAAAGCGATGGCGCGAGACTGTATCATATCAGAGTTTATAAAGATGCCGATGGCGGCGCGGTATGGTTTCAGGATTCTGTATCGGCGGCCGAGACCAACATTGTCGGCATGTCGAGTAATACCACCTATTTCTGGCAGGTACGGTCTATTAGTCGATACGGCGCTGGCCCCTGGAGTCCGACGCAGTGGTTCATGACGCTAGGTTCGTCTGTGCTCGGCGTAGCAAGTATTCTTTCGCCCGTCGACGCAGTGGGCATCGACACACTACAGACAACACTTGCCTGGACGTCAGTGCTCGAGGCAACTTCGTACCACGTTCAGCTAACGACGAAACCGTCGTTTACTAAGCCTGACTTCGAATGGAAGTCATTGAGCACGACCACAGTGCAATGTCCGCCGCTCGTTGCGGGCAAGATCTATCGCTGGCGCGTGATGGCACTCAGCGATTTGGCAAACGGTCCGTGGTCTGACACGGCATCGTTCTCCACCCTTCCCGGACCCGATGACGCTCTTGAGCCCCTTACCCCTATCACGGGGAGCCTGAACGTGCCAGTTCGCGGAACGGTTACGTTTATCACGGATAATCGGTTTGCTGCATACAAGGTTGAATTCTCGTTTCTACCGACATTCACGAACGTAACACACACGACAGTCGTACCTGCAGGTGTTGCATCCTACAATCTGGCCCCGCGAACACAGTACTGGTGGCATGCGATCGGATTTCGTGATGATGGCGTTCCCCTCGATACAGGCAGCGCAGCAAGCTTTACAACAGACGCTACCGTGACGACATCGGCCGAGACCCCTTCAGAAAATGCTGCAATCATTCGTCTCATCGGCAGCACTTTATTACTGGAAGGGTCTGTCGAAGGGGCTGATGTACAAATCATGGATATCGCGGGACGCAACGTTTACCAACGGACGCTGCCTACTACTACGAGCGTGTTAGAAGATCTTTCGCACCTGCCAATGGGTGCATACATTGTCGTAATGCGATTTGCTGACTCTCGAGTGGCGGTGTATCCGTTCATTCTCGCACTCAGTTATTGAACGAATCATCGTGGTGGTTTTGACCATGCGTAAAAAGTCACTCCTTCTCGCATTATCGTGCCTGCTTGTTGTTAGCTCGGCGTTTGCGCAGATATACATTCCAGAAATAACTTTCCCTGTGTTCAGGCATCCTGCGCCAGGGTACTACCTCATTGCGCCAAACTCTTCAGAAGCTGGTGCGCTCATTGATCATTCTGGCAAGAATGTTTTTCAGTTTCCAGCGCTGCTTCCGATGAACATGCAGTGTACCGACTCGACAATCACGTACTTCGATGTGGGGGTACAGGGGTTTGTAAGGCGCAATTCTCATTTCGTCGCAATCGATACCCTCTTAATGTCAGGTTCCTACAGTGTGGACTACCACGAGGGACATATTCTGTCGAACGGTAACTACATCATTCTGGGTTCCGAAACTCGCATCATGGACCTTTCAGGTGTTGTATCGGGCGGAAAGTCACAGGCTCAAGTTGTCGGAGCCGTTTTTCAGGAACGCGCGATCAGCGGTTCTACAGTGTTCGAATGGCGGTCGCTAGACTTCATTCCTGTGACAGACGCGACTGAAGACATAGATCTATCGCAAGGGACCATCGACTACATTCATGTGAATTCAGTCGTCCGCGACAACGACGGCAACTACCTCGTGTCATGCCGTCATACAGATGAGGTCGTGAAAGTAAGCCGCACGAATAGTAGCATTATGTGGCGCATGGGCGGAGAGAAGTCGAAGGGCAATCAGTTTACATTTATCGACGACAACATCGATGGTTTCACAGGCTTCTCACATCAGCATGATGTATCCCGCACCGCAAGCGGACGCATCATTATGTACGACAACGGCAATCTGAAGCCCAACACGTATTCGCGCGTTGCCGAATACGAAGTGAACGAGACAGTCAAAACAGCAAAGCTCGTCTGGTCGTATCGTCCGTCCCCAGACATCTTCACAAAGACCATGGGCAGTGTACAAGAGCTTAGTAACGGCAACATTCTTGTCGGCTTTGGTAGCAGCAATAGCAACCTTGTGGGAAGAGAGATCACCCGCGACGGGACCGTGCAAGCAGATATTCAAAACACGGTAGGGATTAGCGCCTATCGCATCCGCAAAGCTGTATTCGCAATGTCTGGCGCAGAACGCGTTGTCACGACCCCGGGTACATTTACATTTATACAAGGCGACAGCACTACACACTTTACAACAACGATCTCCTTTGTCAACGCACCAACATCCGTAATAGCAGAACGCCACTCGTATGCACCCCACAACATGTCCTTCACAGGAGACGCCCCATGTCTGCCATCGGTCATGCGCTGGGTCGTTCGTGCATCTGAGGCGGGCAACATCGGGGGAACGATGCGATTTAACATTGGCTCTTTAGGTTTTGCCGTGCCCACGTTAGTTGAACTCTATCAGCGTCCTGCCGAGGGCGATGGTGCTTTCACTCGTGTCGTTTCTACGTACAATGCTGCGAACACATCGATGGTGATGAACAGTTTTCGTCCCGGCGAGTACCTCATGGCCTATCCCATGTGTTACGATCCAGTTCCTAGCTTGCCTATCAATGGCGCAACAAACATTAGCAACAATGTGATGCTTCGCTGGACGGCTGCCGTACAAACTGGTGGTTACGACGTTGAACTATACAAGGGTTCGGGCGCCACAGGCGCACCTGTTCGTTCGTTTCATACCACCCGACTCGATACCAATGTACTTCTTCCCGAACCCGGTGCGCTGTACTCATGGCGTGTACGCGCAATACGTCCGGGCGCAAATGGCACTGGTCCGTGGGCATCACCATTTTCGTTCCGCACACGCTTGGGTGCACCTATAGCGTTGTCACCGTCATCATTGCCTGATTCCATTGCGATAGACCAACATTCTACGTTTACTTGGACTCGTGTAAAGAACGCCACACGGTATCGTGTTCAGATTTTACCACTCGGTACCAGCACACCTGCACTCGATACACTCGTGAGCGATACGACCTTTAAAGTCGGCGGCAAGCTTCCTTGGCATGAGTCCATGATGTGGTCTGTGCGTGGTGAAGTCGACATGAGCGCGGGCGACTGGTCGAACACCCTATTCATCGTAACACCTCCGTGCCCGCCGCGCCTACTCCTCCCCGGTTCTGAAGATCAGACGGTAAGCACCGAGGCAGTTACGTGCACTTGGACGACGGTTGAAGGAGCTAGGTTATATCATATCAGAGTTTATAAAAAAATCGACAGTGGCGCTGCATGGTTTGAAGATTCGGTAACATCCGCTGAAATAGACATCTTCGGCATGTCGAGCGTAACCGTGTACCACTGGCAGGTGCGGGCCATTGGGCGTTATGGCCCTGGCCCATGGAGCCCAACGCAATGGTTTCTAACTCGCGGTCAGAGCGTCCTCGGCGTCGCCAGCTTGCTCGCGCCCGTCGGTGCTACCGGCGTTGATACACTGCAGACAACACTTGCGTGGACGTCGGTTCTCGAAGCAACGTATTACCACGTGCAGGCAACGACGAAGGCAACCTTTACTAAGCCCGAATTGCAATGGACTGATTTGCGCACGACCACGGTGCAATGTCCTCCCCTCGATGCGGGGAGAGTCTATCGCTGGCGCGTGATGGCACTCAACGATGTTGCGAGCGGCAGCTGGTCTGACACTGCAGTATTCACGACCCTACCAGGTCCGGACGACGCTCTTGAGCCCCTTACCCCAATAACGGGCACCATAAACACCCCTCTGCGAGGCAACGTCACGTTCATTACCGACAAGCGTTTCGATGGATATCGTATCGAGTACACCCTCGTACCATTGTTTACCACTATAGCACAAGCGGCAACAGTCACCGCTGGGGTTGCTCCATACGATCTACTACCATTGCAGCAGTACTGGTGGCATGTAATCGGTCTCAAGAACGGTGTTCCACTAGACACGGGTAGCGTTGCCGGGTTTACCACAGGCACAGGCACTGTTACATCGGTCGATGCAGCTTACGAATCACCAGCAACCCAGATTAGGCTTATTGGAAGCACGCTATCGGTGCAAGGGTCTGTCGAAGGTGCTTACGTTCAGGTTATGGACATCGCCGGGCGAAGTGTTCACCAGCACAGTCTGCCAACGACGACGCATACAAACGAAGACCTCTCGCACCTGCCGACGGGTGTCTATATTGCTCTCCTCCGCCTTGCCGATTCACGTATAGTCGTTTATTCCTTTGTCCTCTCCGCCACACATTAAGCCACTGGGCCGTACACCTATTTCGTCTTTGCGGCTAGGCATCGAACGGCACATCGTCGTTATGCTTGTATGTACATGCGTGCTGTTCGTCGTTAGTTATTTTTGGCTTGATGTCCCCATTGCTCGATTCATCCATACCGAGGCGTCACCTTCGCTAGCGTATGCCGGGGGCATACTCGAAGAAATCGGTAAATCGCACTGGATTCTAGGGTACTCCTTGCTAGCAGTCGTGCTTGTGTGGAAGACTCGAAGGAGTGCAGCATACAGGCACGCTGCGTTGTTTGCGTCTGTTGCAGTTGCGGGACTTGGGGCAACGTTGATAAAGATCTTGATTAACCGCGCCCGCCCTCCCCTACTCTTCACAGATGGTGTGTACGGATTTCGTCCGCCGCAATTTGATTTCGCCTTCCTGTGGCAGTCGTTTCCATCTGGACACGCTACGACCGGACTCGCTATTGCTGTGGCTGGCTCGATTGCGTGGCCTCGGTTACGTTGGTTGATGTGGCCCATAGGCTTAAGCATTGCGCTTGGCAGGGTAATCTACAACGTGCACTACTTCAGCGACGTCATGGCAGGTGCTGCCTTGGGCATCATCTCTGCTTGGCTTATACAGCTGTGGTTAACGTCGCATTTTCAGCCATGGGCCGACAGCCGTTGGGCTTTGCCAGTCGTTACGCCGCCAGAGTCTAAGTAACTCGGCTATTCCCCTTGGTAACGTTAGAGCGACGATTGGTAATGTTAGAGCGACAAATTTTTATCGCGTGATTCGCCCGCAATGCGGTTCTTATACTCTGTTAGCAAGTCGTACAACGATTCGTTGGCAATGGCCAGCATCTGCACTGCAAGAAGGCCTGCGTTGCGGCCTCCGCCAATCGCGACAGTTGCTACCGGTACTCCGGCTGGCATTTGCACAATGCTCATCAACGAGTCGAGTCCGCGCAACTGCTTCGTTGGCACAGGTACGCCAATCACCGGTAGCGCAGAGAAGGCTGCAATCATTCCTGGCAGGTGTGCAGAGCCGCCTGCGCCGGCAATGACAACCTTGATGCCACGGTCGTGCGCTGTTACAGCATAATCGGCCATGTCTTGCGGAGTACGGTGTGCGCTTACAATGCGCATTTCGTATGGTACTCCAAACTCTGTGCAGACGTCGGCTGCTTCTTGCATTACTGCAAGATCCGAATCGCTGCCCATTACAATTCCTACAACTGGCTTTGTACTCATTACGCTATTCGCTCAATGGTTCGCATGCGTTTAATAATTCCAATTAGCTCAGAACGACCGAGTCCGTCCTTAGCCGACGTAGACACAACATCGATGCGGTGTTTGCATTGGGAAAGCAACTCGTTTACTTGAGCCTTGCGGGTTTCGAGAGCGCCAACGCCCAGCTTATCCGACTTCGTGAGAACGGCCACAAATGGCACCCCGTGTAGTTCAAGATTTTCAAGCATGGCAAGGTCAAGGGGCTGAGGGTCATGGCGCGAGTCTATGAGCACACACACCACACGCAACTGCTCGCGCGTAAAGAGATAATCGTTGATGAGCTTCGAAAAGCCAAGACGACGCTCTTTGCTAACCTTTGCAAAACCATAGCCGGGCAAGTCGACAAACATCATGCCGATATCGGTCATAAAGAAGTTTATCTCTTGTGTTTTGCCAGGGGTGTTGGAGATTCGAGCGACTGCGCCGGTGCGGAGGATGGAGTTTATCAGAGACGACTTGCCGACGTTGGAACGCCCGATCATGGCAACTTCAGGCGCACTCGAAGGCGGGAATTGCTCCTTGGCGGCAGCCCCCTTCACAAACTCTGCGCGAATGCTATCGTGTACCTGTGCCATTAAATAGAGAACGCCGGGTGTTAGGCCCGGCGTCTAATTGATTTCGTTGGCCGCGTTACGCTTCAGGCGTAATGGGTGCGTTGCTTGCCTCGTCTGTTGGTGCGACATCGGCTGGTTTCGCTTTTTCTGCGGCGTTCGCTGTTTTCTTGACCGCGGCTTTTTTCGCTGCTGCGGGCTTTGCAGAAGCGTCCTTGGCTGTGCCAGCCTTGACTGTCTTCTTTGCTGCCGTGCGCTTGCGCGTTGTCGACGATGAGCGGCCGTCTTGCGGATTCGACCAGTCAACCAATTCGATTACTGCTTCGGCAGCATGATCGCCACGACGTACACCGATTTTCGTGATGCGCGTGTAGCCACCATTGCGTGTTGCAACGAGTGGTGCAATTGTGTCGAACAATTCTTGCAGTACGGCTTTGTTGCGGATGAACCTGCCGACCATGCGTCGTGCGTGAACATCCACACCGACAATTGTGCCAGCCTTTTCACCGTTGTACGCGTTACGTGCACGAGTAATAAGGTGTTCTGCAAACGAGCGCAACTCTTTTGCTTTTTCTACTGTTGTTGTTAGACGCTTGTGTTCGAACAGCGACGTAGCCATGTTCGTGAGCATTGCTCTGCGATGGCTGGCTGTGCGCCCAAGTTTCCGTCCTGCATACCTGTGTCTCATTATCTTTCTCCGTTACTCGCTTGCTTTCGGCTCATCACGCAGGTATGGCTCGATATCCATGCCGAACGTCAGTCCATTTTGGAAAACCACGTCTGCCAGCTCGGCTAGTGACTTGCGTCCGAAGTTGCGAAACTTCAGAAGGTCAGATTCTTGCAGGCTGACGAGATCGGAAAGGGTCTTAATACTTGCTGCCTTCAAACAGTTGTGCGCACGAACAGAAAGTTCGAGTTCATCGACAGGCTGAATGAGAATGCGACGGATGCGTAGTCGTTCGCGTTCGGCTTCAGATGCAGCGCTGCCGTTTCCGGAGCCGTCTCCATCTGCTGATGGATTGACGCCAAGAAACAACGCAACGTGCGAGCGCATGATATCGGCTGCATGATGGATGGCTTCTTGAGCGGAAATCGACCCGTCTGTGAGTACGTCCAGGATCAGCTTCTCGTAATCTGTCTTCTGTCCAACGCGATACGGTTCTACCGTGTAGATAACGTTCTTGATTGGTGTAAAGATGGCATCGATCGGAAGCATACCGACTGGGAAGTCTGTGTTGATTTGTTCTTCGGAAGGAACGTAGCCCTTGCCCTTACCGATGCGAATTTCCACATCGAAGTCTGCATCGTCACCAAGCGTTGCAATCTTCTTTCCTGGGTCGAGTACTTCGATTCCAGGATTTGCATCTGCAATTGACTTAGCAGTCCATGTTCCCGGACCCTTAACGCGGAACGTAATACGTTGCGAAGCTTTTGCATCGGAGAAACGTAGGCGTACCTCTTTAAGATTCAGGATGATCTCGCACATGTCTTCTACGACACCTGGGACCGTCTGAAATTCATGATTTACATCACTGATCTTGACACCGACTATTGCGGCGCCCTGAACGGACGAAAGCAATACTCGACGGAAAGCATTGCCGATCGTAACACCGTATCCTTCCTCAAGCGGGTTGAGAACGAACTTCGCGTGATACTGATTGCCGAGTTCTTCGACTTGGATCTTCTCGGGCATCTGCATCTGCATGTTCATGGCCTTCCTGTTGGAAATCTAAAATTCAGTTATTAAGTACATGTCTGAACGATGTCAGACAACGATCGGTCTGCGAGACTGCCAGACCAACATTACACGCGACGCCAGACAACCACCATTAAACGCGACGACGTTTCGGAGGACGACATCCGTTGTGTGGCAACGGCGTCTCGTCGAGTATCGAGAGAACTTCCAGACCTGCTCCCGTAAGCGCGCGAATAGCTGCTTCTCGGCCTGAGCCTGGACCTTTCACAATAACGTCTACTTTCCGTAGACCCATTTCGAATGCTTCTCGCGCTGCTTTGTCTGACGACACCTGTGACGCGTATGGCGTGTTCTTCTTCGACCCGCGGAAACCATTCTTTCCAGCCGAGGACCAAGACAACGTGTTGCCGTATGTGTCCGTAATCGTAACGATTACGTTGTTGAAGGTGGCACGAACAAAAACTTTGCCGTGTACATCCGCTACGATCTTGCGCTTTACGCGCTTCTTCGCTGCTGCCATTGATCAGTTCCTTATTTCTTAACTGCCTTCTTCTTGCCTGCCACCGTCTTACGCTTGCCCTTACGGGTCCGAGAATTCGTACGGGTGCGTTGTCCGCGTGCGGGCAAGCCGCGACGATGACGCAGACCACGGTACGAACCAATGTCCATCAATCGCTTGATGTTCAACTGCACTTCTGAGCGCAGCTGGCCTTCAACTTTGTATTCACCGATGGCAGTACGGATACGAGCTATCTCATCATCCGTCCACGTGTTGACACGCTTACTTGGGTCAATGCCTGTTTTTTCCAAGACATTGGCGCTAAGCTTGTCTCCGATGCCAAAAATGTACGTGAGCGCAATGATGCCACGTTTGTTCTTCGGCAGATCGATTCCTGCAATACGAGCCACGATAATTCTCCGGATTAGCCTTGACGCTGCTTGAAGCGAGGATTTTTCTTGTTGATGATGTAGACCTTACCCTTGCGACGGACAATCTTGTCGTCGGGGTTTCGCTTCTTCACCGATGCTTGCACCTTCATGTCAGATCTCCTGATTTTCTATTTGTATCGGTAAACAATGCGGCCCTTCGACAAATCGTAAGGCGACATCTCTACCGTGACCTTGTCACCGAGAAAGATGCGAATGAAGTGCATCCTCATCTTACCCGAAACATGTGCCAGGATCTTATGACCGTTTTCCAGTTTAACGATGAACTGGGTGTTGGGTAGCGTCTCTTCAATCACACCATCAACACGAATCAGGTCAGCCCTAGCCATGCATTAACTCCACAGTGTAAGAATCCGCGGTGTCTTTCCGTCTACCACCACAGTATGTTCGAAATGCGCTGACGGCTTACCATCTGCCGCATACACCGTCCACCCATCACTTGCTGTGTGAACATGGTACATACCCATGTTTACCATCGGCTCGATTGCCAACGCCATGCCGTTTCGAAGCTTGGCATTTGGATACCTGTTACGATGTAGCAGCCCCGGTACAAAATTTGGAATAGGGGGCTCTTCGTGCAGATTCCGGCCAATGCCGTGTCCGACGAGCTCCCGTACCACCGAGAATCCTTGTTTTTCAACGTGTGTCTGTATCGCCCGTGCGATGTCATACACCCGATTACCTTCAACAGCCTGCTCTATTCCTCGTCGAAGAGCTTCTTCTGTTTCATCAAGCAGACGTTGTTTGTCCGATGAGATCTCGCCTACGCCGAACGACCAAGCACTATCTCCGAAGAATCCGTCTTTACGTACTCCACAATCGAGCGAAACAATCTGCCCTTCTTTCAACTTCCTTGCACCCGGCATTCCATGAACCACTTCCTCATCGATGCTCACGCATAACGTGAAAGGAAATTCGCGGTCGTCAACTACATAACCCTTGAAGGCCGGCTCAGCATTATGCGAGCGTATGTAGTCTTCTGCCATGGCGTCCAATTCAAGTGTCGAAACACCCGGCTGGACTTTATCCTTCAGCATTTGAAACGTGCCTGCCACAATGCGGCAAGCTGCCTCAATTTTGCTGATCTCTTCTACGGCATGTGCTACCGTATCGATATCAACATTACTCACCGTCACGACATAGCACCTGCACGGCCGCGAATCTTGCCAGTCTTCATAAAGCCGTCGTAATGACGTGCAAGAAGGTATGACTCAATCTGCTGTAGTGTGTCTAGGGCGACTCCGACAATGATGAGCAAGCTAGTACCGCCAAAGAACGAAGCAAACCCAGGGGGAACCTTCAGCACAGTGATTGCAAACGTTGGTAGAATTGCAATGAGTGCCAGGAAGATTGCACCCGGTAGGGTGATGCGAGTCAAAATGTTTTCGATGTATTCAGACGTTGGCGCACCCGGACGAATTCCGGGTATGAAGCCACCGTTCTTGCGCATGTTATCGGCGACTTCCTTTGGGTTGAAGGCAATAGCCGTATAGAAGTACGTAAAGAACACAATCATTAAGCCGTACGTCAGCGCGTGCACGACCTGGCCTTCGCCGAAGTTGTTCGCGAGACCCTGCCAGAACATACTTCCTGGGAAAAAGCTTGCGATTGTAGCCGGAATAAACAGAATGGACTGCGCAAAGATGATAGGCATGACGCCGGCAGTGTTCACGCGTAGCGGAATGTATTGCGTTGTACCACCGTAAACCTTGCGTCCTACTACTCTTTTCGCATACTGAACTGGTATTCGTCGAGCCCCTTGCGTCACCAAAATCACAGCAGCAATGATGCCGGCCATGAATGCAAACAGAATGAGGTCGACAACCCAGCTACGTGCACCAGTGCTAATGAGTTCGTATTCCTGCATCAACGCCGTCGGGAAGCGAGCAATAATGCCGATGAAAATCACGAGTGAGATACCGTTGCCAATACCTCTGTCAGTAATCTGTTCACCAATCCACATGAGTGCAATTGTACCTGCAGTCAGAATCAATACAGAGGAGAGTGTCCAGAAGAGCGTTGCTTCAGGTACGACTGGCGGAGCCCCCTGCGTTGTAGACGAGGCAATTTTGATTGTAACCGCCCAAGCTTGTAGCGCTGCGATGATTACCGTAAGGATGCGCGTGTATTGGTTGATCTTGCGACGTCCGTCTTCTCCTTCGCGCTGCATCTTCTGCAACTCCGGCACAACCACACCTGCGATTTGCAGAATGATGCTTGCCGAGATGTATGGCATAATGCCAAGCGCGAAAATGGCAGCGTTCGAAAACGCACCACCCACGAACATGTCGTAGAGTCCGAACAGACCGCCAGTACCGCCAGCGGCCGATGCTTTTAGAGCCGCAACGTCTACACCAGGGATGGTGATAAACGATCCCACGCGGACTGCTATCAGCGCAACGAGCGTGAACAGCAGGCGAGTGCGAAGCTCTTCGATCCGGAACATATTCCGAAATGTGGCGGCGAAGTTAGCCATTTACTGTAACCGCTCCTCCGGCCGTTTCGATCTTCTGCTTTGCGGAGTCCGACACCTTGTCGACCGTCACGTTAAGAGCTGCTTTGATGTCACCGTGTCCAAGCACCTTAACGGGCAGCGAACGCTTGCGTATAACACCAAGGCTGAGAAGAACAGCTGGGTTAACAACGCCGTCCTTGAGCATGTTGGCATCAACAAGACGTTGCAATGTTGAAACGTTTACTTCTTGATACTCGACGCGATCGATGTTCGTGAAACCGAACTTGGGAACGCGACGCTTTAGGCTCATTTGTCCGCCCTCGAAGCCTGGGCTCTGACTAAAACCGCTGCGAGACTGGTGTCCCTTGTGGCCACGTGTAGATGTTCCACCGTGTCCGGAGCCTTGTCCGCGACCGATTCGCTTCTTTTTGTGACGCGATCCGGGAGCTGGCGAAAGGTTGCCAATGTGTTTCGTCGTGCTATTCATTAGTCTGCGATCTCTTCGACTTTTACGAGATGTTTTACTGTATTAATCATACCAAGTGTTTGTGGGTTGTTTGGATGAACGCGCACATAGCTTGGGCGACCAAGGCCAAGAGCCTTAATCGTTGCCTTCTGATTCTGCAAGCAGCCGATGGAGCTGCGTACCTGTGTGATCTTGAGTTTCATGTCAGCCTCTAAGAACTTTTTCTATGCCTACACCACGACGGGCTGCTACGGATGCTGCATCTTCGAGCTGATGCAAAGCATTCATTGCTGCTTTAACGGTGTTGTGCGGATTGGATGAACCTTGTGACTTCGTAAGAACATCGCGTACGCCGGCCAATTCGAGAATAGCACGAACGCCACCAGCAGCGATAACGCCTGTACCGGGTGTTGCAGGACGAATCATGACCTTGGCTGCGCCAAAGCGTCCGATTACTTCGTGCGGAACAGTACCTTCCTGCAGGCGAACCTTCAGAACAGACTTCTTCGCTGCATCCGTAGCCTTTGTTACTGCATCGGATACTTCGCCGGCCTTACCTAGGCCGTAGCCTACGTGTCCGTTTTCATCTCCCACCACAACGATGGCAGAGAAGTTGAAGCGACGTCCACCCTTGACCACCTTTGCGGTGCGGCCAACGTAGACAATCTTGTCTTTGAGGTTCAGATCTGACAGCTTATGTTTTGCCACGTAATTCTCCGATTGCAATCGTTAGAAATCCAAGCCGTTTTCGCGCGCAGCTTCTGCAAGCGCTTTTACACGGCCGTGGTATAAGAATCCACCGCGGTCGAAGGCAACCTTGCCAACCTGGGCGGCTTTGGCGCGTTCGGCAAGCACTGAACCAACCAGACGACTTTCGTCAGTCTTAGTCATTTCGCCAGTGATCTTGGCCTTGACGTCCTTATCAATTGTTGATGCAGATACCACTGTCCGTGACGCTACATCATCAATGATTTGCGCGTAGATATGATTCAACGAACGGAAGACTGCGAGACGTAAACGTTCTGGCGATCCAACGATGTTGCCACGTGAACGACGCTTGCGTCGTACCATGCGGACTGCTTTGAGTGCGATGCGGTTCATCTTCGATCCTCTTTACTTACCTGCCGACTTGCCGGCCTTGCGACGAATGTATTCACCTTCATATCGAACACCCTTGCCCTTGTATGGCTCTGGTGGACGAAGCTTGCGAACCTTGGCAGCGACTTCGCCGACCAATTGTTTGTCCATTCCCTTAACGGCAAATACCGTAGGAGTGGTAACTGCAAACTCAACGCCATCCGGAGGCATGAACAGAATTGGGTGTGAAAAACCGAGTGACAGAAGTAGGTTCCTGCCTCTCAATTCCACCTTGTAACCAACGCCCTCAATCTGCAGGTTACGATGGAAACCATTTGTTACGCCTTCAACCATCCACGCGATATGAGCGCGTGTGAGACCGTGCTTAGCACGAACTTTCTTGTCATCATTTGCACGTTCGAACGTAAGCGTATCACCGTCGACTTTTGGAGAAATGGTTTCGTCTACAGCAAAGGTCATAGCCCCTTTGGGACCCTTAACCGTGCAAACGCCGCCATCAAACGTTACGTTGACAGTGCCTGGAATGATGATTGGCTTTTTACCGACTCTTGACATTTCGTGTTCTCCTAGCTCTCAGTCTTACCAGATTGTACAGAGGACTTCACCGCCCACGTTTAAACGACGGGCTTCCTTGTCTGACATCACGCCCTGTGGGGTCGAGATGATGGCAATTCCCAGGCCGTTGCGTACACGCGGGAGCTTATCTGCTCCGGCGTAGAGGCGACGTCCAGGTTTGCTCACGCGCTTGATCTCGCGAATAGCGGGTTGTCCGAGATAGTATCGCAGCTTGACCTGAATGACCCCTTGTCTATCGTCGTCTACTTTTTCGTAGTCGGTGATATAACCCTGGTCCTTAAGGATCGCTGCAATAGCCATCTTTAGCTTCGAAGCCGGGATGTCCACGACTTTGTGCTTTGCGGATGACGCATTGCGGATGCGCGTAAGAAAATCGGCGATTGTGTCTGAAACTGGCATAATGGTCGTCGTTTGGTCGTGTTCGTAATGTTACCAGCTTGCCTTGCGGATTCCTGGAATCTTGC
This sequence comes from Candidatus Kapaibacteriota bacterium, assembly GCA_046595995.1. Taxonomy (GTDB): domain Bacteria; phylum Bacteroidota; class Ignavibacteria; order Kapaibacteriales; family Kapaibacteriaceae; genus JAWXBR01. The sequence continues at coordinate 22,733 of JBKJNB010000056.1, forward strand.
CTTCAAGGGCAAGTTGACGGAACATGTTGCGGCATAAGCCGAACTTGCGATAGACGCCTTTTCCACGACCGGTGAGGAAGCAGCGGTTACGAACGCGTGTTGGCGCGCTGTTGCGGGGCAGCTTCTGCAATCCAATCATATCTCCGGCAGCCTTTAGTTCAGCACGCTGGGCAGCGTACTTTACTACGAGTCTCTTTCGCTTTTCATTCCGGGCTACAACGCTTGTTTTCGCCATGATGACTTTCGATTAATCTTTTTTACGGAACGGGAAACCGAATTCCTGAAGCAACGCGTACGCTTCTTCATCTGTCTTCGCATTTGTTACGAACGTGATGTCCATACCGGTAATGCGACCAACTTTATCAACGTCGATTTCTGGGAAGATGATTTGCTCTTTAATACCGATGGAGTAGTTGCCACGACCGTCGAAGCTCTTATCAGAGAACCCACGGAAGTCACGAATACGCGGTGCAGCAATATTGATGAAGCGGTCTAGGAACTCATACATGTGTGCACGGCGCAGCGTAACGCGAGCACCGATTGGCATGTGTTCACGGAGCTTGAAGTTTGCGATAGACTTCTTAGCGCGCGTGATAGCTGGACGTTGACCAGTGATGAGTTCGAGTTCGTTGATGGCACCCTGCAGAATTTTGGCATCCTGTGCTGCTGCACCGGCACCGATATTCAGCGCAATCTTTTCGATGCGCGGGACTTCCATGATCGATTCGTACCCAAAGCGCTTTTGAAGCGCAGGCATCACGGTTTCTTTGTAAAACGCAACAAGTCGTGGTGCGAGTGGAGTGTCCTTGACATCCTCCATCCGCGGGCCTTCGGGCTTGTAATCGTTCTTCTTTGATACGGTTGTCTTCGCCATGTCAGAGCTCTTCCTGCGTAGTCTTAGCAATACGCTTACTAATCTTTTTGCCGTCGTTGGCCTTGGTGCGTTCCGTCGTCACTCGCGTGGGCTTGCCGTTTTTGTCTACAAGCATCACGTTCGAATAGTGAACCGGAATCTCTAGCTTGATAATTCCACCATTTGGATGCTTCTGTGATGCGCGAACAGCCTTTGAACGGATGTTTACGCCTTCAACAAGAACCATCAGTCTGTCAGGGATGACTTGAAGAACGCGTCCGACCGCGCCTTTGCTGTTTCCTGAGATACACATTACTGTGTCGTTTTTTTTGATCTTCAGTTTCATCGATAGGCCTCAAATCACCTCGGGTGCGAGGGAAATAATCTTCATGAAGTTCTTCTCGCGCAACTCACGGGCAACAGGCCCGAAAATGCGCGTGCCGCGAGGATCACCATTGTTGTTGATGATTACTGCTGCGTTTTCGTCGAAGCGGATATACGAACCGTCACGACGGCGTATCTCCTTCTTCGTGCGAACGATCACTGCCTTGATGACTTCACCTTTTTTTACTGTACCGGCAGGCAGAGCTGCTTTTACAGAACAAACAATGATGTCGCCAACACCAGCATAACGTTTGCCATGACCGCCTAACACTCGGATGCAACGTATTCTACGCGCGCCCGAATTATCAGCTACTACTAGGTTTGATTCTTCTTGGATCATGACTTGCCTCCGTTACTGCGCTCGTTTGATGATTTCGACCAATCGCCAGCGCTTGCGAGCACTGAGTGGTCGAGTTTCAATCAGCTTCACTACGTCACCAATGTTGCAGTCGTTTGCCTCATCGTGCGCCATTAACTTTTTCGTGCGCTTAAAGTACTTTTTGTAGATAGGATGGGCTACTTGACGTTCGATGGTTACCACGATCGTCTTGTCACCCTTGTTACTTACCACTTTGCCTATACGAGTCTTGCGATTCGCATCGACGTTGGTTTCCTGTTGTTCTGTCGCGGTTTCTGCCATGATCATCTATCTCAGTTAGCGGTGTTCATGCGTTGGTGCAAAAGGGTCTTCATCCGAGCAATGTCCTTGCGGAGCGTTTGGATGCTGGCCGTATTCGCAAGCTGTCCCAGTGCGACCTGGAACCGTAGCCTCACGATGTTTTCTTCACTTTCAGTTAGGAACGACTGCAGCTCTTGTGTGCTGAGGTTCCGGAGATCTGCTGCTTTGCGTGCCTTCATTATGATACCTCCAGGTCCACGCGTTGAACGAACTTGCATTTGATAGGTAGCTTATGCACGGCTAGGCGCACTGCTTCCTCCGCACGCTCTTTAGTAACACCATCAATTTCGAAGAGGATCCGACCTGGCTTCACCACGGCTACCCAGAATTCTGGATTACCTTTACCCGAACCCATTCGCGTTTCCGCTGGCTTCTTCGTAACGGGCTTGTCAGGGAAAATTCGAATCCACACTTTACCATCGCGCTTTAGATAGCGGTTGATGGCAATACGAGCTGATTCAATCTGACGATTTGTAATCCACGCGGCTTCCAAGGCCTTTAGGCCGAAGGATCCGAATGCTACCGTTGAACCGCGATAAGCCTTGCCTCGACGGCGGCCACGCTGGGTTTTTCGGTGCTTTACGCGTTTTGGAATTAACATGACGTGTCCTGAAGTCTCTCTTAGTCCTTAGTGATCTGTTGCTTGCCGATGACTTCGCCTCGGCAAATCCATACCTTCACGCCAATCGATCCGTATACGGTCTGCGCCTTGCCTTGTGCATAGTCGATGTCAGCACGCAATGTGTGCAGCGGCACGCGACCTTCTTTGTACTGCTCCGTCCGCGACATATCGGCTCCACCCAATCGACCAGAACACATAATGCGGACACCTTCGGCGCCAACGCGCATCGTGCTGCTTACTGCGTTCTTCATCGCGCGACGGAAGGAGATACGACCTTCGAGCTGCTGAGCAATGTTGTCGGCTACCAGCTGTGCATCCAGTTCTGGACGCTTGATTTCGCTGATGAGAATCTTGACTTCTTTCTTCGAGAGCTTGCGCAATTCTTCTTCGAGCTGAGCGATGTCTTTACCGGAACGACCGATGATGACACCTGGACGCGACGTGCTGATTGTGATGCGCAACTGCTTTGCTGTGCGCTCCACTATAACACGAGCCACGCCCGCCTTCTTCAGTCGGTTTCGGATATAATGGCGTACCATCATGTCTTCCTGAAGCTTCTCTGCAACGTTCTTCTCATCAAACCAGTTGGCTTCCCACTGGCGGATGATTCCGAGACGTAGCCCGATTGGATTCGCTTTCTGACCCAAGGAATAGCTCCTGCTTACTGTTTCGTTGCTACAATGATGGTTAGATGATGCGAACGCTTGCGGATGCGATACGCTCTGCCCATCGGTGCCGGCGAGATTCTCTTCGTCGTCGTTCCGGGATCAACAAACGCCGCTTTGACGATGATTGATTCTGGATCGATGCCTTCGTCCTTGCGGACGAGGTTGTTGATGGCCGACTTCAGCGTTAGCTCAGCAGCCTTTGCAGCCATCTGGTCTGCAAAGCGCAGGATGTTCAACGCGTCTTGAGCTGATTTGCCGCGGATCATATCAATCACCAAGCGCATCTTGCGCGGCGATGATGGATTGTTTCGCTTTATGGCACGTGCTTCCATGGCCTTACTTCTTTCCTGTTTTAAGATCTTTCCGGTTGCCTGAGTGCCCACGGAAGGTGCGCGTTGGCGAGAACTCACCAAGCTTGTGACCTACCATGTTTTCAGACACATAAACCGGAATGAACTTGTTGCCGTTATGCACCGCGAAGGTGTGACCAACAAACGATGGCGAAATAGTGGAAGAGCGTGACCACGTTTTGATCACCGTCTTCTTACTCGCGGTATTCATTGTGTCGACCTTCTTCATCAGCTTGTAGCTGATAAACGGCTCTTTCTTTAACGAACGTGGCATAGTCTGTCCTTAAGTCCCAATTATCCGTTACGATGGCGGATGATAAGATCGCTTGAAGCCTTCTTTTTCTTCCTTGTCTTGAGACCCTTCGAAAGCTGACCCCACGGCGAGCGCGGGTGCAGGCGTCCACCACCGGACTTCGAGCGACCTTCACCACCACCCATTGGGTGATCGATTGGGTTCATAGCCATACCGCGCGTTTGAGGACGAACACCCTTCCAACGCATGCGGCCCGCTTTACCATAGAGAATGTTCTCGTGATCGCCGTTGCTGACTTTGCCGAGTGTTGCAAAACACTCTGACTGCACCATGCGAATCTCACCCGAAGGGAGCTTCAGCTGGGCCTTATTGCCGTCATGACCAACAAGCTGTGCAGAGGCGCCTGCCGAACGAACCATTTGTCCGCCCTTGCCTGGCTTCATCTCTACATTATGCACTGTCATACCGACCGGAATCTTGCGCAGAGGAAGAGCGTTGCCGTCCTTGAGTTCTGCACCTTCACCGCTCATAATTACATCACCGACTTTGAGTTTCTCTGGTGCGATGATGTAGCGTTTTTCGCCGTCGGTGTATTCAACGAGGCAAATGCGACATGTACGATTTGGATCGTATTCCACAGTTGTTACTGTGCACTTCATGTCCTTCTTGTCACGCTTGAAATCGATGATGCGGTAGAGACGTTTGTGTCCGCCACCACGGTGACGCGATGTGATGCGACCTGTGTTGTTCCGTCCGCCTGATTTCGTAAGGGGCGTGAGAAGGCTTTTCTCAGGCTTGTCCGTTGTGATTTCAGCAAACGTGCTCACGCTGTAGAAGCGCGTGCCAGGTGTAATTGGTTTAAAGGTGCGTATTGCCATCGTTAATCTTCCGAGCCTCCCTCACCGCCAACGATATCGATCGTCTGGCCTGGCTTAAGCGTCACGTATGCCTTCTTTATGAGATTAGTGCGTCCTGTCTGAACACCGCGTCGCGTCATTCGGCTCTTGAGTTTGCCTTTTACGCGTACGGTACGAACAGTCTGTGCATCTACTTCAAACATTTGCTTGATTGCGGCCTTGATCTGCAGCTTGTTTGCTGAAGGGTCTACTTCAAAAACATACTGCCGTAGAAAGCCGACCTTTGTAGCCTTTTCAGTTACGACGGGTTTGCGAAGAACAGTAATCATGCTGCATCCTCCCGCGGTCCACCGAACGATTGCTCGAGTGTGCTTACAGCGCTCTTGAAGATCAGGAGCTTGCCGTGACTGAGTACGTCATACGCCGAAATCTTGTCAGCAGGGAAGGTTGTAACACCAGGGATGTTGCGCGCCGAGCGTACAATCATGTCTGATGCACCAGGCAACAGAACCAACACCTTGGAATTATTTACTTTCAATGCTGTTAGCATCGCTGAGAAGTCTTTCGTACGAGCCGCGTCCATCGAGAAGTCTTCTACAATGACGACGTTGTTCTCGCGAGCACGCAGTGTCAGCGCGGACTTACGTGCAAGACGTTTGACCTTGATCGGAATCTCGAGCGAATACAAGTGCGGTACAGGTCCGTGGATCTGACCACCACCAGGCAGCAGCGGGGAGCGACTGGAGCCGCGACGAGCACCGCCAGTACCCTTTTGCTTGAATGGTTTCTTGCCGCCGCCGCGAACTTCAGAGCGGGTCTTCGTCTTGGCCGTACCCTGGCGACGATGCGCGAGGTATGCTCGCACTGCCAAATACATGGCGTGTTCGCTAGGTTCGATACCGAACACGGAAGCTGGAAGCTCGAGTGAGCCTGCCTTCGTTCCGTCTTTGGTGTGTACGTCAACCGTCATGATGTTCTTCTGGTTAGAGCTTGACAATTTCAACTATCGAGTTTGGCGCACCTGGGATGCTACCCTTGACTAAGATTAAGTTTTGATCTGCGAAGACGCGGACAACGGCAAGGTTGCGGATTGTGATTCGTTCACCACCCATTCGACCACCCATGCGCATTCCCTTGAATACACGTGACGGGTAAGACGAAGAACCGATCGAACCCGGGGCACGCGGACGATCACTCTGTCCGTGCGAGCTCATACCGACACCACTAAAGTGGTGGCGTCGTACAACGCCCTGGAATCCTTTACCCTTGCTTTCGGCGGCAATTTTAACCTTGTCGCCAACTGCAAACGCGTCCACTGTAATCACGTCGCCTTGTTTGACTTTGTCAACAAGTTGACGGAATTCTTTAAGATGACGGACTGGCACAACGCCAGCTTTCGCGAAGTGTCCCGTTTCAGGTTTGTTGACCTTGCGTGCAGCAATGTCTCCAAAACCGATCTGAACAGCTTCGTAGCCGTCAACTTCTGTTGTTCGTATTTGTGTGACTGGGCACGGACCCGCCTCGATTACGGTACACGGCACAAATTGTCCGTCTTCCGAATAGATGCTCGTCATTCCCAGCTTTCGTCCTAGAATCGCACTCATGGCTGTTCGTTTCGTTTAGACTTTGACTTCAACATCCACGCCTGCCGGTAACTCCAGCCGCATGAGCGCATCGATGGTCTTCTGCGTTGAGCTGAAGATGTCGATAAGACGCTTGTAAACCCGAGCTTCAAACTGTTCGCGAGACTTCTTGTCCACGTGCGGTGAACGGAGCACTGTGTAAACCGATCGCTCTGTTGGTAGCGGGATTGGACCCGAAACAACTGCACCAGTCTGCTTTACAGTGCGCACAATTCGCTCCGCAGAGCGGTCGATCAGGTTGTGATCGTACGAGCGAAGTTTGATGCGAATGCGTTGTGTTGCCATTATTCAAGTACACCCGTTACAACACCAGCACCTACTGTACGGCCGCCTTCACGAATTGCGAAACGCAATCCATCTTCCATAGCCACAGGTGTGATGAGTTCAACTTCAAGATTATCAACATTGTCACCAGGCATGATCATTTCAAGACCCGCTGGCAAATTCAGAATGCCCGTTACATCCGTTGTGCGGAAGTAGAACTGCGGACGGTAACCAGTGAAGAATGGAGTGTGACGTCCGCCTTCTTCTTTGGTTAACACATAAGCCTGAGCCTTGAACTTGAAGTGAGGCGTAATCGATCCTGGCTTGGCAACGACCATACCGCGCTCTAGTTCTTCCTTGTCTACACCGCGCAAAAGCAAACCAACATTGTCGCCTGCACGACCTTCATCCAATAGCTTGCGGAACATTTCGATTCCGGTTACTGTGGATTTTTTCTGTAGACCGAAGCCTACGATTTCAACTTCTTCGTTAACCTTCACAATGCCACGTTCGATACGACCAGTACCTACAGTACCACGGCCAGTAATCGAGAACACATCTTCTACAGGCATAAGGAATGGCTTGTCTACTTCACGGAGTGGAGTAGGGATGTATGTGTCTACAGCTTCCATGAGTTCATAGATGCACTTCAGACGTTCGTCATCCTTAGTAGCGTCATCCGATGAACCAGCGTCCAATGCCTGCAGAGCAGAGCCCTTGATGATTGGAATCTCGTCACCCGGGAACTTATACTTAGTTAACAACTCGCGAATTTCAAGTTCAACCAATTCAACAAGCTCGGGATCGGCAATGTCGATCTTGTTCATGAACACAACTATACGTGGCACCCCAACCTGACGTGCAAGCAGGATGTGCTCGCGCGTTTGTGGCATCGGGCCGTCCGTAGCAGCTACAACGAGAATGGCGCCGTCCATCTGAGCTGCACCAGTAATCATGTTCTTTACATAGTCAGCGTGACCCGGACAATCAACGTGAGCGTAGTGACGATTGATTGTCTCATACTCAACGTGTGCCGTGGCAATCGTTATACCACGAGCTTTTTCCTCAGGAGCGTTGTCGATAGAATCGAACGAACGCTTTTCCGACATACCAAGCTTAAACATGCCCATGGTAATGGCGGCTGTAAGGGTCGTCTTGCCGTGGTCAACGTGGCCGATGGTGCCTACGTTTACGTGCGGTTTGCTGCGATCAAATTTTTCTTTTGCCATGGGGCAAACTCCTCAGGTTGGTAGCTATTTAAGGGCCGTACTTCGTTTCAAGGACAGAAAACAAAGGTACGGAAAAAACTTGGATAAGTAAGCGCCTTATGAGCGCTTGACGGAAGGTTCGTAATGACTGAACACCATGGTGTACGAGCCGCGACCCTGAGTTAATGAACGCAATTGTGTTACGTAGCCGAATAGCTGAGACAGCGGCACCGTTGCCGTCACAACCTGCAGGATGTCGCGCATTTGAATGCCCTCGACCCTGCCGAAGCGGGAACTGAGGTCAGCGATGACCTCGCCCACATACTCTTCGGGCGTTACAACCTCAACATGAAAGACCGGCTCCAGGATGACTGGGGCGGCCGCTCGCGCAGCATCCTTCGCTGCAATTGAGGCGGCGATGGCATAAGCCATCTCCGTAGCGTCGTCTTCGTTATATGCCGCATCGACAAGGACTGCCATGATATCGATCATGGGGTATCCGGCGATCGGTCCTACCTTGAGGGCTTCCAAAGCCCCCTGCTCTGCACTCTTAACGTACGTATCCGGAAGTACCGATGGTGCGAGTTCATTTCTGAACTCAAGGCCTTTTCCTGATGCGTTCGGACGTAGTTCAATTGTGACCTGTCCGAATTGATTCTTCGTGGTGCCCGTACGGATGAATTGTCCGTCGTGACTGGCCACAGAAGTAATCGTTTCTCGATAGGCTACCTGAGGTTTGCCGACTTTTACCGGCACATTAAATTCTCTTTTGAGGCGGTCCACCACGATTTCGAGGTGTAACTCGCCGACTCCGCTGATAATAATCTGTCCGCTCTCAGCATCCGTATGGAATCTAAACGTTGGATCTTCTTCAGAGACCCGGCGTAACGATTCCGTCAGTTTATCCTGATCCGCCAGCGTCCGCGCTTCAACCGACTGGTTAATAACGGGTTCTGCGAAATGGATGCTTTCTAGGAGAATCGGGTGCTTTGCATCACACAGGGTGTCGCCTGTTCGTGTCGATCGAAGCGACGGTATCGCCACGATGTCACCCGCATAAGCAGCGTCAATCTCTTCGCGTTTGTTAGCACTCATCCTCAACAACTTGCCAACGCGCTCCTTCTTGTCTGTCGCCACATTCAACACCTGCTCGCCAACTTTCACTGTGCCGCTGTACACTCGAATAAAGGTCAGTCGTCCGACAAACGGATCGGTGATCACCTTGAAGGCTAAGGCTGCAAGGGGCTCGTTATCCTTTGGATCGCGCGTCAGTTTGTTCTCGTGATCGCTACCGTCGAAGCCATGTACTGCACCAACGTCAGTCGGAGATGGCAAATACGCTAGGACTGAATCGAGCAACTGCTGCACGCCTTTGTTTTTGAAGGCTGAACCACAGAGGACTGGGGTAATGTGTAAAGACAGTGTTGCTTTTCTCAGCAGTCGAATGATGTCCTCGGTGGCGACGTCCTGACCGTTCAGATATCGCTCGAGTACCACGTCGTCGTACTCCGCAATTGCCTCAATCATTTGCATCCGAGCAGCTTCTGCCGCTTCGGCAACCTCGACCGGGATGTCCACAATCTCAAACTCTTCGCCATCCGACCCTGGCTCGAACACGATAGCCTTGCGTTCTACCAGGTCAATGATTCCGCGGAAGGTGTCCTCTGCTCCCAGAGGTATCTGAATTGCTACGGGCCTTGCTGCCAAGCGCTCGCGCATCATGTCTAGAACTCTAGGGAAGTTCGCTCCCACGCGATCCATCTTGTTCACAAAGGCAATCCGCGGTACACGATACTCGTTGGCCTGATGCCAAACTGTCTCACTCTGCGGCTCGACTCCGGCTACTGCACAGAACAGAGCAATTGCTCCGTCTAACACGCGCAGTGAACGCTGAACTTCTGCTGTAAAATCGACGTGTCCGGGCGTATCGATGATGTTAATCATGTGATCGCGCCATTGACACGTTACAGCCGCGGAGGTAATGGTAATCCCCCGCTCTTTCTCTTGATCCATGTAATCCGTAAACGCCGTGCCCTCGTGCACTTCGCCCATCCGATGAAGAACTCCTGTGTAGAACAGGATCCGTTCGGTCGTGGTGGTCTTACCAGCATCAATGTGGGCCATGATGCCGATGTTGCGCACTAGGTCTATGGCTACACTACGGGCCATGATATCTTCTACAAACTCAAAATTTCAAAGAACGTGGGGCCCGCATCCCGCTTACCAGCGGAAGTGTGCAAATGCTCGGTTTGCGTCAGCCATACGGTGCATTTCATCACGACGCTTAATCGCGCCGCCTTCACCATTTGCTGCAGCGATGAGCTCGCTAGCCAACTTTTGCGCCATTGAACGGTCGCGACGGTCAGAAGCAAATTTCTTAATCCAACGGATGGCAAGGGCTGTACGACGCTCTTCGCGAACTTCCATCGGCACCTGATAGGTGGCGCCGCCAACGCGACGTGGACGTATTTCGACGGCCGGAGCGGCATTTGCGATAGCCTTGCGGAACACCTCAAGCGCATCCTGCTCTGTCTTCTTAGCAACGATTTCCATTGCCTGGTACACGATTGCGCGTGCACAAGCCTTGTTGCCTTCGTCCATGATGTTGTTCACAAACTTCGCAACGACCACATCGTTAAAGCGTGGGTCTGGAGCGGTCCGTCGTTTTTCTGAGCGTTTCTTGCGCATAATCTTCTACTTCTTCTACTTAGTATTTGCTGGTTATTTCTTGCCCTTGACCGCTGGCGCCTGTCCTGGCTTGATGCGCTTGGCGCCATACTTCGAACGAGACTGCTTGCGATTGGCTACACCCTGCGTATCGGCAGCGCCGCGCACGATGTGATAACGCACACCCGGAAGGTCCTTAACACGACCACCACGAATCAACACAATCGAGTGCTCCTGCAGGTTGTGACCTTCACCCGGAATGTAGGCCGTAACCTCGATACCGTTTGTTAGACGAACCCGCGCGACCTTACGCAGAGCCGAATTCGGCTTCTTTGGTGTCGTTGTGTATACCCGTGTGCACACGCCGCGTTTTTGCGGACACGACTGCAATGCAGGGCTCTTGCTCTTTATGTTGATGACAAGGCGACCCTTGCGCACTAGCTGGCTAATCGTTGGCATGCTTCTTTTGCTTTATTGGTTCTGTCAGAGCCGACAAATATAGGGGCGGGGGCTGTCATGGCCAAATTGTTGGAATAAAAGGTACTGCGTCAGTTTGAAAGATTGGGAACTGACTCGTTTTGAACTCTGTTAGCGATTTTCCTATGTCTATACGCAGTATATAGTTAACAGCAACTTGGCGTAAATTGTAAAGAGCCTTGTTGTTACAAGGCTCTTTACGCTCATACAGGGCTACTTTTACTTAGGGGGAGCAACAACGTTAGCGAGTCCACGACTGTTTTCATCACGCAAAACTATCAACACAGGCCCAGGATAATCATTGGTCAGAGTGACACCCATTACGACCCTTCCTGGTGAAAACGTTCGGTAATCAGCCCAACCAATTTCACTTCCATTAGGCAAGTACGCAGTCATCATTACCTTGGAAGTTAATTTCGACCTAGAGATTTCGATCAACACCTCCTGACCTTCTCGCCAAACACGTTCGATCCTCATACCTTCCTCAAAACTGGACCCCTTGCCACCATTCGGTAAGGCCGCCATTTTTGTGAACGTACCGCAACTGTCACCAGTACAGGCCTTGAGTCTTCGAATCGTACCGTACCCTGACACTACTGTATCAAACTGATAGAAGTCGGTACGAAGCTTGAGGATGTCAGCAGCTCGGAACGGGAAGCCACTATATGAGGGGAGAACGCAGTAGGCTTGAAAAGTAGCGGCAGCCCAATTATACCAGTGTCGAAACCATCGCGCCCTGATACTATCTAAATCGGCGGGCTTAATCATACCATTACCGCCACCAAGATAATGGAAACTCAGATTGTATCCGTTATATACTCTGGTGGCAGACATGCCGTATGGCGAGTCTGGTCCCGCAACTCTTTCTGGGCGGACGACAAATTTTACCGACTGTCCCCAGAGCCCAGATGGGATACTCACGACATGATATGTGCTCGTAGGATTCGTTCCCCTAGGGGTCACGTTGCTCATCGTTCGCCCACTGTCCAAACGGACGGAATCCGCTACCCATAGAACAGCACCAGTAGTTGGGTGCCTCGCCTCCAGCTTAAACGTCGTGATATCGCGTACGAAGAACGTTGAAGTTTCATTGCCATTAACAGGCTCCCAAGGAGCAACTCCAACGTGTCTAAAGAAGTGCAACTGACCGTTGCTTGGGATCTGAACATTTTCCCATCGCATCATAGAATCCAATCGTACTTGATGGCTCGTACCTCCGTCAGCTTCAATCTTGTAGTAATAGTCAGATGTTGCTGTGGGATAGACACGCTTGATCGTAGAGCTGTCTCGGATTGTCATTTCACCAATACGGTAAATAACGCTGGCACTGTCAAACTGATTTGCAGCAACGTAATAAGACAAGAACTTCTTATCTGTCTGCGTGAAGCAATAGACGGTATCAGGTGTTTGAGCAAAAATTTCATTGATGTTCAAAATCAGTATAGTGCCAAACAGCAAGGTTTTGAGGATGTTGTGTTTCATAGTTATGGCTGATCAAAATTGTGATCGTTGTCGATATAGTAGAAGGTTCCCCAACAGCTAGTCCATCCGCCACTATGAACCCAACGGTTTGAGAACTGATCTTCAAATGACGAAAGTCCTGTACAAGGCTCTTCTGGTTCATAACAGCAATTGCCACTACAGGGCATCTCGGCCAAACATTTGGTTTCCCCGTATTCGACAAATCCGAGTATCACCGGAACATCGAGCCCCTCGACTATGATTCCACCAGCACATGCACAGTCAACATTCGTTTCTTTACAATTGGAATCCCAATGCACGGCATCACCCGCTGTAACAGCGTCTTCATTGACTTTTCCGGCACATAGATAAGACTTGCCCTTGCCCCCGCCCCCACCGCCAGTTGAGGCAGTAGCAGCGTAAGCAGTAGTTGCAGGGATCGCTACTAGCAGGATCACGATCCAAACGCGAAAAAACATATTACCCTCCAAATTGAAAAGGAACCCAATTGTGAAGCTGAAATTATCAGCCATGTTGCTTATGCACTCAGCTGTAAACTGCCGTTTTTGGGACATCCGTGAACTCTACTTTATGAGCAGGACGATGAGGACAATTTGAATTTAATGTAGGATAACTACAAGCTTCGGGACATTTTGATGAGAAATGTTACTCACGCAAAATAGATGGAGATTCGGCATCATACTGCCAGATGTCCGTTGGGGACGCCTGGAAAATCCGCCTAAAGTGAGCAGTGAATTCCGCGCCGAAAAGTTCGTTTTAATTCGGCCTACTGCGTTTTTCTTGGGAGTGTCCGAAAGCTAGTTGAAATAAAAACGAGGTTCCGAAAACGCAGTTAGATTTGATTACCACATCAACCACAACTACGGAGAACGGAACCCCATGAGCGAACATACACAAAGGCCGTCGTTTGATTGGCTTAACGCGCAGGATGCCGCAACGCAGATAGCGATGGTACGTGACCTCACCGAGATCATGCGCATCGTGGCCAGCGAGATTCTGGAGTCGGAAGTCGAGAGTATGGCGGGAGCATGGCACTCACGCGATAAGCCGCATGATGGTGCGTACGTACGTCACGGGAGCAATCCCGGAAGTATACAAATTGGCGAGCAGCGGATACCGATCCGCGTGCCCCGTCTACGCAACAGGGTGAAGGAGGAATGCCAGCCGCTGGAAAGCTATGCAGCGCTGCATACGGTGGTCGAACCGAGCGAGGGGCTGCTGCGTGCAATCGCGCTGGGTGTGGGGACGAGGAATTTCAAAATCGTGATTGATACAGCGGTTGATGCCTTCGGAGTGAGCAAGTCGCGCATCAGTGTCGCATTTGTCGAACGCAGCGCGCAGGCCTATGAGGAGTTTCGAACACGGAGCATGCCTGTAGAGCCCATGGCGGCCATCATGATCGATGGTAAAACATTCCAGCGAGAGCAGATTATCGTGGTACTGGGCTTTGACCGCACAGGCGAGCCGTTTGTCTTGGATATGATCCAGGCCACTAGTGAAAATGCACGCGCCATTGGCGACATGCTGCGTCGGTTACTCAAGCGCGGTATGCGCATCGCCAAAGGGATGCTGATTGTCTGCGACGGCAACAAAGGTATCAAGGCCGCTGCCGAACGTGTGCTCGGTGATCACAGCATGCTGCAACGATGCCGTGTGCATAAGGCGGAGAATGTTGCATCCTACTTGCCGAAGGACTGGAAGAAACCATCATACTTCAAAAGCTCGGAATGCCGCCGGCACTCTTCGGACGGTCGCTCGGTACAACCAATCGTATCGAAAATCTCAATCGATGTATGGAACGCTTCACACGCAATGTGTGCTACTGGTCGAAAGCCGATCAACGATTACGTTGGGCTGCACTCGCTGCCGTACATCACGAAACGCGCATGAACCGCATCGGCAATTATCATGCTCTCGATTCTCTTGCACTTGCTATCTCGAAAGAACTTCGTAAATCGAAACGCAATTCGGCCTCGTGATATTTCAACTAAGTTCTGGACACCGCCTTTTTCTTCGATTTACTTGTTGCCTTCGGCGCGTTTCTTTTGGTATTCCTTCACCATTTCGTCTTGGATTAGGCGCGGCACTGGCTGGTACTTCTTGAATTCCATCGAAAATTCGCCCTTGCCCTGCGTTACCGAACGAAGGTCTGTCGAGTAGCCGAACATTTCCGACAGTGGCACTTCCGATTCCACGGTTACATAACCGGCGTCGGTGTCCGTACCCATGATTACGCCACGGCGCTGGTTGATCTGACCTATCACAGTACCCTGGAATTCTTCAGGTACCGAGACTTCGAGCTTCATAATCGGCTCAAGAATCACAGGCTTCGACTGAGCATATGCTTCGCGGAACGCCTGAATCGATGCCGTCTTAAATGCCATTTCAGAAGAGTCGACCGCGTGTGTTGCACCGTCGTTGATTGTTGCACGAACGGCAACAACTTTTTGTCCGATGAGCGAACCTTCGAGGATTGCTTCGCGGAAACCCTTGTCGCAAGCAGGGATATATTCACGAGGAATTACACCGCCCACGATATCATCAACAAATTCATAATTTTCTACAGCATCGGCCGGAAGTGGCTCAATGAAGCCCCCTACGCGAGCAAACTGACCCGAACCGCCGGTTTGTTTTTTGTGCGTGTAGTTGAATTCAGCACGTTGCGTCATGGTTTCGCGGAATGCAACCTTCGGACGTCCAACGATGACCTCGGTGTTGTATTCGCGCTTGATACGCTCGATGTAAATCTCGAGGTGAAGCTCACCCATGCCCTTGATGATGGTCTCATGCGACTCGTCATCACGCGTTACGCGGAACGTCGGATCTTCTTTTGTAAAGCGGTTAAGCGCCTTCGAAAAGCTTACCAGTCCTGCTTTATCCTTCGGAGCTACGGCCAACTCGATGACCGGATCGGGCACAAACATCGACGTCATTGAATAACGCACGTTGCCATCGGTAAACGTATCACCCGAGGCACAGTCAACGCCAAACATTGCTACGATGTCGCCACAAAACGATTCATCGATGTCGTTCATTTCGGCCGAGTGCATGCGAACAAGACGTGGCACTTTTACCCGCTTGCCGTTCACGACGTTCGTAATGGTATCGCCCTTCTTAATCGAGCCCTGATAGATGCGCATGTATGTAAGCTGTCCGTAACGGCCATCCTCGAGCTTAAACGCAAGCATGACAAGGGGCTTGTTCGGGTCGCTCTCGAGCTGGACCTTTTCTTCGTTCCTGTCCTGATCGAGCGCTTCGTTCTGAATATCGAACGGAGCGGGCAGGAAGTATCCAACACCGTCTAACAGTGTCTGAACGCCCTTATTCTTATACGCAGAGCCGCAGAACACCGGAGTCATCTTCTGCGAAATCGTGCCCTTGCGAATAGCGTTAATCAGTTCTTGTTCGGTTGGCTGTTCGTCCGTCAGAAACTTCTCCATCAAAGCATCATCGTGGTCAGCAGCGACTTCGATGAGACGGTGCCGCAGTTCCTTAGCCTTAGGTACGAGTTCTGCAGGGATCTCCTCGATACGAAGGTCTGCGCCATCATCACCGTCAAAGTATACGGCCTTCATCGACACGAGTTCAATCACACCGGTAAGCTTGTCCTCGAGTCCGATTGGATACGTCACAAACGCTGGATTATGGCTGAGTTTCTCGCGGAGCTGCTCCATTACGCGATCGGGGTTTGCACCCTGCCGATCGCACTTGTTAATGAAGGCGAGGCGTGGAATGCTGTACCGACGCATTTGGCGATCGACGGTTATGGACTGCGATTGCACACCAGCAACCGAACACAACACTAGCACTGCACCATCGAGAACGCGCAGAGCACGCTCAACTTCAACCGTGAAGTCTACGTGGCCTGGCGTGTCGATTAGGTTAATGCTGAAGTCGCCCCATTGGCAATAGGTCGCAGCAGACTGAATGGTAATCCCCTTTTCACGTTCGAGGTCCATCGAGTCCATCTTCGCACCCACACCATCTTTACCGCGCACTTCATGAATAGCGTGGATCTTGCCCGTGTAGAGCAGAATACGCTCTGATAGCGTGGTTTTCCCGGAGTCAATGTGAGCCGAGATTCCGATGTTTCGGACTTTAGCGAGGTCAGTCATGTCGTTATCAATTAACAGTAAGTGTTCGTTATTCGATTTAGGGCTCTCCCCGCTAGGCCGAATGCGGGAAAGACTATAAAGATACGGGATTCTGCAATAAGGCTACCTTCAGTCTGCACACCCGCACGTCGGTGACGCACTAATCAAGTTTCAACCGTCGCAAGCCAGGCATCGTGTACGCAACGACAGCAACGACGAGGAGCGTCATTATTCCGCCGAATACAACACTTGGCTGCACGCCCATAAGGCGTGCGGCTACGCCGCTTTCGAAAGCGCCGATTTCATTGCTCGACGTAATGAACATGGTGTTTGCTGCAGCTACACGGCCCTTCATCGACTCTGGAGTTTCCAGTTGCAGAATGGTGCTGCGTATCACAACACTCACACTGTCGAACACACCGGCAAGCACTAGAATCGCAACGCTAAGCCAGAAGATTTCGCTGTAGGAGAATGCAAGCATGCATACGCCGAAGGCCGCGACAGACCACAGCAGTGTTCGCCCTGCGTGGTGTTTCGGCGGACGCACCGATAGCCACGCCATCATAGCTACAGAGCCTATAGACATCGACGCACGCAACACACCGAGTCCGGTCTGATCGACATGCAGAATGGTATCGGCATACACGGGCAGTAGCGCTACTACGCCGCCGAACAACACAGCAAAGAGATCGAGTGTCAGAGCACCAAGCAACACTTTCTTCGAAATGATGAAGCGCACACCCTGCATGAGTTCGTCGTAGATGCGTCCGCGTACCTCTACGACAAACGCTGGCTTTGGCGACAACCGCCATGCGCCACTAATGCCTACGATCATACACGCGACGTACGTTGCCGATGTTATACCTACGCCGAACCAGCCGTACATGAGTCCACCTACCAACGGACCCACAATTACCGCTGCCTGCCACACGGTACTACTCATTGCCGATGCCTTTGCAATGAGATCGCGCGGTACAATCATTCCAAGCATCGTAAACATTGCAGGCGAATACATCGCGCGCGCAAGACCATTCAGTATAATCATTGCAAAGAGCCCCGTAATCACAGACCCCTTCCCCAATCGTAACAGTGCTGCGTCCTGAACCAGGAACGCTGTAGCGATTGCCGAAACCAAGATGAGGCTGCCCGCTATGCGCACCGCAGTGCGCTTATCCATTCGGTCAACAAGTCCGCCCATCGGCAACGCAACACTAATAGCGGGCAATGCTTCCGCAAGACCAATGAGTCCCATCATGAACGGGTCGTGCGTGAGCGTATACACATACCACTGCACGATAAGCGCCTGCATGTGCCATCCCATCGCAAGAAAGAAGCGCAGTTGAAGGAATGCGGTGTATTCAGTGATGCGAAGGGGCGATGATAAAATCGTTGGCGCTGGGGGTAAGGTGTTTCCCGTTGGGGTAAGGGGCGAGGGCATGGGGCTGTAAAACTACTATCTTCGCGAATGATGCCACACGATTCGCGAATGATACCACACGATTCGCGAATGATGCCACACGATTGTGTTCAGCAGTTCACGAAGAGCGTATTACCATGACTGCTTCTGCGCATATGTCTACGCAAACCCACAAGCCTTGGTGGAAGCTTTCGCTCACCAAGCAGATACTTATCGGACTTGTGATTGGTGTTCTCATCGGACACTTTGCTCCTGACTTCGGAACGAGCATTGGATGGCTGCGCGACATCTTCCTGCACCTGATTAAGGCAATCATTGCGCCGCTTGTATTTGCGACAGTCGTGTCGGGCATTGCGGGTGGTGGGAGTGCAAAGAACGTTGGCTTACTTGGTGCTCGCTCGATACTCTACTTCGAAATCGTAACGACGATTGCGCTTTTCCTTGGCTTACTCATTGTGAACATCGTGCAGCCTGGCGCTGGCGTAACGCTCATCGGCGACACCGGTGTGTTAGGCAACGTAGGAGCGGTGCAGCCCAAGACCCTTATCGAGACCCTTGTACATATCGCGCCAAGTAGCATTATCGAATCGATGGCGCGTGGTGACGTGCTGCAGATTGTTGTGTTCTCGGTGTTGTTCGGATTTGCTGTTGGTGCTGTTGGTGAAAAGGGCAAGCCGATTCTCGCATGGTGCGAAAGTCTAACACAAGTGATGTTTCGTTTTACGAACATCGTGATGTACTTCGCGCCGATTGGAGTTGGTGCGGCGATGGCGGCGACGATCGGACATCAAGGACTTGAAATTCTCGGAGACTTGGCCAAGCTCGTTGCGTCGCTGTACGTAGCGCTGTTCCTGTTCGTAGTGTTCGTACTCGGGGCAATCATGCTTATTGCTCGCGTGCCTTTGCGTCCGTTCATACGAGCAGTTCGCGAACCGTTTACGATTGCATTCGTTACAACCTCTAGCGAATCGGCATTACCCAAAGCCATGGAAAACATGGAACGCTTTGGTGTACCTAAGCGCATTGTCGGCTTCGTTATGCCAACAGGCTACAGCTTTAACCTAGACGGCACAACGCTCTACCTGGCAATGGCAAGTGTGTTCATTGTGCAAGCAGCGATTACAACAATACCAGGCTTTACGTTTACGTTCGAGCAGCAGATAGCAATGATGTTCACACTCATGATTACATCGAAAGGCGTTGCAGCAGTGCCACGCGCATCGCTTGTAATCCTTCTTGCATGCGTGAACTCATTCATACCGCAGCCCTACGGCGCAATCGGTGTTGTAATGATCTTCGGCATCGATGAGATTATGGACATGGCACGTTCAAGCGTGAACCTGCTCGGCAACTGCCTTGCAACCGTCGTCATGGCACGCTGGGAAGGCGCATTCGACGCAGACCGTGCGCGCTTGTTCGGCACCGAGCATGAAGTGATTGAGCCCAACTCGGCGCTCGTTTAGACAAGGACATCTGAGAAGACCTTGAACCGCCGTTAGATTAACAAACCGATGTTACGTTAACGAACCACAGTTACTGCGCGCGTCGTGCCGTCAACATCCGTAACAACTACAGCATACCAGCCGCTCGGTAGATCGTCGATGGCCGAACGCAGTGCGTGGGCCTCATCGGTCATAGCTAGAAGCGTAGCCCCGAGTACATTGTAAACAACGATACTATTCGCGCTGTAGAGCAGATTGTTCAGTGGCGCCTGAAGGGCGCGATCTGCGGGTGTTTCAAAATCTACGCCAACGCTTGCATCTGGAAAACGCACCCGATAGCGTTCCCAATTGTCTGAAGTGAAATGGGAAATCCAGGTGAAGTTCTCGCCGTCTGGACGTAGGATGGCCGCATCCCCTTCTTCAATCTCCGCGCTTGAAGCACCAATCGTAGGCACGATAACGGCATCGTGTGTGACAATCATGCGGCAACCATTCACGGGTATAGATGACAGGTCGATGTGACGTAGCGAATCGCTCGCCGCCCCACCACCGCTCGCCCAATGGCTTTTCTTGTCGTAGCGCCCGGCCTGATACAGCGCCGACTCCCAGCATCTGCAGACCGGACTCGTAAAGCTGTCCTCTATCGGTACGTCAAGGGCCTTCATGTACTTACCTACGCTTTTTGTTTGATCGCGTCCGTCCTCGCTCAAATTGCGCCCTACCCCATTCGGATAACATTCAGGGGCGGGTCCAGGATCTTTCTGGCCCCAGTCTGTAATACCGTGCCGATACAGCTGCACGAGTTTACCTGTTCGAAGTTCTGCCATGTGTGAAACGTAATCGTCGTGGCCTTCACGTTGCCACTCATACGCGCCGATATCGGGTCTGTTCTCTACAACGCGCGGATTGCCAATTGCATCGATACGCGTGAAGTTGGTATACGTAGTTATTAACCCCTTGTCGCGACATATCGAATTGCTCTTAACACGAAGTCCGTCGTCATCGGTATTCCAGAATCCATCCGGACCAGTTGGATGATCCGGATCGACAAAGTCTGGGTCGATCGTATAAAAGCCGTAGTCGCCATCTCCTTTAACGAGACACTGACGCGTGTAGATTTTACCAGTATCTGCTCCAAAATTCGGACGCATAATTAGCCGACCGGGTGGGTCAACAACATGCCAAAAAATAGAAGCCACGATATCTGCACGAAACATTTCGAGCGTCCACCCACGATCCGGTCCGCCTGAATTGTCGGCAAACGTAGAGTTATAAATCAATGCTGTCGCATTATGTGCGGCGTAGATTGCTCCACCGCCACCGCCT
Organism: Candidatus Kapaibacteriota bacterium; assembly: GCA_046595995.1. GTDB lineage: Bacteria > Bacteroidota > Ignavibacteria > Kapaibacteriales > Kapaibacteriaceae > JAWXBR01. Next base: position 43,419 of record JBKJNB010000056.1, read on the forward strand.
GAGATGTTGTCGTTGAAGACAGAGCTGACGATGTCGCAACGCGCCCCTTCAGCAAGGAAAAGCGCTCCACCATCCATGGCGGACGCATTATCTGAGAAGGCACACGCGGAAAAGACAGGGCCGCGTGTTAACGAGTCGATGGGTCCCGCGATATAAACCGCTCCGCCATTGATTGCACCGTTGTATTCGAAGACGCAGTACTCAAAGCGTGGTCTACCTGCAAGGTCGATGGTCACGGCTGCTCCATTACCTGACGAGATATTGGTGTAGAAGTAGCAATTACGAAACACAGGCGAGCCGCTGTCAATGACAACAGCATGAGCATCGGCGGTAATGCCGTTTGCTCCCTTGAATTGCATGCCGTCGATAATCGTCGATGAGTCAATCGTTTCGTTGGCATATCGGATAATGACACCCAGGTTTTCTAATCTGCGCGGGTCAGTTGGCGAATTCGCTAGGCCATCGTTTCCTAAAAGATCGGCCGAAAGAATTGTTCTGAACCGATACCAGTCGCGATGTTCACGCAGTACTTCAGTGCCCTTGAAGCCACCATAAATGCGCATTGAATCGCGTATGACGAAGGGTCCCGTTACGTCGACGACGTACGTACCGCGTGCAACCCAGATCTCATCTCCTGGGAACCACAAATTCAGTCCGGCCTGGAGCGTAGCATGTGCGGTTGCCCACGATTTGCCGTCGCCCCCTGCGATAGCCCCCTGTTTAACGTACAATGTGTCGGCAGCAAGGTTAGAGTACGCGCATGCAAAAAGGATAATGGCAACGAACACGCGTGGCAACAGTATCATGGATATAACCTTGTAATGAAGTTTTTTAAACTACAACCATACCGTGTTTCCACGGTTCGCCTTTTCCGCGGTTCGACTTTTCTGCAGTTCGACTTTATTGGGCTTTGACTTTGCGGAGGAGTAGCCACCCACCAACGGCGGCAGCGGTTGATGCAAGCAACACTCCAACCTTTGCTTGTAGAAGTAGCGTTGGGTCGGCAAAGGCAAGGGTTGCTATAAAAATGGACATGGTAAAACCTATGCCTGCTAGAAGTGCAACACCCTGAAGATGCCGCCACGATACGTTGGCGGGGAGTTGAGTGAGGTTCAGTTTTACAACGATCCAGGCGAAGAGTAGAATGCCAATCGGCTTGCCTAGGAACAGACCGAGCACAATGCCTACCGTGACGGAACTGGTTACGATTGTGGAGATATCGGCATTCAATACAACGCCAGCATTCGCAAGTGCAAACACCGGCAAAATCAGGAACGATACCCACGGATAGAGGCTGTGCTCTATACGTCCAAGAGGCGTCCCAGCAATCAATGCACGACTGTGACGTACGAATTGTGTTGTGCGAATACGGGCTCGTGCTGGAATCGTCATTGCCAGGAGAACGCCCGCAATGGACGCATGAATGCCCGAGTTTAGAACGCAGACCCAGGTGACGATGCCGAGCACTACATAGAGTAGCATGCTCCGCACGCCCGCGCGATTTGCGATTACTAGTAGGAGGAGTGTACAGGCGGCCGCAACGATCGCAGCAATGGAAAGCTCCGACGTGTAGAAGGCAGCTATGACGACGATCGCGCCAAGGTCGTCGGCGATTGCGAGCGCTGCAAGAAACACCGTAAGTCCAAGTGGTATTCTCTTTCCGAGCAGCCCTAGGATGCCCAGTGCAAACGCAATATCCGTAGCCATTGGGATGCCCCATCCGCGCAGGGTCGGACTATTCAGATTCATCGCAGTATACAGTATGGCGGGCACTACCATACCACCAAGTGCTGCGGCAAGAGGGAGCGTTGCCAGTCGCCAGGACGAAAGTTCACCGACCAGAATTTCCCGTTTGATTTCAAGTCCGACAAACAAGAAGAAGAGGGTCATAAGTCCGTCGTTAATCCAATGCAGTAACGTGTGCTTGAATTCGAGAGTACCTATGCTTAGCCCTACCTCCGTCTGCCACAGTGTCGTGTAAGACGCGGACCATGCGGAGTTTGCCCACACGAGAGCAATTAGCGCGCAAGTGATGAGAAGTATTCCACCCGCCTCTTTGATTTCGAAGAATTTCTGGAAGGGGCGAAAGACCGACGCGATAGGTGCATCTTCGCTATCTTTTAGTGCTTCCTTTAGCGAGTTTCTCACGTGCGAAACTACGCCATTCCGGGAGAGAATGATTCCCGGAATGAATAGCGTAAGTCATTGTAGATATAGAAAAGGCGCTCCATCCGGAGCGCCTTTGTTTTGTCGATGTGCTGTTCTATTAAACCGCTGCGCGTTTCGCGCGAGCCGGCTTGCGAGCAGGAGCTTCGTCTTCGTCCTCTGCCTTCGGCATGATGGCGTCGGAACCAAAGATGTTGCCTACGTCGCTCATTACGAGCATGTCTTGGTATGCGCGCAGACCTGTACCGGCTGGGATGAGCTGACCGAGAATGATATTCTCCTTCAGTCCCATTAGGCGGTCGGTCTTTGCTGCAGCCGATGCGTCGGCAAGAACACGCGTGGTTTCTTGGAACGATGCAGCGGATAGCCACGATTCTGTTGTAAGCGAAGCTTGTGTGATACCGAGAAGTAACGGTTCGGCAATTGCAGGTTCAGCGCCGCGACTCTTCGCGCCTTCCTTTTCCTTCTTCTTGAGTTCAGCGTTTACTTCCTTGAGCTTCTTGCGTTCGATGATCTGACCGTGCTTCATCTTCGACTCTGCCTTGTCAATTACGACAACACAGTTCTTGAGGAAATCGTTTTCATCTGTAAAGCGGATGCGGTCGATCTGATCACCTTCGAGGAACGAGGAATCGCCCGAGTCTGTGATGCGAACCTTCTGAAGCATCTGACGCACAATTACTTCGATGTGCTTGTCGTTAATCTTCACACCCTGCATACGATACACTTCCTGGATTTCGTTAACGAGGTACGCTTGTACTTCGTTGATACCCTTGATGTGCAAAATGTCGTGTGGGTTGATTGCACCTTCTGTCAGACGATCTCCGGCCCGTACGAGATCACCTTCTTGTACAAGAACGTGACGACCGATTGGCACCGAGTATTCGCGACGAAGTTCACCATCGAGTGACGTTACGACAATCGCACGCGATCCGCGTTTCGGCTTGTCGATGGAGATGATGCCGTCGATTTCTGTAACAGCAGCTGGAGCCTGTGGTGCACGAGCTTCGAACAGCTCGGTAACACGCGGCAGGCCGCCAGTGATATCACGAAGACGTCCGAGATCACGAGGCATCTTAACGAGCTTCGAACCTACCGACACCAACTCCCCGTCGTCCACAACAATCTGTGCACGTGACGGAATGATGTACGACTGGATGGATGTACCGCTTTCGTCAACGATTTCGATAGCAGGGCTCTTCGTACGATCGCGCGAGTCGATAACCATTTTAGTCGTGTGACCTGTCTGCTCATCGATTGCTTCTTTGAACGTAAGGTTCGGCACGAGATCGCGATAGCGAACGCGACCCGACTTCTCCGTAATAATTACGGAGTTGTATGGATCCCACTCGTAAAGAATTTCGTGCTTCTTTACCATGTCGCCTTCGAGAACCTTGAGCTCTGCACCGTATACAACGTCGTACTTCGTGAGAATGCGATTCGATTCTGGTTCGATGATGTTGATTACACCTGCACGCGAAACAGCAATGTTTACCCGATCGGCTTCACCCTGATACGACACGACGCGAACGTTTTCGAACGAAATGCGTCCGTCGAACTTTGCTACGGCCGAGCTTTGCGACATCGATAGAGACGCCGTACCACCCGTGTGGAACGTACGCAGTGTAAGCTGCGTGCCCGGCTCTCCGATAGACTGCGAAGCAATTGTACCTACGGCTTCACCCGTGTCCACCATGTTGCCCGTAGCCATGTTACGTCCGTAACACTTCGCGCATACACCGCGGCGCGACTCACAAGTGAGTACACTGCGAATCATTACCGATTCGTTCGCCGAGCCTTCGATGCGAGCACCGACTTCTTCGTCGATGACTTGACCCTTCTTGGCCAGAAGTTCGTTCGTAATAGGATCGGAGATGTCCATAAGAAGCGTACGGCCAAGTATGCGCTCGTACAATGGTTCCTTGACTTCTTCTCCATCCTTCAGTGCTCTCATTTCAACACCACGGATCGTACCGCAGTCATCATCAGAGATCACAACATCCTGAGCAACATCATGCAAACGACGTGTCAGGTATCCAGCATCAGCCGTCTTTAGAGCGGTATCAGCAAGACCCTTACGAGCACCGTGCGTAGAAATGAAGTACTCAAGGATGGTTAGACCTTCCTTGAAGTTCGAAATGATCGGGTTTTCGATGAGTTCTGCACTTGACGCACTAGCTGTCTTTTGCGGCTTCGCCATGAGACCACGCATACCTGCAAGCTGACGAATCTGCTCTTTCGAACCACGTGCTTGCGAGTCCAACATCATCCAGAATGTGTTGAAGCCATCACTCGCTGTTTGCAGTTCGCTGTAAAGCTTGTCTGCAACGCGATTGGTAGCTGTCGACCATGTATCGATGATCTTGTTGTAGCGTTCGCCTTCGGTGATAACACCGGAGTGATAATACTCTTCAATTTTATCAACGTCCTTCTGCGCACGATCAATGATTGCTTGCTTTTCTGCAGGCACAACAACGTCCGCAATCGACACGCTCAAACCACCACGCGTAGCCGTAAGGAAGCCTGTTTCCTTGAGCTTATCGAGGAACTCAACAGTCTGTGCCGAGCCAGCCTTGCGGAAGCAAAGCGCAATAATCTGACGCAGACGCTTCTTCGTGAGGAGCTCATTCAGATAACCAACAGCCTTCGGCACAATCTGATTAAAGATGATGCGGCCGACAGTGGTTTCGATGAGGACGCCTTCAACACGGACCTTAACCTTTGCATGCATTGCTGCACGACCGCTGTTGTTCGCAATGATAGCTTCATCTGCAGACGAGAAGATGAGACCCTCGCCCCGAGCCCCTTTACGCACCTTCGTTAGATAGTACGTACCAAGAACCATGTCCTGCGAAGGAACGGTAATAGGTTCGCCATTCTGCGTGTGCATGATGTTGTGGCTCGACAGCATCAGTAGGAGCGACTCGAGCTGAGCTTCGTGGCTGAGCGGGACGTGAACAGCCATCTGGTCACCGTCAAAGTCAGCGTTGAATGCCGTTGTAACGAGTGGGTGCAACTGAATTGCCTTGCCTTCGATAAGGCGCGGCTGGAATGCCTGGATACCTAGACGGTGCAACGTCGGAGCGCGGTTCAGAAGAACCGGGTGTCCGTCGATTACCGTGTCGAGAATATCCCACACTTCTGTCGTCTTCTTTTCTACTTGCTTCTTCGCACTCTTTACCGTCTTACAGTGTCCGCGCTCAATAAGCTTACGGATGATAAGGGGCTTGAAGAGTTCGACTGCCATGTCCTTCGGAAGACCACATTCGTGGATCTTCAACTCCGGACCTACCACGATTACCGAACGACCCGAATAGTCAACTCGTTTACCAAGTAGGTTCTGACGGAAACGTCCGGTCTTACCCTTCAGCGTATCAGCAAGTGACTTCAACGCACGTTGCGATTCGGAGCGAACTGCACGACGCGAGTTGTCGAACAACGCATCCACGGCTTCTTGAAGCATCCGCTTTTCGTTACGAAGAATAACCTCCGGAGCCTTGATGTCGATAAGGCGCTTGAGGCGATTGTTGCGAATGATTACGCGACGGTACAAGTCGTTCAAATCGGACGTTGCGAAGCGGCCACCTTCGAGAGGTACCAGCGGACGCAGATCCGGAGGGATGACAGGTATGATGTCGAGTACCATCCACTCTGGACGATTCGGTTCTTTGCTTTCGCTGGAACGGAATGCATCGAGAATGCGAAGGCGCTTCAGAACATCTGCACGCTTCTGCTGCGACATGTCTTCGTTTAGAAACTCGCGAAGTCTAAAGTAGTCTTCGTCTGGATCTACACGACGCAACAGCTCCTTAACGGCTTCGCCGCCAATGAGTGCGATGAACTTGCGAGGATCATCATCATCGAGATTGCGCTCTTCCGGACGCTGACTAGCGAGCACGTCCAGGTACTGATCTTCTGTCAACAAATCCTTCGGCTGCAGACCGGTCGAACCAGGCTGAATAACCGCATAGGATTCGTAGTACACGATCCGTTCGATATCCTTGGTTGGCATACCGATCACACCCGAGATCTTGCTCGGAAGTGAACGGAGGAACCAGATATGCACAACCGGAACAGCGAGCATGATGTGACCCATGCGTTCGCGACGTACGCTTTTCTGCGTTACCTCGACGCCGCAACGGTCACACACAATACCCTTGTATCGGATGCGCTTGTATTTACCACACGCGCATTCCCAATCGCGTATGGGGCCGAAGATCTTCTCACAGAAAAGACCATCTTTTTCAGGTCGGAACGATCGGTAATTGATCGTTTCCGGCTTCGTGACTTCACCGTGCGAACGATTTAGGATATCGTCCGGCGAAGCGATACGGATGGTAATCTGCGAGTATCCTCGCTTTGGAATTGTTTGGTACTGCATCGAATCTCCGATGAGTTACTCGAGTTTGATATCTAAACAAAGACCTTGAAGCTCACGAACAAGCACGTTGAACGATTCAGGGATATTCGGCACAGGAAGGTTGTCGCCCTTTACAAGAGCTTCGTACATCTTGGCGCGGCCCTGAACGTCGTCGGACTTGACTGTTATCATTTCTTGCAGTGTATGCGCTGCACCGTAGGCTTCGAGAGCCCACACTTCCATCTCACCAAGACGCTGACCACCGAACTGCGCCTTACCACCCAACGGCTGTTGTGTGATAAGCGAGTATGGTCCGATAGACCTAGCGTGAATCTTATCCTCGACAAGGTGGGAGAGCTTCAACATGTAGATGATGCCAACCGTAACCTCGTTTTCGAACTTTTCACCTGAGCGACCATCGATAAGCATGGTCTTACCTGTGCGAGGCAGACCAGCCTTCTCGAGGTAGTCGCCTACTTCGTCCCACGATGCGCCGTCAAAAATTGGCGTCGCGAAGAACGTTCCAAGGTTCATCGCAGCCCAGCCAAGAGCTGTTTCATAGAGCTGTCCGAGGTTCATACGCGATGGTACACCTAGCGGGTTCAGCACGATGTCAACAGGTCGGCCATCTGGCAGGAACGGCATGTCTTCGGCAGGTACAATCTTCGAGACGATACCCTTGTTACCGTGACGTCCGGCCATCTTATCGCCCACTTGAAGCTTGCGCTTTTTAGCAACGTAGACCTTTGCCATCTGCAGAATGCCTGGCTGCAATTCGTCACCAGCGGCAATCTTGTTGCGCTCGATGCGAGCATCCATTTGCAGATCGGCACGACGAACGTTGTAATTCTCTATAAGCTTCGATAGAAGCTTCGTCTTCTTTTTCTCAGACACCCAGTCCTGATCATACGACATCATTGATGGGACAAACGTACCGCCTTCGAACTTCGAGAGGATTTCCTTCTTCGAGAGCTTTGCTCCAGCACGGAAAACCAACGAGTCGTTCGCTGAACGAATACCCATGCTCGTTTCGCCTTCTAGCAGTTCGCCAATGCGTTCGACTGCTTCGAGATCGAGTGTGCGCAGCGACTGCTGTTCACGCTTCGTGATCAGATCCTGACGCTTCTTTTCTTCTGAACGGAATTCACTGTCGCTTGTAAGAACACGACGAGCAAAAAGCTTCGTGTTGATTACCGTTCCCTTAAGTCCAGGAGGTGCCTTCAGCGATACGTCCTTAACGTCGCCTGCCTTGTCACCGAAGATGGCACGCAGCAGCTTTTCTTCAGGCGTTGGGTCGGTTTCACCTTTCGGTGTAATCTTACCAATCAGGATGTCGCCTTCGCGAACCTTCGCACCATTGCGAACAATACCGCGATCGTCGAGATCCTTTGTTGCTTCTTCACTTACGTTCGGAATTTCACGCGTGAATTCTTCTTCGCCGCGCTTTGTATCGCGCACTTGAAGCGTGAATTCTTCGATGTGAACCGATGTAAACACATCCTCTGCAACCATACGCTCGCTGATGATGATAGCATCTTCAAAGTTGTAACCGCGCCAAGGCATGAATGCCACGAGCACGTTACGACCGAGTGCCAATTCACCCTGGTCTGTTGAGGCACCATCGATGATAGGCTGACCCTTCTTGAGGCGCTGGCCGTGGCGAACTACAGGACGCTGGTTTACGCAGGTGTCTTGGTTCGTGCGGTAGAACTTCAAAAGCGGATACGTAACCGAACGGTCATCATCGAACGCTACGAGCTTCTCGTCTGATGTACGCTTGTCGTCATACTTAATCCGTACAAAGTCGCCGCATACGTAGTCCACAACTCCATCAGCTTCGGCAAGCACAAGTGCGCGCGAATCGCGAGCTACACGTGCTTCCATACCTGTTCCCACAAATGGGGCTTCAGGGCGGAGAAGGGGCACACCTTGGCGTTGCATGTTCGAACCCATCAACGCACGGTTCGCATCATCATGCTCAAGGAATGGAATGAGCGAAGCCGCAGGTGATGTGATTTGGTCTGTCGTTACTTCCATGAAATTCACTTCCATGGGCGAAAGGACCTTAAAGTCACCGCTTACGCGAGCCTTCACACGATCGCCGACAAACTTGCCTTTTTTATCAACTGCAGTCGAAGACGGAACGATAATCATTCCTTCTTCTTTGTCGGCCGGAAGGAACTCGATATCAGTCGACACAACTCCATTGTCAACGCGGAAGTACGGTGTCTCAATGAAGCCGAACTTGTTCACGCGTGCGTGCATAGCTAGCGACGAGATAAGACCGATGTTCGGACCTTCTGGAGTTTCGATCGGACACAGACGTCCGTAGTGCGTGTAGTGAACGTCGCGTACTTCAAAGCCTGCGCGCTCACGCGTTAGACCACCAGGCCCTAGAGCCGATGTACGACGCTTGTGCGTAAGCTCAGACAGCGGGTTCGTCTGATCCATGAACTGCGACAGCTGATTCGTGCCGAAGTACTGATTGATTACGGATGTGATCGTGCGGGCATTCACCAGCTCGGCTGGTGTAATGTTTTCGCTATCGCGAACGCTAAGGCGCTCCTTGATCGTACGCGCCATACGCGTAAGGCCAAGGTTGAATTGCGCTGTGAGCTGCTCACCGACAGTACGAACACGACGATTTGCAAGGTGGTCAATATCATCTACGGACACCTTGGCATCACGCAGTTCAATCAAATACTTTACAATAGCAACGATGTCATCAACCGTTAGCGTCGTCATCTCCATCGGCACCTGCATGCCAAGCTTCTCGTTAATACGATAGCGGCCAACAATGCCTAGATCATAACGCTTCGGATTGAAGAACAACTTCTCCAAAAGACCCCATGCTGTTTCCAAATCGGGTGGATCGCTGGAGCGGAGCTGACGATAGATGTTTTCGAGAGCATCTTCGCGAGTACGCGAAGTATCCTTTGCCAGTGTTTTGGCAATGATTGGCTCATCGTTGGGGTTTTCGTATTTGTACAGCTTGAGGGTGTCGATATCGGCAGCCATCATGCTTGCCAACACTTCTTCCGTCAGAATGTGATCGCGCGTGGCTACGATTTCACCAGTCGACACATCGATAACGTCCGCAGCGATGCGGCGTCCGAGGTGTCCGTCGGCTAGGTCCTTGCCTCGCACATTTTCAGCAAGATCAAACAGCGAGAGGAGATCCTCATCGCTGGAGTAACCTAGCGCACGCAGAAGCGTGGTTACCGGGAACTTCTTCTTGCGATCGATATACGCGTACATCACGTCATGGATGTCCGTGGTGAATTCCACCCACGAACCCTTGAACGGAATAATACGTGCAGAGAAGATTTTTGTACCGTTCGGGTGAAGTGCATCATCAAAGAATACACCTGGCGAGCGATGCAGCTGAGCTACAATCACGCGTTCGGCGCCGTTGATAATGAACGTACCGCGCGGTGTCATGGCCGGGATCTGGCCTAGGTAGACTTCCTGATCGATAGCGTCGATGTAGTCTTCGGAGGACGGGTCCGCCTTAGACGACAATCGAAGCTTAGCCTTCAGAGTCTTTGCATAGGTTAGTTCGCGTTCACGACATTCTTCTTCTGTGTATTTGGGCTTTTCAACGAAGTATTCCAGGTAGTTCAACTCGTAGACGCCGGAGTTGTCTTCGATTGGAAAGTTCAGTTGAAAGGCGGATTGCAAACCTGTGTTCTTGCGTTCAAGTGGAGGAGTATCCTCTTGCAAGAATTCATCGTACGACGCTATCTGGATACCAAGTAGATCCGGGTACATTGCGTCAGCCTCAAGATGGCCAAACGTAATGCGCTCACGGAGCCTTTGGATGGGCAGCGCGTACAGGTTCGAAATTTCCTGTGTTCCTTGCATATGGGCTAGTTCCCTGAATGCTCAAAAGAGTGTCAAGCGTATAGACAACAACACCCGAGACGGCACAAAGGCCGTCCCGGGGCTGTTAAGAGCATCAATCGATTACTTCAGCGAAACCTTAGCGCCAGCTTCTTCAAGCTTCTTCTTCAGTGCTTCAGCATCTGCCTTCGGCACGGCTTCTTTTACGAGCTTAGGAGCGCCTTCAACAAGGTCCTTCGCTTCTTTCAGACCAAGACCAGTGATTTCGCGAACTACCTTAATAACGTTGAGCTTTTGGGCTCCCGCTTCCGTGAGTTCAACATCGAATTCGGTCTTTTCTTCAACTGCTGGAGCTGCCGCAGCGCCTGCACCTGGTGCCATCATCATTGGTGCGGCTGCTGATACACCAAACTTGTCTTCGAGAGCTTTCTTGAGTTCAGAAGCTTCGAGGAGCGTAAGGCCTGAGATTTTTTCTACGAGTTCTTCAACGTTTGCTGACATGTCTTCTCCGATTATTCAATGACAAGTGTGGTAGAATTAGGCTGCCTTTTTCTTGGCAACCTCTTCAACGAGCGATGCAACATCACGCATGACGGCGTTAATCGCGCCGACGATGCCCGAGATTGGTGCATGCAGACTGCCGACGATAGCGGAGATCAGTTCTTCGCGCGTAGGTAGCTCCGATACTTCTTTGAGTTGCGAGCCGTCGAACATCTGACCTTCGATCACAGCAACCTTTAACGCGGGCTTCTGGCCCTTGTCGAAGAATTGGCGGATGATCTTGGCAGGTGCGATCGGGTCGGCAGCTCCGAATATGATTCCGGTCTGACCGAACAGCTTCTTCTCTTCTATTTCGTAACCACCGACTTCAGCGAGTGCACGTAGGATGAGGGTGTTTTTAGCAACCTTCATCGATACGCCCTTGGTACGAAGCTCTGCACGGAAGGCCTTGTCTTGCGCCACCGTCATGCCGGTAAAGTTTACGAAGTACAGGCTCGAAGCCTCACGGATATCCTCCGCGAGTTCGCTGATCATTACCTGTTTTTGTTCCTTCGTTATCATAACTCCAGTTGGTTAGTTCGCCCGTTGTTCAACCGGTTTTGACACCGCTTAGAAGCGTGAACGCGGGAGCGTGCGTAATAGACATGTTTGTTAGTGTTCTGCGCCGCCAATGCTCAACTCAGCAACCTTCACGCTAGGTCCCATGGTGGAACTGAACGAAAGGCTCTTGACATACTTGCCCTTAGCCGATGCTGGCTTAGCGCGCAAAACAGTATTGATGAAGAGTTGGGCGTTGTCGAACAGCATGTCCGCACCAAATGAGCACTTGCCCAACGATGCATGAATGTTGCCGGCCTTATCAACGCGGAACTCGATCTTACCCGCCTTAACCTCTTTAACAGCCTTTGCAACGTCAAACGTTACTGTACCGCTCTTGGGGTTAGGCATGAGACCGCGGGGACCAAGTACGCGACCCAGCTTACCAACCTCGCCCATGACGTCGGGTGTGGCAATGATGATGTCTACGTCGGCCCAGCCGCCTTGAAGTTTTTCTATGTATTCGGCAAAACCAGCGAAGTCTGCGCCGGCGTCAAGTGCTTCCTTGTCCTTTGGAGCCTTGGCTACAACAAGAACGCGAATACTCTTTCCTGTGCCGTGCGGCAAGGCTACAGTACCGCGAACAAGCTGATCGGCCTTACGAGGGTCTACGCCCAGGTTCATGGCAACGTCAAACGACTCGTCGAACTTTGCCGTTGCGTTTGCCTTAACGAGTTCAATTGCCTTTTTGAACTCGAACGTCGCATTGCGATCATACGATTTGATCGCCTTTGTAAATCGCTTACCCGTTGCCATTTCCTAATCCTTAATTCGTTGTGCATGCGGCAGCAGAACTGCCTCCAACGGTGACTACTTCGATCAATTCTTCGATTAGCCGTCGATCAGTTCTTCGATTAGCCTTCGACTGTAATTCCCATCGAACGGGCCGTACCTGCAATCATGCTTACAGCAGATTCCATGTTGTGGCAGTTCAGGTCTTGCATCTTAATCGTCGCAATCTCTTCGAGCTGCGAGCGCTTTACCTTGCCAACCTTCGTGCGGTTTGCTTCCTTCGAGCCAGACTCGAGTCCGATGGCCTTGAGAAGGAGAATCGACGCAGGCGGAGATTTGATTTCAAACGTAAAGCTCTTGTCAGAGTAAAACGTCACTAGCACGGGCAGAATCATACCGGGCTGCTTTGCGGACCGAGCATTAAACTGCTTTACGAACTCCATACCAGGGAGGCCACGCTGACCAAATGCTGGACCAACAGGTGGGGCCATCGTTGCTTCTCCAGCCTTAAGCTGAAGCTTGAACGTGCCCATGATCTTTTTTGCCATTGCCTGACTCTTCGATTAATGATTTTCTAATTCGTTTCGACTGAACGCGATCAATGATTCTCGAGTTCAACCTGATTGAAGTCTAACTCGATCGGCGTCTTACGTCCGAGAATTCCCACTTCAACCTTCAGCTTCTGCTTCTCAACGTTAATCTCTTTCACCGTGCCATTGAAGTTGGAGAACGGACCGTCGATAACACGAACTGGATCGCCCTCGCGAAACGCTGTCTCAACCGTCGTGATGTCCTTACGTTCTTCAACCCGCCCGAGAATTCTATCGACTTCGTCCTTCTGTAGCGCCTGCGGCTCCGTCTTCGTCCCGACAAAACTCACAATCGACGGCAACGAGAGAATGACTTCCTTCAGGCGCTTGTCCAGCGACAGCTCAATCAGGATGTACCCTGGCAAGAAGTTCTTCACCTTCGTGCGACGCTTGCCATTGCGCACTTCATACACCGTTTCCTGAGGTATCAGGATGTTCTTCACCCGATTCTGCAAACTCAACCGAACCATCTCGGTTTCGATGGACGTTTTGACGCGTGCCTCATGCCCTGTGAAGGTGCGGATGGCGTACCATTTCGGTTCGAGTACCACTGGCGGCGTTTGTTCGATCATCGTTGGGTCCTGAGCATCAGAATATGAGGCTCATGACCTGAGTCATGGCTTGATCGATTACAAACACAATCGACGAAATAATAACACAGGTTACTATCACGACAATCGTGCTTTCACGTAGTTGCTCCTTCGTGGGCCAGGAGACTTTCTTCATCTCCTTCGCCACGTCCGAGAAAAAATTTCTAGTTGTATCGAACATAATCTCACTCCATTGGGAGGTGTTGCACGGGCGGCAGGACTTGAACCCGCAGCCTGCGGTTTTGGAGACCGCTGCTCTACCAGTTGAGCTACACCCGTCTATACTCTGAGCTGATGACCGGGATTGAACCGGTGACCTCCACCTTACCAAGGTGGTGCTCTACCAACTGAGCTACATCAGCGGTCAATCAAAATCAGAGCGGGAGACGAGACTCGAACTCGCGACCAACAGCTTGGAAGGCTGTGACTCTACCAACTGAGTTACTCCCGCGCTCTCGTGGGCAGGGGGGGATTTGAACCTCCGAAGGCGTAGCCAGCAGATTTACAGTCTGCCCTCGTTGACCGCTTGAGTACCTGCCCGGATTTTACCCGAGCCGACAAACATACGGCTCAGAAAGGAAATGTCAAAGCGAAGAGGCTGAGGTGGACAGGCCTTAAGGTGAAGGGGCGAGGAGGGGGCTTGCGGTAGAGACGCGAGTTGGCTGACTCATCATCCCAGCAAACTCCTGAAACAGGTAGTCTGCGTCGTGAGGCCCCGGGGAAGCCTCGGGGTGGTACTGGATTCCAAATGCCGGTACGTCTGTTAGTCGTATGCCGGCGCACGTACTGTCGTTCAGGTTTACGTGCGTCATTTCCGCATTTGAGGGCAAAGTCGAGGTTTCAACGCCAAAACCGTGGTTTTGAGAGGTGATTTCGATCTTTCCGGTCGCGAGGTTCTTCACGGGGTGGTTGGCACCGCGGTGTCCAAATGTGAGCTTGTACGTCGTGGCGCCCACGGCAAGCGAGAGAATTTGATGTCCGAGGCAGATACCGAAGATGGGCAGCTTGCCAAGTAGTGCCTTTGTGAGTTCGATGCCATGAAGGACTGCAGCTGGGTCGCCCGGACCGTTACTAAGGAAGACTCCGTCTGCGTCTGTAGCAAGAATCTCGGCAGCGCTGACTGTCGCAGGGTACACGGTAACGTCGCAGCCATGGTCGGTAAGCTGACGCAAGATGTTGCGCTTGATGCCAAAGTCGATTGCAGCAACGCGGTAGCGTTTAGTTGCTTTTTTTACGTTGTTGCCATCGCTGCTTGCAACACCATTGCTAACCGGATTGCCGCTGGCCGTTGTATTACCATAGCCCCATTCTGCCCCTTGCCCATCGCTCCACACGTACGACGATGGAGTACTGACAACGCTCGTGAGGTCGAGTCCGGTCATGGAAGGCACTTGCCGTGCCTGCTCCACGAGTGCGTTGGCATCGAGGTTTTCGCCGTGGGCAATGACGCAGCGCATGGCGCCTTCGGAGCGGAGGATGCGGACGATCTGACGGGTGTCGACACCCTGGATGCCGGCGATGCCCTGGCTCTCGAGGTAGTCCTGCAGCGATCGGGTTGCCCGCCAATTCGAATACGTTCGCGATAGTTCGTGCACGACGAGGCCCGCAGCCTGAATGCGATTGCTCTCTTCGTCTTCGTCATTAACACCAGTGTTACCAATGTGCGGATACGTAAACGTAAGTATCTGTCCGCTGTACGACGGGTCGGTTAGGATTTCCTGATACCCCGTCATGGCCGTATTAAAAACCAATTCCCCTTCTGCTCGGCCCCCAATTGCACCAATTGCCGTGCCCCTGAGTGTGAAGCCGTTTTCGAGTGCTAGAACCGCTGGGGACTGGGCCATGAAACTCCATTACGAATATGTAATTGTAGGGATTGCCAATTGTGACGAATTGCTGCACAAAAGTACGTCGCTTGTGTTATTTTGAGTTACGGAGGTACGAAGCTCTTCAGTACACAGGTAGCCCACAAGCGTCCCATTAGCGACCGCGGAAACGCGGGTCAGGTACTGTCGCTCAACACCAAAGTACTGGTTCTTAATCAGTCCTACGAACCCATAAGCGTCTGCAATACAAAGAAGGCGCTGCTGCTGCTCTTCCTTACAAAAGCCGACATTATTGAAGAACGCGCTGCATACATCGTGCGCAGCATGCATCACAGCTTCCCGTTCCCTAGTGTGATTCGCCTTAGCGCGTACTTGAGAGTGCCCTACAAGAAAATTGAACTCTCGCGTAAAAACATTCTTCGTCGTGATAGTTTCCGCTGCCAGTATTGCCACACTCCAGCTACGCCACTAACGGTAGACCATGTTATTCCGAGGTCGCGTGGCGGCATGGACCAATGGGAGAACCTGGTGTGTGCATGTGTGCACTGCAACAACAAAAAAGGCAGCCGCACTCCAGAAGAAGCCAACATGCGCCTGCTTAGCACACCGCGCAAGCCACACCACGTGCTCTTTCTTACGCACTACATTGGCAAGGTCGAGGATACGTGGCGTCCGTACCTGTTCATGGACTAATGCGTGAACGCACAAACGATTACGTTCGGTTAGCGCACGACGTTCAGCGTTGTCTCGCGCACGCCTCGGGTTGACGTAACACGAACGCGGTACACGCCCGATGCAAATGCACCAAGTGCTAATTGCGTACGCGTATTCGCAACAGCATTCACATGAAGGACGAGCTCACCAGTCATCGACATGACGTCGATGCCAGTGATGTTCTCGCCGTGATAAAGCGTTGCTTCATCTGAAGCAGGGTTCGGTGCAATAATGAGTGGACGCTCTGCGACAGCGTCATCAACGCCGCTTACAATCTGACGCATTTCGATGCGATACCATGGTGTAGCGTTTTGTGTTGTGTTAACTGTAACGCTGAACTTGCCACTCGATCCTCGCGATGCGAGAATGGCATTACCACGTGGCTGCGCATCTGCGCCAAGGGGCTGAACGTACATCGTGTCGAAGTCGGGTGCTGTGTAGGTGATTCGGACATTGGAGCCTTCCATCTGTGTCGGACCCTTGCCGAAAGCGGCAATCGCACCCGTCGTTGCACTGAACGTTACACCTTCATTAAGCGAGCGCGTAGAAATTGTCAGAAACGCCGTTGGTGTCGTGAACAGTGGCAAGTCGGTAAGCGAGTTTAGTACAATGGATGTGTGCTTTGCTGCCGACGTTTCTTCGAAGATTAGACCCGGCATCTGTATGAGTTGATTCGCGAGTGGTCCGGCTACCGCAACGTATCGATCTGTCTGAACTTTGAACGTTGCTGTTGTAACGTTCCAAAACAGTTGCTCATTCTCTGCATTAAGGTTGTTGATGTCTACGACGCCAGCAAGTGCACCAATTTCGAGATGTGGGAAGACAGATTCAGTAGCCGCTGGTGTTGTCGACATGGCAACTCTTCGGAAGAGTGGCATGCGGGCATCGGTACCAGTGGCGAGCGAGTAGTTTTGATTAAGGTGAAAGCGCGGATAGTCGAGCGCCTCACGTGTGTTTGTGATGAGAATGCTTCGCAACGAAGGCTTTACAACGCCCTCTTGCATGGCACGACTAACCGATGGCAGCATTGCCAGAACGTTTGGTTTGTCGACGAATTCCCACGCTGCTGTACTATCCGCGCTCGCGCGTCCTGCTGTGGCAACGGTAGCGTATGCACCAAAGAACACGCCGTCCCAATCTTGCAGTCCTAAGTAGGCCGGTAGTGTTACGCCCATCTCGCTTTGATAAGGGCGCGTGTGCGCTATTGCCGATTGTATTACGATCATTGCCTTGCCTGCCGGGCGAGACTGCGAAATCGATGTAAGAGGGCCCCCGTACATTTCTGATAGCATGGACGTATCAGAGCTTCGCCAGTCTGCTGCTGAGAAGATGTCGTAATCGCGAGCGGCGTAAAGATCCAGGAAGCCAAACAAACGACCCGATGGACACAGCAACACTTCGCTCATCAGCGTATCACGAACAAGCTTCCGCACATTCGTAAACATCGACTCGAGCTTCTCAACATAGAATGTTGCTTCGTCTTTCGAACGATTTGGCGACACCGAGTCCGTCCAGTATGTAGCGCGTATAATGCTGTTGTTTACAATACTCTCACCAGGGTCGATGCCTCCGAAGCCAGACTCAACAAGTTTTACATCATCAAGAAACACGTCACCACTGTCCGAGCCCATTGCGAACAGAATCCTGCCTGTGGTTGAATCGCTTCCCGAACAGGTAAACGTATACGTGTACTGCTTCCATTGCGCATCAATTGTAAGCGGCTTT
>JBKJNB010000097.1:0-5062 GCA_046595995.1 Candidatus Kapaibacteriota bacterium
CTGGTGTGTACGTCCAGCTTATGCCCAAGACGCGATTGTTGTCAATGTTACCATTCTCATCGAGTCCGGTTAGGACCAGCCCATCAATCGAACCATCCGTCGGAATCATGGTAATGGTAAACAGACCACTTGTGCCTGTTACGCCATTCGAATCGGTAACACGAACGAGTGCCTGCGTCGTTGCGACGTTCGGAACACTTGACCATGTATAGAATTGGTCGTCAGATGTCGCAGTACCAATCATCGTCCAGGTAGCACCGCCATCAACGGAATACTCAAAGGTCTTCGTCTGCGTAGTGTTTACGGCTGTGAATGTGATGAGATAGTTTTGGTAACCTCCGTTAATGACTTCGCCAGCGGACGGACGTAGAATGAGAATGCTGGCAGGCACTGGCGCGCTCTTTTCAATTGTAAAGACTCCGCTCTTACCTGTTATGGCATTCTGATCTGTGATGCGAATGATTGCACGCGTGGAGTTTGTATCTGGAACGTCCCACGCCTGTGTCATTGAATCAATCGAAATAGCACTGCCGATCATCGTCCAGGTCATACCACTGTCCAGCGACAGCTCAAAGGTTTTCCGTGGCGTTAGGCCAGTGCCAGTCCACGTGATTGCGTAGTTCTTCGTGCCACCGATGATTACTTCACCCAACGACGGACGCACTACGACGATGCTGCCAGGGGCTGCACTGCGTGCAAGGATGAAAACACCGCTAACACCACGAAGGTTGTTTGCATCGGTAATGCGAACACGCGCTTTGTTCGATACAGTGTCAGGAACGTTCCAGTTGTAGCTCGAGCCAGTTGTAGTTGCCGTACCGATTAGTTTCCATGTCATTCCGCTATCGAGCGAATATTCGAACGTCTTTGTTGCAGCGATGCCCGTACCAGACCACTTGATTTGGTAGTTCTGCATGCCGCTTCTTACTGTGTCGCCTGTAGCTGGCTTTACAACCATCAGGGTGTTAACTGGTGGGGCAACGGCTGGACCCGTAACAACGTTCGATGCGAAGGTTACGGCCCCTACAACTGCAAGTGCACGTCCGTCGAGCGTCGAACCATCATTGAGATGGATTGCACCATTCGAAAGGATTGTACCCCTGAAGACAGAACTGTCCGCAACGGTTACTGCACCGTCGACAGCCCAATAGATGTTCGATGCTTTAGCTCCGTTGGCAAGAATTACTCTAGTTCGAGCTGCTACGTTAAGTGCAGCCCCAACCTTGATAATAAACACTGCGCTTGGATTGCCTTGAGCATCGAATGTCAAGTCACCAGCAATTGTTGTTAGGTCGTCTCTACGATATGTCTTAGGTGTGAGCACTTGTCCGTTGCCCATCGTCGCATTCAACAATGAATCATACATGATGGCATGTGCCGCATCATTCATTGAATTGTACGCCAACGTCAAATCGTTCTTGGCTGCCAACGAGGCAGCGTTTGCAACATTCTTTACACCCGTGTATATCCCTGGTGGGAAGCCCGTAAACAAACCTGCGTTTGTGCCGATGTCACCGTTGATTACTGTTAGCCCAGTGTTCTCAATAGCACCTGCGCCACTAAAAGCGCCGTACGAGGCTGCCGTTCCAAGATTTGGGGCTGTCTGAGAAGTAACTTCTGGAGTGGTTGTTAGAATTTGGACAAGGCAAGCTAGAGCTACAGCCGCTTGCTTTACGATCGTCGCTGCATGTATCATGGTTCCCGTTTTGCATTTGAAAAAACATTCTATTGTTCAGTACTCGAATCCCATATAATTACGGGGATGCATGCAAGAGAATGTTATACAACTCTAGAAATAGGTTGCATAATTCACACATCTCAGAAATGATAAAGAAAGCTAGTACCTGGGTAGATACCGAGGCCTAGACTACCGCGCGCTACAGTTATAGCTTCTCGAGCAAACTGCGTCGCTTGTGTTTCAGCGACTTAAAGTAAGAAGGTGTTAACCCTGTTATCTTCTTGAACTGCGCGGATAAGTGTGCAACGCTGCTATAGTGTAATTGATATGCGATCTCAGTAAGGTTCAACTCGTCATACATAATCAACTCTTTCACACGTTCGATTTTATGGATAAGCACGAAATGCTGAATCGTTGTGCCTTCTGTCTCAGAAAACAGATTTGCTAGATACGTGTAATCGTATTCGAGATGCTCGCTGAGGTAATCGGAGAAGTTTGTCTTAAGCTCTTCGTCCGTGTGATGCACCATCTCAATCACAGCATTCTTAATCTTCTCAATGAGTATTGCACGCTTATCATCCATAAGCTCAAGTCCGGTCTTAAGGAGTGCCTTCCCTATCTGATCACGCTGCTCTTCAGTGATTTCCTCAAGTATCTCAACCTCCCCCAGGTTGAGGCGGACGAAGTGGAGTCCGAGCTTCTTCAGCTCCTCCTTCACTACCATTTTGCAGCGAAGGCTTACCATGTACTTAATGGACAGCTTCATACATACAACTCGTTTTCGCACGTCGTGTTATTCTCAAAGCAATCGAGGTTGCTGATGGTTGTTTCGGCAATGTTTTGCAATGCGGTTTGTGTAAGGAAAGCCTGATGGCTGGTGATAAGCACGTTCTTGAAAGACAGTAGTCGGGAGATGGTGTCGTCTTGCAGAATGTCGTCCGAATGGTCCTCAAAAAACAATCCCGCTTCTTCTTCATACACGTCGAGACCGAGATAGCCGATTTGACCGCTCTTCAAAGCATCAATCACATGTTTAGTATGAACAAGTCCGCCTCTACTTGTATTGATGAGCATCACCCCTTTCTTCATTTTACCTAAGGCGGTTGCATCGATGAGGTAATGCGACTCGCGCGTAAGCGGAAGATGAAGCGTAATGATGTCTGACTGTTCATACAGCGTATCACGATCTGTGTATGTGACCCCGTACTTATCTGCCAGCGCCTTGTTGGGCACAAGATCTGTGGCGAGGAGCCTGCATCCAAATCCGTGAAGGATCTTCGCCACTATTGAACCTATATGCCCCGTACCAATAATGCCTGCCGTTTTCCCATTCATGTCAAAGCCCGTAAGCCCGTCTAGGGAGAAATTCAACTCGTGCACACGACTGTTGGCGCGGATAAGCTTACGATTGAGCGCCAGCATGAGTGCCAGCGTATGCTCTGCGATTGCATAAGGCGAGTAGGCCGGCACACGTGCTACTCGTATGTGTTGTTCTGCGGCTTTAGTAAGATTTACATTGTTGAAGCCAGCAGAACGTAGGGCAATAAACCGCACGCCGAGGCTTCCAAGCCTCGCTAATACGTCTACAGAGGCATCATCGCTTGCAAACAATGCAACGGCATCTGCCCCTTCGGCTAGGTGAACTGTATCCATGCTGAGCGGCAATTCGACAAGCTTAAGCGCATGTTTCTCATTGTTTGCTGTCTTAAGGAAGTCAACCTCAAACTTGTGGGCACTAAAGACGACTGTTTTCATACTGTTTGGTGTACCTGTTAACGACTATTGCTGCGTACTCACGCACCTTGGCTTCAGACAATTCAGACGTTTCGAACTCCATGACTTCCACTGCATAATTACGAAATGCATCGACATTGATGTCTTGCATCGTCGGCATCGTCGCTACGAACTCAGCATCGTTATGAATAACGTGCCTCGATCGTTGCCTGAACCGCTGCATCAACACCTCGCGCTCGCATTGCAACACAACCACGAGCAACTGCGCGATTGCGCTTACGTCACGCAAATATGCGCTGATGTATTCTGCACGCAACACCGACTCAGCTACATGTGTTGTGTTAGCGCGTGCTAGGTCTAGCGATGCAGCGAGCATCATCTCTTCGGCCTGAATTCCCAGCAACCGTGATTGTGGTGTTTGTCCCTCGTTATCAGCCAGTCTTTCTTTAAAGTCATCCTTCGAGAGCGTTGGGCACGCCAACGCCGCAGACACTTGTCGTGCGAGGGTAGTTTTACCCGAGCACGGCAGCCCCGTAATGAGAATTACTTTGCTCATGGCTTCGTTGCGCTGCTCACAGAACCCGTAGGAATGCGACAAGGTCTGACTTTTCGGCTTGTGACAGATTGATCTCTTGAACGAGATTGAAGAACTCCACCACGTCTTCGAGTGTAAGGAGGCGTCCGTCGTGCAGGTACGGCGGCGATTCTTTGATGCCACGCAGCGGAAATGTTTTGATGGGACCCTGTGCGGTCATCATCATGCCGCCTTCGATGCGTGGTTTGTAGAAGCGCTCAACTTTTAGGTCGTGCATCGAGTTGTCTGTGTAGTATGGTGGCGTATGGCATGTAGCGCAATTGGCTTTGCCGAAAAACAGACCCTCGCCTCTTAACTCTGCTTCGTTTGCTTTCATACGATCGAGACGTCCGTACAAATTCAGCTTCGGAGCTGGCGGGAAATCTAACAGTTCTTGTAGTTCTGCCATGTCATGAACCTGTGAGCCACGGTCGAGAATATTCATGCCTTTCTTGGCGGCTAAGTCGATGTCACCGTCGAAGTAAGCGGCGCGTTGCTCGAACTCCGTAAAGTCTTCGACGGTTTTGAGAGCGCGTTGTGAGCCATAGAGGCGTTGGATATTCACCCCGCGAAGGCTAGGAGTCTCGATGCGCCTGCGATGCGCTTGTGGTCTGATATCGCCAACGAGATGTGTAGCACCAGAGGTGTGTCCGTTAACATGGCAATCGAAACACGTTACTCCGCGCATGCCGTCGGGTTTTTCTGTCTTGCGGTCGGCAGTAGCATTAAACTGTTGCTGCGGAAACTGTGTGACAAGTAAACGCAAACCGTCGAGCTGTTTCGGATTCAGGATGCCATTAAACAAATCGAAGAAATTATCGATGGTTACTAACTGTCCTTTTGAGACATCGCCGAGGTCTGGACGTGTCGTAAGGAAAATCGCGGGTGGAAACTCGGGCAGAAAGTGATCGGGCAGATCGAAGTCCATATCGAAGCGCTCGAGCCGAGGCAACACGTTTATTGATGTTTGTGGAAACACCATTCCACCAACAGGATGATTGATGTGCGGTAGTGGCAGATACGGGAACACTCCCTTATCTCTGATCTCTTCAGGCGTCATGGTTCCGAGCTGCGCC
>JBKJNB010000048.1:0-33232 GCA_046595995.1 Candidatus Kapaibacteriota bacterium
ACGTCATCGTGATGTACGTGTGTCGTTCCATCGATCCGTGCAGGGTTGTGTTCACGCGGCGCAGGAGGTCGGCCGGACCCGATGCGGAACGCATCTCAGCAAGCACAACGCCCTTAAGCGTGGCCATATATAACGCTGCCGGAACGCCCTTACCCGACACATCTGCAATAATGGCCCCGTGACTGCCAGTTGAAAAACGAACGTAATCGTAGTAGTCGCCACCAACATCCGATGCAGGAATTGTAATAGAGTCGATGTCGAAGGATGGAGATGAAGGGGCTGACCGAGGGAGCAGCGATGCCTGAATCGTTCGAGCAACATCGACTTCCTTCTGCAAACGCTCCTTTTCAAGGGCAGTCGCCATTAATTGCGCCTGCTCGAGGGCTACACTTATGGTGTCGCCAAATGCAGTGAGTAATCGTAGGTCGTCCGCTTCGAATCCGAACTCGACAGTGCTGAACATGACAAGCGTGCCTACTCTGACGTCTGCGTTCAACAACGGAATTGCAATGAACGAGTCGAAACCAACCGAATGGCCGTACTCAGGAAATGCGTCGGATACGGATTCAACCAGAAGTGGTTGGTGCGTCTGCGAGAGCACAGTGTGTAAGGCCGGATTTGCATGCAGTGAATGGATCCAATCAGGATGCACCATTTGCGCCGCAACCACACGTAGGCCGTCCTCCTCGTAAAGTTCACACCAGGCACCGTGTGCATGGCAGACGCGCATAGCGTGACCAGTTACGGAATTTAAAAGGTCGTCGACCGTGGTGAGTTCAGTCATCAACCGTGTGAGTGCTGCCAGCGATTCTACTTCATTCGATCGGCGGTCTACGATGCCACTATTCGGCAGAGAGCCGATGATAGCAATGAATAAGCGGATGAAGAACACAAATCCAAATACGCTGATAAGCGACGGAACGACGGCACCCCTATGTACAAAGACATCGGCCGACTCGGTTACATAGGAGTTGAAATTGACAGAGTACGTCATTGCTAACACAAGTGCAGCAAAGGCAGCACATGCAGTAAGCCACAGAAGTCGAATTTTTTTGTCGAATGAAATCGCTGCCAACCAGTTAAGCCGACGAATGTTCGCTAGCATGATTCCGGCACCGGCAACTGTTAACAACACACCGATTGTATCGAAGCCACCCCATAAATCGGATACGATAGAGCAGAGCCAGACGCCTGCAATAATTGCGGCCTGAACGTACAGTAGTAATCGAGTTCGTGCGTGCCGTCGCGACAGAAGCAGGTGTGTGAGGAACACTGCGAGGGCAACAGAAATTGTGTACGTGCTCACTGCCACAATGTTTGAGGTTACGACGCCGAGAAAATTAACGGGACGTCCCCCTTCAATACCGCTTGGCACAATGGCTGCAACGAGCAACAAGGCGAACGCCGATACAGCATAAAACGTTAGCGAACCCGCCACGGTCTCGTACGAGACTTCCTTCTTCGCACGTTGAGAGTAAACGAGCACTGTAGCGCCGACAATACACACGAGTACAAGGTCGGCTAGTACATTAAGCGCAATGTCAACGAGCAGATTGTTCGCGCCCTCTGAGTACCAGAATACCTTCGATACCGCCTGCAGCACAATGCGCATGACGAGCAGTACAATGCCCGACGCAATCAGAATTGTGCGCACTGTATTCGGAGACCATGGATAGGAAGAAGAGTTCACGGTATAGGCTGTCTCTCGATTGCCGGAGCAAGAACGTAGGGCACCTACGGCTCCCTAGGGCTGTGGTTGCAGAAATTCTACACCGCTTGCCGTCATCAGAGGCCAACGTTGGTCGCCGGACAGCTGTTGCAAGGCATGGTCGCTCATGCCGATCGACGAACCCATTGCGCGGGCTGCCTCTTCAGTTACGATCTCCTCGTGTACAATGCCCGTTACGAGCACATCACCGGTCGACTTTAGACCGACGCGAAATGCCTCGTCCTTGAACGTCATGCGTATGGTCGTCTTCCCGTCCGTAATCGTCATCCAGCAGCCTTCGTCTTGGCAAACTTCTTTGATCACGCCTTTGACGGCGATGATGCGATCGAAGCTAGCCGGCTGTAACGCATCAGTGACTGATACCACAGTCTTGTTGTGATCGGGCTTCACGCCCACGACTTTGTTCTCCCTACATGAAGCAAGTAGCAATACGAGCATCAGAGGGGCTACAGCGCGTAGGATGCGAACGAGGGCATGCGTCACGATTTTGTATCTCCTAATAAAAAACCCCTTGTGCTTAGGCAAGGGGCTAGGAATTGGAGCCAATTGCCGGACTTGAACCGGCGACCTGCTCATTACGAATGAGCTGCTCTACCAGCTGAGCTAAATTGGCATGCTTCGATAGAGCAACAAATATACGGACGCATAAGAATTCTTGACGCTGGGAACTGGGTCACCAATGAAGAACCTAAGGAACAGCAACGGGAAATGTGTCCGATGCACCATCTTCGGATACGAGTCGCACATATGCTACGCCCGCCGGCACACTCGAAAGCACAATTGCTGCGTTGCCATTGTCTCCTTGGGTGTACGTGGCTTCCGTCGGAATTGGACGTCCAGCTAGGTCGCTCAGGTCAACACGCACCACGCGCTCATGCGAGCCACATCGAGTTACATCCATTCGAATGCTCCCGTCTATCATCCTCGATGGTGCGCAACGCTGCAGGTCGACACGCGTTAGCGATTGCTCCACAACCGTCGCAGATGCAATCGCATCCAACTGACTGGTGGCCCGATGAAAACGTGCTAGGAATGCGGGAGAGGCTTCATACCACACTAGAACAGAATCGCGGTGCAACTGCGTACGCAATGCAACCAAATGTGATGATGGCGTTACGCCACCTTCAACGCGCATCATTTGCCGACCAGATGGAGACGTGATCATTACCGGCGACGGACTCGGTGCGGAGCAGTACAGGGTTCGAGCATCGCCACCCTCGCACACGACTTGCATACATGTCTGCTTGTTGGTAGAGTTCGTAACCATCACCACATCATCATTAATGCCAATTGTTGTTGTAATCTCTTCATAAACTGCTTTATCAAAATCCAATGCTCGTAACACCATGTCGTGCCGAATCTCACCAGTACGATCGAAAGCCACTTTCGTGTATGGGGCTTTCAAAGGGGCTGAAGCCACACGTCGTGTTGGCTGAGTAGCACGCTCTACAGATGTGACTGGGTTAGCAGGTACGTTCGTTAACACGTTAGCAGGTACGTTCGTTAGTACGTTCGCAGGTATGTTCGTTAGCGTGTTCGCTACGTCGGCTTTCGTTAACGATTCAGGAACTGGAGACGAAGGCGGCATGAACGCCCAAAAGCCAAGAGTTAGGAGAGCGAGTGTTGCAAAGACCGTACCGACGATGCGATGCTGCGCACGTCGGCGACGCAGCTCAACGACGCGCTCGAGTGTAGACTCGAGGGTGATATGCGTGTCCTCTGCACCGAGGTCGGCGAGGGTATCTAAATAGTTGTTACTTGACTTCATTGCTACCTCCTGTGCGCCGTATTAAGTCTTGTCTGGCGCGAAACAACCGGGCCTTTAAGCCCCCTACTGTACCACCCTGCACTGCTACGACATCTTCGAGTGTCCAACCAAGAACGTCTACAAGAACAAGTGACTCCCGATGGGCGGCTGACATGCGTTTTAGGTGATCACGGACGAGTGCCGCATCCGTCGAGCGTTCAGGCGAAGGCTCCGAGGTGCGAAATGTGTCGTGCATACCATCATCGATGCGGTCGAACAACCGATGCCGGAAGTTGTGTCGAATTGCCAGTCGGTGTGCTATGCGAAAAAGGAATGTTCGAAAGGCGTCGGGTTCACGCACGGTGTGCCACGATTCCAACGCCTTCAAAACAGTTTCTGCTGTCAAATCTTGAGCATCGTCGTGTGAGCGAGTAAGCAGACGCGCAAATCGTGCCAATGCATCGTGATGCTTTGTCAGCGCGGCCATAAATGCTTCGTCGTCACGCTTTCGTTGCATCGATAAATGTCCAAAACCAAAGGTTATTTCGGCTGATGAATCGGCGCACTAACCACTGGAGCCGCAACGACCGACCCATAGCCTGAGAGTGTAAACTTTTCTTCTTTTGCACCCTTGGCTGTAAATGTCACGGCGCCATTGAGTTGTTTAGGTTCCGCGGCTTCGACCGTTGCAACAATAACGTGCTTGGCTCCAGGTGCAATCACCGTGTTTTCCTTCAGGTCGACCTTAAAGGGTCCGTCCATCTTAATATCCGTGATCGTCACAGGCACAGTACCATGATTCTCGAATGTGAGTTGCTTTTCTGTTGTGGTGCCTAGCTTTACTTCACCAAATGCAAAGTACATGCCCTGAGAGAATGTCAGAAGGCGTTCGATGTTGGCCGAAAGCATCACAGAGGTCATTGCCGTATCGGTGCCAAGAGCAGTACGTACAGAAATCGATTTCACAACGGAACCGGCTTGCATTGGACTGATGTTTAAACGAACCTTCACGGTTGCCTTTTCGCCTGGCTTAAGTTCGTCTTTGTCTTGCTCGACTTTTGTGCAGCCGCATCCAGGACGTACTTCAACAATCTTTACAACGCCAGTCTTCGAGGTGTTCGTGATATACATGTTGCCTTCGAGATAACCGACTTCTGGCACGCCCAATGTACCCCACTCGATCTTGTCGGTTATTGTTGCAAATGTTGGCTGCTGAGCCGACATGGTCGCTGCGGCAAGAAAAAGGGCAATAATGAGAACTCGCATAATTGACTCACTCCGATAGGGTTAAAGGTTTGTACGGGACAAGAGAGACGCGGAAGGCAAAAAGGATTCGCGGAACACAGAATTAGTTTTCAGGGGGTTGTGGGGGTCCTATACCAGTGTTCTAATTGCACTTACATACTCATCTACGTATTGTGGTGCGACCTTACGACGGTATTGCATCACAAAGCGTGGATGATCGAGATACACGACCTGAGAATATCCCATAACGGGCACGACCTCACGTTCTACGAAGGTTCGCAGCTTGCCCGAGCCAAGCACGATGCACGCGTCTTTTCGTAGGCCAGCAGCTGTCTGCGTATGTAGACAGTCTAGGACAAACGGTACGAGAGACTTACAAAGGACGGGATCGTCATAAAAATTGATGTTGTTACCGTCTTTCGTAAACCCGAGAGGGGAAATCGCAGACAGGAAGACGTCGCGGTAGAACAGTTCGGCTCCACCGTATGCCTCGATCACCATCTGAACAAACGTTGCTGAGGGCTCACGGCGCATCTGGGTGTCGGGACCGATGTGCAACAAATGGAACAGAGCGTGAGGGTCCGTAAAAGAAAGCCCCGTTATGCCCCCTCCTAACCGACCGGGATTAATACCCCAGATTGGGAGACGTGGCGTTGCTGCATTGGCATAGTACCTGGTGCACATCTCGTGGATGTTGTACCGCACCTGCGGATCCGCATATGGCTGCATGACTTCGAAGCCCACTGGCAGCGGAACATCGAGCTGAAGGCCCGTTAGAAATCGTTCGATACGTTGGCCGAAGGTCACTCAGACGTTGTAAACAAGCTTAGCTTTGTCGCCAACGTAGGCAAGGAAGTCGTCTTCGGTAAGCGGACGTCCACATATGCGCTGCACAATTTGTGCTGGCGTTTCTGTGCGACCGTATTCGTGAATGCTTGAGCGCAGCCATCCTTTGATCGGCGCGAAATCACCGTTCGAGATACGGTTCTTTACGTCGGGCATCTCTATTTGAAGGGCGTTCCACTCCATTGCTGCGTAGAGCTTGCCGAGCGTGTACGACGGGAAGTAACCAATACCGCCGAAGCTCCAATGCACGTCTTGAAGGCAGCCTTCTGCGTCATTCGGAGGCACAATGCCGAACGACTGCATCATCTTCGCGTTCCACATGTCTGGGATGTCTTTTACGGCAAGTGAACCATCGATGAGGGCACGTTCGATTTCGAAGCGAAGGATGATGTGCAGGTTGTAGGTGAGTTCGTCGCTTTCAACACGGTTGAGCGATGGACGCATCATGTTGATTGCTCTGAAGAACGACTCAGGTGTCTGATCCCCCACTTGTTCGGGGAATACTGTCTTGAGTTTCGGAAGTGCCCAGTGCCAGAACTCCTGGCTGCGTGCTATCACATTCTCCCAGAACAGCGACTGTGATTCATGAATGCCCATGCTTGCACCCTGACCCGATGGTGTGCGAGCTAGTTCGGGTGATACCCCCTGTTCGTACATACCATGTCCGGCTTCATGAATGAGTCCGAACAGACACGAGCGCAAGTCATTGCGTCGAATGCGCGTTGTAAGGCGCACATCGGTCGCGGCAAACGACGTACAGAATGGATGCGCCGAAATGTCGATGCGTCCGGTTTTCGACGAGAATCCAAGCGTGTCGATGATTTGTTTCGCAAACGCGAGTTGCTTCTCTTCGGGATAGGATCTGTGCAGAACGTCGTCATTGACCTTCGATGCGTTAGGACGAATCTCGGCAAGTATGCGTTCGGTGCCTACGCGCAGGCGTTCGAATATGGGCGTTACATCGCGTGCAGTCAGGCCTGGCTCGAAGTCGTTTAGAAGATTGTCGTACGGATGTTCGGCTGGACCAAGCAGATCGGCTTCACGGCGTTTTAGTTCAACGGTGCGCTCGAGCAAAGGCTGGAAGATTGTGAAGTCTGCCGCATCCTTAGCACGCTTCCAAGCATCATTTGCCAACGCTGCTACACGCGCTTGATCGGACACGAGATCGGACGGCATCTTCAGCGATCGTTCGTGATCCTTCACGAAGGTCGAGACCACGAGCCGTTGGCGCGGCGTGAGCGATTCTAGATATGCCGACGATGTAGCCACCGCATCACGTGCCTCGTCGTTTGTCATGTAGTGATGCACGAGGCTTGATAGCGTTGCCATCTGCTCTGAACGAGCAAACACTGCGCCTTCAGGCATGTAGGTTTCCTGGTCCCAACCCAGCACTGCAGTAGCAGCGCCAATGTCGGCAACCTTGTGCATCACGGTTTGAAGGTCGGCGAAACTTGACATGTCGTTTTTTGAGATTTGGTGGCCGTGTAAAGTGCTCGTTACTTAAATGACCATCATTGCGTCGCCGTAAGCGAACATGCGATAGTCTGACTTCATCGCTCGTTTGTACGCCTTAAACAGCGTTTCCTTATTGCCGACGTAGGCCGTCGCAACAAGTAATGCAGGAGATGCAGGCAGGTGAAAATTCGTGATGAAGCGGTTAGCGATCTTGAACTCGTACGGCGGATAGATGTACTTATCCGTCCAACCCTTGTTTGGCTTCACGATGCCTGAGGTAAGCACACTCGACTCAAGTGCACGCACAACAGAACAACCGACTGCATAAACGTTCTTCTTCGCCTTTAGAGCTCTATTGATTGTTTCAGCAGAATCTTTTGGGATTTCAAAATATTCACTGTACATGCGATGCTTTGTCAGGTCTTCGACCTCGATCGTTTCGAAAACACCCTGACCGATATTCAGTGTGACTTTTGCAATCTTGATACCCTTCTTCTCCGCGGCCTTCAGGAGCTTGTCGGAAAAGTGCAGACCGGCCGTTGGTGGTGCAATCGAACCAACTTTGGCATCATTTGCAAACACGCACTGGTATGTTTCCTTGTCGTGCTCGGTAGGCTCGCGCTTGATGTACTCTGGCAACGCCATTTGCCCGATGCGTTCAATCACTTCGTGCAAGTCGCCGTCAAAAGAAAAGCGCACCGTGCGGCCACGGGAGGTCGTGTTGTCAATGATCTCGCAATAAAATTTGTTGTTGTCGAAGTAGATCTTGTTGCCAATGCGCACTTTACGCGCAGGTTCTACAAGCACATCCCAAATGCGCTCCGGAGCCTTGAGCTCACGAAGGAGCATGACTTCGATTTTTGCGTTCGTCTTTTCTTTCTTGCCAAAAAGCCGTGCGGGAAACACTTTGGTTTCGTTCACAACAATGACGTCACCCTTGTCCATGTAACTCAGGATGTCCTTGAACTTCTTGTCCTCAATCTCACCCGTCTCGCGGTTGATTACCATCAGTCCGGCGCTCTCACGAGGATCGGCAGGAAACTTCGCAATAGCGTTCTTCGGCACGGTAAATTTGAATTCGGACAACTTCATGCTATATCCTCGGGGCGGTGTAGTCAAAGACAGCAAAGATAAGGGTCTGGGAAGGGGTCGTCAATGAAAAGTTGTTCATAGGCGTTATTTTACTCTAATGCCCGATTTTCAGCTCCACACCAGATACAGTCCTTCGGGCGACCAGCCCAAGGCTATAGCCGAATTAATCGATGGCCTAACCAATGGCGAGCGCCACCAGACGCTCTTGGGAGTCACTGGTTCGGGTAAAACGTTTACGATCTCAAACGTGATACAGGCAGCACAGCGTCCAACGCTCGTGATCTCGCCCAACAAGACCCTTGCCGCACAGCTTTTCGGCGAATTCAAGACGTTTTTCCCGAATAACTCCGTCGAATTCTTCATCTCGTACTACGACTACTATCAGCCTGAGGCTTACGTAGCAGCCAACGACCTCTACATCGAGAAGGACTTCGCGATCAACGACGAGATCGACCGCTTGCGACTGCGTGCGACAAGTGCGCTCGTAGAGGGACGACGCGACGTGATCGTTGTGGCTTCAGTTTCGTGCATCTACGGCATCGGTGCCAAGGAAGACTTCAAAGACCAGCTACTTCTCATCAAGGAGGGCATGAAGATTACGCGTCAAGCGCTGCTATATCGCCTCAACGACATCCATTACACCCGTAACGATTTTGAATTCACAAGGGGCACGTTTCGTGTAAGGGGCGACGTTGTCGACATTATCCCAGCGTACGAAGACGTACATGCGATTCGTATCGAGTTGTTCGGCGACGAAGTCGAGAAAGTAACGCTCATCGACCGTCGTGATGGTAAACTCATTGAGCATGTTGGTAGCGTTCTTCTGTATCCAGCACGCCTGTTCGTTACGTCGAAAGCGAACCTTGCCAGAGCAGTTACGGATATCAAGGATGAGCTTGTGGATAGGCTCCGCGAACTGCGTTCAAATGATAGACTCCTCGAAGCTCAGCGCCTTGAGCAGCGCACACTGTTCGATCTCGAAATGATGAAAGAGGTTGGCTACTGCTCTGGCATCGAAAATTACTCGATGCATATGAGTGGAAGACAGCCCGGTGACAAGCCGAGCTGTCTGATAGACTTTTTTCCGGAAGACTTTCTGCTGGTAATAGACGAAAGTCACGTCACGATACCCCAAGTGCGTGGGATGTACAATGGTGACAGGCAGCGGAAACTCAGCCTTGTCGAACACGGCTTCCGCCTGCCCAGTGCGCTAGAGAATCGTCCGTTGAAGTTTGAGGAATTCGAAGGGCACATCAACCAAGCCATCTACGTTAGCGCAACACCAGGCGAATACGAACTCACACAATGCATGGGTGCGATTGTAGAACAAGTGATTCGTCCAACTGGGCTCCTCGATCCTCGTATCGAGGTTCGCCCCGTAAAGAATCAGATCGACGACTTGCTTGCTGAGATCCGCGCCCGTGTCATCCGCAAGGAACGCGTTCTTGTAACGACATTGACAAAGCGCATGGCAGAAGACCTAACGGATTACCTACACAATCTGAACGTCAGCGTAGCCTATATCCACTCTGAAGTCGTTGCGCTTGAACGCGTTGATATCATCCGCAACCTCCGCATCGGCACTTTCGATGTACTCATTGGCGTGAATCTGCTGCGCGAAGGCCTAGACATGCCTGAAGTAACCCTTGTCGCAATCCTCGATGCCGATAAAGAAGGATTCCTACGCAGCGAGCGGTCGCTGATGCAAACGGCGGGGCGCACAGCGCGGAACGTCGACGGACTCGTTATTTTTTATGCCGATCGCATTACCGATTCTATGCGTGCTGTCATCGAAGAGACAACGCGAAGACGTGAACTACAAGAAGCATATAACACCGAACACGGTATTAATCCTGCAACGGTGTACAAGTCATTGGAGGAAATTCTTGAGTCAACAAGCGTGGCGGACATTCAGGCTCAACGCACGACCCGTCAGGCAGATACTGAGCGCACACGCTTACGCAAAGCCGCGGAGCCCATTGCCAAGTACCTTACGACGGAACAGCGCAAGGACATGGCAGACCAGATGTTCATAGAAATGAAGAATGCAGCAAGGGATCTTGACTTCGAACGTGCTGCGAGTCTACGTGACGAGATTGCAAGACTGCAGTCGCTGAATTAGGTGCAGTGGTGTGTGATTCGATTTCTCGGCGACCTTTTTCCTTGATAACTATTTTCATAAAGTTTTTGCCTTGATAACTTTTTTCATAAAGTTAATGAGCTGGTTAATTCTCGCTGCCCAGCCAAAGTTTTGTAAGACATGGGCACGCCCGCGCATAGCCATTTGCATTGCAACCTCTGGCTGTTCTAGTAACCGCAGACAGGCGTTGGCAAAGTCGTCTGCAGTGTCGGCTAGGATTAAGTGTTCTCCCGATGTAACGGGCAAACCCGAGGCACCGAGCGTGGTGCTAACGACTGGACAACCCATTCCGAGGCAGTCGAGAATCTTAATGCGAATGCCACCACCAGAGTGCACGCTAACAACATTAACGGCATAATTCATTCGGAATGCGTGCGCATCAACAACTTCACCGTGTACAATTACGGTTCGGCCGTCGTGAAGGTCTAGCACTTCCTTCAGTGGACGTCGTCCTGCCATATGTAACACCACATCTGGGCGTTTCTTAAGAATACGTGGCATCACCTCGTGTACAAACCACACTGCCCCTTTCACGTTTGGCGGCCACTCGAGGCTACCAAGCAACGCAATGGTATTCGGCGCGCGAGGCGCCTTCTCAACGGCTTCATCTGTTGGTGAGGAGACACCAGGAAAAATAGACTCGACGTCTTGCGTAGGTGCATACGACTGGTATATCGCCGCATCCGATTCAGATACAGTTACCACCCCGTCGACCTCGCGGACAATCGTTCGTTCATTACGTTCGGTCTGGAATGCGAGGAATCGTCGATACGTGCGCTCCCAAAAGCCTCTGGTTGCTTCACGTCCCATGCGTACTTGCAACTGATGCTCAACATTGTGTGAGCGATAGAGAATCGGTGGTACTGTATCTCCAGACGCCTCTAGTGCGGCTTTGAGGCGTGCGGCCATTTCAACTGAGAATAACGACTCGGAATTGATGATGTCGTAGGGGCCATGTTCATGATACATCGCGATGAGAGCCGCGACTGCTCTGTTGTCGACAAAACGCTCTAGCCAGTACGAAAGCGGATGTCGTGGCAACCATATCTGTCGCTTCGGAAAGAACAGGTTGCGAAGCGCGCCATACCATGTGACGGTCGTGTCGACTGAGCACGCGCACACCGTATCGCAAAAAGGCTGTAGCTCTTTTGGCTCGGCATAGTGTCGCTTTGTGTTCACAACAAACACATCGACATGATTACCTGCGTTGTGAAGTTCGCGAAGCGTTTCGAGCATGACGACGGCGCCTCCGTCTCTTGGCGGTACAGGCATTCTTGGAAAGAGCACAAGGATCTTCATTGGCTTGGTTGCCCTTTCTCGAGGCACCATTTCGCAATCCGAACCATTTCATCCGCCGCGCGCTCCCACGAGACTTGGTATGCAATTTCGTCGGCTGCATCGTGTACACGCTTACGCAGCTCCATGTCTGTACACAACCTGTGCATATAGTCAGCAAGCACAACGTCGCCGTTGTCCTGTTCGTCGATCAGTAGACCATTCACGCCGTGCTGGATGAATTCTGGCATTGCGCATGCGTTGCGTCCGATAACCGGAATTCCTTCGCCAAGTGCTTCCAGAAACACGATTCCGTATGCTTCGAATATTGACGGCATTACGAATCCACACGCGCGCCGCATTTCTTCGTGAACGCGTTGGTAAGGGATTACGCCGAGAAATTCAATGCCCTCTGGTATTGGTCCAGCCATCGGCCAACGCTTCGGTCCAGCAACCACGAGCGTAACATCGTACTCGACGTTAGCACGCAATCGGCGGAATGCCCGCACGACCTGCTCGCCTGCCTTCGTATTGAAGTCGGTACCTACAAACAACAGGCGGTGTGCCGTTCTGTCTTCGAATTTGGCGCGAAGCCCAGCAGCATTCCTTCCGGGCGGAACAACAAACACTCGCTCGGGATCGACGCGACCGCTGGCCTTGAGAAAGTTTGCGTCCCAATGGCTCATGCTAACCAATGCCGAAGCCTTGTTCAGGATGCCGACCTGATATTCGATGTGACTCTGCAGCAACCTAGGCGCGTACACACGTAGCCGGTCGACATTAAATCGACCGCTCTTAAGGTTGTCGTCAAAATGAAGATACGTGTGATCGAAGTAAATCATGAACGGCATGGTAGGCGCACCGAGAGCGCCGATCAACAATGCAATGTCCGCTTGTCTGCCTTCAAGGCCTTGCACTAGTGCGCGTTCTTGCAGTCTGACAACCAACGGAGCAATCCGATATTGACTGGCCCACTTACCTGCAACGCGGCGGACATAAGCCAGACGGGTTGCTGCGAGCACACGACGATTCACCTGAATAGGTGTGTCGATACAATCGACGTCGGTACGTTGCTGGAGAGCAGTCTCCAGGCTGTGTGGTGTGCCCGACCAAGATGTCGAGCGGTCCTTAGTCCATGTCGCGGCAAACGCCAAGCGCAAACGTTTGGTGTGTTTCATCAAGTTCGCAAAGATAACAATACCATTTCCCATACCTTTTGCGCCGATGTATCCCAGGAAAATGCCTTCGCGCGTTCAATTCCAACTTGCGATAGCTGCTCACGAAGCTCCGGGTCGGAGTCAATCCTTGCCATCGCTTCAGCGATGGCGTCGTCATCGTTTGGATCGACCAGCAACGCAGCCCCCTGCGTGATTTCGGGGAGTGAACTGGAATTCGAGGCAATAACTGGAACGCCACATTGCATCGATTCGACTGCCGGAACGCCGAAACCCTCAAAGAACGGTACGAATGTCATCGCACGCGCGGATGCGACGATGCGTGCAAGTGTCGGATCGTCGACATAGCCGGTAAAGACCACGTCATCCTTGAAGGTCATGTTCTCGTACGTGTCGCGAATCCCCTGATCCAGCCACGCTCTGCGTCCGACGATTACAAGCCGCGTCTCACTCGCGTTTCGGCTGCGGAATGCATCATAGGCGCGCAATAGACCTTCGACATTCTTTCGTGGCTGCAGTGCTCCGACAAAGACGAAGTATGGCTTGCCCGCTACGTACTGGTGGCGCGTTGTCTCGGCGTCTTCGTGTGATACCGGACGAAACACATCGCGTATGCCGTTATACACCACGTCGATCTTCTCGGGTGCAATATCGTACTTCGCAGCAATGTCCTGCCTGCAATACTCGGAGACAGTACCTACACGCGTTGCCACGCGCGCAAAGATCCTGTAGAAGCGATTGTAGTATGCCCGAACGAGCGCCGGCACTTGTTGGGGCACATGAATGAAGCCTAGATCGTGGATGATGGTGATCGTTGGCTTCTGGCATGACGTAGGCATATAGGTGTCGAGGGCTAGAAACGCATCGCACCGATGTTTCTTCAGAGCTCGAGGCAAGGTAAACTCAGCCCACAGAACCCAGAGGATTGGATGTCGGGCCGGTGGCGGGACGACGACCGGACGGACATTTGAACCATAGACAAACGACTCGTCATACGGGCGATCGAAGAAGAACACAAACTCATGTTCCGGATGAGCCGCAACGAGACGTCGCAAAATTTCATGCGTGAACCACCCGATGCCTTCGAGCTTGCCTTTCAGCAGAACTCTTGTACTCACACCCAATATCATTGCTGTTCCTTTCGTCGGACACCCGTTCGCGTGCTCCGGCTCACGGTTCCGTATCTTTAACAGTTACTTCAACACAAGACTCCACGTATGGCCGAACCATCCGGGCCACGTTCCTTCCCTACATCCGATCTAATTCAGACTCTCCTGCGCCGTTGGTGGGTTGTTGCTTTAGTTACGGTTGTCGTTGGACTGGCCACCTATCTCTACGCTCGCACAATGCCAGAATACTTCAAAGCTGAAGTCAACTGCGTGCCGCCACGGTCGGACAATTCGATCATGGGCAATGCACTGGGCGGACTTTCAAACACTTTGAAAGACATTGGTCTTTCAAAAATGGCAGGAAAGAGCGCAGAAGGGTACGAGTTTATTGTGTTATTGTACACACGAGCCCTCCGCGACTCGATGATTACACGATTTAAACTGCACGAAGAATACGACATGCAGGGCGAGTCGATGGCTGACGTCCGCGGCGAGTTCGACAAAAACCTCGAGATCGAATACGCGCCCGAAGGCAACTACACGATTGCGATATGGAGTCGTAATCCACAAAAAGCAGTTGATATGTGCGTGGGATTTGTGGAGGAAGCCAACGCGATAACCAATCGTGTGCAACGCGAAGAAGCATCGAAGGCCGCTGTATACCTTGAGAGGCGTTTGTCCAAAATGGACAGTTCGATTGCAGCTCTCTCAGACTCGCTTGCCATGTACGCGCGCAAATACTTGATCTTCTCTCCACCGGATCAAGCAAAGGCCGCGTCAAGCGCACTCGCAACCGGAAAGGCAGAGGTATGGCAGCAGGAAACCCTGCTCGGACTCCTTCAGCAAAGCTACGGGGCTGACGATCCACAGGTGCGTACGCAGCGTCAGCTCGTGGACGAGTTAAAGAAACAGTATCGTCGTATGGAAACGCAGCCCGGAATCGCTGGTAACCTCAGCATCTCAGACGGAGCTGGTGTTGCCGTACGGTATATGCGCGTTTACAGCGAGTTCGAGGCTTTTTCAAAGATTAAGGCATTCCTTATGCCATCGCTCGAGCAGACGCATCTCGATATGAACAAGACATCTCCCAGCCTTCTGATTATCGACTACCCTGAAGCAGCCGTGAAGAAGGATAAACCCAAGCGCACACTTATTGCCGGCGGTGCTGCGCTCGGAGCTGGACTCCTTGCCCTCTGCTGTCTCATGATTTCATTTGCCTGGTCAGTGCATAAACGGAATCGTCAGCACACATGACAGTTTTCCTGGATAACCCTTGGCTCGCCATTGTTATCCCGCTCGCTCTAATGGCTGCGCTTGCTGTGATCGGGCGCCCCAAAGTTTGGATCGCATTGTTCCTAGTCGCACTCCCATCCCTTCTTACCGATAGCGGTAAGGGCCTCAGTGGTGTAGAGTTCGCTTTGGGTGGGTTCTTTACTGCGAGTGTGGTGATTTGGCTTGTATGGCATATGGCAACTGGTGGGCCGCCGCTTATCCGGCATTGGTTTGACGTTCTTGTACTAACATTCTTTATTGTCAGTTTTTTTAACGTCTTTCTGGCTGTCTCGCACGGCGTTACCGTTCTGGATTGGTTCTCAGAATGGATTTTGTTCGCGCTTATGCTGTACTACTTTCCACTACGCGAGTACTTCGGGAAGGACGACCATGACTTCGAGCAAATGCTACTGTGGTTTGCCATCGCGAGCGTTGCGCTTGCTTTCTACAGTATTTACAACTACAAGCAGAGAATGGCCTCGGGCATTGTTTACGCGTGGCAGTTCTCGGCATCTCGCAGTGTGTTGTTAGGGCCAATCTGCCTGCTCGCCATCGTACTATGCCTGACTCGTTTCTTTCACATGACGAACAGATGGCGATGGGGCCTCGTTCTTGTCAGTGCCGTGAACGCAGTGGCCCTCTTCCTTACGTTCACGAGAACGCTTTGGGTAATGTTCTTTGTGTGCCTTGCAATCATTCTTGTGTTCCTCACCTGGAGACAGAATCTTCGGTTGATTGGGGGCATCGTGCTGCTGACGTGGATCGTGATCGTCGCGGCGTATGCAATCAATCCCACGTTTGCGGGCCTCGCGATTAAGATTGTTACCAAACGTTTCGCGTCGTCTACACAACTGTCTGGTGGTGATCACTCATTCGACTCTCGGGTTACTGAAGCTGGTTATGCTTGGCGCCAGATAAAGCAATTCCCTATGGGTGGCAGCGGACTCAGGAAACAACTACTCAGGAAAACGCCCATCGACGTACACACAAGCCGTGCGTCGTTCATTCACTTTGGGTATGTGGCCTTGATCTATAAAGTAGGCTTCCCACTCGCCTTTTTGATGTTTTTTGCCCTTGGCCTTCAGTTCTGGATGGCGGTGCGAAATCTATGGCGGTTACGAGGTAGGGATGCGAATCCATTGTTGCGTAGTGTTGCTATTGGAATCGTGGCATACTACCCTGCTCTGGTGTTCGTCATTCTTGTGACTGGCTTTTTTGACCAGCGCTACGGCAACGTAATATTCGGCTTCATGTTTGCATGCACAGGTATTGTCTATGACAGGCTTAACCGGTGATTCGGCATTCGGATCTCCACAACGTCTAAAGATTCTGCAGTTGATGGTTCTTGCCATGGCAGTGCTCTTTATTGGCCGCTTAGCATACCTGCAGATTATTCAGGGTAACGTATATCGGCTCAAGGCTGAAGCGCAGGCCATCAAACAGATCGAGGTCGAACCATTTCGTGGGAACATGATTGATCGTAACGGTCGGTACATCGTGCAGAATGCACCAGGTTTTTCCGTGACCGTTACCCCCTACGAGCTCACACCACAATCTCTAAAACGTCTCTCCGCAATTCTCGGCGTCGCCGATACGGTAATTGCGGCCGAGATAAAAGTCTCTGAAAAGCGCAACAAGTTCGCAGCCACAAAGATTAGCAGCGGACGTGACGTGGGTTACGACATCATTAGCGAAATCGAGGAACAACGCGATAGTCTGCCTGGCGTTGACCTTATCGTCGACCCCAAACGTCTGTACGCATTTGACGGCAACGCCGCACACCTGCTAGGATACACACGTGAAGTCGACGAGAAAGCTCTGAAGGCCCTTGGCGACATGTATGGCCCTGGCGACTTAACCGGGCAGACAGGTCTTGAAAAGGCATACGAACGTGATATAAGGGGCCAAAAGGGTCTTCAGTTTGTAGCGGTGAATAAGTCGGGACAACGCGTGGCATCGTTTAATGACGGCAAGAGCGATGTATCGGCTACAGAGGGCAACGACCTTTACCTCGGCTTGGACATCGAACTACAGGAGCTTACCGAAAAATTAATGGACGGAAAGCGCGGCGGTGCCGTTGCGATCGATCCAACGAACGGCGAGATACTAGCATTTGTTAGTAAGCCTGATTTTGATTTACGCGGCTTCTCGGGAAAGACCTCTCGTAAATACTTCAACCAAGTATTTGCAGCACCAGAGAAACCCCTCTTTAATCGTGTTAGCTCACCGACGTATTCACCTGGATCCACCTGGAAACCATTAGTGGCGCTGGCAGGCCTTCAGGAGGGCATCATCACAGAGAAGAGCACCCTTTATTGTTCAGGGGGATACACCTTCGGTAACCGCACATGGCTGTGTCATGGTGGAGTACACGGTTCAATCAACGTTCGCCAAGCCATCCAGGTATCTTGCAACGCGTTCTTCTACCAGATTGCGCTGAAGCTCGGCGTAGACAGACATCATTACTACGCAGAACTCATGGGCTTTGGGCAGCACGTTGGTGTAGATATCGCCGAAGAAGTGCGAGGAAGTAATCCATCACGAGCTTCTCTCGATAGGTCGATCGGCCCAGGGCAGTGGACCAATTCCGTCCTCATGAACTGGGGTATCGGACAGGGAGAGGTCTCCGTCACCCCGTTGCAGATGGCGAACTACACCGCAACCATCGCGAACGAAGGCACCTGGTTTCAGCCGCATGCAGTGCGTTCAATGTATAACAAGATTCTAAAGAAGAAATTGAACGTTGCTTATGGCTCACGCAAGTTGCCAATTGAACCTGCATATTTCCGCATTGTGAAACAGGGAATGCGTGACGTTGTTACTTCTGGCACGGCTCGCTCGGTAGATATTCCGGGCTTGAACGTCTGCGGGAAGACGGGTACAGCACAGGTAAAAAAAGGAATGAAAGATCAATCGTGGTTCATTGCCTTTGCACCCATGGACAACCCGACGATCGCAATCTGTGTGTCTGTTGAGGGTGGTGGTTTCGGTGCGACGACGGCCGCGCCAATCGTTCGAAAAATGCTCGAGCTGTATTTCAACAAGACCTGGCCGATCGATGTTGTGCGCGACTCAACGTGGCTAAAGCAGCCAGGTGCAGGCTCCCAGCCACCGCCACTGAGCCCTGATTCGGTACCGCAACAGAAGGGTCCATTCTACAGGACAGCTGCGTCCAAACCGGAGCGCGTCGTTCCGAAGAGGACGCTCTAACACGTGCTCGCTCTTCAGATAATATTCTGGACTTCGATCCTCGCCCTCTTTCACACCTATGTTGTCTATCCCCTGCTTGTCAGAATGCTTGCTACGGGCAAAACCGATAACGATCTGGTCTACAAGAGGACTGATGCATTGCCGGGGCTTACGATCGTTATTCCCGCGCATAATGAGGAAAGTGTTATTCGTGAGAAGTTGATAGGCATCCTGGCGAGTGACTACCCTCAGCACCTAATCGAAGTACTGGTCGGATCCGATGCAAGTACTGACAATACGAACAACATTGTGCGTGCGCTATGCGAAGAACATTCGAACGTGAGATTAATCGAATTCACGCGTAGGGGCAAGCCGTCGATTCTTAATGAGCTCGTAGTCGTTGCACGTCACGAACTCATCATTCTTACCGATGCAAACGTCATGCTCGACGTTCCCACACTCTTTGAGTTAGTGAAGCATTTTTGCAATCCCGCGATTGCTCTAGTCGAATCGAATATGATACACCGTTCAGCGCGTAGCGACGGAATTGGTCCGCAAGAAAGCGCATATCTACGAGGCGATGCAGAAGTAAAGCGTGCTGAAGGCATCTTATGGGGCACACTTATGGGTCCCGCGGGTGGTTGTTATGCCGTGCGTCGCGGTTATTATGTGCCAGTTCCTTCGAATTTTCTCGTCGACGACTTCTATATCAACATGAAGGTGTTGGCGCAGAGGGGTAAGGCGATTTACGAAGAACGGGCAGTGGTGTATGAGGACGTCTCTAACATTTTCAGCGAGGCATTCAATAGAAAGGTGCGCATAGCAACGGGTGACTTTCAAAACCTGGCAGCGTTTCTACCGCAACTCTTACGCGTGAATGCATTGTCCTTCAGCTTCCTCTCGCACAAAGTCCTCCGATGGATCGGACCTCTTTTACTTCTCGGCGCATATTTTTCCTCCCTCATACTTCTTTTTGCAGATTCAAACAGCGTCTACGGCGCCCGCAG
Organism: Candidatus Kapaibacteriota bacterium; assembly: GCA_046595995.1. GTDB lineage: Bacteria > Bacteroidota > Ignavibacteria > Kapaibacteriales > Kapaibacteriaceae > JAWXBR01. The sequence goes on from JBKJNB010000048.1 coordinate 19,282, forward strand.
CATATACTTCGTTGGCTTTCTCGGCCTGAATACGTTGTTCCTCTTTCCTGCGTTAGACTGGCTAATGAAGAAGGCTGGCCTACACGTGTTCACTTTTCGACTGCTCTCATATTTCTGTAGCGTAAACCTTGCACTTCTGGTTGGCATGTACCGTTTCATAGTAGGTGTGAAATCGGGTATATGGAAGCCGACGGAACGCAACCAGTAGGTTAGTCATCCATATCTACGTTCCTACCGTATATAGGATATACTTACAACAAGCACATTAGGACAATTATGAGGTTTGGATATCAAATCGCCCTTACATTAGCATTGCTGCTTCCGGGCGTTGCATGCACACCTGCAGAAAAACCTGACCAACGGTCAAAGGCCGTTAAGATCTACAACACCAAGACCAAGGAAACAAAAATCATGGACAAAATCACGAAGACAGACGAAGAGTGGAAGAAGGAGCTGACGGACGAGCAGTTCAGTGTCGCCCGCAAATCAGGCACAGAGCGTGCGTTTACGGGTGAGTATTGGGATACGCACGACAAGGGTATGTACGTTTGTCGCAGCTGTGGAACTGAACTTTTCTCTAGCGACACGAAGTTCAACAGCGGCACTGGATGGCCGAGTTTCTATGCTCCAGTTTCAGCTAGCAACGTCGAACTTGTAAGCGACAAATCACTCGGCGCAGAACGCAATGAAGTCGTATGCGCACGGTGCGCCGCACACCTCGGTCATGTTTTCGATGACGGTCCGAAGCCAACGGGAAAGCGATACTGCATGAACTCGGCATCATTGAAGCTCAATAAAGATTAACCATCGCCACTAAAAACAAAACCCGTGCACAGACATCTGCGCACGGGTTTTTTCGTTTACCACGGGTTTTTGCGTTTGCCACAGGTTTTTTCGTTTACAGTGATGATCGATTACGCCGGTAGATGCCTCTCGCGTATTGCGTTCCGTTGTTTGCGCCGTGCTTGCCATAGCTCTACCCTGTGCAACATGAGGTACATACAAGGCACGATTACCAGCGTCAGGAATGTTGAGAATGTAAGACCAAATACGATCGACCACGCTAGAGGTCCCCAGAACGCCACCGAGTCCGACCCGATGTGAATGTGGGGATTGCGAAGATTAATGAGATCGAAGAAGTTGATGTTCAATCCAACGGCCAACGGAATCAAACCAAGGGTCGTTGCACTAGCCGTTAGGATGACGGGATTGAAGCGTATCGCTCCGCCTTCAATAATGGCCCTTCGTACCAACCAGCCCTGTTTGCGCAGTACGTCTGTGAAATCCACGAGAACAATGCCGTTCCGAACCACGATACCACCAAGAGCGATGATGCCGACTCCGGTGATTGCAATGGAGAACGTCATCTGGAAGATGATGAAGCCCAAGAGTACACCGATAAGACTAAACACTACCGTTGTCATAATGATGATTGGCTTCGTCACCGAATTAAACGTCGCAACCATGATTAGGAAGATGAGCATAGCCGCAACCATGAACGCAAATCCCAAAAAGGACGCAGATTCCTGTTGCTCTTCTTGTCCACCAGTGAGCTTTACCTCATACCCTTCAGGTAACTCTATGCCCTTGATCGCATTCGCAACGTTTGCCGCTACAGCATTTTCGTTGTATCCGTCATCCTTCAGCACGTTCGATGAAAGTGTAACAGTGCGCTCTTGATTCTTTCGATTGATACCGGCAAACGTGGACGTGTATTCGATGCGAGCCACCGATGACATTGGTACCTGACGGAAGGAACCACTACTCATCTCTCGGAATGTAATTGGTAGATTCAGCAACGCATCAGGATTGGACCGCATCGACTCCGTTACGCGTAGCTGAACAGGATACTCCTCTTCGCCCGAACGGAATTTCGTGGCTTCAGCCCCGTAAAGCGCATTGCGCAGCCCCATACCCACCTGTGCTGTTGAGATACCTTCGCTGTTTGCCTTTTGACGGTCGACAACAACGGTGATCTCGGGCTTGTTACGGACAAGGTCGCTCTTGAGCCGCTCGATGCCACCAATTTTTAGAGAGTCAACAAGTAACGCCTTTACGCGATCTTGGAGCGCCACAAGCGTATCGAGATTGTCACCGCTAATCTCAACGTTAATCGCTTTACCCGTCGGCGGACCGTTCGATTCTTTGTCAACGATGATCTCCACACCCGGCATTCCACGGAGTGCTTTGCGGAACTGCGTTAGATAGTCGTTTGTGCTCTTGCCCTTGCGAAGATGGTACTCCACGAATGCGACCGTCACCTTACCCTTGTGTGGTGTCGTGGTGCGATCAGGATTCTGCGGATCACCGGCACCGAGGCCGACGTTTCCGATCACCGATTTAACGAGTGGATTACTGTCTCCAAGAACCTTTTGCACCCTTGTTTCGACGATGCGAAGCACAGAGTCTGTTTGTGCGGCATCGGTACCGTACGGCGTTTGAACATACACGTACGCGTAGTTCGGATCGGCAGAGGGGAAAAAAACGGTTTCCGGACCCGCAACGATCATTAGAATGAATGTTACGATGAAGAGTACGACCGTTGCACCGACGAGCATAACCGGACGCCATCCGTAGAGAACCCAACGCAACAGGTTGCGATACCCGCGCATAATTGCCGGTAACGTGTGCGCCTGGAAAGGCAGAATAAGCCTCGGAGTGATGTAGTAACGGTTTACAAAGTAAAAAAGGAGACCAAAAGCCGTTAGTGACGCCATCCAGATAGCACCAGTCGCAAGCGCAAGGAGAATCGCCAATCCTAACATGCCACCGTAGGCCATAAGGCGAAACGACGTCATGCGCTTTGGTTTTTTGTCCATGAAATCGACTGCGAACACCGGGTTAATGATGTACGCAACAACAAGCGAAGCTGTCAGCGAAATGATGAGAATGGCCGGTAAGTACACCATGAACTCACCCACCAATCCTGGCCAGAACAGTAAGGGGAAGAAAGGGGCAAGTGTGGTTAATGTACCTGCAACGACCGGAGCGAACACTTCCGCTGCTGCGTATTTGGCAGCGGTTTTCACGTCAATCTTTTCTTTCGTGTGCAGACGGTGGGTGTTTTCAATTACCACGATTGCGTCATCGACGATAATGCCAAGTGCGAGAAGGAATGCGAAGGTCACAACCACGTTGAACGTGAAGTCTAGTCCTGGCATCACAAGGAACGCAAGAAACGACGACAATGGCGTAGCCATACCGACGAAGAGTGCGTTTTGCACTCCCATGAAAAACATCAGCACGATCGTTACAAGGATGAAGCCAATGATGATCGTGTTAATCAGGTCGGAGAGGTTGATACGTGTTGCGGTAGACTGATCATTCGTTACAACAACCGTTACGTTATCCGGAAGCTTCGTTTCTCTATACTCATCGACAATAACCTGAATCATGTCGGATGCGTTGATAAGATTCTCCCCTGCCTTCTTTAACACGGCTAACGTCACGACTTCTTTGCCATTCAATCGTGCATAGCTGAGCTGTTCCTTATTCGTCTCACGCACCTCTGCAATGTCGCGTACGTAGGCTGTGTTGCCGCGGCTTCCGCGCACCACGACATCCTTAATCTGTTCAACGTCGGTGAACTCACCGCTGACTTGCAGGTTGCGGCGTACGCCATCGGTTAGTACTTCACCGCCGGAGATGTTCACGTTTTCAGCACCAATGGCACGCGACACGTCGTCAAACGACAGACCTGTAGCCTGTAATCGATAGGGGTCGATATCTACACGTACTTCCTTCTCCAGAGCACCAATGATGTCCACGCGACGAATCTCTTTTAGAGACTCGATGCGATCCTGCAGATCGTCTGCGTACTTCTTTAGCACATCGAGGCCAACGTTGCCCGCAATGTTGATGTTCATAATCGGGAATTCAGAGAAATCGATTTCGCGAACCTCGGGCTCTTTTGTCAGCTGCGTCGGAAGCTCTGTGCGTGCACGATCAACAGCGTCGGAGATGCGTTGCTTGCCTACCGTGGGGTCGATCCCTGTTGTAAACTCGACGGTAATAATCGACGCATCTTGAATCGATGAGCTGGTAACCTTCTTTACGTCGGCTACGGCTTTAATCTGTTTTTCTAGCGGACGCGTGATAAGGTTTTCTACATCGGTGGCAGAGGTACCCGCATTAATTGTTGCCACGAGAATTGTGGGCACAACGATGTCAGGGAATTGCTCCTTCGGCAACTGGATGTACGTAAGTACACCGAGAATACAGATGATGGCCGTTATCACGTAGACGGTGACTTTGTTCTCAACCGCCCATGATGTCAGGGGAAATTTTTTATGATGTTGCATGGTCTCTTCGTTGATTCAGTGTTGAAAGATCACTGCGCAATCTGAATTATCTGTCCGTCCGCAACGTCAAGCACGCCGCCTACCACAACATATTCGCCAGCAGTCAAGCCGCTGACAATCTGCACGCGTCCTTCGCTCGTAAGACCCTTCGTGACCGTCCTACGCTTAGCAACGTTTTTTTCAATTACGTAGACATAGTGTTCAGTGCCGGCGTTGAGTACCGCAGTAATTGGCAAAACGATTGCAGCGGGTAAGGTCTGATCGTTTATGAAAACTGCAACGGTGGTGTTCGGACGCAGATTTTCTTTGGCTCCACGAATTGGAATCTCAACACGGAAGGCGCGGTTCATTGCATCGACGCTGCGCGAAACAACGCCAATCTTGGTGCGCACTGTATCATTGATATCCGGGAAGATCACCGTTACTGGGTCACCTTGCTGCACCGTTGCGATGTATGACTCTGCGAGGTCTACAACAACACGAAGATCAGACGTGTTTACGATGGTCATAATCGGAAAGCCTGGGGCCACATTCTCGCCAACTTTAGGCATTACGCGGTCAGCGTATCCACTAATTGGAGCAACAATCCGCGACATGGAAAGCTGTTCCTTCATCGATTCCATTCTGCGTTCCAAAGACTCCTTTTGATTCTTCGCCTGTAGATACTGGATTTCGCTACCTGCCTTGGCCTCGAAAATCCGCTTCTGCTTTTCGAAAAGAGTCACAGCAAATTCGAGCTGCGTGCGGACTTCATCCATCGCACGTCGCGTAATCTCTGCGTCAAGTTCTGCCAATACCTGCCCCTTGCGTACTGCTTGTCCGTTCACGACGTTTAAACGCGTAATGGTGCCAGGCATCTTCGACGTTATCTGAACGGACGAACGCGAATCAACACTACCCTTAACATTGATAATGTGCTGAAAGCTCTGCTCGACAGTTTTAATCACCGACACGGGCTGGCGCTTCATCGACTCTCCGGTAGTGTCAGCTTTTGCTTCGAGTACCTTGATTTTTCCATCGAGCTCACGGATCTGGTTATCGAGCTCAGAGCGTTTGGCCATGAGATCTTTAACCGACTCCTCCTTGTTGCATGCCACGGCAATCAGAACCATAGCGACGACTAGCGATGTAAAACGGACCGGCTTCATGATGCGTTCCCGAGAAGTAGATGTTGAATTCATTTGTGATCCCCCTTCAAACCTGCAATGAAGAGCTTTGCAATATCTGTGAGCATTTTTTCAGCGTTTATCGATGTCCAGTTCGGCGGTGCCATGCCATTGCGATGGATTATCATTGCACCTTTCATCGAAAACATCAGCAACATCACAGTGTACTGCGGTGGATGCGCGAGATGGAAAATTCCCTCATCGGCGCCCTGCTGAATAAAGTCTCTCAAGTACGCCATCGCACGTTCGTTCTGCTCGCAAAACTGTTTTGCAATTCCACCACCAGCCGCGATCGAGAAACTCGTCTGCAGATTCACCTGTGTGATAACGCGATAGAAAAACTCGTTGTCGTTTGAGAACGTGTAAAACGTCTTAACGGCTTCGAGCAGTTTCTTGTCTGGACTCTGTTTCTTCTTTGCGACCTTTTGAAGCATTTGCAGCAACGCCTCAAGATCCTCTGACATCAAGGCCATGACGAGTTCTTCGCGGCTCTTGAAGTACAAATAGAGCGTGCCTTTCGCCAACTCCGCTTCCTGCGCAATCCTGTCCATCGAGGTTTGTTCAAGTCCGTGCTTTAAGAACGCAGCGCGTGCCGACTCAAGGATTTCAGCCTTGCGCCGATCGCGTTCACGACTTTTGCGTTCTGTGGTACCCATTAGGCTCTTAGTCCTTAATCGGCGTTAGGTACTGCGGATTAACCAGACCGAGGACGCGTTCGTAATCGGCAACGGCTACGACGTAGTCGTGAAGTGCCTGGACGCGATTTACCCGAGCGCGGGCTAGCGCCGTTTCTGCGTCACTAATTTCAAGGAGGTTACCCGTGCCTTCGGTGTAGCGAATGCGACCAATTTCGAGACCGCGTTCGGCCTGACGCACCGTTGCTCGTTGAGCGTCGATGCGTAGTCGAGCCGATTGCAAGGTATTCAATGTAGTGCGCACCTGAAAGCGCGTGAAATCTGAGAGTAGCGCATACTGCTGTTGCAGCGATTGATAGTCAATCGACGACTGTTCAACCTTTGCCTGGGTGCGGAAACCGTTGAAGATGTTGAGACTGAAGTTTAGACCGACGGCTGATGATGTCGCGCTCACCCAATCTGAGAACGTATCGCTCTGACCCTGGTTTTGTACAAGGCCAAATAGTGACAACGTCGGGAAGTAGTCTGAACGGCTAATATCAATGAGCTCTTTCAACACGCGCACCTGATAATCGAGGGCTTTGAGTTCGTAGTTGTTCACTAAGGCACGCTGCGTGGCTTCGTCTTGCGCAATTGTCGGTATGGCTGCATCAGAAAACTCGCCCACAGGTACGATGGAGTCATTCGGTTCTAGACCCAACTGTACGATAAGTGCACCCACTGCATTTGCGTAGGTCAGCTTGGCGTCGGTAACGAGCGGACGGATATTGTCTAGCGCAACTTCTGTGCGAATCTGATCGAACTCGGCGACAAGACCTTCTTTAAACAATGCACCAATCGTACGATAGGTCTCTTCAGCATTCGCAAGTGTTGCGCGTGCGATAGTGTCCAGCTCACGGGCAAGTAAAGCGCCATAGAATCGCTTCTTAGTGTCGGTAACAGCTTGCGCCTCTACTGCAATTAGCTGCGCTTCAGAAGCCTGACGATAGATTTTCGTTGCGCCGAGACCTGTAAACACTGCAGAATTGAACAGTATCTGTGAAGCTTGTGCCTGCACTTGGTACTGATTCTTCAGAGCGATCGCTACGGCTGTCGGCCCTTGCGATGGGTCTTGGAAATTCGGAAGAAAGAACACTGGCGCTTGTAAATTTCGCGTGTAACCAGCAGTGACACCCAGCGTCGGTAGCACGTTGCCAAATGCTTCAGTTACTTGTGCCTTGGCCTTGTCGACACCTAAGCGTGCGACTTGTACGCTCTTATTCTGCTTAAGCGTAATCGCAATAGCGTCGTCTAGCGTGATAGTGCGTTGAGCCATCAGCGGAGCCGCGCAGAAGAATGCGGATATGATGACTGTGATTACTACGATACGACTGAACATGTATCGTTCCCTCTGAAGATGTTCGGATTTCGTCGGAAGTATTATGACTGGCGGTCACAAACTTACCTAACGTCATCAATTGTGCAAGCGGTCACACAATTAATTTCTGTTCAGAGTATCCAGGGTTTTCTTCAGAGTATCCAGGATCTTCTCGAGAGTATCGTGGGCGTCTTTCAGATCGGTTACCACGACGTCTGCGGCATGGGGCGGAAAGGGTCCGACCAGCATTGTTCGCACGCCGGCTCTTCTCCCCGCCTCTGCGTCCGATTCACTGTCACCAACAAACCACGTTGTCTTGGGGTCGAGGTGCAGGTCCCGCAGCGCTTCAATCAGCATGCCCGGGTTAGGTTTACGTCGCGGGTCGTTTTCTGTGTGTAACGACGTACAAACATAAACGCCGTCGAGAGCAGCGCTGTGTTGTGTTTCCATAACATCGTTCATGCGGGCGTGTACGGCGGCAAGGTCTGAAGCAGACATGAGCCCCTTGCCCACCCCTTGCTGATTCGTGACAACTGCAACGGGCATGCCGCGCTCGCGCGCGAGTGTTATGATTGGCACAATGTCGGGTTTCAAACGAAATTGATCCGGCGTGAGAACGTAACCGTCAACGATGCGTTCGTTAATAATGCCGTCACGATCGAGCAAGAGGCCAGCGCGTAGAGGGCGATGAAGGACACTATCGATCTGGGTGTTTACTAGATCCCACGAGTGCGTGTCTTCCATCAGCTTCCGTGCATTGGCCGCGAGGAACGCTCGTTCGTCGGGATCATTGAGAAGCCGTATTACGTGTTTCGCTGCTTCTTGGGGTGTCGTAAACACGAGACAGTGAATGCCATGGATGCCTTCGATGCCTTGCAGCCCCGACGTTGTCGTAACAACAGCACATCCTGCAGCCATCGCTTCGAGAAGTTTATTCTGAATACCCGAGGCACCGGCATGAGGATGAAGAAAGACAGCTGCGTTGTGCAGATAGGGCACAGTGTCGGGCACGGCACCAGTAAAATGGACCCCACTAGTATCGACACGGCCTTTACCCGATCGCGAGGCACCGACGATCGTTACTACTGTGGCTGGAATTACCTCGCGTACGAGTGGCATTATTCGTTCGACGATCGTGTTCACCATTAGCTCGTTTGCATGCACGTCGAGCTTGCCCATAAACAGGACACCAGTGCGATCGGAGTGGTCCGCGTTAAACAAGAACCTCTCCAGGTCGACTCCGTTCGTAACGATGGTGTACTTCGAAGAAGCCTTCATTGTACGCATGGCAGCAACGTCTTCTGCACTTACATACGTAACTGCATCGAAATCGTCGATCACATCCGATTCGTACTTGCGGAGCTTACGAATTTCCCACCATCGTATAAGTCGCTGCGGCCATGACTTACTCGCACGCATAGAACGGGTTTGGTACTCGACACGACAGTCTTCCGCTATCAGAATCTTGCGCATGCTGCGGTGGTGACGGATGTATTCCGCTGTGCGCATGAAGAACGAAACACCCACATCGATGTGGGTGGTCGCTATGATCGATTCGACTACACGCTTGAACTCCGGACGCGTATAGAAGGCAATCTCAATGGGCTCATGCGTCCAGAACGTCCGTATCGACGCAATGGCCGCTTGCATGGGATTGAGCTGTACGCTGTGGACTTCAACACCGAGTGCGCGAATGGCGGCTAACTGTTCGTCTGTCGCTGCAGTGCGGTGCGATAACGAAACAAGAATTACACGATGGGTCGAGGCGAGATGGCGAAGGAGGTAGTACGACTTGATTCGATCTCCTCCTATCAGCGGCCACGGATAGCGCGGAGTTAAGAACAGAAGGGTCATCAATAGCCGCCACGACCTGTCATTACAACGCCTATCGTTCGCAAGAGGAGGTAGAAGTCTAGAAAGAGGGACCAATTGCGGATGTAGTATCGGTCGATACTCATGCGTACGCTGAAGGGTGCTGTAGAGCGGACGGTGACTTGCCAAAGACCTGTAATGCCCGGACGCGAGCACATGTATGCATCTGCATAGGCACCGGGTATAGACTTGCCGAGCAAGTTGAATTCCTCGGGCATCAACGGACGCGGTCCGACAATTGCCATGTCACCGCGCACAACATTCCACAACTGAGGCAGCTCGTCAAGAGAAAATTTCCGCAGCCATCGTCCGACCTTCGTAATGCGCGGGTCATTCTTAAGCTTGTGATACCGCATGTATTCATGGCGCATGGCCTCGTTTACTTCCAGCATCGCGTCGAGAGTCTGGTCGGCATCGGTAATCATTGTTCTAAACTTCAGTACACGGAACGTTCGACCATTGTCGCCAATGCGCTCCTGTGTGTAGAAGGCTGGTCCACGCGACGTGAGACGAATGGCGATTGCAATCAGCACCATTAGAGGAGCTGTAGTGAGAAGCAATGGTATGGCAAAGACAAGATCAAACAATCGCTTCTTTAATCTCAGCATGGGCTGCCGAAGGCGCAGAGCGATGTCTGTTGTCATCATAATGTCGGTCTGCGAATTCGAGATCCACATTACCGAAGGCGGTACCTGCTCGCCGATAATTGTTATCTGCGGAACAGCGTGAGAAATCGTTTCTAATTTCTTGGCAACGGTTTCGGTGTTCACGTGTGCCAAGGCAATGATGCACCTTGAGATTTGAAAGTGTTTTGCAATCGGTTCGACGTTGTTGATACCAGCGATCACAGGAGTGCCTTTGTAATAGCCGTACTGCGCCTGGGGTTCGTCGTACTCGATAATGACAAACGGACGCAAGCCGATGTGTCGGTGAGCGTGAAGGGTGTCGACAATTTGATGTGCTAACGAAGCTTCACCAAGAATGATGACTGGTTCCCCATACCATGCAAAGCGGCTGATAATGCTCCGAATGGCCATCCGTGATATTGAGAGCGCAGGCACACTCACCGCCCACGCAAGAACCATGATCGAGCGGATAAACGGTAGCGACCCTGTTGTTAGGAGCGAAAGTGTGATGACACCGGCAAATACACCAGTGAGCGTGTAAAACGTTGAGCGCAGTAAAGCGCTGGCACAAACCCCATAGCCTGGGTAAATCCCCCGCCATGCCGACGCAAGAACATTGGTAGCGATAATAGCAGCGAAGACAGGCACCCATTCACGGATCGGCAATCCTATATCTCCATAGAACGCACGAATCGCGAGCACTACACCCAAGACTGCGGCAAGTGTGATACAGTCCGTAAAGACCATCACTGCGGACGCACGTACACTGTTCGGTGCGTCTACGCGCGCTCCGAACCTTGGCCGCGACTGCTGTAGTACGCTGCTAAGTTCTTGTAACGTCGGTTGGTTCATGTATCCGAATGCTGTGGCACCAACCGATAAGATACTTGGTTTTCACCAAATAGTAATCTGGTGTTCTTACTGCTTCGTACCAGTTGTAGCACGTTGCGTTACGACTCTTCGGCAAGGACGAAGGCGGGTAACAGGTTTGTTTGGACGCAGTCGAGGAATCGACTTGGGCGGCCAACGACGTCGCTGCGTTCCCACTCAAGCATAATGGCGGGATAGGTAAGCAACAGACGCTCCTTTGCACGTGTACACGCCACATACAGCAATCGTCGCTCTTCTTCGAGCGAGTCTTCGTTTTCGGCGGACCGAGCGGATGGAATACGACCCTCGTTTGCCCAAATGAGCATCACGGTATTCCATTCGAGACCCTTAGCAGAGTGAATGGTGCTGACGGTAACGTATTCGGACTCTCCATCATCCGGATCGATACCGTCTAAAGACTCCGAAGGCGGCTCGAGGGCGATGTCTGATAGAAATGTGTCTATCGCAGAATAACGTGAGCAGATTGCGAGTAAACTTTCGATGTCCTTCCATCGCTTTGCGTGATCATCGTAGACGCGTTCCATGGTCGGCTTGTACCACATTGCCAATTCGCGTGCTCGATCACCAGCAGCCGTTATCGTCGTTGCACGATTCACTTGCTCAACAACTTGCCTTACAGCTGTCGCAGCTCTGCCCGTTCCAAGCCCTGCTATACCTGTGGTGAAGGGGTCTGCTGAAGCAAGGAGCACCTCAAGAGCGCTGGCTGCAGTCTTTGCACCAACACCCTCTTGAAGCAGGAGTGTTCGATACCACGAGATTGCATCGCGAGGGTTAACCGTGAGTCGAAGAAGCGCGAGCACATCCTTTATGTGCGCGGCTTCCGCAAATCGAAGTCCGCCAAACTTCTTAAACGGAATGTTCGCCTTCGCGAGTTCGATTTCGAGATCGAACGAGAGGAAGCCACTGCGTACGAGTACGGCCATTCCGGTTAGTGGTGTACCGTTCTCGCGCATGTCAAGTATCTGTTGAACGATGAAGGTGCTCTGTTGTCGTTCATTCAAACAGCTGACGAGCATCGGCTGTTCGCCTTCTTTCCGATCACTAAACAACTCCTTTGCATACATGCCGGGAGCGTCGCGAAGTACAGCGTTGCACACATCTAGCACTGGCTGCGAGCTACGATAGTTGTGTTCGAGACGAATCAGAACAGATCCCGGGAACGATTCAGGAAACGTGTGAATGTTCTTGATATCGGCACCGCGAAACGAATAGATGCTCTGTGCATCATCGCCTACGGCAAGCACATTGCCCCTTTCGCCAGCGAGACCCTTTACAATTGCATGTTGCAGTGCATTGACGTCCTGGTATTCGTCCACCATCACGTACGAAAACTGGTTTCTAAGAATTGGGCCAACCGCGGCGTGCTTCGTGAGTGCAAGTAAGTGCAGCAATAGATCGTCATAGTCGACCATGCCATTACGCGCTTTGTACTCGTTGTAAGCACGGATGACCTCGCCAATACGTTCGGCTTCGTCGATGTACGAGTTGTAGTCTTCGGCAATAACATCGGTTAGATGTTTGCCTGTGTTCACTGCTTTGCTGTACATAGTTAGCAAGGTGCTCTTCTGTGGAAAGCGCTTCTTAAGTTTTGCAACATCGAAGCCACTACGTACGAGATTTACCACGTCCTGCGCGTCGCCCTGATCTAACACTGTAAACGGTGAACGCATCGGCGCTTCACCGGGGAATCGGCGAAGCACGTTATTTGCGAACGAATGAAACGTTCCGCCGCTCACAAGCTCGCAGCGTCCGTCTAACAGTGATGATGCACGACGCAACATTTCTTGCGATGCTTTGCGCGTGAACGTTAACAGAAGGATAGATGAAGGGTCTGTGCCGTCTTCGACGAGCCGGGCAACGCGATACGTAAGGGTGCGTGTCTTGCCGGTGCCTGCACCTGCAAGCACGAGAGCCGGACCCGTACCGTGCATTACTGCCTGCAGCTGCGCCGGGTTGAGAAGTCCTTCGTAGTCGATGCGGTACGGACGACGTCCCGCTTGAACATCGGTCTTGCGTAGTACCAGCTTCTTCATTTAGTAGGCGATCTGGGACTGCATTTAATAGGCGATAAGGGACTGCAACGCCGTTGTAATCTTTGCTGCGCTCGGCAACACCGCTTCCATCATTCCAATGTTGTATGGGATTGGAATGTCGGGCGTCGCAATGCGTACTACCGGTGCATCGAGGAATGCGAATGCATCTTGTGCAACGACCGATGCAATCTCCGCTCCGAACCCGCACGTAATGGTGTCTTCGTGCACGACCATGCATCGTGCAGTTTTCCGTACAGAGGCAAGTACAGCTTCTCTGTCCCACGGCACTATCGTTCGCATGTCGAGAATCTCAACATCCAGGTTTGCAGCCTCAACAACGCCGCGTACACGATGTACCATTTCGCCCCAGCAGACAACAGTTGCTTTGGTTCCTGTACGGACAACGTTTGCAACACCAAACGGAAGCATGAAGCCGTGGCCAGGGTAGACACCACGTCCGGGTGCTGTGTCTTGAATTGCACGATGCTCGAGAAAGAACGTCGGGTCATTGCCACGCATCGCAGTACGAAGCAGGCCTACTGCGTCGCGAGCATTCGAGGGCATAGCTACGCGCCATCCTACGGTGTGCGCAAAGATCGACTCGCCACTAACGGAGTGCCATGGGTCACCAGTGCGTTTGCTAAAGCCTACTGGTATACGCACAACCATTGGCGCGCAGAAGTCGCCATTTGTGCGCCATCGCAGCGTGCCGCAATCGTTGATCTGCTCGGCCGCCGGATCGGCATATTTGCGGAATTGGATCTCGGGCACCGGCATCAGCCCCGCCAGCGCCATCCCCACCGCGCGACCGACAATCCCCTCCTCGCTCAGCGACGTATCGAACACGCGCGCCTCGCCGTATCTGGACTGCAGGCCCTGTGTCACCCCATGAACACCGCCCTTGGGCCCGATGTCCTCGCCGAACAGCAGCACGCGCGGGTTGGCGGCGAGCTCCTGGTCGAGCGTGCGGCGGATCGCGGTGACCATGTTGATTCGCTGGCCGACCGGGTCCGGCATATCGGTCGAAACGGTTTCGAGCCCCGCGCGGCCGCCGACCTGCTGGAGCGCAC
>JBKJNB010000138.1:0-4560 GCA_046595995.1 Candidatus Kapaibacteriota bacterium
GCGAATGACGGCGCGAACATTCTTCTATTCGTCCTCACCGCCTCGTTCAGGATCTCTGCAAATTCATCAAGCGTATCTTTTTCACTCTTGTGATCGCGGTCGCCGTATGTAGACTCCATCACGATGATGTCTGCCTGGGTCGGCGGATCGGGATCTTTCAGAAAGGGCAAATGCGCTGGACCGATGTCGCCGGAGAAGACGACGGTTTTGGTTGTGCCGCCCGACTTAACGCGAAGCTCGATGCTTGCTGAGCCCAGCATGTGACCCGCTTCGCGGAACGTGGCCGAGATTCCTTCCGCAACGTCTATGCGCTTTCCGTATTCAGCGAGACGGAACAGCCCAAGAATTTTGTCAACGTCTTCGCTATCGAAGAGAGGAGTATCGGTGCGTGATACTTTACGCTCCTGCCGTTGCGCCCTACGCTGGTGTCGTTCAAAATCGCGTTCCTGCAAATGAGCTGCATCCTTTAGGACAAGGTCGGCCATTCCCTTCGAAGCAGCCGTGCTGTAAATGGGTCCCTTGTACCCCTCTATCGCAAGCAACGGTAGTCTCCCACAGTGATCAAGATGCGAATGCGTTAGTAGCACGGCATCAGGCAAGCGGCGGTGCATTGGACCAGGCACAACATTGCGCGCGTCGTCATCCTTATCGCCTTGGAACATTCCAAAATCAATAAGGACGGATGCTGACTCAGTTTCAAGAAGGTACGACGAGCCAGTTACTTCGCCTGCGGCTCCGAACGGTGTAATTGTAAGCATGGACAAAGCTAACGATTCACAATCACAGCCTTCGACTCTACAACGTCGCCCGCGAGGAGACGCAATACATATGCGCCCGTAAGAAGAGCCGTGCCATCCAATTGAATGACGCGCTCCCCCTTGTCGAGCATCCTATCGCACGGGACAACAACTTCCTGTCCGCGAGATGTAAGGAACCCCAAACGGACGGAATAGTTGCAGGGTCAGAGTGTACCACATATAAGATATTGCTAAGATAGATGTGCTGTTTGGTGTGGTAGGTTGCATGTGTACTCATGGTAAGTTGCACTCAACAACACGCGGAGTCTGATATGCGTCGACTGATTTTCGGATGTTCCATTGTCCTAGTCTGCTTCCTCGTGTGTGGCGGGCGTTTGCACGCCCAGCTGGATCTCGATGCCTACGTAAAATTCGTTGAAGAACACAAGAACATGACAGCCGAGGACCTGCTGCGAGAGTACCCGGCGGGGATGTTTCGCAGATATGCCCCTGCAGATATTAATGTGGCACAATTCGGACCTCAAGTAGCGAACACGTTGGCACTTACAACGTATGAAGGCAAATTGATTAGCGAACTGAGTTTCATGGTTACCGAGCGACTTAGCTACCAGTCGTACAACGCAGCATTTCTCGACGTGTACAAGAAAGATCTTCCGTTGTACATCTCTTCAGATGCCATCCTACATGCACTGCATCGGTCGTACGACAATATGCTGAAGCACATAGAGACGAAGGTGCTAATCGATAGTATGCGTAGTGCATTAAGTGGTATGCATCAATCCTTAAAGACCCAGACATATCTGGGTCAGGAGCTTGTGCAGAAGGCAGTGCGTGATGCGGATGTCTATCTAACGGTGGCTCTTACATTATTAGATAATGCTGTGAGTCCGGTGTTCGTCGAGAATGCGACATTGGTCTCTGACATACTCGCTGCGGTCGCTACGGGTGAAGCAAAGGACATCGCATTGTTTTCTGTCAGACCACGGTTGTACGATTTTAGTCAGCTAAAACCGCGTGGACACTACACGGAGAGCGAAGAGCTAGAGAATTACTTTCAATGCATGATGTGGCTCGGACGTACCGAAATTTATCTCACACCACCTCAGCCTTCCGAGGTTCTGCCGACAGACGATGACATTCGTAGACAATGCATGTTATCAATCATTCTTGTAGATCTGGCAACAGTTTCACAATCCGCATCAAAAATCAATTACGTCGACCAGATCATCACAAAGTTCGTTGGCGAACAAGACAACCTGGCATTAAAATCGTTGATCGCAATTGTTGACACTACGAATGGTGGGCTTCGTCCCGAGCACCTACTTAATGACACGGTGCTTGCAGCATTTCAGGCAACCGTGCGAGCGTCAGGCGGTGAGCAAAAAATCTTATCACAGATATTAATTGGCGACGGCATTACTGCGATAAAACCGGCGGCCTCGTTCATGCTAATGGGTCAACGGTTCATTCTCGATTCGTACATCCTCGCAAACCTAGTAGTAGACAAAGTTGATGACAGGTATATGCCATCACCATTAGATGCGATGTTTACACTTGGCAACGATGCGGCGGCGCAACTCTTAGCTCCTGAGCTGCCCTTGTATCGACACTATCCAAGAAACCTCGCCGGTCTTAACTATCTAACCACCACCCTGTCTCGAGAGTACTGGGAAAGTTCTCTCTACACGACATGGTTGAATGCAATTCGCGCGCTGAACCCATTGCCTGATCGCACGTCACTGCCATTGTTTATGCAGACAGGAGCTTGGGCACAAAAGCAGTTGAATTCGCAACTCACGTCTTGGGCAGAATTACGTCACGACAACCTCCTTTATGCCAAGCAGTCGTACTCTGGCTACGTGATATGTTTTTATCCTTCTGGATATGTTGAACCAGTGCCAGCTCTTTACTCGAGAATTGCAGGGTTTGCAAGGGGCTTTTCGAATTTCCTTCTCACACTCGACGAACGGATTCAGCTTGTTGAAATGATAACGACATTACGCCATATGGATTCTACCTGTACGATGCTTGCGCGAATGGCGCAGAAGGAACTCGACGGTGTTGGGTTCGATGAACGGGAGAAGTCCAAACTCGACAACTGGATCGTCGAGCGACATGTCGATAACTGCGTACCATTTGATGTATTCGATGGCACTTATCCTAAACTATACTATGGTGTAGACTTGCGCATTCAGCAGGACAAGGCAGATTTTGTTGTCGCTGATGTACACACGCAGCCATTTGATGCAGCAGGTGTCCTTGTTGGCAATGTTCTACACGTCGCCACGGGTAGAATCAACATGGCAGTTATTGTAGCAACTGACCCATCGGACGGATGCGCAACGGCGTATGTAGGACCCGTCGGCAGTTTCTACCAGCACATCACATCCGGATTCAACCGGCTCAGCGATGAAGAGTGGGTGACGCTTTACAAAGACTCCACCGTACCACGTCCGTCGTGGGTATACAGCTACGTAGCCAGCGCCGAGGGTGAAACACTCGGCGAGCCCCAAACGCTTACGACGACAGGCGTAAGCGAGCCCCTTCCATCGCACTCGCCGTCGCAATTCTCTGTTGCTCCGAATCCCACAAGTGGTAGTACAACCATTGCATTTGTAGTGCCGCCGTTGAGCGCTGGTGCGTCTGTAACGATACAAGTTGTGAATAGCAGCGGCGTAGTGGTAACGACATTGCAGTGCAGCCCACTCGCTGCGGGCAACTATATTACCCGATGGGACGGCAAGTCATCTTTGGGTGTACCGGTTGTCGTCGGCACATACTTCGTACGCGTGCAAGCAGGGAGGACCAATGTCGTACAGCAAGTGGTAGTCATACGATAGCGCGTCGTGCAGCCTGAGCCAAAAATAGTCGTGGAACTTTAGAAGATCGACCACGCTTAGCACCCAAAATCTGTTACCTTTTGAAAAGGACTCACTTTGAACGCTCGAGTATGCCTGGCGATCCTGGCGGCCATCTTTCTCCTTGGCGCCGCCGACGAGCCTTTCGATGTCGTAAGGACGCGCGACAAGGAGGCAAAGCCGCGTGTAATGGCAGCGCAGCAGAAGCTGCTCGAAGAGCGCTACGACCTGTCGAAGCGTGTGCACGAGAGCGTGCGCATGACACGCGGAAAGCAAATCCCAGTCGGTCCGACAGCACGGCTGAAAAACGGAGTGACGTGGGCACAGCTCGGAACCATGACGCCTGAAGAGATCAGAGATAAGGGAGTATTCCCGTATCTGCCATTACCGCACATCAATCATCCTGTTGGTGGAATGGTCTTTCCGCAAACATCGATTAAAGTGTTGCCGCGACTAGAGCGCTTTGACATGGATTTCGATCTTCCCGATCACTTCCTACCGGAATTCCCACCTGCAATCTTCCTCACCACACGTCCCGATCTCGGCGATGTCTCAAAAGGACAGTTAGTAACCATCGATAATTTCTTCGATTTGTTTAATGGCATCCTGAATCCGAAACAGCTCGACGGCTTGCGTTTACTTGTCACACAGTTTCCGCAGCAACAGTTCAATGCTACTGCCGACCGCAAGACAGAAAAACCCGACGGCATGCGAGGCGTAACGTGTTTTGACTGCCACGTTAACGGACACACCTCTGGTGCTACACATCTCGTTGGCGATATCAGGCCACAAGCACATCGCAGGCGCATCGAGACGCCAAGCCTACGCGGAGTGAATATCCAACGCCTCTATGGCTCACAACGCGCTCTCAAAACCATCGAAGACTTTACGGAGTTCGAGCAACGCGCCGCTTACTTCGACGGTGACATCGACTTAGCCGCCAA
>JBKJNB010000008.1:0-26209 GCA_046595995.1 Candidatus Kapaibacteriota bacterium
GGTACTGGCGCGACTTCTCGTGTAGCTGGGTAGCGCTCATTTTCGTCGACGTACGCCGCTTGCAGCGCAGCAATACCGCCGGCACTGGCGCCACCAATAATTGCAAATGATGGATCGATGGAATCGCTAGCGGCTCGTGCGGACATAAATCGGATTGCGCCATACAAATCCTGTGATGCACGGTAGGCAGCGCGAACCACCTCGGCAGAATCATAGGCGTACGGGTTCGACAAGCCCGCGGGCGGATAGAAGCCGAGCCGATAACTAATCGTTATGGCCGCGTAACCACGCTCGGCACAGGCCTGCGCCAGCACGTCGAAATCGGTCCGCGTGCCCCCTGTAAAGCCCCCTCCGTGCACCCACACAATTAGGGGGCGCCGCCGGTTCCCGTCGGCTTGGGGCTTGAAATAATTTAGTCGGAGGGTGTCCGTCGTGCCTGCGAACCCGACGGCAGTTCCGTACACGACGTCACGCTCGACACGCGTGGCGTATTTTCGTACAACAAAGTCCTGTGCTGACGCTTCGCCGTGCGCATACACGTATAGCAGTGTTGCAACAATTGCGAAGACGCGTAGGGGCTTGATCATAATTCTATAGAAGAGGTTGGCATGCGTATACCACTGTGCATCATGATGTTCCTCGTACCAGCAATCATGATGACTGCTGCCGAAAAAACGATTGTACTGAAAGTCGCGGGCAACTGCGGCATGTGCAAGAAGCGAATTGAAAAAGCTGTCGAGGCCATTCAAGGCGTCGAAGAAGCAGAATGGAACAAGCGCACAAAAGTGCTGACGGTTGAGTTCGATGATACGAAGGCTTCCGTTGAGTCCATCACAAAGGCTGTACTTAAGGTGGGACACGACGTCGATGAAAAGAAAGCTGAAGACGATGCGTACGGCGCACTCCCTGAGTGCTGCAGCTACCGCGATCGTGATCATTGACATTTGATTGCGAACCGTTGAGCATTAACCATCGATTCGGACGGACGATTTTTTTTCATCGACTACTGAACACTTGACATACGTATCTATGACTGACTTTGCATCCCGACATCTCGGACGTTCGGAGAACGATCTTTCTGCCATGCTCGCTGTTGTGGGTGCATCCACACTCGATGCGTTGATCGACGAGACGATACCGGCTGACATACGGCTGAAGGCGCCTCTTGTCCTGCCCCCTGGCATGACGGAAACACAACTGCTTACACATCTCCGCAATGTTGGGTCACACAACCAGGTGTGGCGGTCGTTTATTGGCATGGGTTACTACGACACGATTACACCCGCTGTGATTCTGCGCAACGTGGTCGAGAACCCAGGGTGGTATACACAGTACACGCCGTATCAGGCGGAGATTGCACAGGGCCGTCTGGAGTCGTTACTAAACTTTCAGACAATCATTATTGACCTAACAAAGCTTGAGATTACAAACGCATCGTTGCTCGATGAGGCCACTGCTGCGGCAGAGGCAATGCATTTGATGTATGCTGCGCGCGGACCTCAAGCAAAAGAAGCACTGACGTTGTTTGTAGATGCGAATGTGTACCCGCAAACGCTTGACGTGCTCGTTACGCGAGCAGAACCCCTCGGTATCGACATTAAAGTTGGTGACTGGCGCAGTGCAACGTTCGACGGAACAGTGTTTGGTGCATACGTGCAGTACCCCGCCGCTGATGGCGACATTCGCGACTACAAAGCATTCTGCGATGCAGCACATGCAGGTGGAGCGCTTGTGACCGTAGGCACCGATCTTCTTGCCCTAACGATGCTCGTGCCCCCGGGTGAGTTTGGCGCCGACGTTGCCGTTGGTTCATCCCAACGATTTGGTGTGCCCCTTGGTTATGGAGGTCCACACGCCGGCTTCATGGCAACGCGTGAGCAGTACAAACGGCTGATGCCCGGACGTATTATTGGTGTGAGCGTTGATGCACAAGGCGACCTCGCGTATCGCATGGCGCTGCAAACGCGCGAGCAACATATCCGTCGCGACAAAGCCACATCGAACATCTGCACGGCGCAAGCCCTCCTCGCAAATGTTGCAGCGATGTACGCAGTGTATCACGGTCCGGACGGACTACTCGACATCGCCCAATCGGTACACGGCCTTGCTACTTCGTTCGTAGAAGCCCTGCGCTCAGCCGGACACACCATTGTAAACTCTGCATGGTTCGACACGGTAACTGTTAACGGTGATATTAACGCCGTTCGTGCAATCGCAAATAAGAAGAAAATAAACTTTGCCTATAACGAAGCGAACAAGACAATTGGTGTCGCGTTCGACGAAACGATAACGCTTGCCGATCTCGATGATGTGTTTGCATGTTTTGGAATCGCAGGACCTGCATCGCGGAACGGTACAAAGCAAACAGCCAAGGACGCGACGATACCTGCAGGTTTGCAGCGCACATCGGAATACCTAACCCATCCGGTGTTTCACGACCACCGGACAGAACACGAGATGCTGCGCTACTTAAAGCGCCTTGAGAACAAAGACCTCTCGCTCACACACAGCATGATCTCGCTTGGGTCGTGTACCATGAAGTTGAATGCAACGGCGGAAATGATTCCTATCACGTGGCCGGAATTCAACCGCATCCATCCGTTTGTTCCGCGCGAGCAAACCGCCGGATACACAAACATCTTTCATGAGCTCGAACACTGGCTTTGTGTAATCACGGGCTTTGATGCGTGCTCGCTACAGCCGAATGCGGGTGCACAAGGCGAATACGCCGGCCTTCTTGCGATACGCGCATTGCATCAGGCGAATAATGAAGCGCACCGCAACGTTGTTCTCATCCCTAGTAGTGCTCACGGTACAAATCCTGCATCCGCAGTTATGGCAGGCATGAAGGTTGTGGTAATTAAAGCGGACGCAGACGGCCATGTCGACATGGACGACTTGCGACGTCAGGCAGACACTCATGCAAACGACCTTGCTGCATTAATGGTAACGTACCCTTCTACACATGGTGTGTTCGAAGAATCGATACGCGAGATCTGCAGCATTATTCATGAGCACGGTGGACGTGTGTACATGGATGGTGCAAACATGAATGCACAAGTAGGCTTAACAAGTCCGCGTACAATCGGCGCCGACGTATGCCACCTTAATCTTCACAAAACTTTCTGCATTCCGCACGGCGGTGGAGGTCCGGGAATGGGTCCGATCTGCGTCACCAACGAACTAGCCCCCTACCTCCCCGGGCACACAGTCATCAACCCCGGTACGGGTCTGGACGGCAGCGTACTTACAACTGGTCTGTCACAAGTCGGCGCTGTTTCTGCTGCACCTTGGGGCTCCGCCTCGATCTTGCTTATCAGCTACGCCTACATCGCCATGATGGGCAGTAAGGGGCTTACCGATGCAACGCGTGTTGCAATTCTAAACGCCAACTACATAGCGAAGCGACTTGAAGGTCATTACAATGTGTTGTTCAAGGGCGCGCAAGGTCGTGTAGCACATGAAATGATTGTTGACTTGCGTGAGTTTAAGCAGCGCGGTGGACTCGAAGCAGAGGACATTGCGAAACGTCTGATGGATTATGGCTTCCATGCGCCGACGTTAAGCTTCCCCGTTCCGGGCACAATTATGATTGAGCCAACCGAAAGCGAAAGCAAAGCGGAACTCGACCGATTCTGCGACGCTCTGTTAGCCATTCGTAAAGAAATTGAAGACGTGTGTACCGGAATCGTTGATGCAAAAGACAACGTGCTTAAAAACGCACCGCACACGCAGTATGTAGCAACGGCTGACGAATGGACGCATCCGTATACACGTAAACAAGCCGTGTATCCACTGCCATGGGTGCGCGACCGCAAGTTCTGGCCGAGCATCGGCCGCGTCGACAATGCATACGGCGATCGAGTACTAATCTGTACATGTCCGAGCGTCGAGGAATACGCATAACACTTCGAGACGATCCGATTGCACCTGATTTGTCGCAAACAATAACGGAGGCTGTGATGGAAATCGACGTAGCCCCTTTGGGCCCCTACAACGTAGCGTGTATCAGACACGTCGGACCATACAAAAATGTGGGTCCGGTATTCGGCGAACTCTGGAATTGGGCGAAGGTGCGCGAGCTTACCGCACCAGATACAGCCATGATGGGACTCTCGCATGATGACCCCGACACCATACCTGCAGAGCAGCTACGCTACGATGTCTGCATACCCGTACCGTACGGTACCGAAGGTGACGACCGTGTGCAAGTACGTGAGATACCAGAGTCTTTGTATGCTCAGACAACACATGTTGGGTCGTACGACGCATTGAATGATTCGTTCAATGCCCTATCCAAGAAAGCATTCGAAGACGACCTCTACACAAAGGCTGAGGGGCCGTGCCTCGAAATCTACATCGACGACCCTGACACGACGCCCGAACCTGAACGCCGCACCCTTATCGGCATGCCAGCGAAGCGGAGTGTCGATTAAGAAACCAGCCGATGGCTAGGAGCCTGCACTGATGGCGAGGAAACCCGGCGTAGCCGTTCAGAAACAACGCATGACGCGCAAGCGATTGCTCGTCATTGCGCTCTTGTCTGCCGTCGTTGTGTTGTTTGTTCTGCTCTCGCCCTACGGCATTCTTACGCGCTTGCGTCTCGAGGGCGAGCACGCAGATTTACTCGTGCAGGTTGCCGAGGCAAAGAAGCAAGCGGACTCTACACGCACCGTTGTCAAACGTCTGCAGACCGACACACTCGAGATAGAACGGCTCGCCCGTGAGCGCTATGGTTACATACGTCCGGGTGAAGAAGTGTACATCATCAAGAGGGATACTTCGGAATGAAAGGATTGTTGACAATCAACGACTTACAGATTGATGCCGGGAATCATTATCTCCCGGAATCAACGGTATGAGCGTCTTGGGAATCGACGTCGGCGGCACCAACATCAAAGCGGGTCGCGTCGATGAAAATGGTTACGTACACGACACGAGCAGCACGGAAACACCTGCGGATGCCGGACCCGATGCTGTGTTGAATACCATTGCAACTGTTATCACAACGTTGTCTGATGCAGCGCCTGTTGAAGCCGTTGGCATTGGCTTTCCTGGAGTTGTCGATGCTTCGGGCTCTGTACACCATCCGCCGAACTTGAAAGCGTGGACGACGGTTCCAGTAAAAGCTATCCTCGAAGAGCGCCTTCATCGAACCATCGTGGTTGAGAATGATGCAAATGCTGCGGCAATCGCAGAAGCGGATGGCGGCGCTGGACGCGATGTGAGCGACTTTCTGTACGCAACACTTGGTACCGGAGTCGGAGGCTGTGTAATTATCGACCGTCATGTGTATAGGGGTCCGACAGGGGGCGCCGGCGAGATCGGCCACATCATTGTTGACATCAATAGCAAGACGTCGGTGACCGGACATCCCTGGCGTGCAGGTACGGTCGAAGAATTCGCCGGACGTGATGGTAGAATTTCTTACTATCGGGCGTTAACTGGCGAGGGTGCTTCAATTTCAGAACTCGTTCGCAGAGTGGAGGCAAATGATCGTCATGCTGTCGCTACGTTCGAAATGCTTGCCCAATACCTTGCTGCCGGATTTGCATCTGCTCTTGCAGTGCTCGGCATGTCAACGCTCATTATAGGCGGCGGCATTGTAGAAGCGTACCCTGCTCTTATCCCACTCATTCGCGCTCAGCTACTGGAGCGAGCTCTACCGTCAATTGCACAGACTCTCGACATTCGTAAGGCAACGTTCGGCAACCAGGCCGGTATTATCGGCGCAGCGTTTCTCGCACGACGCTCGCTAATGCACGAGACTCCGAGCATCGGCGCACAACCACATCCGTAGCTCCGAACGCCGGTGCGCAGCCACATCCGTAGATTAGCCCCATGGAAAACAGCCCCTTTAACGCAGAACATGTCGCTCCAGCAATTGGTCCGTACTCGCATGGTGTAGTCTGCTCCGGACGATTTGTGTTCTTGAGCGGTCAGATTGCATTGTCGAGTGACGGTGATATGATTGGCTCAACCGTTGCCGAGCAGACAACACAAGTTTTTCATAACATTCGCACAATTCTGAAAGCTCAGGGCGCCACACTCAATAATGTGGTGAAGGCCACCGTGTTTCTTGTCGACATGAATGACTTCGCCGAAATGAATGCTGGATATTCTGATGCGTTCGGACCTCATCATCGTCCTGCCAGGTCTGCCGTTGAAGTCTCGCGCCTTCCGAAGAACGCACTCGTCGAAATCGAGGTTGTTGCGTGCATCGCGTAGTAACGACGGTTGTGATAATATGCATAGCGACATTCAGTGCGCGTTGTGCAGACACGCTTGCTATGACGAAGAGCCCTACGACGTCGGTGTTGATGTCTTTGGCATGCCCCGGACTCGGTCAATTTCAAAACGAAGCATACTGGAAGATTCCAATCTTCACAGGCACTGCTGCTGTGTCGGTTTGGCTCTTCTTCGACAACAACGCAAAATTCAACAATGCGAACGCTCAGTACGAAGCCGCATTGGCCGAGAATAATCCGAACTCTGGACGGTTGCTAACAGTGCGTGAAGTCTATCGCGACAACCGCGACCTCTCGGGCCTCGTCTTCCTTGTTACGTACGCGCTGGCTGCGGTCGACGCCTACGTCGGAGCGCATCTCTACGACTTCGATGTCGACGAAGACGTGTCCCTCGGCATCGGGCCGACCCGCACGCAACTGCTGGCCCTGCAGCTTCGGGTCGCCTTTCCGTGAGCGCCCCTCCGTGACCGCATTGCGGCGTAACGTTCCCGTGACATTGGTGCAGCTATCTTTGCGCGGAATGTCACAATCCCCCATCCATCTGTCCGCAATGTCAAAACCCAACACACAACGCGCTCTTTTAGGGGGCTTTCTAGTCGCCGTATCGTTCTTGTTTTCCGTGCCGGACGTTGTCGCACAGCGTGAGTCATTCGCCATGCGGGTGCAAGGGGGCATTGCGCTTACGACATACAATGCATCGTTTAGTACGTCGCTCGACGTTATCGATTGCGGTCAGTTCGACTTTGGCAGCGCGTCCGGACCCTCCTTCAACGCAGTACTGGAATTGCGCACTGCAGACAAATGGGGTATCGGTATTGGGGTGGGTTATGCGGGACGCTCCGGTAGTTTCAAACGCACAAACGTATACCCGATCCGCGACACCGTTACGATTGTCGACACAGAGTTAACGACCACTGTCGAACTCTTGCCAAGTCTTAACTTTTTAGAGCTTCAGCCCGACTTCCGCATCGCACTCTTGGGAACGTATGAGAAGCGTTTGTTAGGACTCGTGATTGGTCCGCGCTTCGCCCTCCCCCTCTCGAGTCGATTCGAACAACAGGAGACTGTTGTTCAACCTCAGAATGCTGCGTTTGTTGTAGACGGACAGCGTACGCAACAGCGTACAATTGCATCGGCCGTTTTCTCTACGCGTTCAAGCGTTTTATTTGGTGGCAGCATTTCATTGGAATCGTTTATAACTGTTTCTGATAACGTTGCTGTTGTACCTCAGTTATCATTCGACTACTTCGCAAACTCAATACTAACAGATGCCGATTGGAAACTACTTGGCGTTCGTGCCGAGGTTGGCATTCGTTTCGGCTTCAAGTCGAAGGCTGAGGCTACCGTCGTCCCACGCGAGCCAGACCCCGTGCCGCCGCCCCCTCCCATCGCAATCGATGAACGTCCACCGTTCATCGAACTCGAACAGCCCACGTATACCGCAGAGGTCGTAACTGGCGATGAACTGCTCGCGACATCGCCCATCATTAACGCAGTGTTCTTCGACAGTGCTTCGGCCACCATCCAAACAACGTACCGACGCTCGATTGACGGCAGTCTGCCGTCTACCGACCCCATACAAGCGCACTCGTGGGTGCTCGTACGCATAGCCGACATTCTCAAACGCAACCCTCAGGGAAAAATCACGCTTGAAGGGGCTACGAGTGAGGCTGACGAGGCCATTGCTGGCAACAGTTCTGGCAATAGTACTGGCACAGGTGCAACCGCGAATGCAGGAGGCATGCAACTCGCGGAGCGTAGGGCACAAACCGTAAAGCAGATTCTTGTAGACCTCGGCGTAGACCCTTCACGCATTCAGACCCGTGCATTAATCAGTCCGCGCATTCCATCGAATGCCGAGTATGCCGGTGGCCGCGAAGAGAACCGTCGCGTAGACCTCATCGTGCAGAACGCTCCCCTGCAGGAGTGGGTAACCGTCCAACAATTCTCCGAAGTGCGCGGCATCATGAACGTACGCGCAACGCCTGTAAAGAGCTCTGGTTCGACAATGCGCATTGACGTGGGTGGCAACGACACCACGGTCCGTAAAGATATTGGAAATGTTTACGTTCCATTTTCTGCGCCAATATTAGCAGGCGCTACAACGACTCCCGTTCGCGTAAGTGTCGAGTCGGGCAGCGCATCTGCATCGCGCACAGCCATCGTCGACGTCTCAACACTCCTCCGCCGCCGCATCGACCTTGAGACGAGCGACTTCGAAGCAATCCTACGCTTCGACTACAACAGCGCAGAACTCAACGACGACGTCCGTTCGCTACTTCGTCAGTTAATAGAACGCCTACCGCAAGGCTCTGCCATCACCATCTACGGCAGCACCGACATCCTCGGCACAGACACGCGGAACAAAGAACTCTCCGAACAACGCGCAAGCGTCACAGAAGCCTTCATACGCTCGCTTGTAGGAAACAAGTTTACTATCGAGACCTCGACATCGGGCACACGCTTCGCCGATCTAACGCCTCAGGGACGCTTCCTGAATCGGAGCATCAGGATAACGGCGCGGACGAAGTAGAGGCTGCAGTCGAGAGCACCCGTTTGAACCAGTCCGTCAGTGGCAACACGAGGATGCCATCAATCATCAAAGACTCTCGGCCTCGATACAAGAGCGTGCACTTACACTGAGGGTAATCTGCCTTAAAGGCTCGAAGCGCACGTAAGTCTTTGGAGTCTGCTCGGACAGAATTCTTTACCTCATAGGCGGTGAATTCGTGAGGACCGTACATCACAAAATCGACTTCACTTCCGGACTTCGTCCGCCAGTAATAAAGTTTAGTGTCCTGTCTGAGATAGTCACAGCGCGATCGCAAGTGTTGAGCAACGAGTGTTTCTAGCAGTATGCCGTCGATTTCACCAGGATTGTCGAGAGGTCCGGCCGGACGAAGCGACCGATAAACGCCAGCGTCGAAAAAGTAGAATTTTGAGTGCGAAACAAGTTGACGTCGCGATTGCTTTGTGAAAACTGGTACTTGATAGGCCAACATCAAATCTTCGAGGATGCCAAGGTAATTCTCCACCGATTTGCGCGATACGCCACACTCCCGCGATACATTATTGAGGTTGAGTAGTGATCCCTGCGAGTAGCTAATCGCTTCGACAAAGCGCGCAAACGGTTCGGCATTGCGCACAAGTCCCTCAGCATACACTTCTTCCCTTATGTAAAGCGAAGTATATGCGTCAAGCGCATCGTTTTTCTCCTGTGCTTCAAACACCAGAGGCACCATTCCATTTCGCATCGCATCCTGAATATCAAACTCGTCACCTACTTCTTCAGCGACATAGGGATGCATCGCTCGAGGCACTGCTCGACCTCCGAGCAGGTTCACATCCCCCCGCCGAAGTTTGCGAGCACTCGAACCAGTGAACACGAACTGATGTTGTGTCCCTTTCGATATGAGCTGGTGTGCGACCTCGAGCAACGCAGGAAGTTTTTGGACTTCATCGATGATAATGACGCTCGGTTTTTCAATCGATGCCAGACTCTCTCGCAGACGCTCCGGGCGTGGCGCGAATTCGCGGTATACATCTGCATCCAAGAGATCAATATGGACTGCATCCGGAAAGGTTTTTCTCGTCCAAATGCTCTTGCCGGTCCCTCTCGGACCAAAAAGGAAAAAGTGACTTTTGGGAGCTTGTAAGGCGCGATCTCTAGTTACCATTCACCAATCTAGCTTCTGAGTTGCCAAAAAGGAAGCATTATTTGCATATCAGATGCAAAAAACGCAGCATATTTGGCAACTATGTTGCCATTTCCGCAGCATATTTGGCAACTCCGCCGCCATTTCCGCAGCATATTTGGCAACTCTGTTGCCATTTCCGCAGCATATTTGGCAACTCAAAGGTCCTTCAATCAAAAAAAACGGCAATTCCGATGCTCATATGGAAGCATCGAGATTGCCGTAAATGTTGTTAAAGCAAAGACTTAGTGAAGTCAAGACTTAGCGTAAAGCTTATCCCAGATCTGAGACTCTTTTGCCCCCTACCATTTTGATGAGTTCATCATCGTAATAGTCGGCGATTATAGAGACGCTGTTGATGGCTGACTTTAGGTCCTCGGGGTCGAGGCATGAGCCAGAGAGCGAATACGTAAAGATGATGGTGTCGTCGAAGAGGAGTCCGAATGCACCGAAATGGAGTTCGGCGTTTTTACGAAGGAGCCACTTCGTTGCCTCTGCATCGATTTTACCACCTGAAACAACCTGAGCCATGATTTCGACCATGGTGTCGGTTTCAGTGTAGGCACGGACGACGATGGCAACGCTTGATGAGCCGTAAGGGACGGCGTAGGAGCCGTCGCCCAAGTCGATCGATGATGGGTAGTGCGCAGCGAGTGTTGCTTTTACTTTGGCGCGGCCTTCATCGATAAGTGTTTGTGAGGTTTGTGGGGCACCGTCGGATTTTGTTGAACCGGTTTTTTCTGGTGCTGCTGTTGTTTCTGGCGTCATTTCTTTTCTCCTTCTGGCAGCAGGCGCATTTGACGCTTGAGTTCGAGTAGTTGCTGATCGACTTCGCCTTCTACGGCAAGCTGTTTGAATTCCTGATCGAGGTTGCTATTTCCGCCACCCAGTTGCTCGTATGCTTCGGCTTCGGCTTCGAGCTTCTCGATTTTGCCTTCGTACTTATCGAATTTGCTGAAGGCGTCGCTACCAACACCAGAGAACGATTGTGCGACTTGCTTTTGTGCTTTGGCTGCTTGTGAGCGCGCGATGAGCGTGCTCTGACGCGAACGTGCTTCTTCGAGCTTGTTCTTTAGAGCGTCGAGTTGCTCGCGCATTTTCGTACTGGTCGATTTTGCTTGCGCGAACACCGGACCCAGGTCGGCGATGTTGCGATCGTTGATGGCTTTCTTTTCAAGCGCGGCACGAGCGAGGTCTTCGCGTTGAGCGTTGAGAGCTGCGACGGCCTTTGCCTGCCAATCGGCACTCATCTGTGTTTCTTTGTTGATGCGTCGCTCGAGCGACTTTTCGTTTGCTATCGAATTGGCAACGGCCATCGTGGTCTTATTGACGGATTCCTCCATCTCCAACACCATCTGTTTTAGCATCTTTTCGGGGTCTTCGGCCTTGTCTAAGGCGTCGTTGACGTTTGAATTAAAGATGTCGGAAATTCGACTGAACAGCGACATGCGAAAGGTCCTTGTTAATGGTGGCGGCGTGGGACGAAGCTAGTGAAACTTAGTTGCCTTCCGAAAGGGGTAATTTGCGGGATGGTCAATTACCAATGGCACGGCACATAATGGTCCCTTCAAATAGCATTGAACAGGTGGTGGAGTATTTCGCCGGACTTCCCACGATTGGCAAGAAGACGGCGCGGCGCCTGGCCTTTCACTTATTACGGCAGCCGGAAGAGACCGTGCAAGGCTTTGCAAACGCCCTCGTACACATGCGCACACACGTTCGCGAGTGTAGCGTCTGCCATACGTTTACCGATGCGGAAATGTGCGGTATTTGTGCTTCGGAGAAACGTGACCGATCGGTAATCTGCGTAGTCGAAGAGCCCAGTGACGTGTTTGCCGTTGAACGCACGAACGAGTATAGGGGGCTGTACCATGTACTTCATGGGGCTCTGAATCCGCTCGACGGGGTGGGTCCGACCGACATTCGCCTTCGCGAGCTCATGGCCCGCCTAAACACTGAGGTTCGTGAAGTCATTCTAGCCCTGAACCCCAACGTCGAGGGCGAAGTCACCACGCAGTACATCGCCAAGATGGCGTCACCGCTCGGCATTCGCATAACGCGCATTGCGCGTGGGGTGCCCGTCGGTACTGACCTCGAGTTTGCCGATGATGCGACGCTTGCACGAGCATTCGAAGGACGCACCGACGTATGAGGCCTTCCCCGCCCGCTTGGTACGCCACGTGGTTCGAATCGCCGTGGTACATGCGCTTGTACCGTCATCGTACCGATGACGAAGCCATTGGCGCCACCGATCTTGTGTCGAAGTACGCGCAGATTCCGTCGGGTGCACGTGTGCTCGACCTTTGCTGCGGGTACGGACGTCATGCATTGGCGCTGGCACAACTGGGCTACGACGTCGTGGGTATCGACCAGTCGCGCTTTCTTATCGACCGCGCTCGCGAAGTGTACCCGCACGCGAATGTGCGCTACGACGTAGCGGACATGCGCGGCCCCTTTGCGGGAGCCCCTTACGATGCCATCGTAAATTTCTTTACGAGTTTTGGCTACTTCGATACGCATGAAGAAAACATGAAGGTGCTGCATGCAGTGCATTCTGCCCTGCACGCAGGGGGCACGTTTGTAATGGATTTCTTTAACGCCGAACTCGTGCGACGCGAGCTCGTTGCAGAAACAGTATCGATGATAGACGATGTTACGATTATCCAGGAACGCTCCATCGACGAACCTTTTGTAACAAAAACTATTACCGTAAGCGACCCTTGCAGCTATGAAACGGAGTATCATGAACGCGTGTGGCTCTATACCCCTTCCGAACTTGTTAGCATGTTGGCTGAGGCTGGCCTCGTCGTTGAACAGACGTTAGGCAATTATGATGGGAGCGCGTTCGTCGCAGCGAAAAGTCCTCGAACCATTCTGATTGCACGCAAGTCTTAATCCTACCAATCATAGTAGGGCCGGTAAATCCGATCACTCGTGAAGGATTCCATTACAAATTCCTTCCGTCATTGCTGGGGATGGCGATTGGTCTATTTGCCACACTGATCTTATGCGGTTGCCAGACGCGCACGCCAGAGGATCCGACGGCTGCGCGTGGGTCGTTTACACCGCCAACGAGTGCATCGGTTGTTATTGACAACTTTCGCAATGCAGTGATAGAGAAGAACACAGAGAACTTCATGTTGTGTTTAGCAGATGCTCCTTCGCGTAGCAACTACCCATACGTTTTTGAGCCATCGTCAGAGGTTGGCTCTCGCTTTTCTACGTTGTTTAATAGTTGGTCGACACAAAAAGAGCGTCAGGCGTTTTTGTCATTTGTCTCGCGTCTTGCATCAGAGGAACGTCCGATACTCGAGTACCTCAGCAGCAACGTTGCTTTCACCTCGCCCGACTCAATTGTATTTGTGAGTGACTACACCTTAACCGCTCCGATCATAGTAACGGGAATACCCACGACCCTAACGGGTACGATGATTTTCACAATTACGCCGGAACCGAGTGGCCTGTGGAGCATCTCACGCTGGAGCGATTCCAAGCGTGCGGCCGATACATCCGAATCGACATGGTCGGTGTTGAAGGCACAGCTCTCGAATTAGAGGACTTCGCCGTGTATGTATTCGGGTTGAAAGCGTTACAACGACTATTCAGGGTTCGCAATGACACATGATGTCGAAATGCTCCGAGCGGCGAAGGTCATTTGCGTACATGGACTTTCGCGCAAGAGCGGCAAGCCAGCGCATGACATCCCACATTATTTGCGCGACGCCGGTTATACCGTCGTGGGAGTGAATCCCTTTACAGATAGTGTTGATGGCATGAAGTGCTACGCCACGATAGCGGACGTCGAAGAGCACATCGACATCCTCGATGTGTTTCGTCCGTCGGAGAAAACCGATGCCATAATCGACGAAGCCCTGGCGCGGCATTCGAAGCACGGTGACATTGCCTGCGTCTGGCTGCAGTCCGGCATTACGAGCCGTCACGGCAAGGAAAAGTGCGCCGCAGCCGACATCGTATACGTAGACAATGCCTGCATCTACGTTGTGCACTCGATTACACGAGGAATGCCACTGTAGTCGTGTCGCTTGGCGGCAGCGGCGATGCTCGGATTTCGAGTATCTGCTGTATTTTCGGCGCATGGATACACACGCACACCCAACTGAAGAACATGGCGGCGTTAACGACACGCTCGTAACGCGCTTTTTAGGAATCTGCATTGGCATTGGACTTGTCGCAGCCATCGTTTCAATGCATTACGTACGCGACTGGCATTGGGCTGCCAGTTCAGTCGCGTGTGGCGTGTTAGGAGCCGTGCTTGGTGCTCTCGGCACGAGCGTAAACGGACGCAACACCGCTGCGATTCTAGCCTATGCAGGCATTACTACGTTTATCGGTGGATTCCTTCTCTTCACGGGCGTGCTACAGATGTTTTTACGATGAAGCAGCCGGCACGTGGCGGTAACGGTTCGGGTATAGCTGTTAACACAGGTCCTGTACGATAATAAAATTATTGATCATAGCCACCGTGCTGAGCACACTTGTCTCGTGCACAAATCCATTCGCACCTGCTATTGCGGAGCGTGATAGCTCGGTTCCAATCATAGGTGACCAGAGAACGATCGACGGCGTGTTTCAGAATTTTCGATTTGCGTATGTGTTCAAGGACACACTCACCTATGGCAAGCTCCTCGACCGGTCGTTCACATTTGTGTATCGCAACTACGACAAATCGCCTCCGCTCGATGTAACGTGGGGACGTGACGAAGACATGCTGGCCACGCAGGGTCTTTTCAACGCATCCCAGAATCTTGAACTCCTCTGGAACGACGTTGTTGTTGCCGACGGCGACTCTGTCGTGCAGAACATCTCACGAGGCTTTAACCTCACGATAACGTTCTCGCCGTCCGATGTCATTCGGGCCCAAGGCCGCGTCAGTCTACGCCTTGAACGTCCCACAGCGGATGCCGTCTGGAAAATCGTTCGCTGGCGAGACGAATCGAATTTCTTCTAGAAACCCCCGCCCCCTACTAGGCCTCCGGCGCGGCTTCCGTATCTTTGTCGGCTATGGCAACTAGAACTAGAACTGACATCCGAAACATTGCAATTATTGCGCACGTGGATCACGGCAAGACTACGCTGGTGGATCACATGCTGCGCCAAAGCGGGACGTTCCGCGACAACCAGGTTGTTGCTGAGCGCGTAATGGATTCGAACGATCTCGAAAGAGAAAAAGGTATTACGATCATGGCCAAGAACGCTTCCGTTCATTGGCGTGATACGAAGATCAATATCGTAGACACACCCGGTCACTCTGACTTCGGCGGCGAGGTAGAACGCGTACTGTCGATGGTCGACGGCGTGTTGTTGCTCGTTGATGCCGCAGAAGGACCTCTTCCGCAGACACGATTTGTTCTTCGCAAGGCGCTGGAGATGGGGCTTGCCCCAATCGTAGTGATTAACAAGATTGATCGTGCCGATGCACGTCCGGCAGAAGTGCTGGATGAGATCATGGAATTGTTTATTGGTCTTGGTGCCACCTACGAACAACTTGGCTTCCCAATCATTTATGCTATTGGTAAGCTCGGCATAGCAAAAAAGAATCTCGAAGACACATCCGAGAACCTCGATCCGTTGCTTGATGCCGTGCTTGAGTTTATTCATCCGCCAACAGTTGATGATGATGCACCGTTTGCAATGGTAATCAGCGCGCTTGCATGGAGCGACTATGTCGGACGTATCGCTGTAGGCCGCATCACGAGCGGACGGGTGAAGACGGGCGATAATGTTGCGCTGATCAAACCAGACGGTAAGCGCGAAACAGCTCGCGTAACAAAGATGTATGTGTTCGAGGGCATTGCGCGGTTCGAGACGCAAGAGGCAATGGCAGGCGACATTATCGCCCTATCGGGCTTTGAAAACGTATACATCGGTGAAACGATTTGCGACGTGTCGATTACTGAGCCCCTTATCTATGTTGACATCGAAGAGCCGACGATTGCGATGTACTTCCTTGTGAATACGTCGCCGTTGGCCGGACGTGAAGGCAAATTTGTTACGACACCGAAGTTGCGTGAACGACTGTATCGTGAACTCCGCATGAACGTGTCGCTTCGCGTAGAAGACACAGACTCTGCCGATGTGTTCAAGGTATCGGGTCGCGGCGAGCTACAGCTTGCCATCCTTATCGAGACAATGCGTCGCGAAGGCTTCGAGTTCGCTGTGTCACGTCCAGAAGTATTGTTCCGTCGCGACAAAGACGGCAAGCTCCTCGAACCAATCGAACATGTCACGATCGATGTTCCAGAAGCAAGTGTCGGAACCGTAATCGAAAACCTAGGCAAGCGTCGCGGTGAAATGACAGCGATGAATCCGTCACTGGACGTCATCCGTTGCGAGTTTCTCGTGCCCGCACGTGGCCTAATTGGATTCCGCACGGAGTTCCTGACCTCGACACGCGGAACTGGCGTGCTGCACCACACATTCCATTCGTGGGATAAGTACAAGGGTCCAATCGGCGGCCGCGCCAAAGGTGCGCTCGTGTCAATGGAAACGGGAACATCCACGCCCTATGCACTTGAAATGGTGCAGGAACGTGGCGCCTTGTTTATCGGACCTGGTGTCGCGATTTACGAAGGCATGATTATCGGTGAGAATGCTCGTGAAGATGATATGAGCGTGAACGCCTGCAGAATGAAAGCACTAACGAACATGCGTGCTTCGGGCTCAGATGGTATCGTGCGCCTCGACACTCCGCGACAACTCTCACTCGAACAGAGCATTGAGTTTCTCGAAGACGACGAATTGCTCGAAGTAACGCCGCTCAACATTCGCCTTCGAAAGAAGATCCTCGATTCGAACATGCGGCTGCGCGCCAAGAAGCGCGAAGCAGCCGATGCATCGCCCGTACGTGCAATTCTTGCTTTGCTTCTGCCCTTTCTGATGGCCGCTGTGTCGTTAACGGCACAGACACAACTTTCGTACAGACTTAAGCCAGCAACGACCTATGACTATGCGACCAACACACGCGTGGTTCAAAAAATCACTGCTATGAACAAAGACATCGCAACAACGACGTCGTTCAGAACGGTGACGCGTGTCAAGGTAAAGGAAGCAGTGCTAAAGCAGTTTGCGTTGGACATTACATACGACACTGCATACATGCACATGACATCGAAGGGTTTTGAAGAGTCGCTTCTGGAAACGAATTCCATTCCATCGTCAGACCTTGTGAACGTCCACGATAGAGTAACGATGACTTCCACAGGTGCCATCCTGGAAACCGAACGCATGGGTGACCCAAATTCAACAGCCGCTGCTCTTACAACGAGTATGAGTGGCGGAGTGATGAACGGCCTTCGCCTGCTCTTCCCGCAGTACGACGCCGGTAAGACCACAAAAGGCGACACGTGGGCGTCGGAGATTCGCGACACGCAGGACTTGGACTCAAAGAGAGGCGTACTCATTACATCTCTGACCATGAACTGCGCGTATGCCGAGTCAGAGATCGATTCTAACAAGCGCAAGCTCGTACGACTGAACGTTGCATCGTCGGACGTCACCCTTAAAGGCGAGATGCGTCAGCACGGTACACCCATCGATCTCGCAGGTTCGGGCACGCTCGAGGGAAGCTATCTCATCGAAGCCGCAACAGGCATGCCTATGACTGCCGATATCACGACGATTATGAGCACCCGCATTACTCTGCAGGGTCCGGAACACAACATCATTCCCACGCGCACGGAAGTCACTACAACCTACCGTCGACTCCCCTGATGGCTCTGCCTCGGGTTATCGCACTCCTTGCAGTGCTCTTGGTGGCCCTCCTCCTGAGTGTACCCGCCGTTGCCCAAATTCAACTTCAAGAAGGCTATCAGCCAGCTACGCTTGGTAAGGACACGTTGTGTTTCCTCTACCGCTTTGAGGCTGGTGATACACTTGTTTATGATATCGATGCTCGTGACAGCATCTGGGTTCAAGGAACGGGGCATGTTCTTAAGCTGCGTCACTCCCGAATGCTCGTCATCTGCGATAGTGCCTCGCACGGCACGTACTGGCTGCGTCAGATCATGACGTCGTCTTCGGAACGCCAGAGCACAGTAGACACAACCAGCGAGCGCGACACGCATCCGTGGGTTAACAGAGTGCTAAAGGTTGTCATGGATTCACTGGGTAAGCGAACGTTTGCTACAGTGGCACGTCCGGACGTCATTGCCATGCACCCTGGTGGACCTTTCAGCCCCCTTCTTCTGCCCCCTCTTGGAGAATCGTGTGGACGTCAGAATCAAAGCTGGATCACTGAAGACACGGTTGAATTAACCGACAACGGGGTACCTCCGCCTGTCATAGCCCATCTCACGCTGTGGCGAGTGCTAGACAAAGTCGACACGCTTAGTAGACGGTTCCGTCAGATACAGTATTCGACAACGGCAAGGGGCTCTCACAAGGTTGCCGCTGATGGTATGGACATGACGACGATCGCAACAATTAATGCGTTCGGCAAACTTTCTTTCGACGATTTGCTGAACGTACCCTACCACGTGTTTGCCACGTCAGAAAACAAGTTGGATATTGAACTGAAGAATGGTGTTACGCGACAAGCAATGCAGAAAACATCGATGGATGCACAGTTGCTCGAACTTCGTTCACATAACCTCGAGCGGCGCTTTATGCTCGCGCGGCGGCGTCATTAGAAATTTTCGGATGATCATGCGACGTTTCCTTCCCCTTCTACTTCTTGCAGTGTTGACTCTTCCGGTCGCAGCGCAGATGCGCGGTCCGGTAACACTGTACACGTTGGATGAATGCATCCGTATTGCGCTCGAGAAAAACCTCGATGTGCTTATTGCCAATGCACGAGCACGAGCCTCGGCGGCCGGCCTTACGGCTGCCTTTGGTAGTTACCTTCCTTCAGCCGATATCAATGCATCGTATACGCGGCAGCTAACAAATCTTCAATCGCAGTTTGTGTTTATTGGTGGCACCCTAGTCAGGGGAGACCCCGAGCCAAACTCATACTCACTGTCTGCTGGGATTAACTGGCTACTGTTTGATGGTTTCAGACGAGAGGCTCGATACGATGAGGCAACGCTGAACGTTGACGTGTCCGACCGCGATCTTCGCATGGCTCGCCTAAAGGTTGTGGCAGATGTCTCACGACAGTATTACGGTGTGCTGAAGGCACAGCAGATTGTAAAGACCCGACGTGAATCGGCAGACTTGGGCAAGGCAACGCTCGCGCGCGTGGTTGCGCAGTACGATGCCGGACGTGCCCCTATTACAGGAAAGTATTCTCAAGAGACAGAGCTTGCAAATCAGGAAGTGAGCATCCTACAGGCACAGATGGATGTTGTTCGAGCCAAGGCCCAACTACTCTCAACCATCGGTGAAGACGCAAGCATGGATGCTGAGTTTGCAGAGAGCTCTGTGCCTTCATCTGTTACGAGCTCGGAGATCGACGGTTATCGCCAACGCATCGGGTCGGAGGAGCAATCGCTTGTACGCGCCTTCGAGGTGCGGCCCGATCTCCGCTCGGCCGAACTCCGAATCAAAGCCGCGGATGCTTCGATACGATCTGCACGCAGCACGTATTATCCGAGGCTCTCTGGTAATGTAGCATATGCGTGGAATAACGTCGAGGTGGCGGGTTTTGATACGCAAGGACGAATTTATGCTGGACTGAATCTAAACATTCCGATTTTCGATCAGTTTCAGACAAACCTTGCCATCGAATCTGCCATGTTGAGTCGTACGCAAGCCGTGGTCGATGCAGAACGTTTGCGTCAGCGCCTTCGCTCAGACCTTCGCAACGCATACATACAGCTCGAATACGCAGAGCGCGGCACAGCAATCGCAGATTATGCACTGAAGACCGCTCAGGTAAACTCCGATGCCAATAGAGAACGCTTCAACGTTGGTAGTGCAACACTGCTCGATGTACAAACGGCAAACAATCAACTCGTTACGGCACGCATCAACCGCGTAACTGCTATCTACACGTACCTCGAAGCTCGCACAGTCGTGGACGCAACTCTTGGAACGTTAACGGAGCGCTGATATCATGGCTAAGAAGAAATCAAAACGCGTATTCCTCATCATCCTCTTGGTTGCTGCCGCTCTGGTTGTGTCTGCAGTGGCTTGGTTTGTTCTGCTGAAGAAAGAGGGACCTCTTCTGGTAAGCGTGGAAAAGGCCGAGCGTCGTACGATTACGCAGACGGTAAGTGCAATCGGAAAAATGCAGCCTGAGTTTATGGTGAAGGTTTCTTCAGAAGCATCAGGAGAAATCGTGCAGCTTGCAGTGCGCGATGGCGACACTGTGCGCAAGGGACAACTTCTGGTGCGTATTCAACCCGATCTGCTACAGTCGCAGGTTGGCCAGTCGCAATCAATGGCAGAGTCTGCTCGATTATCAATCTCTATGGCCAAAGCGGAAACAGACCGCACACAGGCCGACCTGAAGCGCGTTAATGAGCTCTACAAAAAAGACTTCGCAACACGCGAAGAATACGACCGCGCAAACGCAGCATATCAATCCGCAGCGGCACGACAATCCCAGGCACAGGCGCAGTACCAGCAGTCACTGGGCGGTTTGCGCCAATCGCAACAACAGGCAAATCGAAGCACGATTTTCTCTCCGATGAGTGGCGTGGTTACCTACCTGGCTGTCGAAAGCGGCGAGAAGGTTGTTGGTACAGCGCAAATGCAAGGCACGGAGATGATGCGGATTTCCGACCTCAACACGATGAATGCTTGGGTGGATGTTGATGAAAACGATGTAGCAGTCATCCAGGTTGGTGATACGGCTCGCATTCACGTTGATGCTTTGCGTGACAAAGTATTTCGTGGAGTTGTTTACGAAGTAAGTCATTCTCCCCGCGTGAGTGGACAAGGTTCGCAAGAAGAAGTCGTGAATTTTCAAGTACGCATACGCATGGTAGATAGGGATGCACGGATGCGTCCGGGCATGTCGTGCAACGTGGATATCGAAACCGAAACGAAGACGGATGTTTTGTCTGTTCCTATTCAAGCAGTGACCGTGCGTCAGGACGTCACGCAGAACAGCCCCGATGCACCAAAAGGTTCTGAGCCTAAAGATCGACGGGTCGCACAACAACGCAAGAATGACGAGAACAAGCGTCCACCATCAATCGTGTGGATTGTAGACGGCAACAAGGTCCAGTTGCGCTCTGTCGAAACGGGCATTAGCGACCAAGGCTACATCGAGATTGTTAAGGGGCTGAAAGGGGGCGAAACGATCGTCACTGCGCCGTTTAATGCTGTTAGCAAGAGTCTTCAAAATGGCGCAATGATTCGTGTCGAAGACGAGAAGAATCGCCGCGACCGATTCAATCGCATGCGGGAAAAACCGTGACAATTATTGACATCCGCAACCTCGCAAAGACCTACGTCATGGGTGAGGAAACTGTGCATGCTCTACGCGATGTGTCTCTCACCATTGGTCAGAACGAGTATGTTGCCGTGATGGGTCCGTCGGGTTCCGGCAAGTCAACCCTGATGAACATGCTGGGCTGCCTCGATACACCAACCAGTGGCCAATATCTGTTCAGCGGTAACAACGTGAACGAGATGTCGGATGACGATCTCGCTGAGATTCGCAACAAGGAAATTGGCTTTGTGTTTCAGACGTTCAATCTGCTTCCTCGCGCAAGTGCACTCAAGAACGTTGAGCTGCCTCTTGTGTATGCCGGTGTAAGTGCATCTGTTCGACGCGAACGCGCACAGGAAGCACTGCGAAGTGTCGGGCTTGGTGATAGAATGGACCACAAGCCGAACGAACTG
This sequence comes from Candidatus Kapaibacteriota bacterium, assembly GCA_046595995.1. GTDB lineage: Bacteria > Bacteroidota > Ignavibacteria > Kapaibacteriales > Kapaibacteriaceae > JAWXBR01. The sequence goes on from JBKJNB010000008.1 coordinate 21,698, forward strand.
TCGGGCGGACAACGTCAGCGTGTTGCCATCGCACGCGCGCTCGTAACACGTCCGTCTATCATCCTCGCCGATGAACCTACAGGTAATCTCGACTCAAAGACCGGACAAGAAATCATGCAGCTCTTCCGTGAGTTAGTAGCCCATGGCAACACGGTTATCATTGTAACACACGAAGAAGACGTTGCGCGGCATACACGCCGCATTATTCGTCTGCGTGACGGACTCATCGAGAGTGATGGCGCTAATGATAAGCCAGGTCTATCAGTATGAATCGGTCGTCAATCATAGAGTCACTTCGCTTCGCCTTCGAATCCGTTCGTTCGAACATGCTGCGCTCAGTCCTGACGATGGGTAGTATGGTCGTCGGTGTAGTTGCAATTGTTACAATGGGATGGGCCATTAAAGGACTCGACGCGATCTGGGAACAAACAATCTCGATTATCGGCCAGGACATGATGTACGTCGATAAGTGGGATTGGGCAGCCGGCAAAAGCTGGCGCACGACTGAGGCTCGTAAAGACCTTACGCTAGAACAAGTCGAACTCCTTCGCGACCGCATGGAATCTGCAGAGTACGTCATTCCATTGGCTCGCAAGTGGGGCGGTTCTGTGAGCTACGGCAACAAGCTCCTGCGCACGGCCGTCATGGGTACGGCAGCTACGTACGGACACACCCCGGCGGGCATTACAGACGAGGGACGCTTCTTTACCCCGATCGAAGAACAGCAGGCAGCGAATGTAATCGTGATTGGTCACGGCATTGCAAAGACGTTGTTTCCTAGCGAGTCAGCTATCGGTAAGAACCTAAAGATTCAGGGTATCCCCTTCCGTGTTATCGGCGTTGTTGAAAAGCGCGGAGTACTCTTCATGGACTTCGTCGACAACCAAGTCTACATTCCCCTCTATGCGTTTCGCGCAGCGTATGGTTTTAGCGATCGTAGCTTCTCTGCTGCTGTAAAAGTCGGCAACGAACGGATGATGAACATCGTGCGCGAAGAAGTCGAAGGCGTAATGCGCGGCATTCGCAATGTTCCGCCGGGCAAAGACAACGACTTCTCAATCAACGAAATGAAAGCGTTCGACGAACAGGTGAAGTCTATCCGCTTATGGATTTGGGTAGGGGGCATGTGCCTAACAATCCTGGCCTTCATCGTTGGCTCGATTAATCTCATGAACATCATGTTTGTAAGCGTGTCGGAGCGCACGAAGGAGATCGGAATTCGAAAAGCGCTTGGGGCTAGGCGCGCATCGATTCGACTTCAGTTCCTGATGGAATCGACGCTGCTTTGCATCTCAGCCGCCGTTCTCGCTTTGCCTGTCTCGCAGCTCGTGACGTGGGTGTTACACCTTGTTGCTAGCACGATGTCGAGCTCGATGATGGCAGGCGATGTCATGGCCGTGGTGAGCCCCCTTATCCCGATTGATTTGCTGGCCATTGCAGTCGCTGTGGCAACGGTTGTCGGTCTTGGCGCAGGCCTCATTCCTGCAATACTGGCATCGAATCTCGATCCGGTTGATGCATTGAGGTTCGAATGAACATTGCCGAATCGATTGCAATGGCCTGGGACTCTGTGCGCGCGCACAAACTCCGCAGTGCATTTACGCTGCTGAGCGTTTCGATTGGTGTGTTTGCAATTGTTGCGTCGAGCGGAATCACAAGTGCCTTGAACATTGCGTTAGGTTCACAATTAGCCGACCTCGGAGAACATTCGTTCCTCATTCAGCGCACACCGTCTCTCAGCTTCGGAACGAACTGGCGTAAATACGCGAAGCGCAAACCAATCTCGTATGAACAAGCGCTTACGTTTCGCGATAAGATGACTCTCACGAACCTGATTACGATTAGTAATACGGCGCCTGGCTACGTCATTAAGTCCGGATCGGAATCCACTGACCCGGATGTTGCGGTGATTGGCGTCGATGACTTGTACTTCAATGTGAATGCTGTAAGCATATCCGCCGGACGTGCGTTCACCGAACAAGATGTTCATCTTAACAGCACTGCGGCAATCATTGGCAACGATGTTGTGGTAAAGCTCTTTCCAAATGTCGATCCTATTGGGCAGACCATTGTGATCACGTCGCGCGAAACGAAGCTGAATCAGCGGTTAACAGTGGTAGGTCTCCTTGAAAAGAAGGGTGGGCTCCTCGGCCAGAGTCAGGACAACCGTGTGCTGATACCCATAAACCTCTTCGTGAAGTATTACACCATGTGGTGGGACGTGAGTGTTGACGTAAGCGTAAAAGCGTTTAGTCGGGATGCCCTGCCGGCAACCGTCGACGAAGCCACTGGCATCATGCGTATGATTCGCGAAGTGAAACCAGGCGAAGAGAACAACTTTGAGATTGACACGAACGAGGCGCTCACTTCACAGTTTGCAAATCTTAGTGTGGCCATATCCGCGTTAGCATGGATAAGCGGACTTATTGCTCTTGTTGTGGCAGGCATTGGCATTATGAATATGATGCTCGTAAGTGTAAAGGAACGCACGAGGGAAATCGGAGTTCGAAAGGCACTGGGCGCAAGGCGCTCATGGATCCTTCAGCAGTTTCTCGTTGAAGGCATTGCCATAGGACAGTTCGGTGCCGTCGCAGGTGTGGTGCTCGGTAGTTTGGCGACGCTGGGCGTTACGTACCTCATAAAGTCAAACGGCATGGAATCGATTTCATACTCCCTGCCCTGGTTCGCCATTGTGTTTAGCGTCCTGTCTTGCACCGTAATCGGCCTACTCTCAGGTATCTATCCAGCATACCGTGCTGCGTCCCTAGACCCAATAGAGGCGCTTCGGTACGAATAAGCCTCATGTACGCTTCAATGGGAATAGAGGCGTACTTTTGCTGCCGTGATGTATGCAACCCTCATAGCACCAGAGATAGAGGAGCTGATTGTAGCGAGAGACTTCGCAACAATCCGTGAGGTGTTCGAGGACTGGTCGCCTGTTGACCTAGCACTGCTTGTCTCCGACCTTTCAGCAGACAGCCGAGTAATTGTCTTCCGGTTGTTGCATAAAGATCTCGCAGCAGAGACGTTTGCCTACTGCGAACGCGACATGCAGGAAGAACTTGTGCACGACATGGCGCGTGAGCAAGTCGCGTCTATCCTTAACGAGATGTCAGCCGATGACAGAACACAATTGTTTGAAGACCTACCTGCAAACGTTGTGCAGGAGCTCATCAACCACTTGTCTGCCGAAGAACGCGCAATCGCGCTGTCGCTGCTGAATTATCCCGAGGACTCAGTAGGCCGGTTGATGACGCCCGACTATGTCATCGTTAAGAAACACTGGACGGTACAACAAGCACTCGACCACATCCGCGCGTACGGCAAGAACTCAGAAACGTTGAACGTACTGTACGTCACAGAACACGGTACGCTCATCGATGAAATTCATATACGTGAAATTCTTCTGGCGTCTCCGGACACGCTAATCGACGATCTCATGGACTACAAGGCTGAAGCGCTCCTTGTAACCGATCCACAAGAAACGGCCGTGGAAATGTTTCGTGAGCTCGACCGCTACGCCCTGCCTGTCGTAGACAAAGACCGTAAACTTCTTGGCATTATTACCGTCGATGACGTCCTTGATATTGCCGATGAACAGGCCACAGAAGAGATGCAGAAGTTCGGGGGCGTTCAGGCGCTAGACGAACCGTACATAACAGTTCCACTATTCGAACTGATTCGGAAGCGTGCGACGTGGCTTGTCGTGCTGTTTGTCGGAGGCTTTCTAACAGCCAATGCAATGTCATACTTCCAGAGTACGATAGATCGAGCAGTCGTCTTAGCCCTCTTCCTGCCCCTTATCATTTCTAGTGGCGGCAACTCTGGGTCTCAGGCGGCAACGCTCATCGTGCGCGCGCTTGCACTCGGTGAAGTCGGCCTCGCAGATTGGTGGCGTATTATGCGACGCGAGATTACCGTAGGCTTCTTTCTAGGGCTACTCCTGGGCATTCTCGGTTTCTGTCGTCTATTCATAGGCGACATCGTTAGCGGAGAATATGACCCCGTAATCTCCCCTGTCATCGCCACGGTTGTAGGCGTCTCACTTGTCGGCATCGTCATAGCAGGAACCATTGCCGGATCGATGCTCCCGCTTATCATGAAGCGCTTTGGCTTCGACCCCGCCGCATCGTCAGCTCCGTTTGTTGCTACGTTCGCCGACGTTACGGGCATCGTTATTTACTTTTCGATTGCGACGCTCTTGTTAAAGGGACTGCTGCTATAGGATTGTCTGTTGTTGCAGGGGACGCTGTTATAGTCGACTCTGTACATTCACCCAGTTCTGTTTGAAATCAAGCATTTCGGAATTTGTAAAGCCGTAAACACCTTGCAGCAGAAATGTTACGTTATACAATTCGTTCAGGCCGATCTGAGGCTGCTGCCATACGTTGTAGAACGTCCACTCAACATCATCACGTCCACCCATAAACACCATCGTCTGCGAAAGCAACTGGTCGCTTATAATGCGTTGTGCAGCAGGTGTTACATTCCAGCCCCAAACAAAACCCAGTG
>JBKJNB010000103.1:0-10162 GCA_046595995.1 Candidatus Kapaibacteriota bacterium
TGCAATTGCCTTTTCAAAGTCGATGTGAAGTCAGTAAGGGATCCATCGAACGGGCAATAGATCTTCCGATCATCGTCGAGAGTCAAAACCACGCCATTTTCGAGCTCATTTTTCCGAGTTAATGGATCCCGCCCGGATTTTTGTAGGAACTCATTGACGCCTGTTCGTGCTTTGACATGAAGACAACGATCCACGTCTTCCTTGTATGTGGTCTGCGAGTGGCCCATAGAATTGTATTTGTTCATGAAGTGTCTACCGAAACTCTTACTCGGCCAAATCGACAGTACAATTCACGAAAACGTCAGTAAAACGTCAGTAGAGGAACAAAAAATCCAAGTAAGCCTTTGACCTACTTGGACTTACGTCAGCGTGGCGGGATTTGAACCCACGACCTCCACTACCCCAAAGTGGCGCGCTACCGGGCTGCGCTACACGCTGAATTGACGAAGGCGACGAAGATACGGAGCTAATACGTTGTGATGTCTATGGGGCTATGAAGGGGTTTGGCTACTGGCACGACTCATGCGCCGCACCACGAGCCATGCGACGATGGCTGCGCCTAGGATTGCGGCGATGTATAGGATGTGCTCTACTGCAAGTGTGGGGTAAAACGCAATCACCATGCCCATGCCCGCAAGAGTGCCGCCCAGGTGGGCTTCGTGTCCGATGTTGTCCATGCGCTTGTTTGCGCCAACGATGGTGTAGACGATGAACAGCATGCCCACAACCCAAGCCGGGATGTTGAACTGCAGCGGGAAAATCATCATGCCCATGTTGGGTGCAAGCACGGTTGCTGCTCCGATGACGGCGCATACACCACCACTTGCACCTACAGCGTGATAGTCACTTTCGTTACGATGTACGATAAGCGAGGCGAAGGAGCCGACGATGATGCCAAGGAAGTACGTCATGCCGAAACGCCATGAAGTAATCATCTGTTCGAGCCACGATCCGAAGACGAAGAGCGTGAACATGTTGAATGCCAGGTGCATCCAGTCGGCGTGGACGAAGCCCGAGGTTAGGATGCGCCAGCCCTGACCCCGCACAACAACATCGCGAGCGCTTAGCAACAGAGCGCGAAAGATTGTGCCGTTTGAAAATGACACGATCGTGACCGCCACAGTGGCGATCACGATCAAAAGTGTCAGAGTTACAATGTTTGAGTCGTCCATTGCTACATGGAGTCGGCGGGTACTGCTAGCGACATGACTGGCGGACGTCCCAGTCGATGACGAAGGTCGACGATGCGATCTTGCAACGCCCCAGCAAGTTGCTGTACCGTGCGATCTTGTGAATTCGCAGGATACTTCGCCAACAAGCTTTCAGCCTTGCGCAGCGCCCCTTCCAAATCACCCTTGCGTTCGAGTTTCTCGATTTCGAGATCGTCGAGACGATACTGCAGCATTGGGTCGTTCGGGTTGTTCGACGCCAAAGACTTCCAGTATCCTGCGGCATCGTCGTACTTGCCAAGCAGAATGCTTGCATCGGCCGCGAGCTGCTCTGGCAGAAGTCTCTGCTGCATCTGTCTGTCGCGCCGCATAAGATCTTTATCGGCGATGAAGGCCTTTGCCGTTACGAGCATACGATTGGCCATGTCTTCGGTCTCTGGCTTCATGCGGCAGTCGTCGAAGAAGTGCGCGAGTTGATACTCAGTCATCGCTCCGAGAGGGAACATGTCCGGAGAGATGAGATCGTTCATGCGCTTCATCGCTGCGCCCGCACGGGCGGTGTCCTTCTTGTCATACAAGAGCCACATCGCGTACTTGATGAAGGTATTGCGGTAGTTGTAGCTGACGTAGTCACGACCTACATCATCGTAATAAACGTTAGGAGTGTTGAGGTTGCGGAATTTGCAACCGTATGCGAAGTCGGTTGAAAAGTCGGCACCGTCGCGCGAGTTTATAATCGTCTTTATCATGATGTCATCGTCGACACCTGTTCCGACCGATGATGTCTGCGGCACCGGACACACACGAAGGCACATACCCTCCATGCGAAGGTGCTGCTGTAGGCCGATGAATTCGTCTTGCGAAGGATCGCCCATCGACATGCTGAAGTACACCGGACGCTCAAAACGCGTCTGTTCGAGGATGTCGAGTACAAGTTTGTGCTGCACACCGTATACGAATTGGTTCTCGCCTTGCTCACGACCCTTGTACGTGAATCGCATTTCACCATTGGCTATGAGAGCAGGATCGTTCGTGTACTTCGCCATGATTGCGGGAGAGACCTTGATGACGATGTCTCGGGCTGGACCTAAGTCTGCACCCAGCGCCTTGGGATCGTCCTCGTTTGCCTGCAACGACTCATCACTAAACGTGAGCGGTAGCTTCTTCGCACCAAACGGTTCGCGATTCTTTAACTGTTCTACGTACCACGTTGTCTGGCCGAGCGAGAGGTTCACAACGCGAATGTCACGCCTCACGCCTGCAACGTCCTGCAAGTACCATACGGGGAATGTATCGTTGTCACCATTCGTAAACACAATTGCATTCGGTTCGGCAGACTGCAAGATGTTGTATGCGTAGTCGAACGCGAGGTAATTGCCCGCACGCGAGTGTGTGTGCCACTGCTGTACGGCCATGTTCAGCGGCGCGATCACAAGTGCAAGCGTTAAGCCCCCTGCCACAATTGCCTGCTTTGTTCTGAATCGTTCCAGGAGAGCAAACACACCCATACCAACCCACAAGCACCATATCATGAACGAACTCACGTAGAAGTAGTCGCGTTCACGTGGTTGAGGATTCTGTTGGTTCTGCTGGATTGCCGCTAGCACGCCCGTCATTAGGAATAGCGTCAGGAACACCCACGCAGACCGCTTGTTACGCTGGAAGTGGAAGATGAGTCCAATAATTCCGAACAACAGTGGAATCGCCCAAAGGTTGATTGGGAAATGACTGGCTTGTCCGTTCTTGAAGTTTTCGCCCTTGACTGTTTTGTCTGCTGTGAAGATGCTGTATACCGGTGCGTCTTGAACGTCACTCGTGCGCCCGATAAAATTCCAGCCGAAGTACCGGAAGTACATGTGGCTTACTTGATAACCCCAGAGGTATCGAAGTTCGCCCATGGTGTTCTTCTTCATCTTGCTGTAGTCTTCTTTACGGAAGGAGCTACCGTCTTTGCGCGTTACGGTCTTTACGCCTGGACGTTCCCACGGACCGTACTTCTGATCGCGCCACTCTGTGTAGTACTGTGTGTAGCGCGGCTCGAGCGAATATCTGCGGGGCCAGCTCGGAGACTCACCATACTGCGTACGACCTGTATAGTTAACAAGTTTTTCGAGCGTTGTTGGTGCGTTCTCATTCATCGGTGGATGCGAGTTTGCGCGAATCATGATGTGCGCGTACGTCGAGTAGCCAAGTACGATTAGCAGGAATGATGTGCTCAGTAGTGACAGCACGCCGTGATTCGTTTTGCGTCCGTACCACACTCCGTACACCGCCGCAGCAATAAGTCCGAAGCCTAGTATGCTGACGAGTAAATTATCCGTGATGGCATACTCACCGGCATCGCTCCTAAAGAACGGGAACGTACCGCCGAACAGCGCTGGTAGACGTAGGATGATGACGTAGTACGTGATGTAGAACGCCGCTAAACCTATGAGCATGGTTAGCAAAAGCGACTTGACGCTGAACGTGTACTTGCGGAAGTAAATCAGCAGCACAAGCGAGAAGATTGCAAGGATCGAGAGAAGGTGTACACCAATGGAGAGACCAAGGATGTATGCGATAAGCATAAGATATCGTTCGTGTCCGGGCTCATCGGCATGTTCATTCCATACCGTCATAAGCCACACGATTAACGCCACGAAGAGTGACGATGCGGCATACACTTCGGATTCTACTGCATTAAACCAGAACGTGTCGGAGAAGGTGTATGTTAGGGCACCGACAAACGCACTACCGTAAACTAGTATGCCATTGCCCCGTTCTGCAACGTCTTCACTAAAGACACTGCGTATGACACGGACTGCGATGAGATAGAGCAGCCAAACTGTGATGGCGCTCGTTACCACGCTGACGAGGTTTACGCGCCAACCCGGATCGCCGAAGGGCAGCAGGTGGAACAGCTTGCCCAGCATCAGGAACAGAGGCGCACCCGGTGGGTGTGGTACCTGTTGTTGAACTGCCGCAGCAGTGAACTCGCCGCAATCCCAGAAAGGCACCGTTGGTTGCACGGTCATTAAATAAGTCACCAACGAAATGAGCAGGACTAAGCCGCCAAAGCCCCAGTGCAACACCCTATTGTCGTTCCGCATGTGCTGTGTAATTCGGTAAATGGACGAATCGACAAAGCTACGAACGAAAAAGTCGCCGTGCCTGAAGAAGGCACGACGACTCTTATTTAGATGCGATGGGACTTTAGCGGTTGTAGTATTCAATCACAAGCGGTACTTCGCAAACGATTGGTACTTCTTCTCGAGGGGGCAGATACAGGTACTTAGCGGTAAAGTCTGCCTTCGATACGTCCATGTAGGGGGGTGATGACGATGAGCGGATAGCTTCCTGGAAGCACTCCAACTTGCGGCTCTTTTCCTTCACGACGATTACATCGTTTGGTTCGACGCCATACGATGGTACGTCGACCTTCTTGCCGTTTACCGTTACGTGGCCGTGGCGCACGTACTGGCGAGCAGCGTAGATCGAACGTGCAAATCCGGCGCGGAACACCAGTGCATCGAGTCTCGACTCAAGCAACTGTACAAAGATGTCAACCTTGTTCCCCTGAATGCGGGAGGCCTTAGCCATGTAGTTCGTCATCTGGCGTTCGTGCAGATTGAACTGCAAGCGCAGTTTTTGCTTTTCAAGCAACTGCTTTGCGTAATCGGAGAGCTTTGCGCGTTTCTTCGCAGCTCCGTGTTGTCCGGGCGGTGCCGGCTTGCGGTCCATGTACTTCCGCGCTTTAGGGGTCAGTGCGAAACCGACCTTGCGCGAGAGCCTTACCTTGGGGCCATTATACTTCATCTGTGTACCTCGCTCCTCGTGCGAACACGGGGCAATATTAGATTGGGTTAAACATTCCCAACAGGGGTACGACCTGTTTGGGGGGACCACAAAGATAAAATTAAATCCTGAATAGACCACACTCGTACGGTAGGCTAACTCCGGGTGGGGGCACGCTCGGACAGTAGACTAACTCCGGGGTTGGTACGATCTTTTATTCGCATCTTAACGCGAATAAAAGCCATTTTTATGGCTTTATTCGCTAATAAATGCGAATTAAAATGTTGTGGTTGTTTTCTAAATTAAATCACAGTATTTTGAGAATAGACATGAGATTTTAATCTTTATTCGCAAGTTTCTGCGATATGAAAACAACAATTGAGCCCAGCAATTCGACCATCCTTCACACGCTTGGTCAACGGCTGGCTGAACGTCGCATAGCGTTAGGATTAACACAAAGCGCATTGTCACAAAAAGCCGGCGTATCGAAACGTACCATAGAGAATGTCGAATCTGGTGCTTCGACCCATTTGTTAAACTTTGTTCGAATTCTGCGTGAGCTTGGGATGTTAGACCAGTTGATGGCCGCGCTACCTGAACCCGAGATAAGTCCTGTGCTGCTGCACCGCCTACAGGGGAGAGTGCGTCAGCGAGCCTCAAAGAAACAGCGTCTAGCTATCGAAAAGCCATCCTGGAACTGGAGTGACGAGAAATGATAACTCTTGCGCAAGTAACACTTTGGAGCACGCCTATCGGAGTTGTCGCTTTGAGGGAGGGCCAGGACTATGCTGCATTCGAATATGAGCCCTCATTCTTACCGAGTGGTATTGAAGTTGCACCGATTACCATGCCACTGCACTCGCAGGTGTATCGATTTCCCCAACTCTCCTATCGCGCGTTCGCCGGACTTCCCGGGTTGCTTGCCGAATCGCTACCCGATCGCTTCGGCAACAGAGTCTTAGATGTCTGGCTTGCAACTCAGGGTCGCACCGCCGACTCCTTAAATGCCATCGAGCGTTTATGTTACATCGGTTCTCGTGGAATGGGTGCGCTCGAATACACTCCCGTCTACTCACCTAAATTCAAAGATTCAAAGACGTTAGAAGTAGATCACCTTGTTGAGTTGGCTTCACAGATGCTCGCGGACCGCAGCGAGACTATCGAACTCTTCGAAGACAATCCAGAACCTATGCTCGACATCCTTCGCGTTGGCACATCGGCTGGTGGTGCGCGAGCCAAGGCAATCATTGCATGGAATCCGACTACGAACAAGGTGTGCTCGGGACAAATTCGCGCCGGTGACGGCTTCGAGTATTGGTTGATGAAGTTTGACGGGATACCGAGCAACGGACAGAGTGAACATCTCGACCCGCATGGCTATGGTGCTATTGAGTACGCATACTACCTCATGGCCAGAGACGCGGGCATCATCATGAGCGAATCACGACTTTTTGAGGAGAACTCTCGCCGGCATTTCATGACGAAACGATTCGATCGCCTAGACAACGGAGACAAGCTTCACATGCAGTCTCTGGGTTCACTCGTACATTCCGACTACAACGTGCCTGGTGGCTACAGCTACGACCAGACATTTCAGATCTTGCAGACACTCAAAATGTCAACCAATGATCTCGAACAACTCTACAGACGCATGGTGTTCAACATCCTCGCGGAGAATCGTGACGATCACGTCAAGAACATCGCCTTCCTCATGAATCGCAAGGGCAAGTGGTCTCTTGCACCTGCATATGATCTGGTCTACGCATTCGACCCCAGCAACAAATGGATTTCCCAACACCAAATGACGATCAACGGAAAGCGAGACAACATCACGCTTGAAGACCTTGACGCAGTCGCTAATAGTGCGGGTATCAAAAAGTCAGAAGCCCGCGAGATTATCTCTGAGGTTCAATCTGCTTTAGAGCGATGGAAGGAGTACGCCGGGACCGCTGGTGTGCTAACAGCTCAGATCAAGAGCATTCAAAAAGCGATACAAGCGCGTTCGCTAAAGAATCTTCGCGAAGCATGAGATTACTCCGCGGTGTACGTGTTCGATGACGCGCTATACGTGCCGACTCTGACCCATGCCGGAGAGCCCCCTACCATGCGGACAGCCATCATGTCGAAGTTGCCGAACGCCCTGTCGCCAGCGTCGTTTAGCTTCGTCCAGCCGGTTACACCGAACGTACGTGCCGCTTCTGCTTCGAATTGCATGCGATACGTGCCTGCCGTCCATATGTCGGACGGATACCCAGCGTAGGTTCTGGCTGCAATCCAGATTGCGTCGTAGACCGAGAGAGAGTATGCATCTGCGTCGATGCCCGAAAGGGCTTTGATGCGAGCAGCGACTGGACCCGCAATGGCTGCACCGTCGCCGATTCCGAACAGCGGGTTCGGATATGACACTTGGGTGCAAAATTCGACGTGCGGTAGGAGCGCGGCACTCATTGCCGTACCATCACCACCATACCAGCGCACGCCACGCAGGATGCTGTCATCGCTAGCTATTGCAGCAAACATGGTTGCGACTTCATCAAAACCGGGGTTGTAGATGCCAACCTTGTCCGCGCCTGCGATTGCTATTTGTGCAGACACAATGGTGCGCAATGCGTTAATGGTTGCGGTAAAATCTGTGACGTCTGTGGCGTATGAAAGTCCAGCATGGACCGTTGAACCATTTGCAAGTAATGCGGCAGATGTAGCGGTTTTGAGTCCGGCATTGCCAATGTCATCGCGCCACAACGGAATGATGGATGTGCGGCCTTCGGCTTGCATCATGGCTGCGATTGCCGGACCCTCTGCGATGTCTGCGGGAGACATGCGAAGGATGTTATCTGGAAGGGCGAGGGAGCCTGCCGTGCTCGACGGACTAATAACAATGACACCAGCACTATCGGCAAAAGCCTTGAGCGCCAATACCTCCGAACTCGATTGAGGTCCGACAACGACACGCGAACCACTCGTGTAATGCGAACGCAACGACTCTAGTGCAATTGCCGGCTCAAGCTTGGTATCGAGATTCCTGTACGTTACGCGCGTGTTCGAACCAATGCTTGCGAAGTATCTGTTTACGTCGTCTACCGCCAATTCGGCTGCGGCATTGCCGGCTTTACCCAGTGTGTTCCAGTTACCCGTTATCGAGAAGAGTCCACCGATTGCAAGCGTACGCGTGGTCGGTGTAACGGGCGCCTCTATAGCACACGAGACAAGCGCAAATGCAAGTAGGGTGAAGACTGCTAATCGAAGTGTGTACGTTTGTGTCATAAATTTTTCCATAATGATTGTGCCGCGAATGAAAATTTTCTAATAATGTTTAGCGTACGGAATCGGGTCTTCGACTCCAGCCCCTTCAAAGCCCCTTAGCCGAAGAGCGCACGAATCACACACGCCACATGCAATGTCGCTTGCGCTGTAGCATGACCATGTAAGATGCAGCGGTGCATTCATTGCGGTACCGCGTTCGACAATGTCCTGCTTGGACATGTGAATAACGGGCGTAACGATACGAATGCTCGTGCCTGGCTTTGTGCCTGTTGCGATGACCTGTTCGAATGCACGAAAGAACACGTCGCGACAATCGGGATAGCCGCTCGAGTCCTCTTCTACTGCACCGATGTACAACGCATTCGCACCCAACACTTCTGCCCAGCTCGTTGCAATTGCTAGAATGTTCGCGTTTCGAAACGGCACGTACGAAGACGGTATGCTTGTAGTCGTGAGATCGGCTGGCGATACGTCTATTGTTGTGTCGGTTAAGGAGCTGCCGCCTATGGCGGCAAGGTGCGAGATGTCTACGACCAGACGTCGTGCATGTGTAATGCCGTAGAAGCCGCACACATCATGAAAAGCGCGGAGTTCGCGCTCTTGCGTGCGCTGTCCGTAGTTCACATGCAGCGCTGCAACATCATGATGGTGCTCAAGTGCGAAAGCACACGTAACACACGAGTCCATACCACCCGACATTAATACAACTGCAACAGGTGCAGTGATTGTATTGGCTGACTCTGTTAACGCGGGTTCGCTCACTTAATCTTCGAGAACTTCTTTTTCTTTCGCATCTAGAATCGTGTCGATATCTTTGATGTGCTTGTCGGTGATCTTCTGCACATCATCTTCGCCACGCTTGCGATCGTCTTCGCTGTAATGTTCTTTCTTTTCAGCGACTTTGAGTTCTTCGTTTGCATCGCGGCGGATGTTACGTACGGCAAGCTTGCCTTCTTCGGCAATTTTCTTGCACGTTTTCACGAGATCCTTGCGACGTTCCTCTGTTAGAGGAGGAACGCTGATGCGAATTACCTGGCCATCGTTCTGTGGCGTTACGCCGAGATTCGCAGCAAGAATTGCTTTCTCGATGCCACTCAACGCACTTCGGTCCCAAGGCTGAATAAGGATCGAGCGCGCATCGGGTATTGAGACGCTGCCCACTTGTGCAACGGGTGTTTGTTCACCGTAGTACTCGACTTTCACGTTGTCTAGAATGGCAGCGCTGGCGCGTCCCGTGCGGACTTTTGATAGAAGTTGCTGCACATGTTCAACGGCCTTTTTCATGTGTTCAGCGCCATTGTCAACGATGTCTTTTACCGGCATAATTACTCCTGCACAACTGTTGCAACATTTTCACCAGTAAGCAACTTTTTAAGATTGCCCCGCTTGTTCATGTCGAAGACCATAATGGGCTTATGATTTTCCTGAGCCATCGTAATGGCGGTAAGATCCATTACACGCAAACCCTTGTCAAGCACCTGACGATACGTTAGCGTATCGTAGCGCACAGCATCGGCATGTTTTTCGGGGTCCTTATCGTACACACCGTCTACGCGTGTTCCCTTTATCACCACTTCAGCTTCAATCTCAACAGCACGTAGCACAGCTGCAGTGTCTGTCGTGAAGTACGGACTCCCCGTGCCAGCACCGAAGAGTACAATTCGTCCCTTTTCAAGATGTCGTATCGCGCGCCTACGGATGAAGCCCTCTGCAACTTGCTCCATGCGTATCGCACTCTGCAGTCGCGTGGGCACACCGTGTGATTCCAGTACATCTTGAAAGGCAATGCAGTTAATAACGGTTGCAAGCATGCCCATGTGATCACCCGACACCTTGTCGATGCCAGACGCAGCGGCTTGAACGCCACGAAAGATGTTGCCACCGCCAAACACAATGGCGATCTGATTGCCAAGGTCAAAAGCTTCCTTGACGTCTTCGGCAAACGCAGTTAAAGC
>JBKJNB010000107.1:0-9721 GCA_046595995.1 Candidatus Kapaibacteriota bacterium
AACGGAGATGTGGGTGATGTCGCCGACGCGGATGAGCCCGTAGATGTGGGTGCTGATGCGTTCGTCGACAGAACAACTGCAGCGGCTCCGTCTGCAAAGAGACTTGTTCCCACCAGGTTCGACTTCGATGTATCGCGTCGCTGAAACGTCGCGCTGCAAATCTCAACAGCGACGAACACTGTGCATTTGCTGCGACGCGCTTCGCACAATTCGGCCGCGCGAGCAAGTCCCGCTACGCCGGCAGCACAACCCAGCCCGAAAACGGGCACGCGCACAGCATTTGTCGGCATCTGTAGTGCCAGCATCAACAGCGCATCAATGCTTGGCGTGGCAATACCTGTTGTCGATGCAACAACAACGGTGTCGACATCTGAGGGCGACATACCGGCGTCGTCGAGTGCGCGTTGTGTGGCCTGCACCGATAACATCAGCGCAGCTTCGATGTATGCCTTGTTCGATGCAGCAAAGCCTCGGTCATGCGAATACCACTCAGGCGCCTGCATGAAGTGCCGTTTGCGGATGTGTCCATGGTCGAACACGCCCAGTAGACGTGAAAGGTTGGGCACATCATTGCCAAACAGTGCTTCGACAACCTCGCGCACGCGTTCCTGCTCCACTGCATGACCGGGTACGGCAGTGCCAATGCCCACGATGTATGCTGCGATGGGCGTGTTAGCATTAGTGAACACTTGAGCGTCGGTTGTAATCATAGAGTAGGGATGGCCTCGGGCTCGTTCTCTTCACAGGTGTTGCGAAACGTTACTTGCGACATCGTCTTGCGATGGTCGCTCTTCCAGTCGATGCTAGGACTCTTCCGTTCGTCTGGAAGATAGCCTATGCGATACAGCGCCATCAACTCAAAGGTTTCTGGCACCTTTAACAGCCCCTTCAACTCGCTCCATGCCGACGGATCTTCCATTGGTGTAGAGATGAATTGAACACCCATGTTTAGTTCGGTACACATTAGCCAGATGTGTTCGATGGCCATGCCCAATGAAATCGTGCAGTAGAAGGCGCTGAGTTCGCCCGGACGATATTCTTCCTTCGTAAGCATGACAGCGAGAATAAGTGGCGACTGTTCGATGAGTTTCCGATTGTCCTCGCCTAGCATCGCTGGAACTCCGGCCGTAGACATAATCTTTGCCCCCGTCTCAGAGAACAGATGGTTTGTGAAGGGGCGCAAAGGGGCAGGCAGACGGTCGATGAGAATGCCGTCCCTGCTCTCCTTCATCTCCGTTTCGCTAAAGCGAAAGTATCGTCGATAGCGTTTAAAGAACGAACCTTCCATCAATGCCTTCATTGTGCGGCCGCCAATTGCAGCGATGGACCTGCGTATGGCTGCATCGTCTACTAGTACAAAGCGCCATGGCTGCGAGTTGAAGTGACTAGGAGCACGAAGTGCGGCTTCGATGAGGAGGTGCTGGTGTTCGAGGCTCACTGGACGTGGGTCGAAGTGTCCGTTGGATGTGCGACGCTTGCGCAACGCATCGCGAAGTGATATCATTCGTGCTCTTCTCCACCAGCGTACATCGCCTCAATTACGTGTTTGTATCGCTCCTCTACTACTTTGCGCTTTACTTTTAGTGTTGGCGTTAACATGCCATTCTCAACCGTAAACGGTTCATCCAGAATCGTAAACTTTCGAATGCGTTCGTGTTTGGCAAAGTCGCGTTGAAGTTTGTCTATGTCAGCCTGAATCGCCTGCCGAATTGTCAGCGCATCAGAAGACCCTTTTTTCGACAATGCAGCAGCAGCATCTACATCCGGCACGATTAGGGCGGTACAGTATTCGCGTGCGTCGCCAATAAGCATAACCTGGTCGATAAGTGTGCTCTCGAGCACGCGTGCTTCTATTGGATTAGGCGCGATGTTTTTACCGCCACTCGAGATAAATAAGTGCTTCTTTCGGTCGGTAATTACTAACCGTCCGCGCTCGTTTATCATGCCAATGTCACCGGTATGTAACCACCCGTCGGCGTCGATCGTGGCTCGGGTAGCTTCATCGTCGCGCCAATAGCCCATCATCACGCTCGGACCCCGTGCGAAAATTTCGCCGTCGGGCGCAAAACGCACCTCTACGTTTGGCAAGGGAGGTCCGACGGTACCGAGTTCTTCTTCATCGACGCGGTTTACTGCAATAACCGGCGACGTTTCCGTGAGCCCATAACCTTCGAGAATGCGAATGCCAATGGATTGAAAAAACTTACCGAGCTCGAATGACAAGGCTGCGCCACCCGACACAAAAAAGCGTAGACGTCCGCCGGTACGTGCTCGAATCTTGCTCAACACCAACTTGTCGGCGATAGCATGTTGAGCAGACAAAACGAGCCCTCGTTCTCCATCAGCCCAACGTCTTCCGATACGTAGAGCCCAATGAAAAAGCTTCTGCTTAACAGGAGATTCTTTTTCAACTGCAGCGAGCACGCGTGTACGTATACGCTCGAAGAGTCGAGGCACGCTCGTCATAAATGTCGGTCGTACCTCTTTCAAGTTTTCCGCAACTGCTTCTATCGATTCAGTTATATATGAAGTAGCACCAACATAAAACGCCAGGTAGTAGCCGCTCATGCGTTCGTAGGCATGGCACATGGGCAAGTATGAGAGCAAGCTGTCAGAATCATTCATCGGTATCACTGCCAATGCTCCGGCGATGTTCGACGTCATGTTGTTGTGCGACAACATCACTCCCTTTGGGTTACCCGTTGTGCCGCTCGTATAGATAATAGTCAGCAAATCTTCTGGTTTGATGCGCGAAGCCATTGTCTCGTATTTCGCCCGGCGCTCAGCCGGCGTTGCCGAAGCGGCACCCGCCGCAATTACCTCGTCGAACGTTACGGCACCTTGCAAATGCTCGGTACCTTGCATAACGATAATCGTTCGAAGCAACGGAAGATTATGGTGCACAGAGAGCAGTTTCTTAAGCTGAAACGCATTCGAAACAATCACGCACGTAGCCTCGCAATTCGCGTAGATGTATTCGATTTGCTTGGCGGTGAGCGTTGGAAATACCGGTACATCAACCACGCCAATGCCTGACAATGCGAAGTCTGCAATGGCCCACTCAATTCGGTTCTCGCTTACAATGCCAACACGCTCACCTGGTACGATACCGTGCTGAAGGAGACCAAGGGCAAAACACTCAACGCGATCGCGCAGTGCGTCATGGGTTGTAATCTTCCATTCGCCGTCTACTTTTCTAGCGTATGCGCCTTTCTGCGTGATGCCCTCGTAATGACGGCACACATCAAGAAACATCGCGGGAATTGTGGCTGGGATCTTGCCAGCGATTATGGTTGGCTTCATCGTTGCCTCGCTGCGCATTACGCGCCGACGGTGTGCTAATCTAGAAATGCCCAATGCAGCATAACGCGCAGGTTCTGCGTTATCTCTGGATAGATTGGTACTGTGTACCATCTCTGCGCCAGAATGTTCTCGTAACATACGCGTAGTGTCGCATTACCTAGCACTGCAGATAGGTACGCATCGAGTCCGTTTGCCGACCAACCATTCTCCTTTGGGTCGTGAATGTACGCCCAGCGTGTAGGGACGTACGTTTCACCGGTGAACAGTGGCTGAAGCGTGCCGACGACACCCAGTCGAACGGAGTTCGGACCCACCCGATGGCGATACGACACATCGAGTTGCGTCATGATGCGCACGCCTGTGCCTGCATACGTGTCATTCGACGGATCGTATTGTACACGAGCCAGTGGGATTACTTGCCAGTCACCTATCGGTACGGTGGCCTGTGCGAGAAGTCCGCTTACCGCGCGCGAGCCATTTGCGCTAACTACGCGCGCGTCGAGTAGGCGTGTGCCACTCGAGTCTGTGAGTCTGCCGTAAGTGTATACATTCGCCACGCGGCGGTGAAATGCTGCAACGCTAAAGTCCGGACCTTTCATCGTCACGAGTGCAAGCATATGGCGCTCGAATGGCAGGTCGCGTCCCTCTGCCAACGTCGATGCCTGCTGCGCTAACGACACATCAGCTTCGAGCGTTCCTTCATGCACTCGCCATGCGAGTGCAGCCCCAAGGCCGCTCAGCGGCCTGCCCCATGTCGTACCAATACGTCCAGCCACGCGTACGGTAAGGGGCTCTGCAAGGGGCACGTTTACGTGTGCGAAGAAGTTCGTGATAACGTCGTTGGAGCTATCTGCGTAGTCGAAGCGCGGACTCTGCACGAGGTCGACACTGCCGCCGACGCGCAGCATCATTGTGCCGAGGCGCTGATCGAGTCTGCCAACCGCACCTAACATCGATGTGCGAATTACAAATGCATCAATGCCCAAAGGTTCAGCAACAGTAAGCGTTGTTGAATCGCGCAGTCGTCGAAGATTATTAGAAGTGAAGTATGCAACCGCAGTTACCGTAGACGACGAGTCTTCGGTTAGGCGTTGAACGAGCGTAAGTGTGCCGTCGTGACGCCGCGTTTCATCGCGAAGACTAGACTGCACGGTCTCTGCAGTTGCTTCATTCACGTTGGTTAGCACAACGTTCTCGTAGAGTCCGCCCCAGAGGTCGGTATTCATCGAGGAGAGGTCGTAGCGAAAATCGACCGATGTTCTGGACGTTGGTGTGAACGTAAGCGCAACGCGCGCGTTCCAAACATCAAAGTCAGTGCGCCGAAACACTCCGCGGGCGCCGTTGCGACGCACGCCAACCGTAATGTTCACATTCTCTACGATGTTTTGCGAGAGCGTTATGTCGGCTGCAATCTGGTCGCCACTGCCTTGCGAATACCAGAACACAGAGTGTGGTTTTGCGGTGTTGTGACGAATGCCCTGCAAGTTCAGCCACGTAAGTGTTGCATGCGGAGCAAGGCCTACGGCGTCAGTGCCGACGTATACATCAATTGCATCGAAGCCTTCGGGTGAATGCTGCTCAAGGTTGTATGTACCCGACCACAGATCTGTCATGGCGCGGCCGTTATAGCTTACACCAATGTCGTTGGCAAAGCCACCAAAGATGTTCACAGAATTCGGCTGACCGAATCCACCGAGGGAAAGGGGCTGAAAAAAGGTGCCGCGCTTTAGCACTTCGCTCAACGAGCCATAGCGAATTGTGCGCAGTGCCTTCTTCGTGATGTGCACGAATGCCGATGAGTCTGGCAGCACTTGGCCTGACAACGGTAGCGATAACACTACTGTTGCCAGGCATAGAGCAAGTACGTTCAGAATCATGTCGAACACAGAGCGGAAACGTGGCCTCTTAACCTTCGACGACTTCAGCCTCTTCGATTTCGTCTTCTTCACGTGTAACGGTTGTGATGTCAGCAATCTCGTCTCCCTCTTCCAGACGGATGAGCCTCACGCCCTGAGTGTTGCGTCCCAGCGAACGGATGTCCTTTACCTGTTGACGGATGAGAATGCCGTTGCTCGTAATAACAACCAGATCCTCGCCGTCGTGTACTTCGAGAATTGCGCAGATCGGGCCAGTCTTTTCTGTGATGTTCATCGAGATTACGCCCTTTGCGCCGCGCTTCGTCATGCGGAAGTCTTCGACCTTCGTACGCTTACCATATCCTCGGCTGCCAACAACGACAACCTGTGCATCGGCTCTTCGGACCGTCGTGAGAGAGATAACCTCTGCGCCCGCTGCGAGGGTAATACCCTTTACGCCAGCAGCATTGCGTCCCATCGGACGTACATCAGATTCGTTGAAACGTACAAGAAGGCCAGAGCTCGAACCAATCAAGACTTCCATGGTACCGTCTGTTAGACGTGCACCGATGAGCCTGTCGTTGTCATCGAGGTCAACAGCAATAATGCCGTTTGCTCGGACATTGGCAAAATTCTTGAGCATGGTCTTCTTGACCGTGCCATTCTTCGTTGCCATAAATATGAATGCATCTTCTTTCTCGAGATCGGCAACCGGCAGGTACGTCGTTACCTTTTCATCACCTTGCTTCTGGATGACGTTCGCTAACGAACGACCCTTCGCGGTACGCGACCCTTCAGGGATGTCGTACACCTTGATGCGATAGACACGTCCCCTATCGGTAAAGAACAACAGATAGTGATGCGTCGACGCTCTGAACACGGTTTCTACGTAGTCGTCTTCGTACGTTC
This sequence comes from Candidatus Kapaibacteriota bacterium, assembly GCA_046595995.1. Taxonomy (GTDB): domain Bacteria; phylum Bacteroidota; class Ignavibacteria; order Kapaibacteriales; family Kapaibacteriaceae; genus JAWXBR01. The sequence goes on from JBKJNB010000107.1 coordinate 6,069, forward strand.
CAGACCCCGACACACCACGTCCGCCCTTGTGCTGACGGCGATAGGTGCTAACAGGCGTACGCTTAATAAAGCCATTATGAGAAATGGTTACGATTACCTCTTCGTTGGCAATCATGTCTTCTAGCGTAAAGTCCTTTGCATCGTACACAATCTGCGTGCGACGTTCATCGCCGTGCTTCTTTACTAATTCCTGAAGCTCGTCGCCAATAATCGTCATCTGCAAATCCTTGCTTGCAAGAATCGATCGCAGACGTTCGATGGTTTCGATAACCTCGCGGTATTCGGCCATAATCTTATCGCGTTCGAGTCCGGTAAGACGCTGCAGACGCATATCCAGAATGGCCTTTGCCTGGATCTCCGACAGAGCAAACTTTTTCTGAAGATTGTCCGATGCTGTAGAAGCATCGCGCGATGCACGAATGGTCTTAATGACTTCCTCGATGTTATCGAGGGCGATAATAAAGCCTTCGAGGATGTGTGCCCGCTTCTCTGCCGCATCGAGATCGAATTGTGTGCGCTTTACGACGACGTCGTTACGGTGCTTTACGAATTCCTCGATCATCTCTTTCAGCGTAAGGATGCGGGGACGTCCGTTAACAAGGGCGAGCAGGATGGCGCCGAATGTCACTTGTGTCTGCGTGTGCTTGTAGAGGTTGTTCAGCACGACCATTGGCGTTGCATCGCGCTTTAGCTCGATAACAATGCGCATGCCGTCGCGGTCCGATTCGTCGCGGAGGTCGGAGATGTCTTCGAGCGTCTTGAGTTTTACGAGATCGGCAATCTTCTCAATGAGTCCGGCCTTACCCACCTGGTACGGCAGCTCTGTAATAATAATTGCTTCTCGGCCTTGCTTGTTAATCTCAATCGTCGCTTTCGCACGAACAAGAATCTTGCCGCGACCCGTGGTGTACGCACTGCGCACGCCTTCATAGCCGTAAATGATGCCACCGGTTGGAAAATCGGGAGCAATAATGTGCTTCAACAATTCTTCGTTGGTGATGGCATTATCGGCGATGTAGGCCGTGATGCCACTAATTACTTCGCGGAGGTTATGCGGAGGGATGTTCGTGGCCATACCAACGGCAATACCATTCGCACCGTTAACCAGAAGCGTAGGTAATACTGTAGGTAGAACCGTTGGCTCTTGCAGCGAGTCGTCGAAGTTCGAACGGAACGCAACGGTGTTCTTGTCGATGTCGCGCAGAACCTCCATCGCTATCCAGTTCAAGCGCGCTTCGGTGTACCGCATTGCAGCCGGCGAATCACCATCGACCGAACCGAAGTTGCCCTGACCATCGACAAGGCGGTAACGCATCGACCATTGCTGCGCAAGACGCACCATGGCGTCGTACACAGAAGAGTCGCCGTGCGGGTGGTACTTACCAAGTACTTCCCCCACGATACGCGCACTTTTCTTGTAAGGTCGGTTGGGAAACATGCCCAACTCATACATCGCGTACAGAACGCGGCGGTGAACAGGTTTAAGTCCGTCGCGTACATCGGGCAAGGCCCGCGACACGATTACGGACATGGAATAATCGAGATACGAGTTGCGCATCTCGTCTTCCATCAAGACGGGTTGTATACGTTCGTTCGTCAGTGCCATAGCCCCAAAAATACGGATTATCGGAGCACTGTCAGCGTCCCAGTTCGGTGTGAAAGGGGCTCCCCACCTGCATCTGTGGCAGAAAGTTTCCACATGTACAGTCCGGTTGCCACTGAGACCCCTTCTTCCCCTTTGCCATCCCATTCGAACGTGCTACGTCCGACCGTCAGAATGCCCGAAAGTGAGCGGATGCGGACGCCTCTAAGGTCGTAAATCTCGAGCGAAGCCGAGCGTGTGGGGAGCGTATCAGCGAGGGCGACGCTGAACGTCATCGGACCCGATGAGGGGTTTGGATACGGCACGACGTCGGCAAATTCGACCTTCGATGACGTATAAACGGCGATCTCGTAGTTCGCGGCGTTGCCCGTTGCATCGCTTGCCTTTACGATGATATTGTTCTGTCCAATCTCCAGCGGAAACCGGAAACGCGTTGCAGCACGCACGTCATTTGCATCGTACCGTCCGTAGACGCTTGCGGTGTTTAAGAACTCGAATTCTGTGGACGTGCTCTCTCGAATGCGCGTGCCGTTAATAAACACTGTAAGCTTCGTCTCATCCGATATCTGTAATTGCGAATTGTCATGCACCAGCACATCGAAGAAAGGATGGATGTACACGTATTCACCACCACGCACGCGAACGTCATCTACGCGTACTTCAATCGTTGGAGTGTCGGCGTCATCGCGAACACTCGCGGTTTGCACACGACCGTTGTTGAACGTGTAGCTCTCTGACAGTTTCTGCTCTGGGTCTACTGAGGCAGAGATAAGGGCTAAAGGACCTAGTGACGCGCTCGGAATGTTAACGACGATTGAGGCGTTGGAATCTGCGGGTGTTGGCAGCACCGTTGTATCCAATTCAAAGACATGTTCGGTAACGGTTGAACCTGTTCCTGTAACCTTCAGGTCGGCAGCGTAGCTGGTCTGCTCTGGACGTGCATTTCGTATGAGGACCTTTGCACGTAAAGGCTCACCTCTGAGGACAGTATCGTTGGGTAATGAAAGACCGCCAGTAGCCTCGATGATCCATTCATCTGCGGGCTCATAATCAACCCCGACAACAACGTTTGTACTTGGAGCCACAGGCTCGCCAAAGTGGGTCAAATTCAAAACGGCACGAATCCAGCGCGCCTCTATTGGCGTCGTGAACTCGAGTATAGAACTCTGTGTAAACGTTACGATGGTGTCCTCAACACCTTCAAGCGAACGCGAGAAAACTGTCGCAGAAACGCCCACACCCAAGTCCTGTTCGCCGGGTCTGCCGACTACGATGCTTTTGAATCGACGTGCCGGACCCAGCCATTCGGTGTGAGCATTTCCTTTCGAGGCGAAGAAAGGAAGCGTGCTGGTGAGTTTTACCATGGAATCAGGCGCGCCTTTCCATAGCTCGGGAGCTGTACCCGGAGCAAGCCCGCGTTGCCCGATCATTGCCCACGAGGAACTCATACGCAGAGAATCTGCAAACCCGGAACCAAGACCCTTAAGCAAGATCCTTAACGAATTCATCAGTCCGCGTTCCTCGAATTGCGTGAACGACTCGTCGCATGTTGCAAACAGCACACGGTCACTTGGCAGGATGCTGTCGCGAATGAACAGTATTGCATCCTCTGCGAACCCGTTGTGGCCAGTCTCTATCGGAGTGGGGTCAATCCATGTGTCATATCTGCGTATCGCCCGAGGAACAGTGTCATTTGGTGAGAGCAAAACAATGTTGATGCCACGTCGGTATGAATTACGAATGAATTCTGTTTGCGCTATTCGGAACAGGAGGGTTGGATTGCGATCGAGATCGGATGTTTGAATGCCACTCGATTGAATGTAAACATCGTGAGTATCTGCACGAAGGCTTACGATGCCGTTCGTTGAATCAATCGCAACAGAACTCGCATCATTAGTTGCAAACCGGGTTGACGTCTGTCGAAGTACGCCGTAGCTAACAGCAGCTTCCGAAACAGTTATCGGAATCCACAACACTGCCGATGTACCACCCACTGCGTTGGTCGTCCATGCGCCAAGCCAGCGTTCGCCGACGATGTCATTCGAAAGAG
>JBKJNB010000002.1:0-4804 GCA_046595995.1 Candidatus Kapaibacteriota bacterium
GAAACAAATGTGGAGATTGCCATGACTGCATCTAGGAAGTCGTTAATCGCAATGTCGCTTTCGATGCTCATTGCCACGAGTACCGGTGCGATTGGCCAGTCTCCCGGCGAGCCGAGGTCCATTCGGACTGATGAATTCAAAGCGGTCCGCTTCTCTGACTCGGAAGAGGCGGCGACGCGGGAATTGACCCAGTTGGCTGGGCAAGGTTGGCAATATGTCGGACCACTTGGTAAGGGGCTCATCGCGTTCCGGCGTGGCTCGCCAATCAACGCCGTTGCGTCTTTGTTGCAAGGCGACTGGGAGTATCTGTCGTACGAGAAAGACGGAATCGTCACAGAATACAAACCAGAACACCGACTGTCGCTGTCCGTTTCCGGTGACAATTGGGCGGTGGGCGACCAGGTCCGTTATCGAGTTGACATTGCCGGCCGGGATCTCATATTCCATGGTCTTTCTATTGGGCTTCCAGGCGTGGGGCCAGAGACTCCTCAACCTACGGTTGCGTTTGGGATGTTTGAACTGAAGGATGACTCACTCACATACTGCATGACTACAGCATTTGCAGAATCCGTTCTTGCACAAAACAGTTCCCGGCCGACGAAACCGAACACGTTCGACACGAAGGGGACCGCAAATGGGGTCTACCGACTTCGTCGGAAATAGACTAGGTGATTGGATGACCCAACCATGCAGTGAACCGGAGCGGCCGACAGCGCGGGTTTTGAAATCAGAGTCTTTTGGCAGCCGCCGGGTTACGGCCAACGTTCGATGCTTGAGTCACCACAGGCCGACGAATGCTCGCGGACCGACGGGGGCATTGTCTTGGAACATCGCTTCTGTGTTGCTCCGATTACTTCGGCTGGCGATCATAAACCACGAAAGGGACGAAACACACGAAAGGAATCCTGGCTTCTTTCGTGTCATTGGTGTGTTTCGTGGTTCCCACCCAAGAACGGAAGATCGCTGGTCGATTCGAAGCGACATCGCGCCATGACAGCATTCCGTGACTGGTCGGTTCACGAACGCGACGGCTGGGAGCACGTCCAAAAGAGATCATTCGCGACCGACGTCGCAACTTGTCATCGACGAGGCGTCGCTTGGGGATCCTCATGCTGCAAGACGCGCCGGCTGGCGGCGCTGGACGGAATTCCTGTTTTGCCTGCCAACCGCGATGTGGATTCACTCGCGGACGAGATCATCAAACGGCATATGATGCCGTCGAATGCTCGGCTTGATGCGTTGCATGTTGCCACGGCTGCGCTCGCAGGGGTACAATACTTGCTGACGCAAAACTGTACCCATATCGCCAACGCGACTGAATTGCCGAGAATTTACAAGCTGCTGAATGAGTCTGGGCTGTCAGGGATGTTGATCTGTGCACCAATCGAATTTTTCGGTGGAACATGAAAATGCAAAATCCGATATTGGAAGAGCTGCATGAGGCAAGACGTAAAATCCTGTCAAACTGGAACGGAGATACGGAGGCATATCTCCGGGATGCGCAAGCCAGACTAGAAAAATCGGGTAGGCCGATCTGGCAGGGCAAGCAACGAACCAAGCATTGCATCGAAGTCGCCGATCAGCCCGTTCCTAATGGCGGCTCTACCCCGGCGACTCGATGAATGCGGGTCGTTCGTCGAATCAACCGCCTCCGGCCTTTAGGTCTGTTTTCGACCTCTTGCCGCGAACAATATCCCAAAGGATCCCGGACTCGATGGATGACCTATCTGAACTGCTTGCAGACAAGAGATGGAAACTGACCTTCGAGAATGACCCAAATCCAGGCGGAGATGGTGCGCGAATTCGGCTTTTCGGGGACTCACATTCCTTCCGCAGATTAGCATCGCTGCTTACGTTGATGGCGGATAAGGTTGACAACAGGGATCATCCCGCGTCTGACGCCGGGTGGCATCTAGGATTCAACCCAAGCGACATCCAACAATTTGTTTTGATAAACGCAGGTATCTTGACGCTAAGCTGTAGCCCAAAAATTTTGAAAAAGGATGATCCGTCTTAAACGCCAGGAAGCACTAGTGGATACAATAAAGTGCGCTGTTTCCAATTTTTTTGTGGAGTTCGAAAATGCTGCCGACCGGATATACTGCTGTAGTTCGACAAGATGGGCCATGGTGGATAGGATGGATTGAAGAAGTTCCAGGCGTAAACTCACAGGGCTCAACTCGAGACGAATTGCTTTCGAATTTGCGTGAAGCTCTTGGCGAGGCGATCGAGATGAACCGAGAGGATGCGCGAAATGCCGCCGCTGGTGAATCGTACGAAGAAGTCGCAATCCAATTGTGAAACGTCGAGATCTTATACGGCATCTAATCGATCATGGCTGCGAACTCATACGTGAAGGTGGGAATCATTCTTGGTGGGGCAACCAGGACAAAGGAAGTCGAACTGCGGTGCCGCGACACAATGAAATCTCTAACCATTTGGCCAAAAAGATCTGTCGCGATTTGAGCATCCCAGAACCTTAAATGACGAACAAAAAATTGCAGCTAAGTGGCGGATCGTCCGCTCGAACTTTTGGAACATTACTTGCCGCCACTAGCTGAATTTGGCCGTTCCTGATTCAGCACCATACTCGCAAAAATCGCGCGCGGCGGCCCCCCAAAGGATATATGCTATGCCGGGTCTGTGGAGTGTAGTTTCGGCCGCAAGATTGTAGAACAATTGTCCTCAATTGTTTTTGGGCTGATACCAAAGTTGGGCTGGCAATGGTCCACGACTTCGATCAAAAGGGTACCGTAACTGATGTTGCGGTTCGAATAGCGACTTGTGAAATGGCGGCACAAACGCTCACCGCTAATGCCTCGCTTCGAGTACCCCGGGTTACGCTGTTGCTCGCCCAGAGGCTCGCAACGCTCACCCGGGGCTAATGTCTGTCGCCACTGCGTGGCTGGTCAATCGGGTTGGACGAAACTTTGGTACGGCCAAGACTATGCCTTCGAGGATTCTGGCGGCTGACGAAACATGCCAATGTGTTCAGGCTGTTTTTCGCTCAATGTCAGCGAAGAGCCCAAGCCTAAATGATGTTGCAGCGTGGGAATGCAAATCAGCCCTGGGTGCAAGTCGTGGTTTGTATTTAAGCTGCGTTCGAGCGACAGCGAATGCTTTCAATTCTAGCAGGTCTTTCAGCCCAGAATTTTGCGAAGAGCTGTGGTGAGCCGATGTGATCAGCGGCGAGGTGCAGGATGGCGTTAGCAGCTCGGTCCCAGAACTTTTCGGTTCCTTTGACTCGTTTGTTGATTTGCTTGATGGTAGATTCGATGTGGCTACTGGTGATGGGCAATCCTTGCTTACGGTACTCTGGATAGTTCATTCGCTCGCGTTGATTTGTCAGGTACGTCAATGTTCTTGCTACGTTGTATCGCTGAGTGGTTGTGCTTTCGTCTTTCGATGGCTTGCCGATCTTTTCTTGCTCAGCCTGTAAAGCTTCGATGATCAGATTGACATTCCCCTCCCAAAGCCACTGCGCCCGTTGAAGGTACAGTGCCCAGCCAGCGTCTTTCGATCTTTCTGCCATTGATGCAGCGAAGACGTAGCATATGGCATGAATGAAGTCGACTATCGGCGTGTAGTGCGAGAACCACTGTTCCCATACTTTCCAGTTGGCTGTTTGACCATCGCATACAAACGCTTTACGAGCGGCTGCGTTGAATCCTTGTGCATAAGCAGCTGAAGCTAACTGCAAGCCGAATTTAGAACTGCACAACATGCTGGCTACGACACTTCGCGACTCGACCTTTGGCAGATGGTCTTCCAACGCTTCAAGCAGTTCTTGCTTGCCCGAGATAAGTTCATCGCTTGGCTCATCCGGTGATGAAAAACCTTTAATTTCGCTGCACATTTTGTGCATTTTGGCTCGATCAGTGAAGGTAGCTGGCAGTGTTGGAATTGGATCAACACTGCTGGTTTCGCTTGTCATGTGCAACAAACAGCCAACTTTCGATTCACGCCAAAAGCCGCTATTTTGTTTATCGACTTCAGTTTGCTCAATATGTTCGTCACTTGCACAGCGCTCGCGAATTTGAATGCGGCCACCGTCCATCTGAACGCACGCAACTTGTGGTATTTGGACACCTTCAGGAGCTAACTGTCGTGCCGGAAGATACATCGCATCGTAGCACTCCTGAGCTCGTGCAGATTGAGCTGCTCGCTCGTTTCCGATGCGCTCAGTAACACGACGAATTCGTTGCGAAGATATTTTGGCTTCGGCTAACTTACAGATGTCTTCAGCCGCTTGAACGAAGCTGCTACTACGTGATCCTGCATAGACGGCTTTCTCAAGCATAGCAGGCGTCATATTGCAGTCGGGATCAACTCCGATCAGCGCCGTCAGAGGGAAAAAAAGACTTCCGACATTTTGTGCAGAAGTACTCTGGTTCCGATATTCGCAGCTTGCCTCGCCGTCCGTCTAGCAGCCGCTTCCGTTCGCCTTTGAACTGCCCCGGGCTACTGCAAACTGGGCAACAACATTCGGATGTCGGCTCATCTAAAACAATCTGCTTGGCCGACTTTTTCTGAGCAATCGTCTTTGCGACTTCATCACCGACTTGAACCCCGAAGTCTTCGATGGCCGAAAGCAAGCAATTGTGCTTCCCCTGAGCTACTGGCCCGAATTCTGATTCGAGCGATTCAACAAACTCTTCAATTCGACGCTGTAGTTCCGAGCTAGTTGCCATCCTGGCTTACCTCATCAAGTACATCTTCTCATCAATTCCATTCGCCGTCTCTCAGTTTACCCCACCTCCAGGATCAACTCATATAGCAGTTTGCAAACCGCGATTTGCACCCA
>JBKJNB010000033.1:0-15000 GCA_046595995.1 Candidatus Kapaibacteriota bacterium
TTGGATCGATGAGTTAGTTCGACGACCGTAGCGATGCAAGCACAAGCTTGTGCACTTCTTCTGCTGCGTCGTGCAGTTCGGTTGCAGTCTCAGGCGGCAGCAACGAACAATCGTCAAGCAGTCGTATCCAGAATTTTAGAACGCGCACGTGCTCGTTTGCGCCAAACAGTCGCTGCCGAAACACATCACGCGATGGTGCAGCAACGGCCTCCTCGACTGAAGCACCTGCGAGCACGCCCGCGAGTACCATGCGATCCAATAATGCTCCGGCACCCTGACTATGCTGTATGCCAGCCTTCACCGAAAGAACGCCAAGCAAGTAAGCCTTCTGTTGTAGTGGTGTACCCATGCAACACTGTAGTGTGGGACCGCTATAACGTGACGCAGACCTCATCGCTCACGGACGCGAGCGTCGTGCAACCCCACGCTATTCGGTAATATTGTCGCCCATGTTTAACATTCTCGACATCCCCGTACTCGACTTAAATAATCCCCAGCCTGCGGTTGGGGCCCCGCATATCCATGGGGTCCCCAATTCAACCGGGGGCCCCAGCGTAGCTGGGGGCGGAGCCCGTGTTTACATCGAGACCTACGGCTGTGCGATGAATACCAGTGATTCTGAAATCCTGCAGGGGATCCTGAAACCTCACGGATACACAGTCACCGACAGACCAGATGACGCAGATGTAATCCTGATTAACACCTGCGCCATTCGTGATAATGCTGAACGCCGCATTCACGACCGTCTTAAGCACATGAAGTTCTTCAAGCGGAAGAACCGACGCCTTGTTATTGGCGTACTTGGCTGTATGGCAGAACGTTTACGATCGACGTTGCTCGAAACGCAGCTCGTTGATATCGTGGTTGGTCCGGACGAATACCGCAACGTCCCCGAATTGCTCGCTGCGGCCTACGCGGGGGAACGTGGTATTGCCGTAAAGCTATCGCGCGTAGAGACGTACGCCGACATTGTGCCACTCCGAACCGAAGGCATTAGCGCGTGGGTTTCCATCATGCGTGGATGCGACAAATTCTGCACGTTTTGTGTTGTGCCGTTTACGCGCGGACGCGAACGATCACGTCCGTTGGTTAGTGTCGTCGACGAAGTAAAGGGGCTCTTCGAAGGGGGCTTTAAAGAAATTACGTTGCTTGGACAGAATGTAAACTCGTATAGGGACGACACCAGTGGTGCGGATTTTTCAGATTTGCTATCGAAGGTCGCCCAAGCTGTTCCGCATATGCGCATCCGATATTCGACGTCTCATCCGCAGGACATGAGCGATAAACTCATCGATACGATGGCTGAGCATGATAATATTTGCAAGTATGTACACCTTCCAGTGCAGTCGGGCTCGAATCGCATTCTCGAGTTGATGAACCGCACGTACTCCGTCGCGCATTATCTAGAGCGCATTCAGCGCATTCGGACGATTATGCCGAGTGCCGCACTCTCGACCGATGTTATCTCCGGTTTTTGTACGGAGTCTGAGGAAGACCATCAGCAAACGTTACAGCTCATGCGCGATGTACGTTACGATGGTGCTTACATGTATGCGTACTCCCCACGCGAGAACACAAAGGCGTGGAAGATGGGCGACGATATACCAGACGAAATAAAGTCGCGCCGCTTAGAGGAGATTATAGAACAGCAGCGACTAATAAGCGCAGACCTTAACGTTCTTGAGGTTGGACGCACCATGGGTGTGCTTGTCGAGGGTCGAAGCAAACGTTCTGAGCACGACTGGATCGGACGCACAGACTCGAACAAAAAGGTAATCTTCGCACACAACGGGCTGGCGGGTTATTCAGTTGGCGACATCGTAAACGTAACCGTCGGCAGATCGAACAGCGCAACGCTATTTGGGACTCTCACCGCCGACTAGCGCGGGCTCTTTCTATAACCCAGACCCGGCAGCAGGCACACACTTAATCCTGCTCCGAAGCCCCCTGTCGTGCCATACATCGCCCAAAGAGATAAGTTCAACGGCAGCCCCTTAACGAGTCCGGGGTACAACTGCAGTATTGCTGACTGATCTTGCTGACCGCTTACGGTTAGCGACGCAAGCAACGAGTGATTGCGATCCCAGAACACTCCCCCAGTCGGAACAAGCGTTAGTGTGAGCTGGCGCACAGTGGGGTCGACGGGCGTAAGGTTGCGTCCACGAATGCCGCTGGCCAACGTAAGTGAATGTTCCTCATCGGTCTTGTACGACACACCCGCCATGTTACTCATACCCATCATATAGAACACGCTCCATCGTTCGGTGTTCGGGATGTTCCACTTGAGTGAGTAATACTGTCCACCGTTGCCCAATTGTACATCGGGGAATGTAATCATAGTTATGTTCGACCAATCGCGCATATGCAGCGTTTCGCCAAAGAACCGCGAGACATCGTCGCTGGTAAAGAGCAGAATTCCGAGCCAGTCAAACAGCAGTATGTCGGCAATCGGGTCGGAATTATAGCCGCGATAGTCCTCGTTCTCCACGGCTTCGTTAAGCACATGCATGAACATCACTGTCCCCGCAGACCAACAATCAGCGCCGGCTATTCCTTGCTCTCGGTACCACTCAGACAACATGCGATACGACATGCCGCCGCCAATTAGGTGCAACTGGTAATTCGGTACCCACTGCGCACCAGCAGCGGTAAAATTCAGAGGAAGAACTTCTGTTGTAATCCACTTGCCCCAACCAATCTGTGAAATGGTGGGTCCGGGTGAAAAACAATTCTTAAAAACATTCTCGAATCCGATACCATACGGCTTCTTTAATAGACGTCTGTCTTTCCCGTCAAGCTGTAAGATGTCGAAGCTACCGCTTAACACCATCTGTAGCGGATTAACGAGCGCCATGCTGCCGTAAGTGTGGTGTCGATAGAAGAAACGCGTGGTGTCGTCATCGCTGCCGTAAGAGGCATGAAAGGCGACAAATATGAGATATGTGAGAAGTGTGCTGCGAAACATCGCGTGCAAAATTGCTACTTTCGTCCACTATGGACCTCATCTTCAAGCTGCACTCCGAAATGCGCTGGCTCATCTTGGGCCTCGCCATCATCACAATCATCAAGTTACTTGTCTCGATGTTCGGCAAGCGATCGCTCGACAGGACCGACAACACACTTGTGCGTGTGTACATTATCGTACTCACGATTCAGCTAATACTCGGACTCATGCAGTTCGTTATTCGCTGGGAAGATTACGCTGGCGCTGCGTTGCGCCACCGACTCGAGCACTCCTTTGTAATGCTCATCGCCGTGTCATTGGCACACATCTCTCTCCGGTATAAGCACGCAGTGCCCCCACTAGCAGTGCGCAACACCCTGTTCATGATCATCGCATCGGTGTTGATGATGATCCTTGGAATCATGATTTTACCAGAGGCGCGGGCGCTTTTCTAACTACGAAACAGCCAATCGTCGCGACGGTCTATTCACTTGAAGCCCATCTGACGTGTTCTGTCTTCTAGGGACCTGACAATGTCACGTATCGAATCGGGTGGACCGCCTGTGAACTGTATCTGCTTTGTGGCAGTCGTTTCACTGCCCGGATGCACGTGATATATAAACTCTACGGTGAATAACGCACCGTCATCGGCCAGGTCACCCTTATCTACATCGTCGGACTCGTTAAAAGCGTGCGTCAGATTTACTGCACGGAGTAGGGCGTCGAGAAAGGCAGAATCATTCATGACGGTATCGTATTGGTACCGTTTCGCTTGTCCGCCACTCTGGCATCGTACAGTATTCCTTGAAACGGTCAGCATTTGTTGTGCAGCGAAGCCACTAACGCTATAGGTAATCGAGATGACATCCTCTGGATCCGGACCCACCACATTGCTACAGCCGTTCGTGATTACAAAGAAACAGAACACAAATGCGGCAAGTACTCCGCATCGTGTCATGCAGAAAAGCTTACCGCAAATATTTGATTCGCCGGTCACTCCTTTAGCGGGTTTTCGACTACAATGTTAACCGTGCGGTTGTAGAAGCGCCCTTCGGGGAAGTAGTTGTTGTACGGTGCACTTACTTCGCCGTAGCCGGCTGCAGTCATCGAACCGCCTTTTAAGTATGCCGCGACGTTTGCAGCGCGATCGTCGGAGAGCTTCTGGTTGAACGTCGTTTCGCCCGTGCGATCGGTGTGACCCGATATGCGGATTGTAGATGCAAGCGACACACGCTCCTTGATTCTGTCGAGCAAGCGTGCTTGTTGCGAAGTGACTTTGGAATCGGAGTATTCGAACGCGATCAGAGCGTAGCGGTCAACTTCTTTGTCTTTAATGCGCTCGCGGCGCTTGTATTGAATGGTAATCTGTTCGACGTTCAACGGACGTCCCTTTGACACGTGCTCTTTGCCGTTGTTGTCTTTTAAGTACAACGAGTACTCGAGTTGAGAGGGGGCTCTTGGCACGAATTGCTGATCGCCCTCTACATCCCAATCAACTTGTTCTGGTATCGCACCCTGACCGCCAAAGTCTTTGACAGCACGATCATCTTGTGTTACGTTGATACGCCACTCATCGAGTCCAGCTTCTGCATTCGCAACACCACGAAAACGAATGCCTGGTGGATTCACGGCTCGAGAGGTATCTGTTGTCCAAATCGGGTCGAGGATGCGAAGGTCACTAGTCATTATCTCCGCGCGGCGGTTTTCTTCGACACCATCTGCCTCAGCAATATTCGAGGGCACTTCTGGCAGTGCGCGCGATGTTGTGCTAATGCGATTCGGATCGATGCGCCACGTGTTTACTATGAAGTTCTTTATCGCCTCGGCGCGCTTCTTTGCAACGTCGCCCCTTACTGCATCAGCCCCTTCACCGCTATTACATCCTGTGATAGAAATTGTCGCGCTAGGGATGTCTTGCATGCGACGTCCGATAATGTTTAGCAAGTCGTGATAGGTGCCAAGCATTGACGCGTTATGCAGGTCGAGTTCACGAAACGTTGCGACTGATGCTTCAGACCTACGCTTGTAACGCGTAGGGATGTCGGCTGAGCCATCGTCGAAAAAGACGTAGGGTAGTATTGGCTTCATGCGCGTTGAGAGAAACTCTTCGATGCGAAGCGTAACGCGCGGACGTTCCGTACCGTCGGCTTCGAGTCCAGTCGCTGCGATTTCTCCGTTAAGTATTTTTTCCGTACTCGTAATAGGTCGTGTGTCGGACGGACTGTATGCGAGTGCTACACCAATGCGCACACGACTAACCTTCCATGTAACGCTATCAGCTACGTTGGTTAGGCCGAGTGAGAACATTGCTTCAGGAATTAAATACCAGTTGTGATTGGCATCAAGTGGTATGTCGTAAGACACGCCAAATGTGACTGCTGGCATAAAAGCCTTCGAGCCGGGAATTGGTCCGCTTGTGTCGAGTCGCGTTCGCGTTGAGTCTTCAAACGTGCCGATTTCCGGAAGGATGAGGTCTTCGCGCTGCTCGAATGTTGGGGACATCGCAAGTCCGAATGTTGGCCCAAGAAGTATGGTCAGTCTGTTGGCCGGACGAAAGCCAGCTAGGATGTCGAATGTTAACGCAGGTATGGCAGCGTCTAACGTATGACGGAACGTGCCCGGCACTGCCTCACCAAAGAGGTTCACAGTACGAGACTCATCTGTTTCAAGTTTACCGCTATACGTAGAATAGCCAGCACGCAATGACACAAGCCATTGGTCAGCCAAGGGTAGCGAGCCCATAAGACCAATGTCGAAGCCGAAGCCCCCTCCACCGGTGAAGCCCGGACTGCAACAAGGGATGCCGGGAAGTTTCTGGAAGTCTGCTGTGTGCAGGTTGTACGCACCATGTACAAACAAGCCGTACTTGGCGCGGTTGTCGTTGAACAACTGCCCGAACGCAGCCGTGGACGCAAAGAGGAAAACGGCGAAGCATACTAACGCTGGCATCATAGAACCTCCAGCAGATATCCAGAGCGTTCGTTTCCGGCAACAAGTGTTATGATGTATTTGCCCGGAGCGAGACTTCCGACATCAATCGGAACACTTACGATGCCCGGTCCCCCACTGGCCGGTGTGGTTTGCATCACTACTTGTCCTAGAACATCGCGAAGTTCGAGATGATATGATTGTTGATTATCTAGGCGCAACCGAATGGTAACCGCATCATTTGCTGGATTTGGATCGGCTGCAAGGATGCCAGTGAACTTTGCAGGCGACAGGTATTTGCGTATCACGCCGCCTGCGCGGCAAATGTCTTCGACGCCGAACGAAGCTGTGGTCCCTGTCACTGTGCCTGGACATCGAGACCCCTGAACAGATTTCACTGTCACATTGGTAAGGTTCGTATCGCCAATTGTAACTATATATGGAATCTCGGTAACGACGTCGTTCTTTACTCGATCCCAACGCGACACCCCTCGTAGAATCCGCACACCCGAGTCGGTTAGTATGCCGCGTCCTGCTTCATTGACTGGTGCTAGGACACCCGTCTGCAACTCGACTATCCACGAAATACTATCACCAAAACACGGCGCGAGCGTGGGCCAGTTGTTGACGATGACTTGCAGGTTCACACGAATGCCGTCAGGTGCTGCGTATGGAATGATAAGTGTTGCCACGTTCGTTGTTGTTGTAAACGTATCAATGCGAACGACGCTTGATATACCCGTGCAACCGAGTTCGTCGGTAACGACAACACTGAATGAACCAGTGTTATGTACCACGATACTCTGAGAGGTTCTGCCGTCAGACCACATGTACGTAGAGAAGCCAGGTGGAGCGCTTAGAACAATAGAATCACAGCCGCAGATTGTCGTGTCGCCGTGGCTAAGCATTGGTGTCGGTAACACACGAACAGCGATCGTAACCGATGCGGTGTCTTTGCAGCCGTTTGCACCAGTCACCTCAACATCGTAGCGAGTTGTTTGCGTCGGAGAAGCGATAGGGGTGGCCGATGTAGGATCGTTCAGTCCCGTGGCAGGCGTCCACAAATACGACACGCCACCCGATGCTTGCATCGGTGCAGATTGTCCTGCACATATTTCGGTGCCACCTGTTGCGACTGCTGTGGGCTGCGGTAGGAGAACGACCGAAACGGTATCAGCCGCGACACAGTTTAGAGAATCGGTAACTGCGACCCAGTAGGTGCCTGCTGAGGAAACGGTAATGCTTGGTGTTGTTGCACCTGTCGACCACAGTACCGCGCCCTGCATACTCCCGATGGTGAGCTGCTGTGAAGACCCCTCACACAGATTGATTGATGGCGTCGATGACAAGACAGGCTTTGTTGGCACGTGCACTGTCACGACGACTGTGTCAAAAGCAAGGCAGCCGTCGCCATAGTTTGCAAACACTATGTACTGCGTAGTAACTCTCGGTGATGCTTCCACAAGTGGTCCGCTCACACGAGACAAGCTCTCTGTTGGGGTCCACCCAATACTTGCGCCTGGCGATGCGGTTGCACGCAAGGGTCCTCGTGTACCAATGCAAATTGTAGTGTCAGCCGAAACACGCACCGTTGGTAACGGCCGAGAAGTGACATCAACAACCTGATTGATTTTGCAGCCGTTCACGTCAGTAATGACGAGGCTGTATCGTTGGGAGCCGTTCACAACGATTGTTGGTTGCGCTAACGTCGGGTCGTTGAATTGTGCGCCCGGACTCCATGCATACATGTATCCGGGGAATGGCGCGATACCAAGGCGCAATGTCGACCCCTCGCATGCCGATGTATCACGTCCGGTGAAGCGTGGTATAAAGTAATTCTGAGGAACGTTTGGCAATCCCCAACGGATTGTGTTTGCTGGGTATGCTATTTCAGTGTCGTTGTAATTGCAGGCTAAGCCGCGTACGTCAGGATTTTGAATTGCGCCCAAGTGAAGTCCACCATTGCGAGCAACGTAAATGCGTCCATTTGGCGCAATCATCATGCATCCCGCACCAAAATTGCCCGCGAGAGTGCCTACGCTGATTTTCGTAGAGCTAATTGGTGCTCCAGCAAGATCGAATTGGTAGATGACATTGGCCGGAACCCCTTTCCAACCCGAGTTAACGTAAAGAAGCTGACTATTAGGTGAAAAGGATACCCCGTAGCGTTGCGCTCCAAGATCAAATCGTTCTGCGCTAGTCACAGCGCCA
Organism: Candidatus Kapaibacteriota bacterium; assembly: GCA_046595995.1. Taxonomy (GTDB): domain Bacteria; phylum Bacteroidota; class Ignavibacteria; order Kapaibacteriales; family Kapaibacteriaceae; genus JAWXBR01. Next base: position 8,084 of record JBKJNB010000033.1, read on the forward strand.
GTTGCGTTGTTAAATCGGCAGAGTTCGGTACCCACTGTTTCGTTTGCGGCAGCAAGCCAGCGTCCGTCTGGTGACACTTTCATTTCCCCGCGCATGTTGTCGCCCGGTGTAACAGGCAAGCCTACTGCAGAATTCACTCTCGACGCTATTTCAAAGCCTCCGGTTTGCGAAATACGGTACGACACAAACACACCAGATTGCATTTTGACGATTACCCAGTAATCAATGCCGTTGCATGCTTTGGATGCGGTTACTTTTTCAGTTACTCCAACAAGCAATGTCTGTGTTGCGCCGACTGTGAAAACTCCACCAACGTATGTACACGTAGTCAAACGTGCCTCTGCATTTGCCTTCGTGTCTTCTACTGTAAACAAGTAGATTATTGTTGCGTCCCCCGGGTGACGTATAAAAACCCCAGCCTGAGTAGACGAACCAACTTGTCCACCCACGCCCAATGCAGCAACCGTGTGGTCGCCTCGCCAGATTGTTGACGCGTCTGTGTACGCAATGGTAGCGCCCGTAACCGAGTCGCAGATAACAGACGTGCCTTCGATAGCCACTGTCCGTCCGCCTGATAGTATAGTCGGCGGATCTGTCAGGAACGACAAACCACCTCCGTTACCGAAGTACCAGCTTGCTGTAGACCTGTCCTGTGATCGTAGAGGAATGACGACGCACAGTGCTAATAGAAAGACAAGGACGCGTTGTTTCATGTTGTCCAATCTTCAGGTATGTATTGAGAGTCCTAACGAACATAGAAAATCCGGAGCACAGGATGACTAGATTGAGCCCCCTATGCGGCCCCTTATCATACTTGCATTTGCCTTGGTGTTGCCCTTCGCGTGTGCTGCACAGGCGCCGACGCTACGCTCTGTACTCAACGTGGAGGCTCTAGCCGATTCTACCTACGGCTTCTCACTAGAGCGCCTTATCACGACTCAAAGTGTGGTGCTTCGAGGTGCATTCACTGAATCGATCGCGGTAGATGGGGTTCGATTTACATCGAGGGGGCTTGCCGACGGCTTCTTGCTGTGTGTTGATGATAGACTACGGCGTCAGTGGTTGCGGACATTCGGTGGCCCAGGTTACGATGCCGTTACATGCATTGCGCCTCTACCCGATGGCGGTCTAGCGGTTGGGATGTTATGCGGCGCGGGCGTAGATGGCATTACATCGTATCGTGTTGGCGATGTGACATTTAGTGGGCGTGGTGGGGCCGACGCTGTCGTGTTTGTGATAAATGCCGATGGCTCTTTACGTTGGGTTCGAAACGATGGTGCCATAAATGCAGAATTCCCAACATCGATAGCAGTGTTGAATGACACTCTAATTGTCGTGGTCGGCATCTTTGTCCGACAATCGCGCTTCGGCCCAGAAAACGTCGCAGACAGTGCAGAGATCTCCGGCTACGTACAAGCGATAGACATGTCAGGCAATCATCGTTGGGTGCGCGTAGTTCGTGGCAGAGGTGTGAACGGAAGTAGCACTGCAGTACAAGTTGACGTTCGATATGTGCATACAGCATCTACACGTATAGGTGTTGTAGTGCAGTCAACAGAATCGCTGCGCTGGGGCGACTCCACACTTGTCGTTAGTACCGGCGTGCAACAACCCACAACCGCCGCTGTATACGCAGACGCGCAGGGCAATGAACTTGGAATTAGTGGTGTCGTAACGTGTGTTGCAGAGCAGACAGTCTTTGGTAGCAGACGGGAAGCCATTACGGCCGCAACTGCAGAGTACGCAACTGACAGTTGCACGCCAATCCCGTTCGATGCCGTTGCATGGCGCGCCGACGCTCTTGCATTTAGCACACAGCGCCTGCCGGTTCAGACACCACATGTGCGACGAACACGTGAAGGCGTACGCGGCACGCTCATAGCCGGTAATGCCGCCTCTCAGCCATTGTTGCTTGCTTTAAGTGCAGATGGCAACGAGCGATGGCGCTACGAGTATGGCACACAGAATGGCGGATCGATGTGCGACGCTATCGAGGCCGACGCGTCTGTTATCGCCGTAGTTGTCTCCCCCAACATTGAACTCCTTCGGCTCGACCTTCCGTCAGGTGTTGATGGCACCGAGGTTGCACGCATGAGTGCCATTGCTAACATTGTTTATAACGATGAACTTCGCGAACTGCGTAATGCTGAATACACGCTTATGACACTCACGGGCTCTCGAATCGAAGAGACTACGGCTTCGAGCCCCTTCTCTAGGCCCCTTGCCCCACAAGTATGTATTCTCTTGCATGCATCGAAGCCTTCGCGCGTGGTGCTGTATTTTTGTAGATGATGCCAGTCCACACCACTTCGATTACGCGATATCCGTTGTTCCGACGCGGCAAGGTGCGTGACGTTTATGACTTGGGCGACAGGCTAATGCTGGTGGCTTCGGACCGTATTTCGGCGTTTGATGTGGTGATGAACGAAGCTGTACCTGACAAGGGCAATCTTCTTACGGCAATCAGCAGCCATTGGTTCGACAAGCTGTCGCACCTCACGCCCAACCACCTGCTGGGCAACGATACGTCGGCTATCGATGGCCTCACGTCTGAAGAGCACGACATGCTTGCCGGACGCACCATGATCGTCCGCAAAACCGACCCACTGCCCGTTGAATGTGTTGTGCGTGGCTACCTCGCCGGCAGCGGCTGGCGCGAATACCAACAGTCCGGTTCGGTGTGCGGCATTGCGTTGCCTGCCGGACTCCAGGAATCGTCACAATTGCCCGAACCCATCTTTACTCCTGCGACCAAAGCCGAAACCGGACACGACGAAAACATCTCAGCTGAAACCGCGGCGTCTGTTATAGGCAACGAGACATTCAACCACGTCCGCGAGGTAAGTCTTGCTCTGTATGGGGCTGCGGCAACTGCCGTTGCCGCAAGGGGCGGCGGGGGCCTCATTCTCGCCGACACCAAGTTTGAGTTTGGCCGGCTCGACGACGGCAGCATTATTCTCATCGATGAGGCCCTGACGCCCGACTCCTCACGATACTGGCTGCAGAGCGAGTACGCACCCGGCCAACCACAGCACAATTTCGACAAGCAAATACTCAGGGATTGGCTCGAATCGACAAATTGGAACAAGCAACCTCCGCCGCCATCCCTACCAGACAACGTTATTGCAGGCACACGAGCCAAGTACATCGAAGCATACGAACGCATTCTTGGTCGCGAGTGGACATCTTAACCTATGCAACCATTTATACTTGACGACGAAGACGTTGCACTGCAGCGCCGCATAAATGACCTATTAGACTGGGGTCTATTACTCGCGACAGCGGGTGTATTGGCCCTCGGACTAATATCAATTAATAGCGCTACCGATGGTTCCTCGTACTTCACGAACCAAGTGATTTACGCAATCATCGGACTCGCCTCGGCAGTCACGTTGTTCTTTATACCTGAACGGTGGGTTAGCGATTTCGCGTATCCCATGTACGCCTTAGGTATTCTGCTACTCGTCATTGTGCTCACTCCTCTCGGCAAGGAGGTGAACGGACAGCAATGCTGGATTGAGATTGGCAGGTTCAGATTCCAACCGTCGGAGTTGGTGAAATTCACAACGCTTCTGGCCATTGCGAAATACGTTTCGCGTAAAGGCTTTGACATCCGCACGCTACGTGACCTCGGCTTCCTTCTTGGGTTAGTTGTTGTACCGGTTGCGCTAATCATGCTGCAGCCTGATACGGGCACAGCAACGGTTTTCATAGCGCTGATGTTAGGTGTATACTTATGGATTGGCGGCGATCTGTTCCTTCTGTACCTCCTTGCGTGTGCACCATTCGTAGCCGCGTCGGCGTTATACGGCGTGCTGTTCGACAACATGATATGGTTCGGCATCGTGGCTGCACTCGTGGCCCTCGGTGCGTTCTTGTTTCGTCGCAACCTTATCCTCACGATTGTGGCCGTCCTGTTACTCGTTGGCACTGGCTTCGCAGTCAAACCCGCGTTTAACGATCTCGATGAGTATAAAAAGCAGCGGCTCGTTACGTTGTTCGAGCCAGAGCGAAATCCCCGCGGCTCTGGCTATCACGTCATTCAGTCCATTCTCGCCGTTGGCTCTGGCGGCGTAACTGGTAAGGGTTTCCGCAAGGGTACTCAGACGCAACTGCGATACATTCCTGAACAGTGGACAGACTTCATCTTCTGCGTTCCAACAGAAGAGTTTGGCTTTATTGGTGGCGTTATGGTGATTGGCCTATTAGCGGCAATCATTCTGCGCAGCGTAAACATTGCGAGCTTCGTTCGAACGAAGTTTGCCGGCGTTATTTCCGTCGGATTTGCATCTCTGCTTCTCTATCACACGATTGTAAACATTGGTATGGCAATCGGACTCTTTCCGGTTATGGGCATTCCGTTACCGTTTCTAAGTGCCGGAGGAACCGCCCTGATTATGAATCTCAGCGTAGTGGGTCTACTCCTGAACTTCTACAAGACTCGTCGACGCAGAGCAGGTCGCGTTTAAATGCGTCCGCGCATCGTTATCAGCTGCGGCGACATCAACGGCATCGGAATCGAGTGCCTCCTCGGCGCCCTGCGCAGCAGGGCCACGTCCACAGAAGCCCTGCGCAGCAGCCCCTTACCAGCAGACATTGCCTTGTGCATTGACGCAGATTTGTTTTCGCAGGTGATGCGTGCACACAATCTCGAGCCGCTGGACATCGAGTTGATTCCCATTAACGCATCGGCTGTCGTGCAGCCTGGTGTTTGTGCTGCCGATGCCGGAGCAGTTGCAATTGCTTCATTGAATGTTGCTGTCAGCCAGGTGACTTCCGGTGCCGCTCATGCAGTCGTTACACTACCGATTAGCAAAGACGCGTGCAGGCAAGCAGGGTGGCCATACCCAGGACATACAGAAATGCTCGCTGAACATGCGGGCGGCGAGGCGCTTATGCTTTTGTGCTTCGAAGGGGTGCGTGTCGGACTGGCAACAGCACATGTGCCTTTGAAGTACGTTGCCGATTCGTTGTCACAAGCGCGTATCGAAGAGCGTGTACAAGCAGTACATCATACTCTGACGCGCGACTTTCGTATTGCAGCGCCACGCATTGCGGTGCTGGGGTTAAATCCTCATGCAGGCGAAGAGGGACTTATCGGACATGAAGAGCAACGCATTATTATCCCTGCCATCAATGCTTTGCGCTCTCGTGGCATTAACGCAGAAGGACCGTTCCCAGCCGATGGCTTCTTTGCCTTTGGCGCCTATAAATCTTTCGATGGTATACTTGCCATGTATCATGATCAGGGGTTGATACCACTTAAATTGCTGGCGCAAGGCGGAGGGGTAAACGTCACGGCGAACTTGAACATCGTGCGCACATCACCCGATCATGGTACAGCCTTCGATAAAGCAGGTCGAAATATCGCCGACTCTGCTAGCACTGCTGCTGCGCTTTCTCTTGCAATCGACATCGTTAACGCGCGCAACACGTAGGCAGACGCGCGCAACACGTAGGCAGACGCGCCAACTGCTTAGGGCTTCTCCAGCTTCAGACGAATTGCAGGATTCTGCGTAAAGAATCCCGTTGGTACTATCGAGAACCCTGCATGAACAGCAGGCATAATAGGCCAGTCTTCTGGACGTGCAAGGTGCGTTACGTTAAACGTATACCACAGTACAATGTCTTTCCGAAGGATCGATTCGTTGTTCGCGACGTATTGGGGTAAGCCGTCATCGCCCGATGACTGATTCGGATAGCCCCCTGCACTAAACAGTTCATTCTCGTGATATCGCGTAACCCACAGGTCTTGTGTTAGGAATGCAGCGCGTCGGCGAATGAGATTACTATTGTCAAGAAACGATGCCGGACCGGCATGCGGATGCAACGTATACGCTGTTGGCATACCCAATGTGTTCTTGCGTACTGAGTAGATCTTCCACATTCGAGCCAGCGCTGGATTCGCAGACGTCATAGCCTCGCGTTCGAAGCGGAAGTCCCAGTCTTCCATCATGATTGCGTTACCGTGCGGATTTTCCGCGCCGACAGAACGCCTCACCATGTCTACCTCTGACACAGCGTTTGCAGTGTCGTCCACATCCATGTCGAGTCGCATGTTAAAGAAATGCTGATGCGAGGGGGCTAGCAAATTCTTTGCGACGATGTGCGCGTACTTCTGATTGCCTTCCGCGCCTGCATGTACAGTGTCGTTTGTACCTTTTGTAAGGAGTATCCCAGTGAGTGCCGCATCGAACGATATGCTTCCATTCATGTTAAATATCCAGCTTAGCGCGTAGTCGTAATTACCAACGGTAGACGTTTGTGTAATAACGAGTTGACTTCCGCGCTCCTCCATGTGTGCACCACTCATAACATCGAAGTGCTTCCATGCCATGCCAGCATCTGCTTCATAGATGGCAACGATATTATCTTGATAGCTAATGTCGCCGTTCGACGCAACCGATGGCGTACCTGTCATGATTGCGTCATGTGGTACATCCTTACCACGCACTAGCGGAGCCGCAAGCATACCTATGCCGTATTCACCAACATCGAACGCACTACGCCAACGCCAATGTGCAGCAGTGTCACCGTACGGTACGACCATTTCGCTTAACGACAATCTGTAAGCAATGCTTCGAGTTGAGTCGGCCTCGCTTCTCAAACGACCGCTGTGGTTAGCTCGATTGTCATCGTGCTCATAGCCGAGCTGATAGATCGTGAGGCCTTCGCGTGCGCGCATGATGTAGCGAAACGACCACGGACCCCATTGAACCAGGCTGCCGTCTGTGCGGATGTTCTTGTTTGTCGCTACTGTTTTGGGCGATTTTGTTGCGCCTGCTTTAGGCGATGGCTTTTTTCGCACATTATCACGAAGTAAGTGACTACGCATGACTTCGTTCGGTGCGGCAAGGGGCAGTATCGGACGATCTAACACCTCTATCACGGCACGTTTAGAAATGTTTACTAATGCT
>JBKJNB010000051.1:0-44224 GCA_046595995.1 Candidatus Kapaibacteriota bacterium
AAGCGCTCAAAATACGTGGCTGACTGCGCTAGGTCACCCATAAACGATTGATCGATTTTGTATTTCTTGTCTTTGTCCTTTTTATCGAGTTCAGCCAACTGCTTAGCACTCGCAGCGTTTTTGTATTCAGCACCCAGGTTGTAAAGGGCCGTTTCGTTCACGGGGTCTAACTCGAGCACAACCTTGAACTGCTCGATTGCTTCGCGTTGCTTGTCTGTACGGGCGAGGAGCAATGCGTATGGCAAACGATATGTGGCATTACTTGGCTCTTTTTCGACGAGGCTGCGCATGTCTTCGAGGGCTTCAGCCCCTTTGCCCATCTCTTGAAGCAACTGAATACGAAAGATCATGAAATCGGCATCGTTGGGTTTGAGTGTTGTGACAATCGTGGACCAGTCGAACGACTCTGCAACGTTGCCATGCTTATACGTGATGAATGCCAGTTCTTTCAATCCAAGGAGTGAGACCGTATGCGTTCGCCACCGTTCGTCTTCGATGAGTGATGAAGACGGATTATACGTCCAGCCTTCGACCGCCGCGTCGTTCGCACCGTCCTTAGCGCTGAAAACATAGACGTCGCGGCCCCCTAAATCAAACTTGTCTTTGTAGAACAGGTTTCGACCATCAACAGACGAATCGATGCGCGTTTGCATCGGCGTACCCAGTATGCGCAACACACTTCCGCGAGGCTGACCGATGTGGATGGATTTCTGACGCAGGATTTCGTATCCCGGTTTCTCGAGGTCCCACCATTTGCGGAAGGCTTTGAGAGCTGCGGTGGTGTCGTTTTGGTTGAGGTGCACCTGGCCGAGTAACACAAACGATTCAGAGAACTCGGGCTTAATCGTCGTCGATTCTTTGAAGTAGGTAGCGGCGGCGTTCAGATCGTTGACGTTGCGCGTTGCTACGTACTCATTGTATTTGCTAATGCCGCTGTTGAATTGTCCGACCCAAGCAACGTAGAGTTGACGTGACAGATAGTTCTGCTGCTCTTTTGTTAACGACTCACAAGACATAGCACGGCGATAGGCATCAACCATTCCCCGGGTATCGTTGAGGCCAGCATTAATGTCACCAAGCAGAATCTGGGCTTCGCAATTCTCTGGCGTAGCAGAGAGAACCTTGTCGACTGACAGCTTCGCTTTAGCAAACTCTCTCTGATTGAATGCCTTCTTGGCAATGCTGAGTTCGGGTGACGAGCACTGAAAGCCCTGCGTGAGCAGCGCCGTCAATGTCAGAAGTGATACGATGTGTATTGGCCGAATCAAGACACCAGACTCCGGGAACAAGGGTCACGAAGATACGGCGGGCGTCAGTTATTGGCTATGTCGGATGCTCTGGCGCGCTGGAAGGTCAGTCCGCGTTCCGCTGTGCTTATGATCAGATCTTCGTTTTCTTCCCGTTCGCGCATCGCGTTGGAGAAGGTCGATCCTTCGTTCACACGGATAAGTGCGCTCGAATTCCTGACGATTATGTTGTGATCTGCATCGATCGTCAGGACCGTGGAATCGTTATCTGCATAGAATGCACGGATGGTGTTCGGAGTCAGTGCCGTTAGTTCGACGGGAGTGACGCTAACGCCAAGCTCGCGAGCGGCTGCGTAGGAGAGATCAATCACACGGCGGCGGATGAACGGACCTCTGTCGGTGATTTCAACCATGATCATCTTGCCGGTCGTGGAGTTTTCTACCTGCACAAGCGTACCAAAAGGCAATGACTTGTGCGCTGCTGTCATTTCGTGCATATCGTAACGACGTCCACTTGCAGTGCGGCGTCCATGAAAATACCCGCCGTACCAAGAGGCGAGTCCGTCGGGAACGTCATCCATCTCAAACATGGCCTGATCATTGTTGGCATTCTCATCAGTAACCAGTGTCTCGACAGTTACTGTTACACCATGAGATGGTGCAACAGTTGCAAGTGACGTTGGAATGCCACGAGCGTCTACCAAAAGCGCAACAGACATTACGCCAACGAACACTGCTGTGAAGAGCAGATAGCGAACGAGATTTTTTGTCGATAAGGTTATAGTCATAGGCTTGTCCTCGGCTTGTGAATGGGTTCATACGAACCTTCCGTCTGCCCGAGAAAGGCCAACTTACTACGAGAATTCGGCCGTGGTATGAATTCTTTATGAATAATCGTTCATCGAGTTTCTTCCTTCTGGCTGCTTGCTGTGTGCTACTGCAAGTACAAGGCGCAGGTAAGACGATCTCTACTAACTACCTTGTAAAAAAGGTAGATAGCGCCTCCAATACTCTGCATCCCTGGCGCCTTGTCGCCGTAGGCGGCAGCACCTTAACTGCCTTCGTAATAGGTCATGGTTTTTTGAACGATTTGTGGTGGAAGGGCGAAGCCGTACCCTTTCATACCAACTGGCAGCAGGATGCGAGGTTTGCAATTGGTGCCGATAAACTTGGACATCAGCTCATGGCGTTCGCTACAACGCGTACATACGATGCAGCGTTTCGCTGGTGCGGATTGGACTCAACGTCAGCCGTACTTGCCGGTGCCGGCGTGTCGATTGCCTACCAGACATATATAGAGTTGCGAGACGGCTTCTCTCGCGATTACGGCTTTTCATGGGGCGATGTTATTGCGAACACAACAGGCGCGGCGCTTCCGGTGGTGCAGCGTTTCATTCCTGCGTTGCGTCCAATCGACCTACAGATAAGCTTCTCCCCTAGCGCCGCATTTAACCGTGGTGAGTATGGGGCCATTATCGACGACTACACAAGTACCACGCATTGGGTTAGTATTGGCGTGTACGACTACATGCCCGCGAGCTGGCAGGAGTGGTATCCGCCGTGGCTTAACCTTGCAGTCGGACACAGTGTAGCGAACATCGACGGACGCGGTGGGGGTCAGCACGTGTTGTACTTGTCTCTCGACTGGAATTTGTCCCGGATTAAGGGGCTGCCCCCATGGCTTCGAGAAGCGCTGCAGCTTCTGCACATGTATCACTTACCAGCACCTGCTATGCGTGTTACACAGGGTGTTGCGTTCTTTGGGCTGAAGTTCTAGCGGACGTTACCCAGCTGGACAATCCTTGAGTACGGCGATTTCGATTCGCCGGTTTTGACGTCGCAGACTTTCTTGCTCTTCCCTTGACATGCGTTTCATGTCGCGCGCTGAGGGTTCTTTCACGCGAGGCATCGACGAACCATAGCCGACTGCTCCACGAATCTTGCTCGCCGAAACGCCTTGCTTGAGCAGCCACTCGCGTACTTTGCGCGCTCGCAAATCTGAAAGTTCTTTATTGCGTTGCGGCGGACCGTCTGCCGAAGCGTGGCCTTCGAGCATTACTTGCAGGTCATCGCACGAGTTCTGCATGTACGTAAGCAGCTCCTGCAAATTCTTTTGCGTTTCGGGCTGCGTCATGTCAAACTCGTCGGTGTTTAGGATGAAGCGAATGTCTTTCGAGAACGACATGCGCTTCTTCGGTATTGCTGGCGGTTCTGGTTTTGGTTCCGGTTTTGGTTCCGGTTTTGGTTCGGGCTTCGGCTCTGGCTTTGGTTCCGGAGCTGGCGCTGGTTCTGGCGCAGGTGGCGGTATTTGAGGGGTCTGGTAAGGGGCTATGTTTCCACCACCACCGCATCCTACACACTTTAACGCTGGGTCTGGGTCAAGCGAGTCGATGATGCCATCACCATCGGTGTCGGGCTTCAGCGGGTTGGTCTGATACCTGCAGCTCAACTCATCCGGATCGTCTACACCATCGAAATCGGTGTCGCGATTCAGCGGATTCGTTTTATGACGCTGAACTTCTTCTCCGTCAAACAAACGATCGTTGTCACTGTCGACGTTGCCAGGATCGGTACGATGTGACAGCACTTCTACACCATCGGGCAATCCATCGGCATCGGTGTCAGGTACTAGCGGATTAGTGCCATGGTCCATTACTTCTTCGCCGTCACGCAGACCATCGACATCGCTGTCTTCACGGAGTGGGTCGGTTTTGTACTGAACGATTTCGTCACCATCACGAAGGCCATCATGGTCAGTGTCTGATAGTCGAGGATTTGTACCGAGCGTTTTTTCGCGCTCCGTGTCGAGTCCATCTTCATCGGGGTCTCGGTTGCCAACGAAGTGATAGGTGAGTCCGGCCGACAACGTCGCAAGATGATCGTTGCCGTTTTCTGGTGTGCTTATGTCATCGATGTATGGTGTAAGCGTAAAACGATACGATGCTTTGGCCGTGAACGCAAGATCTTCCGTCATATAGATATGCAGACCGGCAAGAAGCGGGAACTGAAAATCAAAGCGTTTATAGACACGGGCGGCGTTGTTCGGCAGTTGTGTGTGTTCTTCGTAGTTCGTTGGCGACCATGTCATAACACCAACACCTGCACCGACAAACGGAACGATGCGTTCGTCAGGCAATAGATTCGCTGTGAGCGTAAGGTCGTAGAGTGAGATGCGCGACTGGCTTCGCTCTTCGATGCGAGCAAGCGTGCCAGGATAGAGTCCACCAATGCGAGCATCGGGTCCGAAATACGACGGAAATTTTGATATCGTCGCCGGAGTAACCTTCCAGATTACTTGACCCACTGTCGTCTGTAGGCCAATCGTCAGATGACGAATCGGACTGAACGTAATCCCAAATTCACCGAGAGCACCAAAGACATCGTCGGTGTATTCCCCGTAATACTTCGCCACTCCGCCAGATATCCCAACGCTCATTTCCATAGAGCGTACTTGCGCTGTGGCCTGCGTAAAGACGTTCATAAATATGAGACTTACGGCAATTAGCGCATAACGTCGTTCAACCAGCAACATGCGATTTTCCACAACGGTGCATAAGCAGTGGACTACTACGTGGACAACCGAAAATAGCAAGAACTATGCCGCGATAGGTGATGTAGCTACGGAGTGTCGCGCTACGTAGCAATCGCTCGAAGAATACGCTCGTTAACCTCATTGACTGTGCCAATACCATCGACAGAGACCAAGCGCTCGCTACCACCATAGTAGTCAAGCAGTGGTGCAGTCTCATTACGGTATACGTCGAGGCGGTGACGGACAATCGTCTCGTCGTCATCTGCTCGGCCACGTTGTAATAAACGGGCTATAATGTTCTCGTCATCGACGGTGATGTTTACGACGCGAGCAATTTTTTGTCCGTGCGATTCGAGCATGGTCTTCAGGACTTCGGCCTGGGCACGAGTACGTGGAAAGCCGTCGAGAATACAGCCGTTCGCGAAGGACGGTGCTTCCATTGCTTCTTCCACGATGCGCGCGACGATTTCATCCGGCACAAGTTTGCCAATGTCTACATACTCCTTGGCGAGCTTGCCGACAGCCGTGCCATTCTTGATTGCGCTGCGGAAGGCATCCCCTGTTGATAGATGGGCAATGCCCAGCTTTTCCGCGAGGATGGTGGCTTGCGTGCCCTTGCCCACACCCGGGGCGCCAAAGAGGATGATAATCATGTGCGCGAAGATAAGTGCTTAGAAGTCGAAATCGAATGCACTTGCATAAGGCGCTGCATACTTGCGTAACACCTGAAGCAGGGCCGCAAAGTCCTTCGGATATTCGGCGGAATACAACACGGGCTCTTGCGTTGTTGGGTGCGTAAAGCCCAGTTGGGCGGCATGTAGGGTTAGCCGTGACATAATTGGACGTTCGTCGGTGTTCTTCGCAAGATGAAACTTGCGCTTTATGGCCGAGAGTTTAAAGTCTGCATTCTTTCCGTAATCCGGGTCAACGAGTAGCGGAAAGCCGATTGCAGCGCAATGCACGCGAATCTGGTGCTGACGTCCAGTAATTAGCCGACACTCAGCAAGCGTTGCTACGCGAAACCGCTCGAGCGGTCGAAGTACGGTGTGCGCCTCTTTGCCCCTTGCCGAAGGCTTCATAAGCCCCTTACGTTTCGTGTCCTGCGTTATCGGAATATCGATAAGCACTTCATCCTTATCAACAACTCCACTAAGCACAGCATGATAGAGCTTCTGCACGAGGTGATGTTGGAACTGATCGTTCAAATGTTTGTGCGACTCGGGTGTGCGGGCTACAACCATCAGACCGGTTGTGTCGCGGTCGAGACGATGCACAATGAGGCCCTGGCCTTCGCCGTACTGCTCGATGACAAGTGAGCGCACATTCGGAAGCGTTGCATCGAATCGATCAGGAATCGCCAGAAGTCCTGCCGGCTTGTTGATTACAACAATGGCGTCGTCTTCGTACACAACATCGAGTTGAGATTTCTTCACGTGTTCTTCTTCATTTAACGCGACTGTTCTTTTGCGCGCTTGTTCATTTTTGCGCTGCTATTATTTTTTCTGCGCCGAGTATGGTGTTCTTAAGGAGCATGGCACGCGTCATTGGTCCGACACCGCCAGGCACAGGAGTAATTGCACTCACCTTGTCGATTACGCCAGCAAAGTCCACGTCCCCCACCAGCTTCGATGTGCCGTCTGCGGCGATGGTGCGATTAATACCAACGTCGATAACCACTGCACCGTCGGCAACATGCGCTGCAGTAATCGCATTAGCAACACCGATTGCGGCGATGAGAATATCGGCACGTTGTGTGTGTTCGAGCAGGTTGCGCGTTTGTGTGTGGCATACGGTGACGGTGGCGTTGCCCTGCGGACGCTTTTGTGCAAGGAGCGCTGCAAGGGGCTTGCCGACGATGTTGCTGCGACCAACGATCACTGCGTGTTTACCTGCTGTTTCAATGTTCGAGCGCTTCAACATCTCGAGTACACCCGCAGGCGTGCACGGCAGAAAGCCTGGAATGCCGATCAGCATACGTCCGACGTTAATCGGATGAAACCCGTCAACATCCTTTTCTGGCGCAACCGTTTGCAGAACTGTCTGTTCATCGATGTGTTTCGGCAACGGTAGCTGCACGAGAATGCCATGCACTGATGCGTCTGTATTCCACGAGCGTATAATGTCGACCACTGTGGCTTGCGTTGCATCAGCATTGAGGCGCACAATCGTCGATGTTATGCCAACGTTTTCGCAATCCTTCGATTTAAATCGCACATACACTTCCGACGCAGGATCGTTGCCAACAAGCAGAAGATTTAAGCCCGGCGTTAAGCCGTGATCGTTCTTGATGCGCAGAACCTGTTGGGCTACTTCATTGCGAATCTCCAGAGCGATTGCGTTTCCGTCGATAATCTTAGACACCAATCCGCTCCTTTCCTTGCGTGTTATCATGTACTTGCGTGTTATCAAGTACTTGTCTGTTGTCAATAAACCGCTGACGCCACGAGTGCTTCACGAGGAAGAGTTCCTGCAAACGTTCTGTGCCCATGGCACGACGGGCGAGGGAAACCGTGGACATGACGATAACAACATCGAACCAAAAAATTGCTGAGATGAGAAAGCTACCCGAGAAACCCGTGATGATGATGAGTAACATTCGAAACGGCGCTAATGGGATTAGTCGATCGAGATCGGTGTCCTCGCCGCGATGCTGTACAGCCCACGTCCGCTCAGTTTGTAGCGCGCGAACAAACAAGAGCAGCAACAAGAAGACAACCACGACGATGCCCAGAATGCCCATTTCGGCTAACACACTACCATACACCGTCGAAGGATAGGTAGTAAAGTGGCGCTTGCCAACCTCAGACCTGCCAAAGTTTCCGGCACCAACACCAATAATCGGCGAAGTCTCAAACACTTTGCCTGAGACCCAGTAGTCGCTCGTGCGCTGGGTAACCGACTCTCCAATGATATCCGATCCATCGCCCGTAGCCTTACCTGAAACGAGATTGCTGACACGTGTGCTAAACAGAGTTAAGACACTGATATTAAAATTCTTTTCAATCGCAAAATCGGCGATGAACAGTACAACAACACTAGCCGCTAGGAACAACCCTAGGCGTTTAAGTGCAGTACGTGGATACAGCAAGACGCACACAGCCAGCAGTGAGCACACGAGTGCCAAGCCGAGTACTGAGAAGGCAAGGAACAGGGCGATTGTTGTGCATACAATGGATAGGATGAGGAAGACCTTCGATTTGATGATGGTCAGCGACCCTCTAAAGAAAGGCACAAGCATCATCATCAGACTCATTGAGGCATATCCGGCAAGGGCAGATGGCTCTGTGAACAGCGAGGTTGCTCGGTAGAAGTCAGCAAAGCGCAATGCAATCTGACCCATTTCTGACGACTCCCTGTCCATTTTTCTGAAGGTCTGATTCGTAATATCAATCCAGCCAAGTGGCCATTCGTATGTACGAGCTGGCAATTGATACATCGCGAAGACAACCACAACGAACGATACAGCGAAGTGAACGCGAAAGGCCTTTACCCACTGATTAGCGGTGATAGGCAACGAAATGAGCAGCAGGGCCGCAAGCCACATGAACAAGAAATGCAGTAGCGTTTTGATTCCCTGCGCGATTTGTGGTGTGTTTCCGGATAGGAGCGGTACGATAGAAGATGCTGCAAAGACAAGTAGTAGTACTCCCAGAACGACAATTTCCACCCGCCTGGGTATGCGCAGTGGACGTCCCAACCACACTGCATGGTAGAAGGCATACACAAACACCAGGAGAAGCGACACCTCGACCGGTGGTAGTCCAAAGTCACCAACGTTAAACACCTGAAATAGACCAAGGACGGAAGTAATCATCAACAAGGCGAGGATAATAGTCATGTAACCTCCCCTTCAACAGCGGCAATCACTTCGTTCAACTTGGTCAGTGGCGCACTGCAGGTGGTGCTGCGGCACACGATTACCGTATCGGTCGAGTGGGCTGCCGAATGCACGATGACAGCGGAGGGAAGGAATGCCGATAAAACGTCGGTTCGAATATCCCCAACGCGTTCATTCCGGGAATCATTGTCTCCCGGAATCAATTGTAAGGAATTGATGGAAATCGTACTTGGCCGCGATCTAATCATATGCCATACGCACAACAACATGCAGAATGCAACCGACGCTCGATTAATCTGCTGAGCGTACGAAAGCACACATGTACGTGCCGCTTCCTCGTATACGGGTGCGTGCGCGATGGCGCCAAGCTGCGCAAACAATAGTGCTGTCATGCTATTGCCACAGGGGTAAGCGGAGTCGTAGGCATCGCGCTGCCGTACAGGAACATCCGTTGACGCTCGGCTCACAATCGATGGTGCTCGTGCTCTGTCAGAGGATTCACTAGAGTCCATGAAGTCTACAATGACGATGTCTGCATGCCGACGTGCATCTGTTACATACGCGTCGTTGCCACTGCACTGATACAATTCCGCAGCAGCCCATCCGAACATTGCGTGGTCATCGAGCATGGCCCGTACTGCACGATTGCCGTTGCGATACCGATGCCACCATGTGTCGCTAACTGCATCGTAGCATGAGCGGGTAACTGCTGCGTATGCATCTTCTGCCATCTTCAACAACACGGTATCACCACCCAACGCTCGTGAGGCTCGGGCAAGTGCGCCAATCATAAGGCCGTTCCAGTCCATAAGGATCTTGTCGTCGACAAGCGGCTTTACGCGCAGATTCCGCCGGGCCAGGAGCTGAGTTCGAAGCCCCTTCCAGTCGTTATCACCCATGACTGTGCGTAGTTGAGTGCGATGTACATGCAGAATGTTCATCCCCGTACGTTCGCCGGTTGCTTCATCGTGGAAGTTGCCTTCCGCGCGTGCGTTGAAGAGGGACGCGGTAAGGGGCTCGAGTTCCTCGAAGGACCAGACATAGTACTTGCCTTCTTCGCCCTCGCTGTCGGCATCGTGTGCGCTGAGAAACGCGCCATTGCTCGTCGCGAAATCGCTCGAAGCAGCGCTCGACGTCATGTCACGGCGCAAGAACTCTGCAATCTCAAGCACAACCTGCTTGTACGTTTCGTCGCGCGTTATCTGAAACGCCTCGGCATACGCCATCATCAGCATGGCTTGGTCGTACAACATTTTTTCAAAGTGCGGCACAAGCCATTCGCTATCCGTGCTGTAACGATGGAATCCAAATCCCACGTGATCATACATGCCGCCTGCACGCATGGCGTCGAGCGTTTGTGTGACCATCGCCAGCACCGATTTTGCGTCGACAGCGTTCTCGTTACTCTCGCATGCTTTGCTATCGTTCGCAATGCGCATGAGCAGAAGCAGGTGGTGTGGACTTGGAAATTTTGGACGTGTGCTGAAGCCACCGTGCTCGGCGTCGAACATGCGTTCGTGATGATCGAGCGCATCGGCGAAAATGTTTTCGTTAATGGTGCCTGAAAAATCGATGGTCGCAGATTGTTGCAGCGACTTCATGATTTCTGTTGCAGCGGTTTCAGCGCGCCCTCGGTCGGTAGACCACACATCATGAATGCGATTGAGCAGATCGAGGAAGCCAAGTCGACCCTGCGATGATTCGCGTGGGAAGTAGGTGCCAGCCATGAACGGACGTCGTTCGGAGTCCATAAATATGGTTAGTGGCCAACCGCCGTGCCCTGTCATCGTCTGGCAGACGTCCATGCATAACGCGTCGACGTCCGGACGTTCCTCTCGGTCAACTTTTACACTGATGAAGTGTTCGTTTAGGTACGCAGCTACGTCAGCATCCTCGAACGATTCGCGTTCCATAACATGACACCAATGGCACGCCGCATACCCGATGCTCACGAACAGCGGCTTGTCCTCTGCCGCTGCACGTTCGAAGGCTTGGTCTGACCATGGCTCCCACGCAACAGGATTATATGCATGCTGCAACAAGTATGGAGACTGCTCATGAATGAGCATGTTTGGTGCATCCATGGCTGGCTCAGCCGGCATAGACACAGGTGCATCCATGGCTGGCTCAGCCGGCATAGACACCGGCGATGTTTGGAATAAGATATTCGTCGAATGCGCGGTTGATGTCGTATTCGGCCTTCCAGCCCCAGTCCATGCGCGCGGCATCGTCTATCACATCGGCGCACCATGAATCGACGATGGCCTGACGCTTCAGATTTGGGGCGTACGTAATGTCAACGCCGGGGAAGGCCGCACGTACACGTACTGCTACTTCTTCGGCTGAAGGTGCAAACGCACCGATATTATAAACTCTTTGAGATAGTGCGCTCGATGGTGCCGCTGCTAATGCAAGCAGTGCATGCACTGCATCGGGCATGGCCATGAACGGAATACGGGTATCCGGACGCACAAAGCAGGCGTACGTTTTGCCTTGCGCTGCGGCGTGAATCATCTCGGGTACATAATCGCTCGTGCCGCCAGTGGGCACTGTAAACGCGCTTATTAATCCGGGGAATCGCAGTGCGCGAAAATCAACACTTCCGTCAGCACCTTCATTCGTGATTTGTCCGTAACGCGTCGAGAAATACTCGCCCAATCGTTCGCAGTACAGCTTGTTGATGCCATACATCGTGTGCGGGGTAAGGTGCTGCTCTTCGCTCAGCGCGCCTGCGGCGTTCTTCGCTTCGAGCGAAGGGAGGCCATACACAGCAATCGTACTTGGGAACATGAACGTCACCGGCTTACGACGACGTCCACCGATAGCACGCGCCATCGAGAGAAGTCCAAGCGTGCCATTCACATTTACGTGATGCGCCTTCTCCGGGAACCGCTCTGCACTCGTTGAGAGCAGCGCTGCCAGATGATAAACTTCGTCGATATCTTCATCGTGCAGACGCGTTACCACGCCGGGGTCTGAGACGTCGCCCTGGATTACGACGTGGGCGTGTGGACGCAGTTCGTCATTTAGCGGTGCCAGATCGAGCGCCACCACGCGCACATCGTTCTGGGTTGAAAATGTTTCGAGCAGGGTGTGACCGATTTCGCCGTTGGCTCCGGTAACAAGGACAGTACGCGACACGTGAACTCCGTAAGTGCAAGCAGACGTCAAAGATACGGCGCGCCTACATGAACGAGCGGCACTCAGCGCTACTCCTCCACCAGTCGCAGGAACCGTAACGTCCGCTCGAGTCCGTACGCATAGATGATGTCGGCACAAACAGTGGTTCGTGTTCCGTGGTGACGCAAATACTCGAGCATGCCCTGCTGTTGCCACACATAGTACTGTGCGAGGTCAGGAAAGCGGCGACGGAGCTGTCCGTATGGGTGCACGGACCGAGCCGACCAATACCAATGCAGCAAGTGGATGCGCTGATCGTCGCGGGCGAGTGCACAACACACCGGCATTACAGCGTTCACGAAGAGCTCCCTGCGTAACGCAGCCCCCTCACGAGCAATGGTGCGGTGCTCCGCTGCATTAATCGCGCCCAGGACGTCGTCAGCGTGGCACATCGAAAAGTCCTCGGCGAGCAGGCCGAGAGGCGATGTCGCAACAGACTCGCGCAATCCCACGAGCACCTCTGCGCGCAACGGCCGGTGCCGTTTGTGCGAGAGACGGTCGAGCCACGACGTCGTCATGGCCTTCGTAGCGCCCCGCACTCCGATGCGACGCATGTGCTGTTGGGCTTCGGCGGTATTGCGCAGCAGGCGCAAAAGTGCGTGGTGTTGAAGTTCCGGTAAGGGGCTTTCCGAGGATGCGTCTGATGATCGTTGAGCCCCTTGCGAAGCGTTGAGCCCGCTCGTATTCATCAGAGCTCTACCCGCATTCAGCGGCGGGAACGGCACACACAGCGTCCATCGTGCATCGTCGATTGGCGGTGCGTCGTTGTTAAAAACGATGTGCAGTAGCAGCGATGCGTAGCGCGTGTCTATTGCATGGTCGTGTGCTGACCAATCCGACGCGCGCATGTGGAATTCGCCGTTGCCAACATGAATCACGCCGTTGTGCAACACACACATGTCGCGGAAGTCGGGTCCGTCGTGGACATTAATCAGTCCAGCCGCCACAATCTGTATAACGTCACCATTCGCGCACTTCCACGACTGCGACGGGTCAGACAACAGCGTGTGTACACGGCGCTGGTACGCGCGTTCGTTCAGTGTTTCGGACATCAGAGCTACCTCCACGAACACCGTGGAGGCGGGACGCTAGATCGTGACAACCCGCGCGATCCGCTCGGCTTCTTCCCGCACCTTTTGTTCGAAGTCATCGCCGTCGCTGATGTAAATCAGCCCCCGCGATACGTTAAAGACCGCATCGCCTCCGGCATTGGCCTGCACCATGGCGTCCTCGCCAGCCCCTTGCGAGCCCAATCCCGGAATAAGAAACGCGGCGTCGGGATACTTCAGCCGCAAGTCGGCGAGCTCGCTTGGGTGTGTGCCACCGACGACGAAGCCGATGTCTCCGGCTCGTTGCCACGAGAGTGCCGTTTCTATTACGTGCTCGTACAGCGGACGTGTCTGAGAAGTGTTTACCGTGGCGGTGTCGCGCTCTGATGGCGCCTTGGACGCTGATGGTGCTGTGGATTGAACACGAAGCCTCTGAAAGTCCGCAGAACCCGGGTTCGAAGTAAGAGCAAGTACGTACACCATGCGACCTGCAACTGCGAGAAACGGCTCGACAGAATCGCGGCCCATGTAGGGTGACACCGTGACTGCATCTGCCTTCAGGTCGTCAAAAATCGCCGAAGCATACGCAGCCGACGTGTTGCCAATGTCACCACGTTTTGCGTCGGCAATTACGTAGCTGTCCCCTATCAACTCACGCGTGGCATACAGTGCGTCTATGCCAGCTCTGCCGAGCTTCTCGTAAAACGCGAGGTTGATTTTGTAACAAGCGGCAACGGACCGCGTAGCGCGCACGATTGCGGCATTGAAATCGACGACGCTACCACGAAAAGCACGTGGTAGTCGTTCAAGGTCGACATCAAGTCCAACACAAAGTCCGTTACGAGGGCGCACGGCGCAAAGATACCCCCTCTTTTCTTGCGCAGATATACGATACCTCTGTTTTTTCTTAAAGCGTTTCCCGATTATTGAGGCTATGACAAAACGAACAACTCTCCTGTGTGCATGCATCGTGCTTGTCATGGGTCTTGTAGGGGGCTGCGCCAGCACAAATTCCGCGCAACAGTCTGCATCCACAACGCCATCGTCGGATGCGCCGCCGAAGAAGATTAAGGCGTTTGATAAGGTGATAACGAAGGAGGCCGTTACTGACTCCGGACTCTTCATTGTGCATCGCATGGATGACAAGATCTTTTTCGAGATTCCTGTCATGACCCTGAACACCGATTTCCTGCTTGTATCGCGCGTGGCGAAGACGCCACAAGTCGGATATGGCGGCGAAGAAAACAACACCGTTGTCGTACGGTGGGAACGCAAATTCGACAAGGTGCTTTTGCGCACTGTGTCGTTTGAAAACGTTGCGTCCGATTCGTTGCCAATCTCGCGCGCTGTAAAAGCAGCTAACTTCGAGGAGATTATACGTGCGTTTAATATCCAGGCGTTTAACAAAGACTCGACGACGATTGTTATTGAGGTAACCGATCTTTTTGTAACTGATATTGGTATTCTTACGCCCGGACGCGGTCCGCGTCAGGAATACAAGATGGGCGGACTCGATAAAGACCGCTCGTACATCGAATACGTTAAGAGTTTTCCGACAAACGTCGAAATCGAAAATGTTATAACCTTTTCTGCAGAAAATCCTCCGCAGAATCCTTCATCGCGGACGATGAGCTTTACGATGCACCATTCCATGGTACGTCTGCCCGAGAAGCCCATGATGCCACGTCTTGCCGATCCGCGCGTGGGCTTCTTTTCGTTGTATCAGATCGACTACGGACGTCCAGAACCCGAAGCCGTCGGACGTCAGTACATCCTCCGCTGGCGCCTTGAACCAAGCGATACTGCGGCATTCCTGCGCGGCGAACTTGTAGACCCCATTAAGCCCATTACGTGGTACATCGACCCAGCAACACCAGTGCAATACCGCAACTGGCTCAAGCGCGGTGTAGAGTCATGGAAGGTTGCTTTCGAAGCAGCAGGGTTCAAGAATGCAATTCGTTGCATCGATCCGCCAACACCGGCAGAGGACCCGGACTGGTCACCAGAAGACGCACGCTATAGTGTAATTCGTTACTATCCGTCGCCCGTTGAGAATGCGTACGGACCTAACATTCACGATCCGCGTACGGGTGAAATTCTCGAGAGCGATATCGGTTGGTTTCACAACATTATAAAATTGCTAAATAGTTGGTATTTCACCCAGGCTGTTGCCGATCCGCGTTCGCGCAAGCTTCCGCTACCCGACACAGTGTTGGGTGAACTCGTGTCTTATGTGGCTGCGCATGAAGTAGGCCATACGCTTGGCTTCCCGCACAACATGAAGGCTTCCAACTCCATACCTGTAGATTCTCTTCGGTCACCATCGTTTACGACGAAATATGGTACAACGCCATCCATAATGGACTACGCTCGTGCGAACTATGTAGCACAACCCGGTGATGGCGTCACTCGCTTCTTTGCAGGTATCGGGCCTTACGACTTGCACGCAACACACTGGGGCTACCGTCCAATTCTCGCTGCGCGCACTCCCGACGAAGAACGCGACACGTTACTCGCGTGGGCACGGGCAGGCGAACGTGACCCCATGCTGCGTTTTGGATCGCAACAATGGCAGACCATCGACCCCACTGCGCAGATGGAAGACATCGGTGATGATGCCATAAAGGCATCGACGTATGGCATTCTGAATCTAAAGCGCGCAATGGGATACGCCTACGATGCAGTTGCGAAGGACGGAGACCCCTACTGGCGCCTTTCCGATTTGTATGACGACATCATTGGGCAGTATCAGCGCGAGATGCATCATGTCGCTAGCATTCCTGGCGGCGTTGTCATCGAACGCAAAGTGTACGGCATCGATGGTCCGGTCTACACACCAGTGCCGCGCGATCGCCAAAAACTTGCAATCGACTTTCTGTCTCAGAATGTGTTCACAACACCAACGTGGCTCCTCGATGAGCGCATCGTTTCTGTAACATCGGTTAGTGGGTCGGTGCAGCGCGTTGCAGATGCTCAGACAAGCGTGATGCGCAACGCAATGAGTAACGACAAACTCTTGCGTCTGCTCGATCAGCAAACACGTTTCGGAACTGTCTCGTATACGGCGCCCGAACTTCTCACCGATCTAGAGAAAAGCATCTTCGCAGAAGTCGCTACGAAAGCGTCCGTCGATTTCTATCGTCGCAATCTTCAGCGTGCATTTGTGCAGAACCTCATCGACAAAACAGCGCCGCCTGCAGCCGCATCAGGCGACGCATTCGCAATATTCATGCGAGGTCCGTCGGTGTACTCCTCCGACGTCCGCGCAATCTCCCGCGCCCAGCTCTCGGCACTCTTAAAACGTTTGAAGGGGGCCGCCACGGCTGACGCCGTGACGAAGGCGCACTACGAAGATCTTGCTCTGCAAATCACACGAGCGCTCGACCCTTCGAACGGATGAAGCCCAACGCAAAACGGTCGCGTCAACCACGCGCAACTTCGTGAAAGTTCACACGCGAATTGTCTGGCTCGCCTACCTATCGATTGTTCTCTCGATGGTGTGGGGCGTGCCAGGCCTTCTACTTGGTTGGTATGTCGTGCGCACCGCACGTAACATCGATTTATCGTCGGCGGCGCCGAACGTGCGTCGCGATGTGCGTGGGGCACGCAACATTGCGTACGTCGGAGTTACACTTTCCGCCATCGTTGTCGTCCTCGTACTCTGGTCGTGGATAACAACCTGACGTCAAAACAAGCGCTCAACACGAGGACAGGTATGATAACGCTGTGTGCAACTACGCTGGTCTTTCTTTCTGTGTTGACTCACTGCGCCTCTGCACAGGAATTTCAAGTAACCCGTATCGATGGCTGGTCGCAGGATTTAAAGTTGCCCTATCCGTATATCGTGGTTCGTAATCCTAACACTTTGAACGTTTCGTACTTCCGGTTATTCGAGGGCAAGTACACGCCGTTTGCAAAAATCTCCACAGACCGAGGACTGACTTGGCAGGATCAGGTTGTCGCAACAACTCCCGACGGCCCAGTCATATTGTACCTCGCGACGCCTGATTCGACCGATTGGTATCAGACATTGGGTGGTAAAGCTATTTATTATTCCAAGGCTGGTGCACCGCTTGTAAAATTACCCTGGCCAGATTCAACGTATAGACATGTAAGTATTCTCGGTCTCCATCGGTACATAGTCACCGATTCAAATAGTAGATCTCACCTCCTTGTAAATGGACATGACAGCTTGTTCGCTGGTACATTGACAGTAGAAGGCAATACCTGGGTTCGAATTGAAGACGAGTTGTTGTACGCATCATGGGATGATGGCATTACATGGACGGAACCACTTAGCTACCGAAACGAGAACACGAAAATTACCCTTCGACTTAGCTATGTGGGAGAAGAGGAGATTGCTCTACTAGGTTCAGTGCTAGACGGCTACTATGTTGGAAGCCAGTATCTCATGGTTCTCCGCCGCGATGGTTCTGTAATTCGACATACCGGAGAGCACGGGAGTGAGGGGGCGCGCTCAGGTGGTCATTATGGTTGGTTTCATCGATTTCAAGACAGCTCGTACGCTGCAGGCACCGGGCCGCAAGACTTTGATCACTTCACGGATGTAAATGGCTGGCGTCTGTATGGAGCCCGACACGGCTCCAATGATCCCACCGCGTCCGTTGCAGCTAAAACACTGACAGGGGTGTATTTGATCAATTACTCTAGGTACAACGGTCGTTCGCTATGGAGGGTTGACAAAGAAGGCACGACCTCGGTTGAATTATTAAATGAATCGCCGTCATGCATTACTTGGTTGGACAACGAAATCAACCTATCACCAGAGCTTTTGAACCTCCACCCCGCCGAACTTGTTGTTCATGATCTGACCGGCCGCTTGGTTTTGCAGCTATTAAAACCAGAATCCCGCACGTACATCGCACTGCCGAAGGGTGTGTTTGTCGTCAGCGTGTACTTCAGCTCTACTCGTTTGCCGATGCATCAACGGATTGTTAATCCTTAAAGCAATACTGATTCATGTACAATGAAAAAGGCCGGATTGCTCCGGCCTTTGATATTTCAGCTATGTGAGACGTGCTACTGCTGCACAAGGGAGTTCGGATTGACGACTGATGGTCCCAGATACTGGTCGTTGTTGAAGGCGAGGATTGGAACGCCAATGAAGGCAAGCAACCAGAGCAGAAGAACGCCAAAGACTTCGTCTTTACCGAAGCTGCGGGCCATGTCGATGGCAAGGAATATCTGCGCAACAACGTTTACTAACGGAATGAAGAGCAGAATTACCCACCACGTTGGCCTACCGACGAGTACGATCCATACGTACCAGTTATAGAAGGGTACGAAGCCTTCCCACAACGGACGTCCAGCCTTCTGAAAAATCCGTCCAGTACAGTAGCCATAGAATAGCCCGAAAGCTATTCCAGGAATCATGACTATGGCCACGACGATTCCTATCTCGGCTGCACCTAACTCAGGCATAGATACTCCAATTACACGTTAGGTCCGTTATGAAGCGAATGTCGAGTCGCTCGCTGGTACGCCTTGGTACTGAGCATCGCTGAACGCTAGCACCGGCACCATGACGAAGCCGAACAAGCCAAGCAACACGCCATACGTTGTGTCCTTGCCGAATACCTTGGCGGTTTCAATGCTGAGGTAAACAAGAATAGCGATGGGCACGAGCCAGCCGATGATGGGAACCAATCCGCCTATAAAGCCGCCGAGGAGAATAACGGCAACCCACCACATTGGTTTGCCTATGATTTCCATCCAGACGACAAGATTGTATATCGGGATGAATCCCGTCCACAACGGCTTGCCTGCCTTCTGAAAAATGCGTCCGTAGCAGTAGCCGTAGAACAGCCACATGATAATTGCCAGGAAAACGAAGGCAATGCCAAAGCCCAAAAGCATCGCTATCATCCCTACATCGCCAGCATCGGTAGTAGTATAGTCCATTGTCGACTCCTTTCGATGAAGAAATCAAAACCTCTCGTTGGCCGAAGATAGCCCCTTTCTGAGACCCCTTCAACACTGTCGATACAATATTGTTCAGCCGTAACTTGCGGACTGCATGAATACACCGCTACAATGGCTTTCGCTGCTCGTCCGGGTCTTTCTCGGAGGCTACTTCCTGTTTGCCGCAGTGCCGAAGATCGCAGAACCGTATGCGTTCTCGGTCTCGATCGTGCATTACGAGATGATGCCCGATTGGTCGATTAACGCATTTGCGCTCGTTGTGCCCTGGCTGGAGCTGCTGATAGGGGTCTGCCTTATCGTTGGCTTCCGCGTTCGTTCGGCAGCCATCGTGTACGCCATACTGCTGGCAATGTTCATTGCGGCGATTGGTTGGGCGATGGCGAATGGCCTACAGATTGACTGCGGGTGTTTTGGCGCCGGCAATAAGGAAGAAGTTGGCTGGGAAAAAATTTGGAAGAACCTTGGCATGATGGCAATGTGTGCCTATCTGGTTTGGCGGCCTACGTCACCGCTGTCACTCGAGACACACGATGATCGGTCCACGGCGGTTGCGAAAGGTCTGCGATGACGAAGCAACCTTCGACGACGGGGCTGACAGTAGGCGGCACGCTGTTTACAGATCGCATTGGCAAGGTGATAATCGTTGCCGATGGTTCAATGGCGGTCGAGCTTGGGCAGCGTGGCTTCAGTGAACGTCCCGCAGACAGATACAACCTCTCCTCCCCTGCTATTGTCGAGCGCATCTACAACGAATTCGTAGATGCGGGCGCAACGCTATTGCAGAGCAACACGATTAACGCGAATCGATATGCTCTCGAATCGTCGATGCTGGCGGCGCGCGTGCAGGAGATAAATCGAAAGGGTGTCTGGATTGCTCGCGCAGCAGCAAACGGATCGATACCGGTGGCCGGTGTGGCAGGTCCGACCGGACGTCGTCTGCGTCCGTTGGGTCCACTCGTGGCCGACGACATGCGTGCAGCATTCACAGAGCAGATTGGTGCATTGCTTGCCGCAGGCGCCGATCTCATTATGTTAAAATCGTTTATCGATCTCGATGAACTTGAAATCGCCATCGATGTCGTACGCGACCTAAGCGCAGACATTCCTCTCGTAGCGTTGAAATCGTTTCCCGAGGACGGCAGCGTACTGGCGAGTCCGTATCCGACGAACGTCGCACATCGGCTTACGCGTCACGGACTCCAAGCGTTGGGTTCGAATGGGACTGTTGGTCCGCAGCGCATGCTTGGCATCATTCAATCACTGCGTGTTAGTCCGGTGCCCCTTGCTGCTCTGCCCGATGTCGGCATCCCCACGATCGTCGACGGAATCTCTGTGTATAACGCTGAGCCGTCGTACGTTGCACAAGCCGCAGTGCGTCTTGTGCAACACGGTGCTGCGATTATTGGTGCCGATGGTGGCGCAACGGTTGAACACCTACGCGCGATAGCGGATGCAGTGCGCGGTCTAACAATTGGATCGTCGCCAGTCATTACAAGCAATCACTCGCACGTCGCAGTAACCCACGCACCGAGAGCAGCGCCTACGTCATTTCATGCTCGACTCGACGCCGGGTTTGTGTCGACGGTTGAGCTCGACGTGCCTCGCGGACTCGACATGTCGAGTGTGTTGGAGGGGGCTGCGTACCTCAAAGCTCATGGCGTCGATGCCGTAAACATCAGTGATGGTGCACGTGCTCGATTACGAATGAGTCCGATTGCAATCTCGCAACTCGTACAGACACAAGTAGGCATCGAATGCATTACGCACCTTGCATGCAGAGACCGCAACATGGTCGGCCTTCAAAGTGAAGTGTTAGGTGCACATGCGATGGGTGTTCGCAATGTCCTGGCAGTCACCGGCGACCCTACACACATCGGCGACTTCCCTGGTGCAACCAGTGTGTATGATGTTGATGCGGTTGGTCTCGTTCGTGCGCTCGGACGGATGAACCACGGACAGGATCTGATGGGCAATCCGCTCGGAGACCCAACATCGTTCTGCATTGCGTGCGCGGTAAACCCTGCGGCTGACGATATCGAGCGCGAAATAGACAGGCTGGCGGCCAAAGCAGCCGAAGGTGCAAACGTTGCATTTTCACAACCCGTGTTTGATGTCGAATTACTTGAGCGATTTCTCGATCGCACGAAATCCATCGGCATTGCCCTGATGCTTGGTGTGATTCCCCTGCGCAGTATTCGCCACGCAGAGTTTCTGCATTACGAAGTGCCGGGCATGACGATTCCCGAGTGGGTACGAGAGCGTATGCGTGCTGCTGGTTCAGACGCACACATAGCGTCACAGACGGGAATCGACATTGCAGTTGATTTTCTGCAACAGGTAACGAGTCGCATCAACGGCGTGTATCTCATGCCGCCGTTCAAGAAGTACGACGTCGCAGTGACGATCCTTCAGCAAATTCAACCAAATGGAGTGCAACGTGCAGCAGGATAATGTTCAGTACAACCCCTACGGATCGGTTCAAATGCCTCCCGAGTACCTTCGCGTAGGCTTTGGAATGCGATTCCTTGCGTGGATCGTCGACTGGATTCTCATTCTCATTCTTGCGGGCTTGGTTACGCTCTTCCTCGTCACGAGTGACATAACGGTACCTACTGCACATCCTGAGTCTACGGCCGACATCACGAGCATGTATCGGTGGATGGGCATCTCGCCAGAGGAAGCAGCCAAGTACGCATACGGCGCAGCCTCATTCTCATACGCACTTGTCTTGATTTCATTCGGCTACTCACTAATTGGCGCAATGTTCGGCGCTTCGCCTGGTAAGATGATCTTCGGTCTAACTGTTGCACACTCTGACGGTCGTCGCGGTTCTATCAGTTTGTGGATCCGTCGATGGGCTGTACGCGACGCAAACGTATACCTACAACTGGCTGCGTTACTGCCGACGTTGTCCTTTCTCGATAACATCGGAGCCTTCATCGGTATCGTCATTTTCATAGGGTGCTTTATGGCGGCGGGTCAGGAACGTCTCGCCCTGCATGATCGCATCGCACAGACGGCGGTATTCCGTCGTTCTGACATTCATTGATCCGTCGCATCGACATTCATTAAAGATTGCTACAATGCTGTACTACGCCGACTATCTCGCCCTCGATGCCGTTCTGGGTGCTCAGCATCCAGAAAGCGACAAACACGGAGCACCCGCACACGACGAGATGCTCTTTATCATTACGCATCAAACGTTTGAACTGTGGTTCAAGCAGGTGTTGATTGAGGTTGGCTCGGTAATCGCCATACTCGACGCAGACTACGTTCCCGAGTCGCAGATTGGGCTATGTCTGGCACGTATTCAACGCGTGAACCGCATTATGGAGCATCTGGCCTCGCAGTTCAGCATTATTGAAACAATGTCGCCTGGTGAATTCATGGACTTCCGGCACTACTTGAACCCCGCAAGTGGTTTTCAGTCGTTGCAGTGGCGGACGCTCGAACGTACGCTCGGACTCAAAGACCAGCGCCGTGTAATGAAGACCTACACCGACAGTCTTTCAAATCCGCATCGTCAAGATCTCGAGGGCGCAACGGCTGGTCCGTCGCTGTTCGATGTCGTCGAACGCTGGCTCGAAAACCTTCCGTTCATGCAACACGGCGATTTCACGTTCTGGGAAGCCTACCGTCAGGCCGTCAAAGACATGTTCGAGCGTGATCGCTCGGACATGCGTAAGCTGGCAGAAGCCGAAAAGCGCGAAGCAGTAGAGGCGCTTGCACAAATCGACGCTAGTGAAAGTGGCTTTCTCGCGCTGTTTGATGAAACGTCCTACAGCGACCTTATCGAAAAAGGTGCTCGCCGACTGTCACAACGTGCAACACTCGCAACACTCTTCATTGCGACGTACAGGAACGAGCCCCTTTTGCAGACCCCTTATCGATTTGTTGATGCCATCATCGAGTTGGACAAATTCGTCTCGCTATGGCGATTCCGCCACGTCATGATGGTAAGCCGCATGATAGGTATGCGCGTTGGTACAGGCGGATCGAGTGGACACGACTATTTAACAGCCACGATTAAGCAGCGCGTGTTCGATGACTTTACGTCGCTTAGTTCCTTCCTACTGCCGCGTGTGTTTGCGCCGCAACTGCCGAAGGAGATTGTCGACCGTCTACAATTCGTGAGCGAAGCTCGCTGACACATGCGCGAAATCATCCGCCTGCTATGTGAAGCGGTGGATGATGTTGTCTTCCCCCGCCATTGTCTCATAACCGGTAACTACCTCGGTACGACACCTACACGTCTGCCCGGCGTAAGTGACGCAATTACAGACGCACTCCCACCGGGTCCGCCGCCCCTTGACGTGCTCGCACTCTTGCAACGCAACTTCGGTGACGACGACCTTCTGCTTACGCATGCGTTTGCTCGCTACGCTGTACAAATTGATAGTGATGCAGACAAACTCATCTACGCAATTAAGTACGGACAGCGCACGCGTCTGGCTAAGGCATTGGGTTATGAGGTCGGCGAGACGTTATGCGACGTATCTAACATTTGTTATGATATGGTTATACCCGTCCCCATTCATGCTGCACGCCTTCGCGAACGTGGCTACAACCAGGCTGCCCTGATTGCGAAAGGTGTCGCAGACGCCCTACACGTGCAGTACCTAGAGCCCCTTACACGCATACGCTACACAGGCACACAGACCACGCTGAACGCATCACATCGCCTTGCGAATGTTGCCAATGCATTCGAGCTTCGCAAAATCATGGAGTATGAGGCTGGTGCGCACATTCTGATTGTCGACGACGTGCTAACAACGGGTGCAACGATGAACGCCTGTGCCGAGGTGCTCTTGAACGCTGGTGCACGAAGAGTCGATGCGGCGGCGATTGCCGTGGCGTTGTAGCATCGCAGCGTATGGGTAAAACAGCAATGCTAGTGTAGAACAACAATGCATGTGTAAAACGACAATGCCGATCCCGTTTTAAAGGAATCGGCATTGCGAATGTTCTTTGTCTTCTGTTCGATTATCGAGACGTCTTCGATTTCGATTATCGAGCCGCGAGTTCTTCTTCTTCTGTGCGGCGGCGGCGTGAAGTCGAGCCTTCTGCGTCGCTGCTATCGCTGTTTTCGTCGCTCGCTGTTGATGAACGATCGTTGCGGCTTGACGAACCGTCGTTTGATACATCACGTCCGTCATTGCCGAAGTCGCTGTACCAATTTTCATCAGCACTTGACAATTCCTGGAAGTAAGAATCTGGTTCTTCAGAGCTAAGCTTCTTTGCTTGATTTTCTTCGAAACCGTTTTGGCGTAAACGTGTGTTGTACTCGCTTTGCCATCCGTTGTACAGCGAGTTCTTCGACGATTGCGTCTTTGGGTTCACAAAATCGTTGAAATCGTCATCCTTTTTTTGTTTGGATGCCCACTTCACAGATCCTAACCACGAATCGGCCGCATCATCTGATTGCTGCTGGTTCAGGCCATGCTTTTGGCTGAACTTCTGTGACAGGCTCAAACGACATGAATCGCTCGAGTTTCTCGATCCTTGTCTCTTGTTCTGGCTTGATGTCTGGTTGCCAGGATTGCCTTCGCCTTGTTGATCGCGGTTCTGCATAACTAACTCCGGATATTGTTGGATGAATGTTGGTGAGACATTCTGGTGAAACCTTAAAAGGTCGACTAACGCCACAGGAACGTCATCTTTGGAAGGGATGTTCCAAAGAAAAGCGGAGTAGATTTGCACATGAAATCGAATCGTTTCAGTGAACTGCTAACTGTTGTCGTCGTGTGCTTTTGCACCACCGCGACACTATCTGCACAGTTTGCATTTGAGGTGTACGACACGGACCTAACGCCGTCGAATGTGCACAAACAACGTCGGCTGTCAGCCTTGGCAGCCTTGCACCCGCGCACTGCTCTGGTTGTGCAAGCCGCTGACGTACGCAACCGACAGAACGACGTCGATTACGAGTATCGACAGAATAGCGACCTGCTCTACCTGACAGGATTTCCACACGCTGGAGGCACGTTGTTGCTCGTACCCGACGGTGTTACGATTGGGCAACGTACCTATCGTGAAGTGCTGTTTGTGCGCGATCGCATTCGACAACGTGAACAGTGGACTGGTGTAGAGATGGGTCCAGACGAAGCCCGTTTGCATCTCGCCATCGACACCACGCTGCCGGCATCGCGTCTGGCGGAAATCATCGACGCGTTAATTCCACGCATCGATACACTCTACACGACGACCCTACCGACGAAGTCGGTGCCCCTTACCCTGTTCGGCAAGCGAATGTCTGTAGACTCGCAACTACAGAAAGAAATGCGCGAGCGTTCATCCACTGCGGTACTTGTGACGTCGTGGGCGCCGCTGTCTGCGATGCGCGAAGTGAAAGACACGTCCGAACTGCGCTTGATGCAAAAGGCAATTGATATCTCTATCGAAGGACATCTCGCTGCGATGCGTGGGGCACGTCCGGGGATGACAGAGTACCAGATCGAAGCAATCATGGAGTACACGTTCAAGCGATACGGCGCAGAAGACGTGGGTTACCCGAGCATCGTCGGCTCGAAGTACAACGCGTGCATTCTGCATTACGTAACAAATCGTCGCAAGACCACAGCGAACGATCTAATCCTTGCTGACTGCGGTGCAGAGTATCACGGCTACACCGCAGATATAACGCGCACGTTTCCGACAAGTGGGAAGTTCACGCCAGAGCAACGTCGCATCTACGACATCGTGCTCGAAGCGCAGGACTCTGGCATTGCTGCATGTAGATCGGGCAACGGATTCCGCGCGGCACACAATGCAGCAAAAAGCGTTATCACTCGCGAGCTTATGGCGCTCGGCATTATCACATCTGCCGATTTAGTAAACAAGTATTTCATGCATGGTACATCGCATTACCTCGGACTCGATGTACACGACCCCGGCACATACGGTCCTCTCAAACCCGGTGTCGTGTTAACCGTCGAGCCCGGCATCTACATCCCTGCTGACAGTCCGTGCGACAAGAAGTGGTGGAACATCGGCGTGCGCATCGAGGATGACATTCTTGTTACCGAAGGCGATCCCGTTAACATGTCGCAAGCGCTACCTCGTCAAGCAAACGACATCGAAGCACTCGTAGGTACACACCCATGAGTTTCAGAACCAGTCGCGGGGAACCTAACGTTCCTTGGTGAAAGGCGCTCTAGCGCCTTGTCATACCTTCTGCGTCTGTGCCGTCACTGTTTTCGCTTGCGGTGGTTGAAATGTGATCGCGGCGACCGTCGTCGGACACGTCGCGTCCGTCATTGCCATAGTTACGATACCAGTTTTCATCGGCACCGTTGCTAGAGAGGTCCTGAAATACAGAACCCACTTCTTCATGAAGCAGCTTGTTTGAATTTGTTTCGTCAAGCCCATTTTTCTGAAGACGCTTCTTGTACTCGGCGTGCCAACGCTCGTACAGTGGGTTCTTCGAATACGATGTTTTCGGGTTCACAAAATCGCTGAAATCTTCTTCTTTCTTTTGTTGGGAAGCCCAGCTCACAGATCCGAGGAACGAATCTGCCGCGTGTTCGGATTGCTGCTTACTCAGTCCGTGTTGCTTAACAAAATGTTTTGCAAGTCGCGTGTGATGAGGATCGCTAAGATTTTCAACGTGAGAGTCGTATTGGTGCTGTCCTGCTTTCTCGCCTTCAGTACGGCCTTGATTCTCGGGGTTGCCCTGATTGCCAGCAAGTTGGTTCTTATTACCAGAGGTGTTGGCGCCCTGATGGCCACCCTGTTGGCCTTCGCCGGTGTGATCGCGGTTTTGCATGACTAACTCCTAATTGTTGGGGCGAACGATGGTCGTTACCATAGAACGTGGAAGGTCGACTAACTCGACCAGAACAGACATTGGGTCGAGTATGTTCCCGCCTATGTAGAGTAGATTTGCACATGGTAATGCTACAATTCCACCCATGAGTTTTTTGCGAACCGACGCTATGGCAGGACCCCACACGTGAGTTTTATCCGCTCGATAGCAGGTGTGCGTGCAACACTTGGCGATGACTTAACACCTGGCGTTATTGCAGATTACTGTGTTGCATTTAGTAGCACCCTCGGCGACGGCCCCATCGTTATTGGCCGCGACGGACGTCCGTCGGGCCTCTGGATCACCGACATCGTCATTGGCGCCCTGCGCGCATGCAGTCGTAGCGTGGTTGTGCTCGACATGGTGCCAACACCAACCGTACAACTTGTTGTCGAACATTCCGACGCAGCAGGTGGCATTAGCATCACAGCATCGCATAATCCTGAACAGTGGAACGGACTAAAGTTCATTGCAAGTGATGGCGTCTTCCTCGATGCCGAAGGCAATCAACGGTTGTGGGCTTGTCTAGAGGCGGACAAATCTTTACGCCCTGGGGCTACAGGTGTAGCCGCGTCGTTGCACGGCTTGCAGTTCGGACAGCATCGAGGTGAGGTAACCCACTCGACAACGGCCATCGAACAACACATCAATGCAATTCTCGCAATGCCCTCTGTGAAGGGGGCGCCTTTGGCGAGGGGCACGACCGTTGTTGTCGACGCCGTTAACTGCTCTGGTTCAAATGCAGTGCCGACACTACTCGAAGCATTCGGCTACAACGTTGTGCGACTATTCTGCGACTCCTCGGGAATATTTCCACATTCGCCAGAACCGGTTACAGAAAATCTTACGTTTCTTGGCGAAGCCGTGCGAGAGCAAAACGCAGCGTTTGGTGTTGCCGTAGACCCAGATGCAGACAGGCTCGTGTTGTTCGACGAAACCGGCGAACCCATTGGTGAAGAGCTAACAATTGTGCTCGCCACCGAAGCAGTACTCAGCGATGGTGCACGAGGCGCCGTCGTGGTGAACTACAGCACCACCCGTCGCGTAGACGACGTAGCTGCGCGTTACGGCTGTCTCACCCATCGTGCTGCAGTCGGCGAAATAAATGTTGTGCGACGTATGCAAGAACTGCATGCCGTCATAGGTGGTGAAGGTAGTGGCGGCGTTATCGATCCGCGTGTGCATTACGGACGTGACGCCCTTGTCGGCCTAGGCCTTATCACAACACTCTTGCGCACGCGAGGCGTTTCGCTGAGCGAAGCGGTTGCATCGCTACCGGTGTTTGCAATGATCAAGACGAAGATCTTACTCGATGACCGTGCGCAAACGCCAACTACATCAACTGTAGCGATGCAATCAAATGCACTCACCTCTGGTGGTCCGCTACAGACGCTTGAACGAGTAGCAGCTGGCTTACACGACGCAGTGATTTCTCGTGAAGACGGTGTGTACGCATCCTGGCCAGACCGATGGGTGCACGTTCGCACGTCGAATACCGAGCCCATTATGCGCATCATCGTAGAAGCCCCCTACCAACACGAGGCAGTAGCACTTCTCGCACGCGTTACAGCACTCGTGCAAGCATGACTGATCTGCACGCCGCACGCACGTTGTTGCTCGGCTTTGTTAGCGATGCTATTGGTCGTGCGGACCTCTTGCTCACTGTTGCCGAAGCTTCAACAGTAGAGGGAAGCTTTGTACTCGTCGCCGACCATGACACGCAGAAGCCGCTCTGTCTGTTCGAAGCAATTACTCCAGAAACGAGTGCATTCGACGATGTTGCGCGCGATCGTGCTCGCAGCATAGCGGCGCGTGTGCAGGCTCCGCTCGTTGTTGTCACAAACTTTCGTCGTCTAGTCTGTTACAACACCGACGCCGTTACTCGCCGTATGCATGATGATGAACAGCACGTAGCATCGTTCATCTGCGCAGATGTGTGCGCACTCGCAGACGTGTCGGCAAGTGCTGCATCGGTCTCGGTGACAGACGCTGTGCGCCGGCTGTTGCTCGACGTTGTTTGTAAACCCGATACATGGACTAAGGGTCCAGCCCCCGAACGTTTCTTCGCTGATCGCATTACAGGCATGCTCGACGACATGATTAGCTGCACGGACGGTACTGCAGACCAACGCAATGCAGCCATTCGTGTGGGAACATCGGTACTTGCATACGGACTCCTTCGCGCACACCGTCATGATGTGCTCGACCGTCTTCGCGTACCCTACGGCATTCGCAGTGCACGTCTGCTGCTTGACATCGTCGGTGGATACTTTCGCGAAGCACGTGCATGTGGCTTTACGATGTTCCCCAAGCGCATCGACGCGTTGCACGTTCAGCTTTCTCGTGAGCCCGTCTTCCGCGGCGCACTTGAAGACCTCGTGTACTTCATCGATCGCTTCAATCCCGAACGTCTCGTACCAGCATCGCTACACCGTGGCGTAGATAGCATTCTTCAGTGGTGCGCCGAAGCACAGGATCGTGCAGTGCCAACGCTCGATGCCATCGATCTCGCAATCCGCGCCGCTGCACACGATGCTCCGTTGTACGAGACGGCATTAGGCGCGCACATAAACACGCCCGCTGTGAGAACCCGCAGGCCCAGTACTGCAACGCCGCACGTGCTCGAGATGGGCGACACAATGGGGTTGTTTAGCGTGCGCACCCTCTTGCGTGTACCGCAGGCTCGTGCGTATGTGTATGCGCCCACGCTCGATGACGAGCGTACCGTATTGCTACGCAGCAGTGGTCAGCTCGACGAACCGTCTGACATCTGCATACTGCGCAGCCACGAGGACATACAAGCAAAGTGGGACGTTGTCTGCATTTCAAGCTCAGAGCGAGAGGAGCGACATCGTCTTCGACTTCTACTTACGCGATTGCCTCTCGCTGAAAACGGCACCGTCGTACTTTTCTTGCCGATGTCCGTCCTGCACGACACGCTCTACGCAAGCGTGCGTACTGCCCTTGTAGACCGCTTTGAAATTCAGTGGGTTATCGTCTCTGACGACGAGCCGTTGTCACGTCCGGACGCCGGACTGTGCTGCATCGTAGGGGTCTTATCTCCTTCGTCGGCGCTTGCAGCGCTCGCGAACGGGTCCTTTGAAGGGGCCCCGCAGTCTTCTGCGTGGAATTCTTCGGCTAGGTTCGTCTGCATCCGACGCCCGCTGTCTACGTTCTTCCCCACATCGTCTGCCACTCGCGAGCTCGACGCTCGTCGCAATGCATCGGTCGACGCATTTGTGAAATACCTCGATGCGAGCGAGCGTGGCAAACTAAACGAAGAAGCTCTCGTTCGAATGGTGCCGCAGCGCGTGATCCGCGAGCTTGCAAACAGTACGACAGGTGCATGGGAAGACCTAGTGGTGCCACCCGACGTGTTGGCATCTATTCTGCGCAAAGCGCAGCCCCTTCTGCGGCCCCTTTCAGACATTGCTGACATACATGGCGGACTTCGCACGGGTGCTAGTGACGTGTTGATTGCCGACGCGGCGCAGATTTCATCGGAGGGACTCGAAATGCGCTTCTGGCAGCGCACGATAGCGTCTGGTGCGATGGTCGATAATTTGATTATCACCTCGGCTGACGATCTTGTAAGTGTTGCCGGATTACCAAACACCGACAAACGCCTTCTGCGTGTTAGCGAGTCGTACAACGACCTCGACAACACACACATGCAGACGCGCATCGAACGAGCCGAACGCGAGGGAGTGCAGACACGTCCGAGCGTGCGCGGACGCGACCCGTGGTATGACATCGGCGAAGTCGCGGCACCGAGCATGATGATTCCGAAGAACCAGGATGGACGCTGGATTGTGGCGATGAATCCAGCGCATGCCTATACGACCGATGCCTGTGTCGGCATAACGCTGCGGGAGCAGCAGTCCGTGTCGCGAGATCAACCATCGCTGCGATCAGAACACGCTCCATTGGGTTCGCGTGTGGAATCCATCGCCGCATGGCTGAACTCTACTATGGGTTTGTTCATGTGTGAGCTATCACGTCGCTCGCAACACGTGCAGGACGTTACGGTGCGTGATGCTGAAGGCTTTCCAATTCCGACCGACACCGTCCTCGATGCAATCGACGTGCGTGCACATCGCGATTTTATGAGGCGTCCCGTCAAGCCTCTTTCCCTCGAACTCGGCTCTGGCGCTGGTGATAGCGTTGCTCCGTCGACAGTGTTACGCGACAGGCGTCGGCTCGATGCATACTTCATGCAAAATGTCTTTGCGCTTACGCCAGAGGAAGAACGATGGGTGTATCGCTTCGCGCTAGCATGGCAGCGGAACCCTGCGAACTTGCGTCACCACTGCAATGCGCTCGTAAGTGTACTCGAATCGCAGCATCGCATTAAACCACTCCATGCGTGGTACACGCCTGCGCTCGAGCAACTACCAGACGATGCGAGACGTGTGGTGCTTTTGCCCAACGGCATTACACGCGCCGAAAGTGTGCGCACCATGTTCACATGGCAAATGGTGTGTTACAAGGGGGCACCGAAAGGGTTTGCACCAGATAAATCTGCGAGGGCAGAAGAGATAATAGACTGCAACTCGCAAGAGGAATCTGAAATTCTTGCGCTGTTCGCAGAGCTCGGAAAAGTACACGTCGAAATACCAACAGACCCACTGCTTATCGCCGCGCTATTACCAGACCTTCGTAGGTTCCGCACGCAACTCGACACCGCAATGGTGGATGCACTGGCATTAGCACCCGAGCATCTGCGCGTTATACTCGCAGAACGCGTTCGAGCGGCTGTTACACGATTCTGAGAAATCAACATGCGAACGTACTTGCTTGTTGTAATGACGTACCGTGCCTTTGCGCTCGGTGCTTTGGCGCTCGTTGCTTCGTCGCTCGTTGCTCCGTCAATCTGCGCGCAAATCAAACCTTCGCGGTCATGGCTGGTAGACATGGCTCGACGTCCAACCGCGATCGGTGCCATACCCAGCATGATGGGCGGTGCCGAGGTCTACCGCGGCTGGGGATCGTTCGGACACGAGCAGGCGTGGCAGCTCCGACTTCATGCGGTTGCCGAGCCATATCGAATTAGTGCGTATAGGTCCGTCGACTCATCCGCTGACTCAGCAAACTCAAGTATCGCATGGACTACGTCGATCGAGTTTCATCACGAGCTCACGTCGAACCCGATGAACAACATCAGTTTTAATCCTCGAACAGCGCGTTGGGAGGAACAGCTTCTCGTTCACGCCTCGGGGTCGTGGTGGTCTGCACGAGCAGGCTGGTTTCACAGGTGCAAACACGACATCGACAACACCGACCCACCGAATGACGACACGTCGTCTGCTTATTCGCCAATTCGTCGCACGCTCATCCTCTCAGGTCCAACAATCGCGGCGCTCACCGCTCCAATCGTTAGTCGCGACTGGTCGTTTCGGTTTGGGGGCGGGGCAGAATGGTACATCGTCCACGAAGACTACCGCATACCAGTTTCATCAGTCACAGGTAGCTGGAAGGGTCTGCGCGGAGCGCTATGGGTCCAAGGCGAAGCATCGTGGTTACTAAGTAGTTCGTTTAGCCTTAACACACAATACTATCTGAGTTTACCATGGTTCGCGTCGCGCTACGGAGCCATCGGCAACACATCTGTTCCATTGGAAGCTCGTGCCGAACTCAGTGCAACGATCACCTCCCTCTCTGCCGCAATGGATGCAGTGTTCAGCGTAGAGCACACGTTCGACGAAGTTGCATTTCACTCTGCAATGCCATCAACGCATGTTCAGCTTGGCCTACGATTCCGCTCGCGGTAGCGTTAAGTCAGACTACGCGTCCACTCGTCAGGCAGCTGCCATTTCATGACATGATGCAGCGGCCTTCTTACATGCGTCAGCACAAGCGGTCATAGCTTGGTCATGGTCGAAGCTGCGGCATTCGTGTTCACACGCTTCGCATACTTCAGCACATTCTTTGCAAATGGCTTCGATGTCAGCGGCCTTGCGCGAAATGTCATTTGCGGTTTTCTGGCAGATTGCGGCACATTCGCGCATTAACGCAATGTGTTCTGGTTCGGCATGCTTTCCGCCAAGCTCAAGGCAATGAGCAATCGTCGTGGTGCATATGTGTGCGCACTCTGTGCAATCGTCAATGCACTGCTGGTTATGGGCTGTGCTTGAGGTTGTATGTGACATCGTCGACTCCATGAACATGCATTCGTACGACACCGCGGTTCGGTATCGCGCACGACGTACCAGACGGAGTCTGTATAGTTCCCCGACCAGGTCACGCCGAAGACGTGATAGTCTGAACTGTTGTTCGAAATCTACAACCTTACACGCAGAAGTTTCATGGAGTTCAGGAAGACCAGGATATCCGGACCCAAGTGGAGCAGTGCCGCTTGGACCGGACCTATCCAGCCCAGAAGTGCGGCTGTGATGCCGAGAACATGTACAACCCCAATGCCCACGAAAAGGTTTTCCTGAATCGTCCGGTACGCACGGCGAGCGAGTGTTCTCGCTAGCACGATCTTCGCCAGATCGTCTGTCATAAGTGCGATGTCGGCGGCTTCGATAGCCGCTTGCGTTCCCCGCGCACCCATTGCAATCCCTACGTCTGCACGCGCAAGAGCAGGTGCATCGTTCACACCATCGCCGACCATCGCAACATGATGTCCGTCTGCCTTCAGCACCTCAATTGCCTTTACTTTGTCTTCGGGGAGTAGCCCTGCCTGCACCTCGTCTACGCCCAACTCTTCGGCTACTTGCTTAGCTGCTTGCTCGTTGTCGCCGGTGAGCATGATGATGTGCTTTACGCCTGACTTCTTGAGTTGTGCTATTGCATCACGTGCGCCCGGACGCACCGAGTCTGCGAGGGAGACAATCCCCGCAGCACGACCACCGACCGCAATGTAGATGTTCGTGCCGACCGTTGCACTGGCCTTCGGAAGCACAACACCGTGCTCGGTGAGTAACGCTGCGTTACCCGCAAGGACTTCTTTACCATCAATGGTTGCCACAACACCACGTCCACGAATTGTCTCGAACGCAGTCGGCTCCCGTAGTTGAATCTTCTTCGCTAGTGCGTACTCAACGATGGCTTGGGCGAGTGGATGCGCAGATCTACGATCCGCTGAAGCTACGAATGACAATACCATGTCTTCGGTCATTGCCGCATCAACTACCTCAAGCGCCACCACCTTTGGTTGGCCCATCGTCAGTGTTCCGGTCTTGTCGAAAACAAACGCATCTGCCTTGGCAAGTAATTCCAAGTGCAGTGCGCCTTTCACGAGTATCCCATTGCGTGCTGCGCGAGCGATTGCTGCAATCATTACAATCGGCGTCGCAAGACCAAGCTCTGCCGGAGATGTAAAAATGAGAAGCGTAACAATAAGTCGCACGTCGCGCGTGAACAGGTACACACCAATGAGAAAGATGAAGACTACTGGAATCAACCAAGCCGCAACTTTATCGGCAAGCTTCTGCACGGGTGCCTGATTGTCTTCAGCTTCTGCAACCAGCTTAATAATGCGAGCGAAGAGTGTATCTCCGCCGACCTTGTCCGTTCTTATGTCCAGAGCGCCGGACTCCACGACCGTGCCCGCAAGCACAGAGGCT
Organism: Candidatus Kapaibacteriota bacterium; assembly: GCA_046595995.1. GTDB lineage: Bacteria > Bacteroidota > Ignavibacteria > Kapaibacteriales > Kapaibacteriaceae > JAWXBR01. The sequence goes on from JBKJNB010000051.1 coordinate 34,165, forward strand.
TCGAGCCCCTTATCAATTGGCAAGCTCTCACCCGTAATCGGAGCTTCGTTCACAGCCCCTTCCCCACCTACAACGGTACCGTCGACCGGTATTTTCTCACCTGCGCGGACGAGAACGATATCACCGATCTTCAACTCGGCGATAGACACTGTACGTTCTACCCCATCGATGCGGACAAGTGCCGTCTGCGGAACGGATCCTATCAGTGCTACGATCGACGCTCGTGCACGTCCGGTATTGAAATCGGCAATGAACTCTGCAATCAAGATGATTGTCATAAGTACAGAGGCTGCGATGTATTCGCCGCCAATTACTGCAACGACTGTTGCAACGGTTACGAATATCTCTGTACCGATTTTGTGCAGGCGCACGAGATCGAGTATCCCGCACTTTGCTAAGGGGTAAAGTCCGACCGCAATACCCGCAATCAGAACCTCCAATGGCAGCAGTGCTTGCCAATACAGAATGGTCACCACACCTACGACCACGATACGTGCGACTTCGACCCAACGAGCACGGGTCATCAGAGCTTGAAAGCTGGACTGAGAGGATTTCGGGAGGGAATCGGGTGCGCGTGTTGGTTCAATCATTGTGTGCCTAACTTACAGCGATGGAACGCACCATCGATGAAGTCATCGCCGCACAAGTCGACATCATACGCGAGGCCATTCGCACGAAGTGCCGTATCGGATACTTTGCGTCGCTATACCTGCACATGACGCATGCCCTTCGAGACCACACCACACCAATCGGCGCGTCCGGCGGCGCTGCAGTGTCTCCCTCGTCCGCTGCGGTTGTTCCTTCGGCGGCGGTGTTGGCCGACTCCTCAACGTTTGGCAATGCGACGCGCATGAAACGCCTTTGCTCCCTTTTCGCGGCGCGATATCTCGACGCACTTCAGCAGTGGCAGTCAGGAGAGCCGACGTCGCGCGCGTGGGAAATCGCCTTCGAGGAAACGCGTCGTAATAACATCACAGCGATTCAGCATTTGTTGTGCGGCATTAATGCACACATCAATCTGGACCTAGCAATTGCTGCGGCCGAAACGTGTAAAGACGAAGACATTCACTCTCTGAAGAACGACTTCGATACGATTAACACGATCATTGCCACGCTCACGAACACCATGAAGCGAAAGCTGCACAAGCTGTCGTGGCCGATGAAGATGCTCGACGACGTCGGACAGAACTATGACGATGACATCGCACACTTCAGCATCTGCGCTGCACGCGACGAAGCGTGGCGTTGTGCGGTTGAGATGCACGGTATGGACGAAAGCCGACGAGCCCCCTACATAAGCTCTCTCGACGAACGCACTGCTTGTCTCGCAGAGCGCATCATCAATCCGGGGTTCTTGCAGCAGCTTGTCTTCAAGCCCATCAAGATGTTCGAGCCGTCGGACCCAGGAGCGATTATCGTGGTGTTGCGGACATAAGCGTATCGGTTGTGCTCCGACCGAATGATGACGCTCAATTCGGCGCAGTACTATAATTCGATCAGAACGTCCTTGTGGTCGACAAATGAATGCTGAATTCACCATTAGACACCAGTGAGGTAGATCCTCCATCTTCGACTGCTACAACGGCATACGTCCCACTAATCCTGGATGATGTTATTTGATCGATTGTCACAGTACCGCTTCCCGCACTTTTACTCGTATTGTATTTAACACTAACACTAAATGGACCCGTAGGCTGTTGCACAGTCAGCTCCATTTGACCGTCTAGAGCAGTAAATGAATTGACTCTTGGGTTTTTTATCGCTATCAGGATTCTTCGTCGCGAGTTAATGCCGCAGTCGTCTTCGAACAAATCAACATACAATACTGAGTCGATGATCGCAGCTCTTGGGCATTTGATCTGCCAAGCCGAGTCATTAACATTGGCTGAAGCTATTGATGGATCGGACGTCGTGGGTGTTGTCGGTTCTTTATTGCACGAACAGACAATCAACGCGAGGAATAGCAAGTACATTGTTGCAGGCATGCGCATTAATAGCCGATTTAATAACTCGCGTTGTGAATTGCACATGAAACTAAGCAGATATCCGGTGCAGCGATTAGCGTAGCACTTCGGACATCGCCGTATAGTTAAAGCGCGACGCAACACCATCATCCGCAAGCGACTTGCCGCGCTGCTGATAATGCAGTTGCGTAAGATTTTTGAGTCCGACTGCATCGTCGTTCGGCAAGGGGCTCTGAAGGAGCTTTGCATTGTTGGCGTTGCCACTTGTCAGTTTGAGATTGGTCGCCATGCGCTCCATCGATATCTTAGTGACGCCCTCCAACGATCGGCGCGTCTTTTCCGACTCGCGCTGCATCTCGCTTCTAACGCTGTCTACAACGCGTCGAACAATGGCGTCGGTGTCAACACTGGCTTGGTTTGTGGTCGGACTTAGCGAGGTGCCCTCACGGCTTGGCTCGGTACGATAGACAATGCGTTCGGAACTATCGCTGTTGCTCGTGTACATCCATGCAATCACTGCAAGCAACACGCTGGTCAGTGCAAGGGTTTGATACGCAGGCATGCGATATCGCAGCATGCGTATGAGGACGAATGGACGTTGTTCTCGCTTTTCGTGGACTTCGTGCTTTTGGCCGTGTTCGTGCTTCTCGGCGAAGGCTTTGCGTAACACATCGGGCGTATCGGCTCTTGCTTCCAATGGTTGTTGCTCGTTGTATGCGTCGTCGAGCGCGTCGTGAAGTTTTCTACTCATAGTGTTTTTCCGGAGTTGGTCGTTGTCTCATTCATGGTGTTGTATCGGATTGAACACGCGCAGTCTATCTGCCAGTTTGCGTGTCGTATTATACAGCCTTGACTTCACCGTGCCTTCCGGGCATCCCAGTGTTTCTGCGATGTCGCGGAGGCTAAAGCCTTCCTGATGCCGTAGAAGGAATGTCGCTTTTACGTCAGGGTTCAGCAGGTCGAGTTCGATGCGCAGCATCGCCGCGAATGTGGCACGATCGAGTACATCGGCTGCACTGAGCATCTGAGATTCAATCGCCTCGATGTCAACATCATCGTCGAGACTTGCTGTGGTAGTCATTCGCGCAGAGTACTTCTTGCGGTATTCGTTCCTACACATGTTGTGCGCAATCGAAAAGACCCATGTCGAGAACTGCTTGCCGGGTGTATAAAGATCTGGGCGTTCAATTAGTTTAAGAAATAGGTTTTGAAGCATGTCTTGCGCCTGTTCTACATCGCCTGACATCATACGATGAAAGTAAAACAGTTAACGTTTCTGATATCGTGCATACAACGCGTCGAGGGCAGAGATTTCTCCCCGCCCAACGCGTTCCATAGCTTGCTCGTCCGTCAACGAATCCTCTTCGTCGAACGAGGCCGGTTTATTGTACGGCACCTATCGAACGACCTGAATGCTGCGGGTGATTTCGAACTCCTTGAATCGCAGATGTACGACGTAGGCACCTGACGGCAGATCGTCGATCTTCATTTTCAGCTCTCCGTCCTTCATTTCTGCCGTGCGGAACGTACCACCCTTTGTGTCCAGAAGTGTCACATGTCCATCGATAGGTTTCGGCATTTTTATTGTGAGTTCTGTACTTGCGGGACTCGGGAATATCGACACCTGATCTGCCGAAACGTAGCCGTCTATGGGCACTGATCGAATAATGTGCAATGTGGATTCCTGGTCGCGTGACCTCGAATTCTGTACGGCCTTCGTCTCGCGGAGTGTCTCTGTCACGTGAGCCCTATCAATGCTGTCGATGTACATAAGCACCTCCCTGTCTTGAGCCCCTTCCCGAGAAAGTTTGAGCGCCAGTTCTCGCACGGACTGAGCCTGGCATGCGTCGCCAGCGCTAAGATAATGTTCATAGAGCAGCATGGCTGGCGTCACATAGTTCATGTTCATGCTCTGAAGACGTCCATTGTTGAACTCATTCTGCTCACCGTAAAACTGAACGTCGAGATAGTCGAGATGAAACCTGCTCCAGTTCTTTTGTAACAGCGCAATGTTATCGATCCGCTTCGTACTGTACTTGTAGGCGAGTCCGACCGTGTACAGGTCTTCCTTGATGAGCTCAAGATTATGTGTACCAAACGTGAGTGCGAAATACACCGGACGTGTCGTGTTGCGTTGAGCAACGTTTTTGTAGAAAGTGGCGACGCATGACTTATCCGGACACTCTGTGTCACCCTCAATACCTTCCGATTTCAAAAATGCCTTCCTGTACGCCGGCAGCGCAAGCAATCCAGCGTTCAGTACTGTGACGTCCGTTCGAATACTCTTTACGTACTGCAGCATCCACAGCGGATACGTATCGAGATCGCCACCGGTAAACAGAATCGCATTTGGCTCCAGCGACATCAAGACATTGTAGTTGTATTCGAGCAGACTCGATGACACATCGCGAGACATGTACCACTTCCCTGAATACCGCTTGACGTTTGCGCGGTCGAGCTGCGTTTCGTAGTACGCAATCAGGTTGCTGGCCAACTCCACATCATCCGGACGCATCGCTTCGGCCTGCTTGAGGTGCGGGAGGCGCGTTAGATCGAACCAGCCTGCAGCCCACATTATATGGTGATACTCAAAGGTCGCAGGTATGTGCACAGCAATGTCTCGCTCGAGCTTTTCAATGCGCAGCTTCGTCTGCGCCTTTGCATTCGCGTCAGCACCAAAATTCGAATACCGCAACGCCTTGTAATAATTCCACCAGCCATTGGCATCGGAGGGACGCGCCGTGACGTGTTTTTCCCAACCATTCGCCAGCTCGCGATATGAATCCATCGCCAATGCCTTCTTGGTGTATTGCGGGATTTCCATGCCCTGAGCATACATCGCCGTAGCGAATGTCAGACACAGCGCAAGAGCACATGCTCGCTTTAGTAAGGGTCTCATAAGGGGGTCTGGAGAGGTTGCGAAGGGGTTTCGGGAGACAGTACACGCCACCGTCAAAAACGTTCATTCCGGGAGATAATGATTCCCGGAATCAGGTTTACATAACGTTAATTCCGGGAGACAATGATTCCCGGAATAAATAGTGTCGTCACGTTCAATCGTCCGCCCCCCACGTCCCCCGCATGCCATGGCCCACCCGCGACATCGTCGCTCTCACCTTACTGAAGCAAGTGTCAGCTTCAGACGTTGTACGTCTCGCCACAGAGTGCGAAGACCTCACACATGCGCTTGAAGTGTTAGGGGGCGGAAAGGATCTCTTCTCGAGCGCCGACACCCTTGCTGACATTGCAAACGCTTCGCTCATTCGATGCGCAGCACTCGATGTACACGTCGTGACGTGGCTCGATGCGAACTACCCCGCACGTCTTCACGGGCTGACGGCGCTACCCGCAGTACTGTATGTGCGCGGCACATTGCCCGAGGAATCGGACGCGAGGAATACAGGTCAGGCACGAACACCAACCATTGCAGTTGTAGGAACGCGATCATGCAGTCTTCAATATGGCCGCACCGTCACGGACATGTTTGTTCGCTCATGGTGTCGGCAAGGTGCTGTAATCGTAAGCGGACTTGCCGTGGGCATCGACACACATGCGCACGAGGCGTGTGTTGCAATGCGCGGACGTACCATTGCGGTGATCGCAAGCGGTATCGATCGCATCACACCAAACGATGCACGCCGGCTTTCTGATCGCATTGTCGAAAACCACGGAGCAATCGTCAGTGAGTATCGATGTGGGGTCGCTGCCCTTCCGCCGTATTTCCCAGCACGCAACCGCATCATCTGTGGACTCAGCGATGCCGTCGTCGTGGTTGAAAGCAAGCGCACCGGAGGTGCACTCATAACCGCATCATTTGCCGAACGCTATAATCGTCCGTTGTATGCTGTACCCGGACCAATTACCTCCTCACGCTCCGAAGGCACAAACGAACTCATTCGCACACGGCGTGCGAAGGCGCTGATCAACCCCGACGAATTAATGGCCGACATAACAAGCCGCGACGATCTATCCGACTGGCAATGGGATGTTCAGCTCGTGCGAAGCAGCGGTCAACCCGGACCCTTTGGCCTCAGCCCCTTACAGTTGCGCATTATCGAAGCTTTAGAAATAGAGCCAATGCATATCGATGCACTGGCTCTTAAATGCGACACGCCTATTCAGGATCTACTCGGAGAATTGCTTACGCTCGAGTTGATGATGTATGTCGAGCCCTTGGCGGGTCAGCGGTATGCGGCGCGCAACTGTTAGCTTGCACGATGGTCGCCAGAATTGTTTTGTGCAGCGCATTGTTGGGCGCAATTACATCTTCATCCCCGCCATTGGGTCGGCTTGATTCTTGAAGATGTACTCGCTGCTGAGCAGGTAAGCGCCGGTCAATACAACGACGTCGCCCTTCTGAATACCCGACGTGATTTCAATTCTATTTCCTGTTTCAAGGCCCGTCTGCACCATACGTAGTGCGAACGTGTTCTTTGCGGTTTGCACCCAAACTGTTGCACCTTTGCTATCTCTAAGTACTGCATCTGTGGGAAGGCTCAGCGTATTGCGTGCTGGGTTTTTGATAATGACGTAGGCCGGCATTCCCGGACGAAGCACGCCGCTCGGATTAGGTATGCTTACACGCAAGAGATTGATGCGTGTGTCTGGATTGATTTCGGGATTAACGAATTCAATCTTTCCGCGCAACAGCTTATTGTCTAAATCTGGCAGTTGGACGAAAGACTCTCCGCTGAGGCTTATGTCTGCAAGCTGCGAAGCATATACCTGTGCCTCTGCCCAGATAGTCGAAAGACTTGCAAGCTGCATGATGGGGCTGCCATCCATTACATACTCACCTTCCTTTACGTCCAGCGTAGTGATGTAGCCCATGCCGTTACTGAAGAAGGCAGTGGTTGATGTTGCGGTCCGACTTTGTTCGAGCTGTGCTATCTGCGCTTCTTTCATGCCCCAGAGTAACAACTTGTTCTTCGCAGCCTGCGCTAACTGACGGTAATCCACCATGGAGTTGCCTAACTCTGTGAGCTGAGTAAGGGTAAGAATGTATTCCTGCTTCGCGGCATTCAGCTCTTCGCTATAGAGGTCATAAATCTTATCGCCTTTCTGCACATAGTCACCGGTACTCTTGAAATACAGCCGCTCTATTCGACCACCGATTCTGGCACTGATAGCACTTGTTGCAGTCTGGTCGATGTTGAGTGTCGCGGTAAGCACAACTTCATCGTTGAGACTTCCCGTACGAATGGTGTCTACACTGATATTCCCGAGCTGTACCTGCTCGTCGCTCAGTCGCAGTTCATTTGCCTTGTCTGTGACACTCTTCTTTGCTTGTATTAGAGCCATGCCACATATGGGACATCTACCGGGCTTATTTGCTACTACTTGCGGGTGCATAGAGCAGGTGTAGTAAACATCGCTCTCCGAGTGCGGGTGTTGTTCTTCCTTACTCTTGCAAGCAGCGAGAAAAAGGAACAGAGCTGTGATGACAATGGCGATGCGCATAGTTATTCACTGACCTTAATAAAGCTTTCGCTATCCATCAAAAACTGTCCGTTAGCCGCAACAGTATCCGAACGTTGCAATCCTGACGTCACCTCGATACGACCACCATTGTGTACGCCAGTGACTATTCGTCTAGCCGTGAAGCCACGGTCTACTTTCATGAACACCACATTGTCTCGGCCAAGCGATACAACGGATACATCAGGCAACCAGTCAATTACTTTACTACCGTTGTCAACGGTTGCCCTTATTCGGCTGCCGATTGGTATTCGCAATCGTGCATTGTTGAAATAAACGCGAGCGGAAATGGTTTTGTTCTCTTTCCTGAAGAATGGCTCTATGTAGTCTATTGTCGCCTCAAATCGCTTGTCAGGAGCTGTCTCGGGTTCAATCAGCACGTTGTCGCCCCTTTTGACTGCCCCTTGCTGATCGGCATAAATCTGAAGCAGAGCCCATGCCTTGTCGGTACTATATACTTCAAGGACTGGCTTACCTTTCACGACATACATACCTTCTTTCAGGTTGAGGGCCTCAGTAGTTAGAGCAACGTTCTTCATGTCACTGCCCGACTGCTGCGAAGGCATCTCCGGGCTTTCAGCATCGTGAACGTGTCCGCCATACTTACTGTAAATGCTTACGATGTTGGAAGGTTGTTTAGTGCGAATCACGTCGGCGAGTTGTTGCTCGCTCATGCCCCCAGCCTGCAAACGTTCTTTTGTGGCAGCGATCATGGCTGTGTTATCGGTGTCGTTGTTCATTAGAAATATCAGGTTCTGTTGGTATGTAAGCAGCTCAGGACTGTACACGTCCATAATCTTCTGACCAACGCTAATTTTCTGATAGCGATAACGTACATACAGGCGCTCAATGCGTCCGGATACTCTTGAAGCAATAGCGCCAATTTGCCGAGTATCATACGTAATCGTGCCTAACACCTCGGTCTTGATGCTAACTGTAGCAGTTTGAAGGGTCGTGACAGGCACCATAGAAAGCACAAACTCATTTGTTGGCCTAAGCAGGTCGTTCAGTTGTACGCCAGACACAGCAGACTCGTGTCCTTCGTGCGTTGCCACATCTACTTTACTCTTGCAGCTATCCAGTAGGCTACCTGTGAGAGCAATAGTAAAAAGTAGTAGTATCGTATTGTTCTGGTTCCGCATGCTATCGAATCTCCAGAATGCGGTCTAAGGCCACTTGCGTGAGTAGGAGCTGCCGAAGCTGGTCTAGATAGTCGACCTGTGTCATGTTGAGTGTTTCCCAAGCGTCATAGAGCATAAACAGTTCTTCGGTGTTTTGCTCATAGCCTAGTTGCATAGTCTGGTAGTTACGTTGTAGTGCTGGTAGGATATTCTCCTCGTAGCGCTTTACTTGCTGCTGCTGCTGTTCTAATTCGGTACGCATTTGTGCTGCCATGCCTGTGGCTTCATTGATGAACATTTGCCGCTGTTGAGCTAACGCTTCTTCACGCCAGCGCAAACTTTCGACGTTGGCGCGGCTCATGCGTGACGCCCAGCCCACAAATGGTAGCCGCATCATTACCATGAGTGTGTACTGCGGGGTCTGTCCTCCGAACCCAAACATGTGTTCATAGCGTAGGCCAAATTCCGGTCCCAGCTTTGCACGCTCAGCATCCTGCTGCAGTCCTGCAAGGCGAATACTTTCTGTTACGGCTTTAATATCACTACGTCCAGCAATGAACGACGTATCAGATAGTGCGCTGCCATAGTTCTTCACTGCATAGGTGCTGTCAATATCGAATGCAATGCTCTTGTCGCGGTTCATGAGTGTATTGAGTGTTATGCGTCTTTGTGCCATATCACTTTGAATCATTCGGCGCATGTTTTCTACGATACCGACTGCGGCCATTGCTTTGTAATACGCGCTGATCTTTTCTCGCCCGTTTTTGTACCGCAATTCAGCATTCTTAATCATGAATTGAAGCACTTGTTCGTTCTGTCTTAGTACTTCCAGCTTCTTCTTGTCGATGAGCCATGTATAGTAGGCGATGCCCGCCTGCGCTACAAGGTCTGCCGTTGCAACTCCCTTGCGCTCCCGCTCTACCGAAGACATCGCAATCATGTATTTGTAATCGGCATCCTGTCTACCAGGATTGGGAAACATCTGCTGCACGCCGAGCATGTATTGCCCCATGCCTTCGCCGGATGTGCCACCCATGCCATCACTTTGCGCACGCCACAGTCGTACGTCGTACGGTGCCATCCATAGACCAGTGCTCACTTCTGGCGGCATCCAGCTCTTCGCTCCTTCTGCGGCTTCGTCCATAGCTCGGATGTCTGCATCGTACATGCGCAGAGTGGGATTTGTCTGGCGAATGGTGCTTTGTATTTCGCCGAGCGATAGCGTCTGTGCGACAGAAGGTGTTGTCGCAGCGGTCATTACTGCAGCGATAGCGTAGATGTAGACAATATTTCTAGTGATGTTCATGCAGTGCGCTTTCCAGCAGATGGCTGACATCGATTCGATTCGTAGCATGTGGGATCGTGTTACAAGTAATGATTCCCGCTTTAATAATGTGCCTAATCGCTTCCATCATGGTATGCGCCGTTGAGATTATGTCGTCTATTAAGACTGGAGTATGTCCTTGGTAACGCGAGACATCAGAAATGGAAACTTCA
>JBKJNB010000070.1:0-21859 GCA_046595995.1 Candidatus Kapaibacteriota bacterium
GAACGCGGAGTCCACGGATGAGCATGGCACAACGAACTGCGAGGGCCTCATGCTCATGAATGAATGGAAACAGGCGTTCCTGAATGTCTATTACAAGGGCAATGGATTTGCCGGCGACGAGTCGCATGAATTCTCCGTTAAGAAGCTGTGAATCTACGGACCATCTCGACCACTCTCTCTGCTTGGCGCTCATAAGAGAGTTCGCGAACAGCATTACACTGCCCAACAAAGCCTTCGTATGTCGCAGGAATGCGCATGCGGCGCACCGCTTCGGCAATTGCACCGACGCTAAGGGTTCTGTCTACTAACATTCCAACGGGATAACGCATTACATGGTCGTGCAGAGCGGGCAGGTCGGTTACAAGACTTGGTATGCGTGCCATCATGTATTCAAAAAGTTTATTGGGCAGAGCATATTCGTAGCTCATCGACACAGGTTCGATCAGGCAGCATCCAGCATCGGCACTACACGTCCATGCGTGCAACTCGTCGTATGGTACCGACCCAACCCAATGCACTCTATCGGCAACACGTGCTTTTGTTGCGATTTCTTCCAAGGGGCTTCGAAAGGGTCCATCACCCACGATGCACAGATGTACGTCGGGCATCTGAACCAGGGCTCGCATCATCGGAGCAAGGCCGCGCCCGTGATGGACAACTCCCTGATAGACGATAACGAACGCTTCAGGTGGAATTGCAAATCGTTCGCGAAGCAAGTTGGTGTTCGCAATGCGTTCCTGGTACGGCGGCGAGTTGAAAATCACCGTGGGTTTTGTACGAAGACCGAAACGTTTGCTTACGATGTCGGCGTCGGCAACGCCGGAGACGCTAATGGAGTTTACACGACGAAGAAGTCGTCGTTCCGACCATGCAATGTAGAGTTGCTTAAGGCCTCTGCCCTCTAGCGGACCGAGTGCGAACATGAATTCGCGCATATCATAAGCGACTGGTAATCCCAATTGTTTGCCAAGGCTGACGGTTGCGCTAAGGACGAAGAAGTCCATGGCATAAACCGCTCGCGGCGGCGTATTACTCAGCCTAACAACCACATCGCATAAGAGGAATTCGCGAAGGGACCGCATGCGCAGCAATGCACGTCCACCGGGATCGGACCATTGAATGAAAGTGATTCCGGATTCTTCGTCAACCCTGGGGAGTTGTCCCGCCGCAACAATTCCTACATGTAAACCAGCGTCGCGCAGAGCACGTGCCATGTTCAGCGTTCGTGCATCACGTCGGATATCAGCAAGAACGATGAGCAGGATGTCCATGTGTCAGCTAACGTGGATGTGGTATGTCGAGCGCAGTATTCCGCGCGCATCAAAGCGTTCCTTAAAGCCAATAAGTCCAATAGAGGGCGTCATTGGGTCGTCGGCTTTTGTGTCCTGAGAAACCCCTATGTCGACCCATTCATACCCATTCTCAATGGCCCAGCGACATGTCTCGTGCATGACCAGATAAATCGGATGCATGTGCTCATACTCATAACGAAGCATGTTGTAGAAGCATAACACGACTTTGGAATTTGCTAAGAACAACAGGGAACCTGCAATGGCCTGTCCATCCAAATACACCATGTTCAGTCGCAGCTTGTCCGGCATGAGTTCATGAAGCCGTAGAAGGTTTTCAAGAGTATGTGTGGGAGTGACGCCGTGCCTCGCCTTGTTTTCTACAAGAATCTCGTGGAATGTGGCGTAGTCTGTGCTTTCGCGAATTGAAAGGCGCCCTTCGCGCAGAATCTTGTGAATATTCTTGCGAGCCGTAGGGTCGAAATGTTGCAGGAAATTTTGTCCATGCTTCAAATCAATAGCATGCGATATATAGTGTAGTTCGAAGGCGGCCTTACGGAACAACATAGCGTACTCTATGTGCTGGCTATAGTTAATTGTATAAATGAGCGGAGGTGGAATCAGGTACAGGTCGCGGATCTCCTGCTGCCTGGCGTAGTCAATTAGCGCATCGACGATAGCCAATGAACGCTCGAAGGACGTATCGAGAGTTACAATCGAACCGTAGCTGGCACCCATGGGTGACCATAGTGCTCCGTCTGACAGACCCGCAGGAAGTACACCGACGAGACGTTCATCTTGCCTAAACAGTAGGTGTTGAAAACTCCATGTACCCATGGGATGATAGTCCAGGAACCGCTGTAAATGGAACATTGTGCCATTATTCGACTGCTCTACGAAGGTATCCCACTCCGAACGCAGCGCTGATGTGTACGGATGTACTGTTATATTAGGTGGCATTCGGGGAGTAAGGGTTGGATTGGAGAACTCAAATCTACGGAAACTGAAACATCGGTTGGACACGGTTGTAGAAGGGCGGGGGCCGTCACAATATTTAAGCCCGCACACATAATCACATTTGGGGAAGACACCATGAAGAAGTTTACAGCAGCTCTTGTAGTTGCATTGTTTTTGGTTATTGGATTGTCTACTGTCAAGGCTCAGAGCCCTGATGGTCAGTTCGGCGTTGGTGTAGCACTTGGTGACATCTCTGGCGCTCAGATTCAATACGCAATCTCGCCAGCGTTTCACATCGGTACGCGTTTTGGCATTTCGGTAATGGATGGCAATACCGGTATCGGCCTTGGCCCATACGTGAAGTTCATCTTCGCGGGTTCGAAGGAATTCAAGCCATATGCAATGGCAATGCTGTCGTTCCAAAACAGCTCAGTAGACTTGGGTTCAAGCACTGTGTCATCGACGCAAACAGGTGTTAATCTTGGTTTTGGCGGCGAGTACTTCATCACACCGAACTTCGGCGCATTCGGTGGTATCACGCTTGTGAACATTCCATTCGAGAAGAACGAAGACCCACTTGTAGCAGCGCGCAAGGTTTCCTTCGGTGTTCTGATGCCAACGATTGGCGTTGAGTGGTTCATGTAAGAATTGTTGCGGTTACATGCAACGACGAGTACATGTAACTACACACATACGACAGTAAATGAAAAAGGGCTCTGCAGCAATGCGGAGCCCTTTTTGTTTGTCGGATGATGGCCTCACGTATATTTGCGCCGAAGGTCACTCACACTATTACGGGGGAACAGTATGAAGAAGGTCGTAGCAATAGTAATCGTTGCATTGGTCATGACAATGGGCACAACCATGAGTGCCCAAAGTCCAAGTGGTCAGTTCGGCGTAGGCATCACTGTCGGGGGATTGAATGGCGCGCAAGTGCAGTATGCAATTTCGCCCGCATTTCATGTTGGCGCTGGTATAGGTTTGGAGCTGAGAGATGGGAATACCGGTATCGCGTTCGCTCCGTATGGCAAGTTCATTTTCGCAGGTTCAAAAGAGTTCAAGCCGTTCTTGATTGCGATTTTGTCAATAGCTAGTTACTCTGGATCGAGTTCAACCAGCACGGCTCTCAACTTAGGTGGTGGTGGTGAGTACTTTATTACGCCAAACTTTGGCGTTTGGGGTGGCATTGTTGTAGTTAACATTCCATTCTCGCCAGAGGGTTCGAAGGTTGGCTTCGGCATTCTATCGCCAACGGCTGGCGTCGAGTGGTTTTTCTAAGACCCACGATTTACATTTGACTTCTCTGGGCGTAACACTCGTGTTGCGCCCTTTTTTATGACCCCACGACACATCGCGATAGTACGAACCGACCGGCTTGGAGACATGGTGCTTACACTGCCGATGTTTCCGGCGTTGCGCGCACGCTTTCCAAATGCAGTGCTGGTGCTGTTCACACGATCGTACGTTCGAGATCTCATCGAAGGTCTATCGTGTATTGATGAGGTTGTGTACACAGATTCTGGCGCAGCCAAAACAGATTCCGGCGCAGCCAAAACAGATTCCGACGCTGACAACACAGCAAACGACGCGTTCGACTTGCGCAACGCTCTCGCATCGAGACGCATCGATACTGTATTCTTTCCACGAGCAACATTCAAGGAAGCCTGGGCAGCCTTTCGCGCTGGGGTGCACACACGCGTCGGCACTGCAAACCGGTGGTACAGTCTTCTCTATAACCATCCAATTCGTGAACATCGATCCCACTCTGAGTACCATGAAGCCGAATACAACGTGCGCATGATCTCGCACACATTTGGTTTGCCGCAACCCGATGTGCATTTGGTGAGCCCCCTGACGAAGCCAGCCCCTTCCCCCACGATTGTCGTGCACCCCGGATCTGGTGGCTCGTCACCACAATGGCCGGCAGAGTGTTTTGGTGAAGCAGCGCGAAGGTTGCATGAGGTTACGGGACTAAACATTGTCGTTACCGGTGTTGCTTCGGAATTGGATTTGTGTGCTCGTGTCGTTGCAATGTGTCCGGGTGCAACAAACGCATGTGGTGCGTACACTCTTGGTGAAATGCTGTCGGTAATTGGCGGCGCCCGAGTACTACTGGCCAACGCCACGGGTACACTGCATGTGGCCGCATCACTCGGGACACCCGTAGTGGGGTTCTATCCGAATTCTGTTTCGATTAGCGCACGTCGATGGCGTCCGTATACATCGAATGCACGCGTGCTAATAAGCAAAGCCAACGACGACATGTCGACCATCAGCATTGACGAAGCAGTTCAGGCATCTGTAGACTTACTGGCCGAGAATGCGGCCTGAGTTTACGTTACTCTGTGCGGCTTAGATACTCGCTAACGCGACGTGCATCTTCGGGTGAGTCTACACTCATGAATACCGCTTCGGTTTCGACACCAATAAAGCGAGCACCAGATTCGAGCAGACGCATCTGCTCGAGTGATTCAACGCGTTCAAGCGGCGAGGGTGGTAACATAACATGCTTGCGTAGTGCTTCGAATGTGTACGCATAGATGCCAATGTGTTTCCAGAACGCATGCGCAGATGGCCACTTGATGCGCGCAACGTCGCGAACAAACGGTACGGCTGATCGCGAGAAGTAGATTATTCTACCGTCGTCTGTACGCACTGCTTTCACAATATCCGGATCGTCGAGTTCTGCGTGAAAGAGAATTCGCGTTACGGGTGTTGCGACATCTGCGTCGGAACTCTTTAGTGTCTGCACTAGGTGTGTGATAACGCCAGGGGGCAAAAGGGGCTCATCGCCCTGAATGTTGACGACCACGTCTGGCTTCAGGCGCAGCTGACGCAGCAATGCATCACATCGATCGGTGCCGCTGCTGAGGTCACTCGATGTTAGATACGCTTCAGCCCCGATACGCTGTGCTTCGACGTGAATACGTTCGTCGTCGGTTGCAATGAGCACACGATCGAGAAGAGGCGACCGCGTTGCCGCAGTCCACACACGTTCGAGCATGGTGCGTCCGTTGAGATCGACAAGTGGCTTGCCCGGAAATCGTGTCGAGGCATACCGCGCAGGAATGATGCCAACGATCATCCCAGAACCTTGGGCACCTTGAAGAAGGCGTCATTCTTTTGTGGTGCGTTCGATAGCGCTTGGGCCGTCGTCAGCGTCGGACCAACAACGTCAACACGAAGCGCAACTGGGCCCTCATTGCAGCACGTCATTGGTTCGACGTCTGAAAGATCTGCGGACGCAACCTGACCGACATAATCGACGATGCTGCTGAACTGCTTAGCAAACACTTCAAGTTCTTCGTCGCTAAACCGAAGCCTAGCAAGTTCTGCGATGCGTTGTACTTCTGCAATTGTCATAGATGCGATTGTCGTTGATGCGATGCAATTTTCATAGATGCGAAACTACGTGTTCGTGAAGGATCGACCGAACATTTGCCAGCATGTTCATCTCGTCAGCTCTAGATGTCCCCGTTGCATGCAACGGGGCCCCGATAACGAGCGTCACCACTCCCTTATTCAACTGGAACTTGCGCGCGGGTAGAATTTTAGCAGATCCCAAAATTGCAAGTGGCACAAGAGGCTTGCCACTACGCGCCGCAAGCACAAACGCGCCGCGCTTGAACTCACCAAGCATGCCACCTTCGCTTCTCGTGCCTTCCGGAAACACGAGCACTGACGTGCCATCGCGCATCGATGCAATTGTTGCCTCGAGCTTCGCCATTGCATCACGTCCATCTGCCCTATCCACCGGAATAAACGGCGATAGCGACAAACACCAACCGAATACCGGAATCTTGTTCAGTTCACGCTTATACATAATTCGAATATTGTCGGGCACACACGCCAACGCAACGGGAATGTCGAATAGGCTGCTGTGGTTGGCCACGTACACATAACGAACTGTTGCTTCGAGATTTTCTGCACCGCGGACAACAACCGCTACTCCGGCAATACGCAATAACACTCTGCTCCAACTGCGTGCATAGCGATAGAACACCGGCTTGTCACGAAACAGAAGCATGTGCACCATTGCGGCGATTGCGTACACAACGGTGACGGCAAAAATCAACGGTAACAAAACCCAAGTGCGCATGCCACAAAGCTACGATCAACACGTCGTGCTTTAGCTTAGAGAACGCACTATCGTGTCAACCTAATATCGAGCGTCGTAGGTTTGTGCCATGGCCGGACTCGATGACCTTGCATCCCTCTTGGGGATGCAGCCCCCTGACAAGAAAAAAGACACGAAGAAGCGCGGCTTCGACGGCATTGTGCTACGCATTCGTGTGCGCACAGAAAAACGTCGGGGCAAACTCATTACGATTGCATGGGGATTTCAATCGTCACGCGGCCTTGAGGACCTGCTCGCAAAGTGCAAACGCACGTTAGGCTCGGGAGGCCAAGTGGTAGACTACACCCTCGAACTTCAGGGCGATCACAAGACGCGCATGCTGGAACTGCTGAAGGCCGAAGGATATGTCGCAACGCTGTAAACGCACATGCGCTAGAATTAGAACGCACATGCGCTAGAATTAGAACGCAAACGCTGTTGGGTTTGCGCCTACGGGATAGCGACCCATAATTACGCCGTTCAGGTCGACCGCAATGCATTCGCCGTCTGTTACATATGCACGTGCATTGCCAATCCACACGATGTGTTTGGAGTTATCAAAACCAAGTCCGTACCAAACATCATTGCCATCGGCAGAGCGATGTGCGATGATGCGTCGTGTTGCAGCGTTGCCGACCGTGATTTCATCAACGCCACCTTCGTGCAGCACGATGGCATTACCCGACGATAGGTCGACTACCATGCCATGTGGCGACTTAAACGTCCAGCGCTGCAAAACCTTCATCGTCGATGCGTCTATTAGTGCAACGCCACCCAGAAGCTGCGGCTGCGACGCGAGGTTGCGATAACTAACCCAGACGTGCTTGCGTTGAATGTCACAACGCACGGTTGCTGCGTTTGGCAGGCTGTCGATTGTTGTGACCAAAGAAAGATCTTGTACCGAAAGCACAGAAAGGGTTCCTGAAAGCGGCTCGTTCACACGTAAGTCACCATAGCCAGAGTTTGCAACAAACAGATGACGTCCGTTCGATGCAATTCCTTCCGGAGCCGGCCCAACAGGGACGCGTATGACGCGCGTTACAAGTGTCTGCGGATTAAACTCCGTTATCGAATCGTCTGTGATGTTTGTGCAATAGGCCGTCGTGTCATTTGCAAAGCACAACCGATACGGCTCTTCCTCATTAGACAGCCGAAGACGTCCGGTTGAGACTCCTGTTATTCTATCAAACACTTCAATCGTATGCGAAGCACTCACGGCCACGTACATTCGGTCATCGTGTACGATGACATCAGAGGCTGTATCACCAAGGCGCGTTCCTGGGTTTACCGCCTGAACGGCATCGCGAACAACTTGCACGTCGGGTAAGACGTACGACAGAACGCTGTTGTCCTGACGCCATAGGCCTTCACACAAAACGAACGCACCACCCGGACGAAGCGTCAACGATGGCGACGTTGGCTGATCGGGCGTGGGCACACATGCCACGCACACCAGAATACTGGCGGCAGCATGTACGCAAAGCGCAAAGCGACGAATGACCCATGCGCAGCCCCCTATCACTAAGTGTGCACCACCGCTATACGCTGCTGCTCTCGTTTTCAACGTAGTACCTTGCGAGTAATGAGGTCTCCGTTGTGAACAAGGCTCAGTATGATCGGTCCGAGCGGCATGTGGTCTAGTTCTATGTCGAATGAGCCGGTACGTACTGTACGCTCTTCGATTAATGCCCCGTTAATCTGATACACGCGGAGAATGCTTTCGCTGTGGCTAA
The DNA here is from genome assembly GCA_046595995.1 of Candidatus Kapaibacteriota bacterium. GTDB lineage: Bacteria > Bacteroidota > Ignavibacteria > Kapaibacteriales > Kapaibacteriaceae > JAWXBR01. Next base: position 8,097 of record JBKJNB010000070.1, read on the forward strand.
CATCAACGCGGACAGAATGTGTGCCGGCAATAACAGCGATACCGCTGCGCAATGGCGCACGTATGGCGTGCCGTGCGCACACCGCATCGAGATCAAAACCCGTCAACGTCGGATCATAGAACGCGTGCTGTGGATTTTCTAGAACGATAGCCGTGATATCCGTAATGCGAATGAAGCGTATCGAATCGACGCCGATGGTTGCAAGATCGAACGCGTCTCCCCCGCTCTTGAATGGGTCGAAGGGGTCTGCCTCGCCAAACACTGGAGTGACTCCTGCGCACCCACGAAGCGTGGCGGCGTCATAGGGGAATTGGCTGTAAATCACACCGTCTGTACTTACTTCAACCATCGCTGGTTCGGCGTACACGCGGTTGCTGCTGTAGCGGAATGCGTTTTCGAAGATTGTGAAGTCAGCACCCGGACCGTCAACGACAAAGTGTTTAGAGAACCCAACGGTTATGGTTCCGCCGTATCCAATCGAACACACTTGGCGCGGATCAGTTACGGGCACGATCGTATCTGCGCGAGAATCGGGCACGCCGAAAATGTTCTTCGGGAAGAACGACGGACCTTGTCCGGACGTCTGCTTTGTACCTGGCGAGAATGCGAGCACCGTATCAATGGCTACACGTTCATACTGCGCAAGAGCTATCGATGGCAGAATGAACAGCGTGGACACGAGCACGGAGAGACCGACGCGAAGGCAACTAGACAAACGACCTCTTTCTATATTCTAAACGACTTACACCATTTATGCCGGGAATCATTCTCTCCCGGAATAAACGGAATCAACGGTTGTGGAAACTTAGCTGGATTGAAACTCGAACCATGCGTCCCGGCATCGGATACCCCCTCACAACCACATACGACGCATCGAAAATATTCTGCATGCTAAGTCGAACTTCGGCACCGGTGCGACCCAGCGTACCCGTTGCACCGATATAGGCAGAGACGAGGTGGTACGGAGGCAGCACGCTAGTTGGCTCACCGCCCGGCTGACTGAAACGGTAGCTGGTGTACTGCCATTGCAGTCCACCCAACCATGAATTCTCTTCGCGCCAATGTACGCCGATGGCAATCATTTCGGGTGGAGTATACGGCAGGAATGTGCCGTCGAGGAAAGGACGTCCCGATCGATCACGTGCGTCCTGCAGCGTGTAGCTCCACGTACCCATTAGCCGATCATCGAAGAGCGATGCACGTAGTGTGGTTTCTACGCCGATGTTAACCGTGCGTCCGACGTTCTGCGCACTTGTAATGACCGGGTTTACGGGCACTGAGAGTATAAGATCGTGCGTGAACATACCGTACACATCTACGTCGAATGCGAAGGTGTTTGAGAATACCGATGTCGCACCAACAGAAACAGTGTGTGAACGTTCGGGTCGCAGGCTCACTGTGCCGTAGTTGAGATAGTATAGTTCGTTGAATGACGGTGGACGAAAGTTGAAGCTCCATGACGCACGCAATGTGGTTGCGTCCTGTAGTAACCATCGCAGGGCAATGAGCGGTGACATTGCCAACCCTGCATCACTAAATGCGTCAATGCGTAAAGCCCCTTGCACTGACAGACCCTTCATGAGAGTGGCGAGTAAGGGGCTTGAAGACAATGAAAACATCGTGTCGAGTTGCATCACGCATGACGCGGTTGCATGAACGCTACGGCGCACAACGAAGCCTCCGACATCGGGTTGAAGTCCACCGCCATGCAAATCCGCATACGCAGCTTCGACGCTGTACTGTTGCACGACTATGGAATCGGAGTGCAGCAACGTAATCGAAGCAGTACCATCGCGCAGCATATAACGTTCGTCGAGTCCGCCGATGCCCGTCAGGTTGGCGTCGGGGTCGCGGTAGCGTTGTTCGAATGCACGCACGGACGCATTCGTGCGCATAACCCATCCACTGCCAAGTGCGTGGCGATGCCGGATGCCAATCAAGCCATCTGCATCGTCAAGTCGCGCGTTTGCTTGTGAGGTGTTGCCTTGCACAACAGCTCCGGGCACGCCTCGCTGCGTGGAACGTCCGAGTGCAAGTACAAGGAGTTCCTCCAAGTCTGCACATAGGAAAAGGTTAAGATTTCTGCTATCACCGTTTTCCCTATCGAGACGTTCGTCATTGCCGAAGGTATTGAACGTGTATGGGTACGAACCTCTCGTCGTGCTCAGCTCCACAGCTGCCCCGATGCGCGTCGCCCCTGCAACAACTCCAATGTCGGCATGCACGCGTTGTTCTTCAAACGACCCCTCGGCAAAGGAGGCGTGTGCTTCGGTAGCAGATGGTAGTTGCATGTTGAGGCGAACGACTCCTGTTAGGGCATTTGCTCCGTAGAGAGCAGATGCGCCGCCGCGCAGGACGTCGATACTGCCGATGAAACTCACTGGTATTGTACCCAGATCGACTTGTCCGTTCTGCGTACTCGTAAGTCGAATTCCATCAATCAGCACAAGTGTTTGCGTCGAAGATCCGCTGCGTATCGACGCCGTTTTCAGTCCACCGAGTCCGCCGTAGTCGCGCACAAACAACCCTGGCACTCCCTGTAAAGCATCGGACACCTGCACGGGGGCAAGGCGCTTCATGAACTCCGCAGGCAGGGTCGTCTGCGCCATCATTGCTTCTGAGCCACTCGTTAGGAACCGTTCACCACTTACGACTACGGTCTTAGCACGATAGACAGTCGTGTCGCTGCGAGTCGTGTTCGCGCGCGACGTATCGACATGTGCCGTGCCTGAGCAAGGAGACATGACGAGTGAAAGGAGTACGACGATCAGGCACAGCATCTTCAAATCTACCGACGAACGAACGGTAGCCGAGGGGGCGCTTGGCGGGTAAAAATAATTCTTGGCATTCTTGTCCGAAACACCTTAGATTTGTTTTCAGACAATAAAGTCTGCATTTAAAGGTACAGGGCAATGATTCTCAGCAAATCGTGCATCTATGGAATACAGGCAGCCATCTACGTCGCCGCACAACGTGGCACCGACTATGTGGCTATTAACCGTATTGCCGAGCAGCTGAACATCTCATTCCACTTCCTGACCAAGGTCCTACAGCAGCTCAGTAAGGCTGGGATGATGCTCTCGTATCGCGGACCGAACGGAGGCGTTGCCTTGGCTCGTCCGTCCTCGCACATCACACTCTATGACATGGTATGTGCCATCGACGGCTCTGAAATGTTTACAGAATGTATGCTTGGATTACCTGGGTGTGGCCACGCTGAGCCGTGTCCAGCCCACGATCAATGGACAGAGGTCAGGACGAAGTTTACTCAGATTGCAAAACGAACAACGCTGGCTATGCTCGCAGACCGTTCGAATAGTCTGAACGTACGTCTTGCAAACAGTACAGTGTAGGAAATCAATTGAGTTTTTTTATCCCGATACAGGATATTGGACTCCGAAAACTGAAATTCTCTATTAAATGGAAGGCATCATGAACTCAATCCGCATTCACGCACTAGTCTGCATCATTCTTGCAGCGGTGCTTTCACCGACATTCGCACACAGTCAGGGGGCTGTAATGGCTAGGGGGGCTGTAGTCTATAACGAATACTGCAAGGCCTGCCACCAAGCTAATGGCCAAGGCCTCGGTGTAGTCTTCCCGCCAGTCGCAAAGAGCGACTACCTGGCAGCGGGGCCACGCGACAAGATCATAAAGGAAGTTGTGAACGGCAAGTCGGGTAAGGTGAAAGTTAATGGCAAGGAATACAACGGTGTTATGACACCGCTCCCAGCGAAGTACACAGCAGAAGATGTTGCAGCTGTTCTCACCTACGTATACGGTTCATTCGGCAACAAGGGTGGCGTTGTTACGGCTGCCGAAGTGCGCAAAGCCGTGCCGAAACGGAAATAATATGATCTCAACGCAATCTTCCCTCGTAGAACTTGCCCGCCACTATCCTGGCGGCACAGCCATTCTCCATAGGCACGGACTGGACTTTTGTTGTGGCGGTACTCGGACCCTCGAGGTCGCCTGCAACGCCAAAGGTCTGGATTCAGTCCACATCCTGCAATCACTCGAACGCAGCGAAAACAATGGCCAAGGCGTGGCGCTGCATCTCGATTTGTGGGACGCACCATTACTCGTGAACTACATCGAGCAGAATCATCATGCGTTCCTTCGGCAGCTCTTTCCGACCCTGAAACAGCAGATCGCAAAGGTTGTCGAGAAGCACGGTGATCGGCACCCCGAGATCCACGCCATTTCAGAATTGTACGCGAATCTTACAGGAACGCTCGAGCGGCATATGTTGGACGAGGAACAAGGTGTCTTCCAAGCGGTACGCACCTCCGGCGATCTATCCGCGGCCCGAGAGGAGATCTCGCGCCATGAAGCCGATCATGAAGCCGTCGGGCGCAGCATGACCCAATTAAGGGTGCTGACAAACGAGTTCACGCCGCCCGCGGACGCATGCAACACACATCGATCGGTGTATGCTCTACTTGAGCGCCTTGTTGACGACACGATGCAGCACGTCTTCCTAGAGAATGCCGTGCTCTTTCCCATGCTGCTGGCGCACCCCCTCGTAACTCCCCCTCATTAATTCTATCGGACTCGCCGTGAAGATCTTATCCATCATAGTACTCAGTTGCGCCGTTGCGCTTTCGCTCTCCGCTTGCACTGTTCAGCCACAACAGGCAGGCACATCTGAACAGGCCATAGCGATCCCCAAGGCAAAAGTGACGTACGGCAAGATTAAACACGTCGACGTTGGCACAACAATCGATCCTGGTATGGCCAAGGCCGGCTTAGACGTGTTTGAGATGAAATGCAATGCGTGTCATAAGTATGAAGAGCGCTACGTCGGACCCGCCCTCGGCAAGGTCACGGACCGTCGCACGCCTGAGTTTGTGATGAATATGATTCTCGACACAGAGACGATGATCGACAACGACGATACTGTGAAGTGTCTGATGCAGGAATACCTGATGCGCATGCCGAATCAAAGCGTTGATGAGAAAGACGCGCGCGCTGTACTCGAGCACCTACGTGACGTGGCCTCAAAGTCGAAATAAATTCACACGGTAGATAACACCTCAATACGGAGACTACAGGTCAAATGAAATACCCCCTACATTGGTCATCCATTGCAATTATTGCGATGTTTACCATCGTCCTTGCTTCGTGCTCAAACGACGGCAACGCCCCTATCGGTCGCAGCGGTGATGCTGCCTCGAAGGTCTACGTTGCTCCGGGTGAGAAGGACGAGTTTTACAACTTCGTGTCTGGCGGCTTCAGCGGCCAGGTCTCTGTGTACGGCCTTCCGAGTGGACGCCTTTTCCGCGTGATTCCTGTCTTCTCTGTCGACCCTGAGAAAGGTTGGGGTTTTACTGAAGAGACGAAGCCCATGCTGAACACTTCGTATGGATTCATCCCTTGGGACGACGCTCACCACACGGAAATGTCGATGACCGATGGCGTACCCGATGGAAAGTGGCTTTTCATTAACGGTAACAACACTCCACGGATCGCACGCATCGATCTTGGCGACTTTCGCACGAAAGAGATCATCGAAATCCCGAACAGTGCGGGCAATCACTCATCGCCCTTCACTACCGAGAATAGTGAGTACATCGTAGCCGGCACACGCTTCAGTATTCCCATTCCGAATGAAGACATAGCGATTAACCAATACGCAGGAAAATTCAAAGGGGCTTTGACGTTCGTGAAAGTCGACAAGGCCACCGGACGCATGAGCATCGCATTCCAACTACTCATGCCTGGCTTCGATTACGATCTTGCACACGCAGGTAAAGGCCCATCACATGATTGGATGTTCTTCTCCTGCTATAACTCTGAGCTAGCCAGCACAATGCTCGAAATGAATGCCAGCCAGAACGACAAAGATTTCATCGCTGCCATCAACTGGAAGAAATGTGAAGAGTACCTCGCTCAAGGCAAAGGCCGTGACGTGCCAGTGGAGTACGCGCACAACGTGTACAATGACGAAACCCACTCTGCCTCAAGCACAATCATTAAAACTGTCAAGCTTCTTACGCCCGCAGAGTGTCCGGGTGTCGTGTACTACATGCCTACACCTAAGTCTCCGCATGGTGTCGACATCGACCCATCCGGTGAATACATCGTTGGCGGCGGCAAACTTGCCACAGTAATTCCTGTTATGTCCTTTTCTAAAATGAAGGCTTCGATTGATGCCAAGAAATTCGACAAAGAAATCGATGGCATTCCGGTCTTGAACTACAAGGCATGTCTTGCAGGTGAAGTAGAGAAACCGGGTCTTGGCCCCCTTCACACAGAATTCGACGACAAAGGTTACGCATACACGTCGATGTTCGTGTCGTCTGAAATCGTGAAGTGGAGTCTTAAGGACTTCAAAGTTCTAGACCGCATTCCTACGTACTACTCCATCGGTCACTTGATGATTCCAGGGGGCGACTCCAAGAAGCCATGGGGCAAATACGTTGTCGCGTACAACAAGATCACGAAGGATCGCTACCTACCGACCGGTCCAGAGCTAACACAATCAGCACAGCTCTACGATATCTCGGGTGAGAAGATGAAGCTTCTGCTCGACTTCCCCACAATCGGTGAACCGCACTATGCGCAAGCGTTGCCCGCAGCCATGCTTACGGCGAAATCTGTGAAGATGTACCAGCTCTCGGCCAATAAACATCCGCAAGCCACTAGAAGCGAAAAAGAGACGCGCGTAGAACGCAAAGGCAACGAGGTACACGTATATGCCACGACTATTCGGTCGCACTTTGCCCCTGATAACATCGAAGGCATTCGCGTTGGCGATAAGGTGTTCTTCCACGTCACAAACCTCGAGCAAGATTGGGATGTGCCGCACGGCTTCGGCGTACTCGGCAACAACAACGCCGAGTTACTGCTAATGCCAGGCGAGACAGCCACGCTTACATGGACGCCTCAGCGCGTCGGCATCGTGCCTTTCTACTGCACAGACTTCTGTTCGGCCCTTCACCAGGAGATGCAAGGCTACATACGCGTCTCACCTGCTGGCTCGAGCACGCCAATCTCATGGAATAAAAAGTAAGAATGTCTGTTCTATCACGCACACTCACGGTACTAGGCGCGTTGTTGCTAATCGGACTCTTCCTGTTCCCCATGTGGCGGATAAGGCTAGAGGCACCGCAGTATAATGGTGACAACGCGCTTGGTATCCTGATTCACATCAACAAGGTGGAGGGGGCGAAACCGTATGATCTCGAAAACATCAACGGTCTCAATCACTACATTGGCATGAAGACAATCGAGCCAGATTCGATTCCCGAGCTGAAGTACATGCAGTATATCGTCATGGCGCTCATCGGTCTCGGCGTCATCTTCGCCTTCATCGGCAAACGTCCGTTGCTGCTCGTATGGCTAGGGCTTCTTGCCGCTGCAGGCATCCTTGGTATGTACGATTTCTACATGTGGGAGTATGATTACGGGCACAACCTCGATCCAAACGCCATCATCAAGATCGACGGTATGTTCTATCAGCCGCCCCTCATCGGTACAAAGCAGATGTTAAACTTTACTGCGCATTCCTATCCTGCCACCGGTTTCTACTTCATTCTGGCAGGGGGCGCGTTGGTTGCTTTAGCATGGTGGATGAGTCGTTCTCACAAGAAGACAAAGGTCATTGCATGACACGTTCTTTCTCTGCTATCATCATGAGCTCTTTCCCTGCCATTGCTATGAGCGGTATCACGCTCGTAAGCCTATTCTTACTCTTTGGGTGCGCAATTCCCGAGCCGGTGCCGATCGCATACGGTAAGGATGAGTGCGTTAACTGCCGTATGTCTATCAGTGACTCGAAATTCGGCGCTGAGGTCGTCACGACCAAAGCAAAGACGTACAAGTTCGACGCGCTGGAATGCATGCTTGGGTGGTACGCCGCCGGCTCCGTTCCTCAGGCAGACATCCACTCGTTATGGGTGACAGACTTTATTCGTCCCGGAACACTCATCGACGCACGGACTGCATTCTACCTAGAGTCTGCAATGTTTCGCTCTCCCATGGGCATGAACTATGCCGCATTCGGCATCAGCGAAGAACGCCTTCGTGCACGCTTCAATTATCCAGGGAACGACCGCACATTCGATGATGCATTAGCGGCGGCAAAAGCTCGGTGAGATGCATGATGCGGCCATTTATCTTGGCGCTTACTCTGCTAAGCGTGCATTATTCCGCATTTGCACTCGAGATCATCGTCGATCCTAACGGTGCAACACGTACTGTGAGCGCTGGGCTTGCGCAATCGCGTGATGGTGACGTCGTAACGATTCGTCCGGGAACGTACAACGAACAAAATCTGGTTATTGACAAAGCCATCACACTGCGGGGACAGTCCGCCTTACACGGACAGTCCGCCTTACACGGACGGTCTGGCGCCATCATTGATGCTCGGCAGGTAAAGGGTTCGATCATCATTGTAAAGGCGGATAACGTAACAATCACGGGCCTCACCCTGCGCAACGTGGGTGTTAGTTACGTCGACGACAATGCAGCGATCAAGGTCCTTCGCAAGCGCAACATCACGATCGAGCATTGCACGATTGAAAATGGATTCTTCGCCATTTACCTCGAGCGAAGTGTAGACGTACGTGTGCGATTTAACCTCATCATCTCCGAGAACCAAGAGCAAGCAAATTCGGGGAACGGTGTGCATGCGTGGACGTGCCGCAACGTGCTTGTAGAGGGGAACATCATAAAAGGTCACCGCGACGGTGTGTACTTCGAATTCATGAAGCAGGGAACGGTGCTTCGCAACCATAGCGAGGGCAACCTGCGCTACGGATTGCACTTCATGTTTAGTGACAGTTGCTCGTATCGCGAAAATCTATTCTACAGAAACGGCGCCGGTGTTGCTGTGATGTATACCAAGCACATCGAGATGCTGGGTAACGAGTTCCGAGAGAACTGGGGATCGGCGGCCTACGGACTACTGCTAAAAGAGATTACAGATTCGCACCTACAAGGCAATCGATTCATCGGCAACTCCGTGGGCATACACGCTGAAGGTGCCAGCCGATGTTTCGTCGAACAAAGCGTTTTTCGCGGCAACGGCTACGCCGTGCGACTCATGGGAAATTGCAACGGCAATCGCTTCGAGAAGAATATCTTCGACGGCAACTCATTCGACGTCAGCACAAATACTGCGTATTCCGATAACGTATTCGACGGCAACTACTGGAGTGCGTACGGTGGCTATGATCTGAACCGTGACGGCATTGGGGACGTGCCACATCATCCGGTGAGACTCTATTCCATGCTCGTAGAGCAAGTACCCTCGTCAGTCATCCTGATGCATAGCCTGTTCGTCAACATTCTCGATCTTGCCGAACGTGTCATTCCCTCGGTGACCCCTCTGACCCTTACCGACATGCATCCGAGCATGCGCCCGCCATTCAGAGAGGCATCGCTTCGTCCATGATTACAGTAAAAAATCTTACTAAACGCTTTCGGTCATTAACGGTACTCAACGATCTATCGATGTCGTTCAACTCTGGCACAGCAACTGCAATCATCGGCCCCAACGGTTCCGGTAAGACCACCCTCATGAAGTGCATCCTGGGTCTCGTCACACCAACCAAAGGCTCTATCACAATCAACGGCGTAGACGCCGTAGGCAATGCAGATAGCCGCAAAGACCTTGGCTACATGTCGCAAATCGCTCGCTTCCCCGACAACCTCACGCCCCTAGACGTAATCGGCATGGTAAAGGGGCTAAGAAAGGGTCACGCATCATCGTCAGAAGAAGAACGTCACGAGCCTTCATCCGAAGAAGAGCTAATCGACCTGTTCGAGCTACGTGCTCACGTGCGCAAACCAATGAGAGCGCTGTCAGGTGGTTCTCGTCAAAAAGTCAGTGCAGTGATCGCCCTGATGTTTGCGCCCAGCGTTCTGTTGCTCGATGAGCCAACGGCCGGACTCGACCCCATCGCCACCGGACGTCTCAAGCATCGCATCTTGGGCGTTAAAGAGCGAGGCGGTACTGTTCTCATAACATCGCACATCTTGAGCGACGTCGAAGAACTCGCTGATCGCATCGTGTTTCTTCTTGAAGGGTCCGTAGTCTACGACGGCACGATGCCAGATTTGCTTGAACTCACTTCCGAATCAAATCTCGAACGCGCGATTGCCGTTATGATGCAGCGGAACCCCCAAAGCCCCCTACCAAGCACAATACAAAGTGCCACGCAAAGCCCCCTACCAAGCACCCGGAAGATGCCTTCGTGATTGGCACGCTTCTCACATATGTACTCAAGGACATCGCACGCAGCAAGTGGGTACTCTTTTACCTCTTGTTCTTCTTTATCGTAACCGAAGGCTTGTTGTACTTCACAGCAGGTGAGGCCAAGACGATCATCGGCCTCATGAATATCGTGCTACTCCTCATCCCACTCGCGTCGGTAATGTTCGGCACGTTGCACATCCACAACAGTCGCGAGTTCATCGAGCTCATGCTGTCGCAGCCGGTGAAGCGTAGCACGATCTACACTGCATTGTACTTCGGTGTTGTAATCCCCTTTCTAGCTGCCTTTACTATTGGCACAGCAATCCCAATGGCCATCCATGGTCTTATTGGCGCACCCACGTTACTCGTGCTCTTAGCTTCTGGTAATGCGCTTACGCTCGTGTTCTTCGCACTTGCGTTTGTTGTGGCCATTGGTATGCATGACAAAGCTGCGAGTATGGGCATGGCCTTTCTGATATGGTTGTTTGTGGCAGTGTTATACGATGGACTCATCCTGGCTACGACCGTATGGTTCGCCGATTATCCGCTCGAGTTGCCAACCATCGTCATGGTGGTGCTCAATCCTGTGGACCTTGCACGCATAATCGTGATGCTGAGTTTCGACTATGCCGCCCTTATGGGATACACGGGTGCTGTGTTCAATGAATTCTTCGGCACGATTAAAGGCACCGCCATAGCCACCGCATCACTGTCCGTTTGGATCCTCGTCCCCTACCTAATCGGACGACGCCTCTTCGCCCGCAAGGACTGGTAATTGGAATCTTTGTGAATTCTTCGTAGTTACGCGCCGTCACGTAAACACTATGGAGGGATTTGCATGAAGAAAATTTTCAAGGTTATCGGGCTCGTTGTGCTCGGTTTGGTGTTGATTCTCGGGGGATGGCTGGCATTTGTTGCACTGGGCGGAATGCCATCGTATACGGTGCAACAGGTAGATCTAAAAGTCGAATCGGCGCCAGCGCGAGTTGAACGCGGACGAAAGATGGCTACGATGTTGTGCGTACAGTGTCATCTCGATCCAGGCACAAAGCGCTTAAGTGGTACGGAGATGAAAGAGCTGCCAGCAGAGTTTGGCCTCGCATACTCAAAGAACATCACGAATCACCCAACAAAAGGTATTGGTGGCTGGAGTGATGGACAGATTGCATATCTGCTTCGGACAGGAATTCATCCGAAGACGGGCAGTTACGTTCCACCCTGGATGCCCAAGTTCCTGCACATGAGTGATGAAGACATGCACAGCATTGTCGCATGGCTGCGAAGCGACGATCCACTGCTTGCGGCGTCGGATGCGGACAATAGAGAATCTAGTCCGTCATTGTTAGCAAAAATCTTGTCGCGCACAGTCTTCACAGCATACACCTACCCAACGGCGCCGATACCGCAGCCCGACACAACCAACTTGATAACGTTCGGTAAGTACGTTGTCTTCAATTACGATTGTTATGCGTGCCACAGTGGTGACTTCGCAAAATTGGACATGCAGACACCCGAGAATTCATTCGACTTCTTCGGCGGCGGTAATCGTATGCCCGACGAAAACGGAAAAATCGTAACCACGTCAAACTTGACGCCCGACAACGCTACAGGTATTGGCAAATGGACGGAAAAGCAATTCGTTCACGCCATGCGCACGGGCATAAAGCCCGATGGTACAATTCTGAAGTACCCCATGCGCAGACTCGGACCGCTAACCGATTACGAGCTTCAAGCCGCATACGCGTATTTGCGGACAGTTCCCGCAATCAATAAACCCGAAACGCCGAACGACACCTATGCCGACGCTGCCAGCGGTTCGCGTGGACGCCAGCTATTCTACAAATACGAATGTGTGCGATGCCACGGCACTTCCGGGAGTGGGGTTGCCAATCTGTTAGCTGCCGACGAGAAGTACCCCGAAGATTCTACGCTCGTTGATGTTATTTATCATAACGATCGTTACAATCCAGATTCTTTCATGCCGCTGTTTGCGAATCACATCTCTAACGAAGATGCGTTAATCCTAGCCGCATACGTTCGAGAGCTTGGAAAGAAGAAAGGGGCGTAACGAGTTACCGACTCGCAAAAGGAGTTGCGCGGTAGTGCCGGCCACTCCTTTCGATACGCAAGCAGTAGCGGCACGATGTAGGGTCGACATCACGTCCTAGAACATCAACGAACCCCACGAGCTCCCAGAGTTTGTGGGGTTTTTCGTCATCAACACCGGTTGGCGCATCGAACGCCTGGCGAATAGCATCTTTTAGTTTCAAGTAGGTCGGGTACATCGTTGTGAGATCAGAACGCACGGAAAGCACTGCACAGTAGCCGCGTTCGAAGTCGATCCACGGACTGAAGCCGAACTTTCCCTGTGATGCAACTTCGAGGGCACGTCCAGAAACACTGTCAATCCGTTCCCTCCAGAACCCCACTCCGTAGCGTGTGTTCTTGATACCCTTGTGCAGACTTTCATACTGTAAATAAGGCGTATAGCCAATCGTGGCACTGCGTGTTTGGTCAGACATCATCGTCTGCAACGCTTCGGCAGATAACACACGTTGCCCCTTGTACTCGCCCCCTTGTAGCATCATAATGAGCGCCTGCAGGTACTCGTTAGCCGTCGAGGCCGCACCACCATCAATGCGCGGATTATCAGTTTCGAAATGACCTTTCAAGTCGAATCCGGTAAGGGTCAACCGAAGGGGCTTAGTAACATACTTTACAAACAATGAATCCCATACGTCGCCCGAAGGATAAGGGAGGCCGCTTTGGATTTCAGCGAGACGTCCTGCTACGTGCATGCCATCGCTACCGTAGTTGAACACAGCGCCTGGTGATGCTGCGAGTTGTTGCTGAAGCACATCTGCTACACAGTCGGCCAGCGTTCCGGTGTATGCGGTGTTCTCGACGCAGGGGGTCGGACCGGTCAGGTTGCCATGGAATCCGGACGTAAACGAAAACAACTGTCTGATGGTGATATCACGTTTAGAAGCGTGGGCATCGGGCATGATTTCACCGATGGTGTTATCGAGCGTGAGCAAGCCGTCGTCAACCATGCCCATAATCACGAGTCCGGAGAGACCTTTCGTAGCCGAGGCAATCGCAACCAACTTATTCGACGTGTACGTTTTGCCCTGAAGCGCATATGATTTGTCGAACACCACCGCACCGTCTTTGCCTGATGCGTCCAACTTCCAGATCACGAGTGCAACGCCACCACCATCGACGGCTGTTGTGCCGGCGAGTTTGGTGAGTGAGTCTTGGAGGATGCGGTCGACTTCGGAGAAGTTGTGTTGGGCGTGCGTAGTCACACAACACATTGATGTCACGCAGAACAGTGTAATCAGCACGGTGCTGGTGAGTGCGATGCTGATTAGGGCGTTGGTGGCGTAGCGAACGAAGGGCAGCATGTTGTTTCCTTATGCATCAGCGCGTGGAGTGTCTCAATGCAAGCATAAGGATTAACAAAAAGCCCCGACTAGGAACCTAGCGGGGCTTTTAAAGAAAGACCTGGCGACGACCTACTCTGCCAAAGGGGTAACCCTTGAGTACCATCGGCGCA
>JBKJNB010000080.1:0-4020 GCA_046595995.1 Candidatus Kapaibacteriota bacterium
GGATCAACCAGGATATGGCCCGCGCGAGATCGAACGCCTGGTGAATCACGAGTCCGGTCTCAAAGGTGTTTCGGGACTCAGCGGCGACATGCAGACGCTGCTTGCCGTTCAAAGCACAAACTCCCAAGCCGCGTTGGCCATCGAGATGTTTTGTGACAGCGTCCGCCAACAGATCGGAGCCTTCGCGGCGCTCTTGGGCGGACTCGATCGCTTGATTTTTACCGCCGGCATCGGCGAACGCGCCGCAACAGTGCGTCGCGACATTTGCCACGGCCTGAATCATCTGGGCATCACCTTGGACGAAGCCGCCAATGCATCGAACGCCCGCCAAGTCAGCACCGCACAGAGCACCTGCGCCGTAGAAATCGTCTCGACCAATGAAGAGCTGATCATCGCCCGGCACTGTGATTGCGTAATGGAAACGAGCCATCCATGAACAACCCAAAAGATTCCGTGACGACGCGGCGCAATGGATTGGCGATACACTTGGCACTGAGAAAAAGGAGATAGAGATGAATTACGTGAGTTGGTTGGGATTAACCCTGTCTGTTGTCGGTCTGCTTGTTCTCGGTGCTTCGGGACCGGGTTATCGTTCGGGATTGTGGGGCTACAAGACCGGGATCAGTTTGGTGAAATACGCCAGCTTCATCAGCGCCGCGGCCGTTGTTGTGTGCCTTGTCGGTTTGGCGCTCTGGCAATGGAAAGTGTTCCCACAAGGTATGACTCCAGCGCTCATCGGCTTGGTCATCGCCGGTTGTATTCTCGGTCTGACGCTGAAATGGAAACACAACTTGGCGAGCGTCCCGTACATCCACGACATCACGACCGACACCGAAAATCCGCCGTTATTCGTGGCTGTCCTGCCGCTGCGCGTCGGTGCTGAAAACCCCGCAGAGTACGGTGGACCGGAACTCGCTCGGCAACAGAAAGACGGATACCCGGATCTCAAACCAGGCTCGGTGAACAGCCCGCCCGATGTGGCATTCCCCCGAGCTTTGCAAGCCGCCAAGGACATGGGTTGGAAGATCGTGGACTCCGATCCGAAGTCGCTGCGAATCGAGGCAACCGACACCACCTGGTGGTTTGGTTTCAAAGATGACGTCGTCGTGCGACTGACTCCCTCACCGACCGGGAGTCGCATTGATGTGCGCTCGGTCTCACGCGTGGGTAAGAGTGATGTCGGCACCAATGCTCGTCGAATCAATGCGTATTTGGCACGAGTGAAGTAGGGTTGATTGAGTCGTTGAGTCAACAAAACAACCAATTCCAATTGAGAAACGCATAAACAATGGCGATTGAACTAGGAGCCACCCATGTCTGAGATGATGAAGTGTTTCGTGATGCACGGCATCGGCAAGGTTGGCGTGATGGAGAAGCCTGTTCCACGCGCCGGACCCAACGACGCCATCATCCGCACGACCGCCGCGCTGATCTGCACCTCGGACACGCACACCGTGGCGGGCGCAATTGGTGATCGTCAGGACCTGACGCTCGGGCACGAAGCGGTCGGCGTCATTCACGAGTTGGGCGAACTCGCGGCCGCCAGCGGTCTGTTCAGGGTCGGCCAGCGTGTCGCAGTCAGCGCCATCACACCGTGCTACGCGTGCGATAACTGCCAGCGCGGCTATCCCAGCCAGTGCGGCGGGATGCTCGGCGGCTGGAAGTTCGCCAATCTCAAGGACGGTAGCTTCGCCGAGTACTTCCACGTCAACAACGCGGTGGCCAACCTCGCGCCGATTCCTGACGGACTCTCGGACGAGCAGGCCGCGTATTGCTACGACATGCTGAGCACCGGATTCGTCGCGGCCGAGTTCGCGAACATTCCCATCGGTGGCAGCGTGGCTGTGTCCACTCGAAGCCCTTAACAATGATGAACCGCTGGGAAAAAATGGAGGGCTCGACGTTTCCAATGGGGGTGACTTGGATTGCAGACGAGCATTCATTTAATTTTTCTTTGTACTCCAAACATGCAGAAGCCGTTCGGCTACTACTCTATTCGTCGGGGAACTTGATCCAGCCTGTCTATGAGTACGATTTCGACTATCTCAAGAACAAGTCAGGACCAGTTTGGCACTGTCGCATAAATCGTCAGGATTTCGGTGATGCTCGATACTATGCCTACCGCGTCGACGGGCCAGCACCGGAGAAAGGATTTAATTGGCATCATTTTGACTTTGAGAAAATCCTTCTCGATCCGTACACAAAAGCCGTCTTCATTCCTGACAATTTCAGTCGCGAGGCTGCCTGCCAGCCAGGGTCCAATGCAGGAGAAGCACCACTTGGGATATTGCCCTTTGAAGAATGCGTTTTCGATTGGGGTGACGACATTTCGCCCCGACATGATTGGAATCTGGTCATCTATGAAATGCATGTTCGGGGATTCACGCGAAACCCGAACTCGGGAATCGAGCCGTCGCGACAAGGAACATTTCTCGGCATAGTCGATAAGATTCCTTACCTCAAGCAGTTGGGTGTAACCGCCGTTGAGCTGATGCCGGTCTTTCAGTTTGATCCCGACGAAAAGAACTATTGGGGGTACATGCCCTTGAACTTCTTTGCCCCCCATCACGAGTACGCAACCGAATTACACGCATGCCAACAGCGGGCTGAATTCCAAACGATGGTGAAGTCGCTTCATGCGGCGGGAATCGAAGTCATTCTCGATGTCGTTTACAACCATACCTGCGAAGGCAACAGCCAGGGGCCGACTTACGGTCTCAAAGGGATCGATAGCAGTACGGCATATGTAATGACTGGCAATCCGAATGCGCCGTTTGCCAATTTCAGCGGAACCGGCAATACCTTGCATACGGCGAATCGCGCTATTCGTCGGATGATTTTGGATAGTCTTTGCTACTGGGATAATGAGATGCATGTCGATGGCTTTCGCTTTGACCTGGCTTCCATCTTTACACGCAATTCAGATGGCTCGATCAACACCCAGGACCCTCCTATCATCAGCCAAATCGGGATGGAGCCATTGCTTTCTAACAACCGATTGATTGCAGAACCCTGGGACGCGGACGGTGCGTTCCAATTGGGAAACAAATTTCCAGGGCAAAGGTGGATGCAATGGAACGCTCGATATCGCGACACTCTGCAACGCTTTGTACGGGGTGATGCTGGCCTTGTTGGCGACCTGATGACTCGATTGTATGGCAGCGACGATCTGTTTCCCGATGATCGAATGCACGCTTATCAGCCGACGATGAGTGTCAACTACATCACCTCGCACGACGGTTTTAGCCTGTATGATCTGGTGACTTACAGCGAGAAACGTAACTGGGCTAACGGTCACGATAACAAGGATGGCGCTCATGAATATAGCGGCAACTGTGGCTGGGAAGGCGAGGAACGGGTACCACCCGAGGTTTTGCGATTGCGTAAACAATTAGTCAAAAACTTTGTGTGCCTGTTGATGCTTTCCAATGGAACACCCATGTTCCGGATGGGCGATGAATTCCTCCAGACGCAGCAGGGGAACAACAACCCTTACAACCAAGACAATGAAACGAGTTGGCTCGATTGGGGGCGGCTAAAGCAATTTGAGGATGTCTTCCGTTTCTTTAAGCTGATGATTGAGTTCCGCAAATCTCATCCATCGATTAGCCGTTCACGATTTTGGCGTAGCGACGTGAGGTGGTACGGAGCAGGTCATACGGTCGACCTGTCCGAAAGATCTCTACAACTTGCCTATTGTTTACATGGTGCCTCACAAAACGATGCCGATATTTACGTTATGATTAACTCGGCCGACGAAGCGATCGACTTCGGGATCCATGAAGGTGCGGTCGGCCAGTGGCAGCGGATAGTCGATACAGCTCGAGAAGGCACTGAGGATTTCCTGGACTCGTTCACGGTTCCCGTGGATGACGCTATCTACTCGGTCGGCGCAAGATCGGTAGTGGTACTCTTGAAGCCAAATCAGCAGCGAGGCTGACTAAATATAGTCCTCATTTTCGCAATCGTGCGTTTCCTACATTTTCTAAAAGACAACATTCGCAAACATCTGCAAAGAAA
>JBKJNB010000112.1:0-3417 GCA_046595995.1 Candidatus Kapaibacteriota bacterium
CTGATTTTGTGGCTACTGCCCAGGCACCTTCAATCTTGGCAGCTCTGGACTTGGCGATTGGCAAAGTCGAACAGCAAGTTCGAAAACACAAAGAAAAAGTTACCGACCACAAGGCTACTCCCGTTAAACACACCGGCAACAACGAAGTCTAGACTGCAGGAGTTGTCGTTCAAAATTTCCTTTTATCCATTCCTCGATTCGATTTCTATACGCAGTTTCCAATGAAACACGTTCGGAATCGTTGGTTAGTTGCAAGGGTCCTCAATTAATGAAGTTCTCCGTTTTTATTTCCCGGAAGGCAATTTGCGCAGAACTGACTGCGACGACTAAAGAAGGTGTCATTACGGAATTGGTCCAGTCCCTTGTCAATGCCGGTGACATCAAGGACGCGGACAAAGCCGACATCATCAAAGCCATCATGAAGCGTGAGGAATTGGGCAGTACTGGCATTGGCCGTGGTGTTGCCGTGCCCCACACCAAGCACGCGAGTGTTGAAAAACTCATCGGAACGGTGGGCGTAAGCCCTGCTGGCCTCGACTTCGAGTCGTTGGATGGCCAAGTTGCTTCGCTTTTCTTTCTGTTGGTATCCCCTCCCGACCGACCTGGTGATCATTTGCGAGCGTTGGAAAACATCTCGCGTCAACTTCGAGACGACATGTTTTGTCGTTTGTTGCGACAATCCAAGACGATCGAAGACATTTCTCAATTGCTAGAGGAAGCCGACGGAAATTCGTTCGGAAGCTAACCATCAATTCGCTCAAATAAAATCGTATGACATCGGCTATTCAACACTGCACGGTCACCGTCAACAATCCCGAGGGATTGCATATGCGCCCTGCAGACAAACTGGTTCGCGCTGCCGCTGGCTTCCAGTGTCAGATCGAACTGGAGCGGGCCGGACAAATAGCCGATTGCCGTAGCATTTTGAGCTTGCTCACCCTCGGTGCTACCCAGGGATCTGAATTGGTGCTTCGAGCACAGGGGCCGGACGCGGATGAAGCCATTCGCGTCATCCGTTTGATGTTCGATCAACAATTCGACGAAGTCAGCGTCGAACAGTCGACCTAACGGCTCTGGAATCTCGTGGATTCCTGAGCTTGTAAATTTGCACATTCGGTTGCCAATAGGTAGCCAACCAAACCAGATTGATCAGTTCAGTATGCTGGAATTGCAAGGCATCGCGGTTTCGCCCGGTGTCGCGATTGGACGAGCTCTCGTGTTTGATCGCGAGGGCTACCGAATTACTCGTTGCTTGGTCGCCGTCGGTGAAGACGAAGGCGAATGGGTTCGGCTCGTAGATGCTGTAAAGCAAGCTTACGATAAACTGGAACATAGCCGGCAATCGACAACCAAACAACTCGGTGAACGACTCGGCAATATTTTCTCCGCTCAACAGCAAATCCTGCGTGATCCCCATCTACAGTCGGAATTAGAAAGCCTCATTCGCTCCAAGACCTACTCTGCGGAATACGCGGTCAGCGAGGTCTTCACGAAATACGCGTCTGCGTTTCGCAAGGCCACAAGCACTTTTCTTTCCGAACGCGCCGCGGATATTCGCGACGTTGAGCGACTGCTCCTGGAGGGACTGACGGGCCAGCCGACTGCGACACTAAAACAGCTGCCTCACGAAGCGATCGTCGTTAGTCATGATCTGACGCCAGGTGAAACCGCCGCGTTCGACCCGAAAAAAGTCCTCGGTATTTGCACTGAAGCAGGCGGACCGGGTGGCCACACAGCGATCGTCGCACGGGGGATGGAAATACCCGCTGTCGTCGGCGTCGGCAACTTTTTACATAACATTCGAAGCGGCGATGAAGTCATCGTGGACGGCCATCTCGGTCGTATCATCGTTTCGCCTGATGAAGCAACTCGCGACCACTACATGCAGCGTCGGCGATTTCGACAATCGATCGCCACGCAATTGGAAGAGCTTCGCGACTTACCCGCGTGCACCAGCGATGGTGTACGCATCGAGTTGATGGCTAACGTCGAGTTCCCGAACGAAGCGCTCTCGTGCATCGCTCGCGGAGCGGATGGGGTTGGCCTATACCGAACAGAGTTTCTCTATCTGGGCCATGACCAAGAGCCCACGGAAGAGGAGCACTATCAAGCATACGCGCAAGTGGTGCGCGATATGCAGAACCGGCCCGTTGTCATTCGCACACTCGACCTCGGTGCGGACAAAATGGGCATGACGATGCCAACAGAACCCGAAAACAATCCGTTCCTCGGGCTGCGAAGCATCCGCTTGAGCCTTCGAAACCCAGCGCTCTTTCGCATTCAAGTTCGCGCAATCCTACGCGCTGCTTGTCTGGGAGATGTGCGAATTATGTTTCCAATGATCACCACACTGGATGAACTGCGAAGCGCTCGCTTCCTGCTCCGCTCCGTGTCGGAGGATCTAGCGTCGGAAGGCAAACACATTCAATGCGCAGTTCAAGTCGGGATGATGGTCGAAGTCCCTGCTGCAGTCCTTATGCTCGATCGATTTATCGACGAAATCGATTTTGTGAGCATCGGTACCAATGACTTGACGCAATATACGCTTGCCGTAGATCGCAGCAATGACTCAGTTGCTGACCTTTACCAAGCGTGCGATCCCGCTGTCCTGCGGTTAATCCAAAGGACTCAGCAGATCGTATCGGAAAAAAAGAAGTCGACCAGCGTTTGTGGCGAAATGAGCAATAACCCTGCTTATGCCCTCCTGCTGGCCGGAATGGGGATTCGAACTCTCAGCTTAGCCCCAGCCGCAATTCCCATTATCAAAAAAGCAATTCGTTCGGTCACTATTGGCCAATGCGAAGCTATGGCTTGGCGAGCACTACGTCTCTCGACGGCTCGCGAAGTCGATGCTTTTGTGATGAATCAACTCGCAGGGCTCGTGCCCGAAATAGTACTACAAGCATAAATCAAAAACTACCTTCCTAACCATTGCTCGATCGCCTGAGTCCGATCGCAGCGCCACGCGTTGGAATGCCGAAAACCGAAAGGAACTTAATAGTCCGATGAAGAAGGAAATGCTCATCAATGTCTCCCAATCCGAGGAATGCCGAATCGCATTGCTGGAAGACGGAGTTCTCGAAGAACTCTACACGGAACGCACCAGCCAAAACAATTGGGTTGGCAACATTTACAAAGGCAAAATAGTCAATATCGAAGCCAGCATTCAAGCCGCCTTCGTAGATTTTGGCGTAGGCCGAAACGGCTTCCTCCACATCAGCGACGTCGAGGCGCAGTACTTCAGGCAAGCCGGCTATGATCCCGAAGAAATCATGGACGGCCATTATCCAGGCGCTGACGACGATCAAGGCCCCGAGCTGGATGACGAAGATCAAGAAGATGGCGACGAAAACGAAAACGAAGACGACGATGACTCCGACGAAGAAGGCAGCGGACCGCGTGGAAGTAGTCGCGGAC
>JBKJNB010000141.1:0-2581 GCA_046595995.1 Candidatus Kapaibacteriota bacterium
TTGAAAATCAAGATGGATTCTCGCGAATCGTGCAGAATCCGACTCGATCTCAAGCAAAAGACCGGAAAGAGCCCTACTGAACCTTCCTGCGACATCAAAGGATCTAGGAAGATACCAGTCAAGCACATCGTCGATTTCGATTGCTGCTTCGAGGCAAAAACGAATCATCGACTTAGTTTACTTTCCATCCTGCGTTTTACTTCTTCCCATGAGATTCCTGGCGAAGGGTCGTTGGCTCTACGTTCTAATTCTTGCAGGAAGGCGGGATCATCTACAGAAAAGCTAGGCTTTGAATCGTCGAACGAATCCAAAATCTCCTTCGCCAAAAGCATACGATCGGCTTCGGGTAGTGAGAGCGCTGACTTCAGAATTTCTTCGTGGGATATTGACATTAGAAGCTCCGATGATGACGAACGAACGTTAAGCTCCATTGTAAACCACTCTTGCAACCTGCGAAGCCGCCCCCCGCAAATCGTCGCCGAATTTTTCGTTGCTGAACTTCAGAATCGCAGCCAATTACTGTGGTTGTTCGTGATGGTTTTGTTCGACTATGACGACGCAATCGTCGGGCAAAGTCAGCATGAGACTTCGTCCGTTGTCCCATTTGACATCGACTTGCGACCAATCACGGTGGTCGAAGACGGCTACGACGGTACCGAGAGCTCCGACGGGAATCGGATCTGGATCTTGAGGCATCGATACCAAGCGGATGCGATCGCCTTTCTTCAGTTGCGTTTGCATAGAGTCCTCATGGTGTTATTTCGTGGTTGCGGTGATTTCGTCGAGCAGCTTGGCGTGAGAACGGTTCCAAAACTATTCGCGGATCGGGACCAATACACAGGCACCATCGCCGGTGATTGGAAACTCTTGAAGGTCATCGGTCCTTGCAAACAAGCCGTCGCTTCGGCGAATCACAAAGTCAACAGTTGCGAAGCTATCGACTGCATCCACGCGCCGCAATCGATAGCGGACGCCTGGTTCCGGTACTGCAATCTGGCCGAGAAACAAGTCTCCGATCGTTTTGACTTCGTTGATGTAGGGGCCGGCAGGTCGCATGATACTCAGAGAACTACGAAAGGTAATGCGCTGGCCGGTTGCCTGGTTGGTAGCGATGACGCATGTGGTCTCCCCGATATTAGAGGGTTGAAATATCGATTCGACCTTTACGATAACGGTAGCGCCGCAATGGCGAGCTACATATCGCTCGCCAATTCGGATGTCTTTCGATCGCATGATCTAACCTCGCACCGTGAATCGACCGCGTTCGGTTTTGACGAATCGGCTTTCGTCGCCTTTGGCCAAATCGCGAAGGATTGCACTGTAAAGCGTCGCGTGCGGTGTCTTGCCGCCCGGACTCGTCCAGTAACGCTTGGTTTCCATCGCGTTGATCAGCTCTTGAGCGTTCATCGGTTCGCTCGATTCGCCGAGAACCTTCAAGGCAGCAGCCACGCAGCTCAAGCGCTTCTCGCCGGCCCCGTCGTCGTCCGCGGTTTCGGTTGCTACCGTCTTCGTCTTGTGTTGCTTCTTGGGAACCGCAACCGCAGTGGACGATTCGCCGCTGATCGTTTCAACGGTCGCGGGTTCGTTTTCGACAACGGTGACGTTGCCTTCCGTGGAAACCTTCGCTCGTCCTCGCCGCGTTCCGACTTCGCCCTGCAATCGTTGGGCACTCTTGATAAGGATCTTCTTACCGGTCGCAAGGTTGGTCGCATCCCAGCCACCGCGCGGCCTCTCGGCATCGATTTGAATCTCACATCGATTGCCCGAAACATTCGCGTAGTACTTGCCTCCGATTGTTACTTCTGCCTTCTTCATCGTCGTCTCTCCAAAATCGCTTTCGTGGTTGGCTGCCATCGTCAGGCCGATCGACTACGCGGAGTCGCGCCGCGTTTCGGCTTAGTGACCAAAAACCAAGTCCGACAATCCGGTGCACAAGAAATCAATAATCACTTGCGTCGTCGTATTCGCGGCTGGTACATCCAATCCGCGGTCGAAGTTGAACATGGTTTGCTTGTCGGCGATTCGTTGAATCCAGAGCTTCGAAATTTTGCTTCGTACGAGTTCGTACGATTCGCATTCGGCGTGGTCTGCGAAAACCAACGCGTCGAATCGGAACTCGTCGTTGATCTTGCCTTGCACCCAAGCGCCGCCGGCGTTGAGGTCTCGGGTGGAAATTTTGGTGATAGTCAGGTCAAGGTCGTGGTCGGTCATCATTGGTTATCCGTGGTTGTGGTGGTGAATCGAATTGTGTTAACACACATGAGCCATGCGGTTAAAACCGAATCAAGCGCTCCTGGCAGAGATTCTGAATGTTTTCCAAAATCTCTCCCCCGGCGCATCGGCTTGTCGCGATCAGCTATCGCGACATGTCTCCCAAGCCCGCTTGCTGCCGTAGCAAATCTGACCGCCCTCGACGATGTAGACGATGTTTTCGTCCGCAACATCTTGGTCGTCGTCATCACTGTCTTCATCCGTGTCGTTCATCTCTTGACCCGAGGTGATTCCGCAAACGCGGTTTTCAAAAGGCCAGCTCTGCTGGGTCATCAAACGGACTTCGGCGTCTCCGCCAAGCTCCTCTCGG
>JBKJNB010000087.1:0-2800 GCA_046595995.1 Candidatus Kapaibacteriota bacterium
CTCACTATGAGCAAATTCGAGGCTTTTTAGCCTTTTGGCGGCGGCCAGCGTACTTATGCGTTGGCCGCCGATTTCTTTGTCCTAGCAGTGCTGATGTTGGTGTCGACGAAATGCCGATCAAGTTGTATTCGTTTACCAAACAATCGACCTTCTTGATGCGTTGCGTCTTACCGATAAAGTCCGATAAATCGGTGATGGTTCCTGTTACCCGGCATCGTTGGCTGCCTATAGACCATCGCTTTTGAAATTGACGTACGTCCTCTGGATCGGTCTACCAGCAGCCAGCCTCTACCCTAGGCCGCAAGCTTCCCGTCCGCAATGTGGAGGTTGGCTCTAGCAGATTAGACTATGCCCGCAGGATCGGATAGACTGAAGCATGCTACTCGAGGGAGAAGCGTAACTCTCCAAACTTCATGGATACGAGTCCCGAAACCGGGATAGGAACCAGTTAGGCGTTTCTGGCGTCATCTCCACATGAGCATCCCGTATTACCAGATCGATGCCTTTACAGGCAGCCTGTTCTCCGGCAACCCCGCTGGTGTCTGTATCCTCGCCGCTTGGCTTCCGGATCCCGTACTTCAGTCCATCGCCGCTGAGAACAACCTCGCCGAGACCGCGTTCGTTGTGCAGCGGGATTCATTCTTCGACCTCCGCTGGTTCACGCCCACGCTCGAAATGGATTTGTGTGGTCACGCGACGCTCGCTCCGGCCCATGTCATTTTCCGGCATCTCGGTTATCGAGACGCCGTAGTCCGGTTTCAAACCCGTTCCGGTGAGCTTACTGTCACCCGCAACGACGACCTCCTGACGCTCGACTTTCCAGCCTGGCCTGCTACCGCCTGTTCCACACCTGCCGAGTTGCGGGAGGGGCTTGGCATATCACCCACGACCACCTTCAAATCCCGCGATTATCTCGCCATCTTCGACACAGAGCGAGCCGTCCGCGAGCTTCGCCCCGACATGATGGCTCTGATGCGTCTAGACTGTCTGGGGATCATTGCGACCGCGCCCGGAGTGGACTGCGATTTTGTGTCGCGATTTTTCGCTCCACGAGCGGGCGTTCCTGAAGACCCGGTGACAGGCTCCGCTCATTGCACTCTGATTCCATACTGGGCAGAGCGATTGGGCCACTCTCGCTTGCGGGCTCTTCAAATCTCCCCGCGTGGCGGCGAATTGTTTTGTGAGCATCGCGGCGAGCGAGTCGGTATCGCTGGCCGTGCAGTGACTTACTCATCCGGTTTTTTACACGTCTCGTGAACTCGACTGAAACGCGTAACCATTCGTTGTAGTGAACCGGGCCATCGCGTCCTTGTTGCAAAAGGACGCCCGGTTCACTTCGGCAGGAACTCAACCCTATCTAAACTCCAAGCGAGACACAGCAAATAGCAATGAAAACAAGACACTTTGCCAACACGGGACGATCCATTTCTGAGATAGGTCTTGGCTGCTGGCAGTTGGGAGCCGACTGGGGGCACGTAAGCGACAACGAAGCCCTGCGTATTTTGGAAACGGCCGTCGAAAGCGGCATTACATTTCTGGATACCGCTGATGTCTACGGCGGTGGGCGATCCGAGTCGCTGATCCGCCAATTCGCAAAAGGCCCCCAGGTAGACTTGTTCATTGCCACCAAGATTGGTCGCAAAAACTACCCAGGCCCTTACACACCTGAGGTCATCCGCCAACACATCAACGATTGCCGTCAACGACTGGGCGTGGAAGCTTTGGACCTCGTACAGCTGCATTGTATTCCGCCCCAAGTTATGGCATCGGGTGAAGTGTTTGATACCCTGAGAGCGTGCAAACAAGATGGATTGATCAAGAACTTTGGTGCCAGTGTCGAGTCGATGGATGAAGCTCTGATGATCCTAGATCAACCGGAACTAACGTCGCTGCAAATTATCTTCAACATTTTCCGCCAAAAGCCTATCAGCACGTTATTTGACAAGGCGATTGCAAAAAGTGTCGGCATCATAGTGCGACTGCCGTTGGCCAGCGGTTTGCTTGCGGGGAAGTTCACGAGCGAATCGACGTTCGCCATGGACGACCATCGCAACTACAACAAAGATGGCGAAGCATTCAATGTAGGTGAAACGTTCGCCGGATTGCCATTTGCAAAGGGAGTCGAGCTTTCAGAGCGGCTAAAGGCCTTCGTGCCCGAAGGCATGACGATGGCGCAGTTTTCGCAGCGTTGGATCCTGGATCACGACGCGGTATCCGCTGTCATCACCGGAGCATCGCAACCCTCGCAAGTGGCAGCCAACTCCGCAGTATTCCATCATTTCACCTTGATGTGGAGAACGACCAAAGTACTGTCTGCATTCGCGGGCGGCGTTAACGTGACTGTTCCGCTACCAAAAGTCCCCGCAGCGCTTCGTTGGCCAGTCAAAGGACTGAACCATTCTCCGGTCATACCGGATGTCGCCTCAGCAATGTTCAGCGTGAACGGCTGTGATTGAGTCTGGAACACAATATACTCTCGGCCCGGTTGTGCCATACAAAAGCCAGTGCTGACAAGAGAGTCCGCAGGCTCGAGTTTCCAATATTCTGTCGCACGCCAGAAATCACCAAAATGTTTCATGTACGCGTAGCCCTCGGGGACTTCAAGCGGGCGGATCACGTCCCAGGCGGTGTAAGTGTAGTAGTAGCCTGTGTACCCACCTGCCATGGCGATATTCCAAAGTGTATGGATGGTGGCCTCCGGCGTCATCGCCTTGCCGTAGGTTTTATCTTGAAGTCCACCTAAACCACACTCGTAATCCGATTCGACATTGGCGACTGGCCAAGCGCGTCGCTCGCGTTG
>JBKJNB010000159.1:0-50381 GCA_046595995.1 Candidatus Kapaibacteriota bacterium
GCTGCACCATTTGCATTCTATCGCGACCGCCTCGCCGAAACGTACCTCACAACATGCACAACCACCGATAGCGAGAAGCGCGGCGAGCAAGCAGAGAAGCAACGCACGTTGCGCGACGACAGCGACTTGCCGCTGAACGAAATAGGCATGCGAGATGGTGCCGTAGGCACCGCCCCTTACCACATTATTACAACGGCACTAAACATGTCCGGTGCGAAGGGGCTGCTTCGCAAGGATAAAAAGTCTGAACACTTTCTTTTCACAAAGCATTACGTCGGAAGCAGTCCGACCGGATACATCAAAACGCCCGATGATATTACGCTCGCACGCGCCATGGCAATCTCGGGTGCAGCGTTCTCGGGGTTGGCCGGACAGTTCACGTTTTTTGGACAGCGCTTTTTTGCTGTGCTTCTGAACATGCGTTTGGGACAGTGGATGGACAATCCGAGCAATTGCGCTGCAAAGCGTCGAGGTCCGTTCAAAGGCCGCAGCCATCCCTTCTGGCCAATTGTGTTGCTACGCGAAATGCTAGGTCGCGCAGATGCATCGTCGAGGTTTATAAATGTTAGCGATGGCGGACATACCGGCGACAATCTTGGATTGTTGCCCCTACTGCATAGGCGTTGCTCGGTGATTGTTGTCGTTGATGGCGAACAAGACCCCAACTACGAGTTTGCGTCGTTTAACAATGCTATAAGATTTGCTAATGTCGAAGAGAACATAGAAATCGACATCGATTTGTCTGCATTGCACCCAGTGCCCGATACCGTGCGCAGCACACAACGCACGTCGTCGAGTGTAGCATTCGGTACGATCAAGTATCCCGACCAGCCTGCGGGTACACTCGTGTATTGCAAAGCGTCTGTGAGCAACGTTCGGTTCTTTGAACGTCTGCGCGACAGTAGTACTATCGATGCCATATGGTTGAAGTACGTCGTGCCAGGTCCGGACGTCAGGGCGCGCGAAACACTTCGCGCACTTACTGCAGACTTCGAGAACATCCCTGGCGACATCGACTTACCCGTGCATGTCGAAAACTATGATCGGCGCTTTCCGATATTTCCGCATCAGAGCACCGGTGACCAGTTTTTTGACACCGAGCAATTCGAAGCGTATCGCGCACTTGGCGAGCACGTCGGACAACAAGCTAGAGTGATGATCGAAGCAGTCATCGCTAGCCGAAAACAGGAGCGTGAACGCCGACCATCGTGAACGCCGACCCATCGTGAACGTCGACTATAGACTTGACGTCTTACCGTAGAGAACACTATTGCGAAGTGCAGTTTTTGCAGGGTCTGCAGGTACTTCTTCGCGAATGAGATGACGTACGGATTTTTTCTGTGATTTGGCCGTGCCCTTAATTACGACGTCGTTTCCATCGCGCTCTACGGTTACTTCGATTGGGTTTGGACCTTTCGGATCGAACAACGCATACCAATCAGTCTGTGTTGCTGTTTCGATAGTAGTGCCGTTAATCGCCTTCAGTTTATCGCCCTTTATCGCTGGGAGGGCAGCATCGGGTACTGTCTCCCTAACGATTCCGGCACGGGACAGAAGGAAGTTGTAGGTATACGCTTCAACGCTGTCCGCTTCGATATACGTCCAGCCGATATCGGCCAGGCCTGCTTCTACTGGGATACGTTCTGAATCATCGACGTAGTCGTTAAGGTAGTCCATCGCATCGCCCGGCAGAATCGTTTTGAGCGTGTCGAACAACTCGCCGTCTACGAATGGCTTGTTAGGTCCATACCTTTCCATGAGTTTGTACACGATATCCAGTAGACCTGTCTTACCCTTTGTAGCCTTGCGAATACGGATGTCGAGCAGCATTGCGTTCGCACATCCATAGGTATACACAGAGTGGTAGTGTTTGGCATGCTCGGGCTCGAGTACGTTTTTAGAAAAATCTAGTTGATTAAACGCTTTGGGTAGGTGGTCGAGTACTTGCAACTTCTGCTGCATTGTTTTGCGAAAATCTTCTTCGCTAATAATGGAATCGCGCAAGAGGGCGAGGTACGAGAAGTACTCGGTAACGCCTTCGTAGAGCCACAGGTGACGCGACATGTCTGGTGCTCGGAACTTAAACGTCTCGATCTCTTGGCTATGCACATTCAGTGGAACAAGGATGTGCAGAAACTCATGCACTGCTATTTGGTCAATGCCTGCTGGGTCGGCCGAGTTCCCCCAGAAGTAGAACGAACTACGATTGTGCTCGAGGGCGCCAAACATCTGATGCGACTTAGTGACCTTATTCGTGTCGCCGTCCCACATGTAGAAGAGGAAGGCGTAATTGGTCACAGGCATGCGCGGCAGCATTTTGCCGATAGCAGTCGTGACCTTACGGAGGTTCTCTGCATACGCAGGCGCGTACTTATCGGTGCCCGGATGAGCAATCGAAACAAGCACTTGTACGCCGTTCACGTTAAACGTTGCAGTGTCGGCCACCGAATACAGTACTGGACTATCGATTAGAGCATCGTACGATGTTGCACTGTATTGGTCGAGGATTGCAGACACCTGCGTAATCGTCGCCGCCGAAGCTCCGAACAGGTGGGCAGGTTTGTTCACGTGAATGTTATACGGCAACCTCTGATAGTCTTCGATGAAGCCAACAATGCCTGCGTGATTGAATACAAAAACAGAATCGCGCTGAAAACACGTGCCGGCGGGTGGAAAGATTTCGATTGTGCGATCGCGGTCATCGAATGAGTCTTCCAACGAATACGTAACACGCTTGAGACGCGTGGCGTTTTCGATAACAAACTGAGAGTCTTGTGTGCGCCTTATGGGCAGAGCGACACCATTTGCGTCGAGTGCTTTGAAGTCCCGCACGAATCGGTACCACATCTGATCTTCATAGGTACCTGGGACTGTTGCCGGAAACACAAACGTTACTTCTGACTGCGTAACAGGCGGTGTATTAATGGCCACCTGAATCTGATCGTCCTGCATGTGCAGCAAGTCGATGTAGACGTCGTAGCGGATTTGCTGAGCCGTGCCCTGAAGCGTCAAAGTCACAAATAGGGCAAGGGCAAGAAGAAATACGCGCATTCGAATCCAGAGTAGAGATATAGAGACTAATTTACGACTATGGCAACCGACGTAGAGCAGCTCCAAACGCTGATGCAGACAGCGTCCGACGGAGCAGACGAGGCGAAAGCTGAGAAGCTTTTGCGTAAGGCGCTTGCATTGACGAATCATCGAGAGACGCGACGCCAACGAAGGTGCGCTGGAAATGTTACGTTCTCAAGTGCCGCCTTTGTTTTTTACAAGCGGGACACCAGCAAATCCGGTAGATACGATTTAACGTTCCATGTCTGCATGAGCAATTCAACAGAAGGCGGCAGTCCAGCAGGGATTGTCGCCTTCTTGTTTTTCTTCGTTGCTTTGAGGAGAATATTCTTCATGGTGTGTTCTAGTGCAATGAATTCTTCGAGATGTGCATCGTAGCCGTAACTGCGTACGATGTCGCGACGCATGGTGTCGGTTAATAAGTCACCGATGCGTTCGCGGATGATGCCGTCTTCGAGCAACGGACTAACCTCTGGCGCGGCTTCCTTCGAAGTGCCTCGCATTTGCTTCTGAACGAAGTGGTGACAACACGGTGCAACGAGCATTGCTAATGCGTTCGTTCGAATACCAAGTGCGAGTGCTTCATCGGTTGCCGTATCACATGCGTGCAAGGCAATGAGTACATCGCATCGCAGTGCTTCTGTGCCCTTTGCACTGTCCGCACTTGTGTAAGTGCCGGCAATCGTCGATACTTCAAACTGTGCTTTGTCAAATCCCAACGCAGCAGCAACGGTGCGGTTGTGTTCGATAACGTGGGGGTTCGTGTCAATGCCGAGTAGATGCACATGAATGCCGCGCTTCTTCAGCACGTGTGTTAGCGCAAAACTCAGGTATGCTTTCCCACACCCCGCATCGACAACGTGCAATACACTTCCTGTTTTCAAATCGTGCACGACATCGAGCGAGTCGACGATGCTCAATAGGTGATTGAGCTGACGGAATTTGTCGGCCATCGACGCTCGGATCGTTCCCTCTGGCGTCAGAAGATCGATGTGTTTGAGCAGCTCTGCATCGGCAGATGCATCGAGTGCACGCGATTTCTGTCGATCTCCTATGGGCGATCTCGACACAGAATCCGACGATACACTCGGCGACAACTCTACCGCTGACGCTTCGGATTCCAACGACCAAAACTGACGCGACGCCGGACGTTCCTTGATTGTCACACGGTCGCCTTTACGCAACACGTGTAAATCATAAGCAGGGGTCTGGATAAGGAGCTGTCCGTATTCCACGGTCCAGAGATCCCTTTCAACCTTGTTGAAAGGGGCCCCTTCCGAGACTTTCCTGAATGCCTGGCGTTCGGTGAAGCACTCGGTTGCGAAGCCATTGTCGGTCCACTCAAGCACAATGCGCTTGGGTATGGTGGGGGCGCCGAATGTGGAAGTGTGATTTGGGGTCCAGACAGACCACTTCACAGGCTTCGAGTAGGTAATAATGCCTTGTGGCGACGAGAGCGCCTTAGCGAGTTGCAGATGAATCATGCATCAAACTAATGCATGTGCATTGATGCGCCTTGCCGCGCGTTCCGTATTTTTGGCCTCTCACTATGGCTCTTGCATGACTTCAACCGAGATTCGGCAGTCTTTTCTCGACTTTTTTGCTGCTCGCGGACACCGCATTGTTCCGTCCGCACCCGTTATCCCGCATGGCGACCCAACCCTGCTGTTTACAAATGCGGGGATGAACCAGTTCAAAGATGTGTTTCTTGGTCAGGGCAAGCGCGACTACACACGTGCCGCCGATACGCAGAAGTGCATTCGTGCATCGGGCAAACACAACGACCTCGAGGATGTTGGTGTTGACACGTACCACCACACGTTTTTTGAGATGCTCGGCAACTGGAGTTTTGGCGATTACTACAAAGAAGAAGCGCTGACGTGGTCGTGGGAGCTTGTGACCGAAGTGTGGAAGCTGCCGAAGGAGCGCATCCATGCAACAGTGTTCCGCACCGACGACGAGTCGTATGCAATATGGAAACGCTTTCTACCCGAGTCGCAGATTCATCGTTGCGATGAGAAAGACAACTTCTGGGAGATGGGCGAAACGGGTCCGTGTGGACCCTGCTCCGAAATCCACTTCGACCGCACTCCCGATTTGAGTGGAGGTCCGTTGGTTAACGCCGGCGTCCCCGAAGTCATCGAATTCTGGAACAACGTCTTCATCCAGTACAACCGCAAAGCAGACCGCTCTCTTGAGCCCCTTGCACAACGTCACGTCGACACCGGCATGGGCTTCGAACGCATCACGGCCATCCTTCAGAACAAAGAGTCGAACTACGACACCGACATCTTTCAACCACTGATTGCTCACACAGAAATGTTGTGCGGCAGGAAGTATCAGACTGCGCTCGACAACCCCGATGGCATTGCCATGCGCGTTATCGCCGACCACGTGCGCACACTATCGTTCGCCATTGCCGACGGAGCGATCCCCGGCAACGAAGGACGCGGTTATGTGCTTCGAAGGATTTTGCGAAGGGGCGCGCGCTATGCGCGCAATCTCGGCTTTCACGAACCAGTGCTATACAAACACGTTGGTGTTCTGTGCGACACGATGGGGGACGCATTCCCAGAGCTACGCACCCAACGTGCAATGATTGAACGCGTGATCAAGGCGGAAGAAGATTCGTTCTTGGCGACACTCGACAAGGGGCTCTCCCGATTCGAGAACATCGAGCGCGCATTTAAGGCGCAAGGTGATACAGCAGCAGATCATCTGAACGGGGCACCTGAGCATACTGGTATGCTTGCTCGGGTCTCTGGTGCTCAAGCGTTCGAACTCTACGACACCTACGGCTTTCCACTAGACCTCACACAGTTGCTTGCGCGCGA
The DNA here is from genome assembly GCA_046595995.1 of Candidatus Kapaibacteriota bacterium. Classification (GTDB taxonomy): domain Bacteria; phylum Bacteroidota; class Ignavibacteria; order Kapaibacteriales; family Kapaibacteriaceae; genus JAWXBR01. The sequence goes on from JBKJNB010000159.1 coordinate 5,907, forward strand.
GCGCGGCATGACGGTTGATGTGCCAGAATACGAGCGGTTGCTCGACCAGCAGCGTGCACGTTCGCGTGCTGCCCGCAAGTCGCATACGCAGGAAGTAAGTGGCGATGCATTGACCGTGAAGTCACAATTCGATGGTTATGACAACACAGAGGCTACATCGGAAGTGTTGTTTGTAAGCGAAGATCAGATTGTGATTCAGCAAACGCCATTTTATGCCGCCATGGGCGGTCAGGTAGCCGATACAGGCACGATTGTCGTTGGAGGCACATCGTACAACGTCGTAGATGTGCATAAATCGGGCGAAGCAATTGTACACGTAACGGAGACACCTGTTGAAGCACGTGTTGGTGACGTTGCCCTTGCAAAGCTCGACATACCGCGCCGCCGCGATGTAGAACGCGAACACTCTGCAACACACTTGCTGCATGAGGCCCTGCGACGCGTGCTCGGTTCACACGTGCAGCAGGCAGGTTCACTCGTTGCACCGGATAGATTGCGCTTCGACTTTGCCCACTTCGAGCGGGTGCGTCCGGATGAGTTGCAGGCCATCGAAGATCTTGTGAACGAGAAAGTTTTTGAAAGCATTCCCGTACGGACAGAAGAGCTGTCGATAGAGACCGCTCGCACCATTCCGAATGTCAAGATGTTCTTCGGCGATAAGTATGGCGACAAGGTTCGAGTGGTCTTCATCGATGACGCCTTCTCTGTCGAGTTCTGTGGTGGTACACATGTTCGGAACAGTGCCGAGATCGGACTCTTTAAGATTATTGGCGAAAGCAGTGTGGCGAGTGGCGTGCGGCGAATTGAGGCGATAGCCGGACGTACCCTTCGTAGCCACCTGACGGAACTGTATGGTAAACAGCATGCCGACCAAGACCAGCTTGCCCAGCGCGAAGAGCGCATCAGGCAGCTTGAAAAGGAGCTAGCTTCGCTTCGTACCAACGAGTTGAAGAACGTTATTCCAGAAATCGTGAAAGCAGCGCGTGATGCCAGCGGCGTTCGCGTGGCAACGGGCAAGGTTAATGTTGAGGCCACCGATCAGCTGAAAGAATTGGGCGATGAGCTCCGTTCTGCGCTCAAGTCTAACGGTATCGGTGTGCTGGCAAGTGTGGCAGACGACAAAGTGCAGTTGGTGTGTGTCGTTACTGACGATTTGATACCGAAGTACAAGGCGGGAACGATTGTTGGAGCACTCGCTAAAGCGCTTGGTGGCGGTGGCGGTGGAAAGAATCATTTGGCGACGGCGGGCGGGAAGGATGTGGCTCGTTTGGATGAAGTGCTACGCGAAGCCCCTTCCATCATTACGCAACTCATTACTTAAATGAATCACATTGAATAAGAAACGCAACTCAATTCATAAGAAAGGTTAGCACTCATGGCAAATTCATTTGAAGCTGTTGGTACACTGCATGCGGTGTTCGACACACAACAAGTAAAAGACACATTCAAGAAGCGCGAGTTTGTGATTGAGATGCAGGACGGACAGTATCCGCAGCATATCAAGTTTCAGCTAACGCAGGATCGTTGTGCGTTGCTAGACAGTTACAAGGTGGGCCAGGAGATTAAGGTGCTTTTTAATCTGCGTGGACGTCCATTCCAAAACAAAGAAGGTCAGACCATGTACTTCACAAACCTTGAAGCTTGGCGCCTAGAAGGCAGTCAGGGTAACGCTTCGGCCGGCACCGATTATTCGCAAATACCAGCGGCGAAGTCAACAGCAAACAGCACAGATTTTGACGACGTGCCGTTTTAAGCGTGGCCGAACCGAACATGTCGGAGCATTTAAGACCTGAACGTATTCTGCTTGTGGGTTCGGGCGGACGTGAGGACGCTCTTGCACACGCAATGAGTAAGTCCGCTCAATGCGAGCGCCTATACTGTGCACCAGGCAACGTAGGTATTGCTCGTTGGGCTGAGATTGTTGCGCTCGACGTACAAAATCACGCGTCTGTTGTGCAGTGGTGCTTAGACAATGCCATCACGTTAGTAGTGATTGGTCCGGACGGCATCATCGCCGACGGACTTGCCGACCCATTACGTGCGGCGGGCATTGCTGTGTTCGCGCCATCGAAGGAGGCGTCACAAATCGAATCGTCGAAATCGTTTGCGAAGGCAGCGATGCACCGCTTCGGCATACCAACGGCAGCATACAAAGTCTTTACGAGCGAACACGTAGCTGAAGCTGAGCAGTTCATTCGCGAACTCGGAGCGCCCGTTGTTGTAAAGGCAGACGGACTTGCTGCGGGCAAAGGTGTTGTCGTTGCGCAATCGGTAGACGAAGGCATTTCAGCAGTGCACGCAATCTTCAATGGTGCTTTTGGATCTGCAGGCTCCTCAATTCTTATTGAAGAGTTCCTTCGGGGAGAAGAGGCAAGCGTGTTCGCCATTACGGACGGCACGAGCTTTCTGACACTTGCCCCTGCACAGGACCACAAGCGCATCGGCGAAGGGGACACCGGTAAGAACACGGGTGGCATGGGCGCGTATGCGCCTGCACCAATCGTTACGCCACACATCATGCAGTTCGTAGAGGACAGCATTATACGTCCGCTTATCGACGGCATGCGTTCTGAGGGCAATCCCTTCGTTGGCGTGCTGTTCGTCGGACTCATGATCGACGAATCGGCTAAGGCACCAGCAGTGGTAGTTGAATTCAATGCGCGGTTTGGTGATCCTGAAACGCAAGTCGTGCTACCGGTGCTCGATGCCGATGTCGTAGAACTCTTTGCGTCGGCCGCACGAGGTGCACTTGATACGTCGAGTGTGCGCAATGTCGTACGTGCGCATGCATGTACAGTCGTACTTGCATCGCAGGGGTATCCGGACGCTTTTGAGAAGGGCCATGCGATTACTGGCATCGATGACGCATTAGTTGACGCGCGCATCACGGTGTATCATGCGGGAGTTGCAACTAAAGACGGATTGCTCGTTACGAACGGTGGACGTGTCCTCGCAGTAACTGCGGTCGACACATCACTCGCAGGCGCACGTATGGCGGCATACGAAGCGTGCGACCACATTCACTTTGATGGAAAAACGCTTCGACGTGACATCGCGGCACGAGCGTTCAGGGCAACGGCATGAAAATATGCGTAACGGGCGGTGCTGGCTTCATCGGATCACACATTGCGGAGTTGTTTCTCAAAGAGGGGCATGAAGTAGTTGTTGTGGACAACTTTACCACTGGCAAGGAAGAGAATATTCCTGCTGGAGTTAGGGTTGAACGCATGGACATCGTTACGGACGATATCGATGCTCTGTTTGAGCGTGAACAATTCGATGCAGTAAATCATCAAGCAGGACACCTCGAACTACGTACCAGCGTTATTAAACCTCTTTATGATGCAGAAGTAAACATTATTGGTTCTATTCGTGTGCTCAATGCCTCACAGCGAACAGGTGTTCGTCATATAACTCTTGCTTCGAGTGCAGGGGGCGTATACGGGGCTCAAGAGAACTATCCGGCCATTGAGTCTGATCGAGAACATCCGATGTCTCCGTACGGTGCAGCAAAACGCGCGATGGAGTTGTACGCCGATTACTATGGATCGCTTGGTACGATGAAGGCTGCGAACCTGCGATACACCAATGTTTATGGGCCTCGGCAGAACCCTTTCGGCGAGGCGGGGGTGCTCGGAATATTTCTCGAGCGCTGGTTATCGGGCAAAGCCGCCATAATTCATGGTGACGGTGAGCAGCGTCGCGATTACGTCCACGTCTCGGACGTTGCAATGGCAAACTATCTGGCTTTTAGTGGCGAACTTTCAGGCACGTACAATGTGTGCACAGAAACAGAAACCAGCGTGAATGAAATCGTGGTTGAAATGCAAAAATCGTTACCTGGCGTGTCTACACCCATCACCCACGGCCCTGCCAAAGAGGGCGATCCGCAGCGAAGTGTAGCATCGTTTGCTCTCATAAAGGCAACGGCGGGTTGGGAGCCGACGGTAGCGTTGGAGGATGGTATTCGGGAGACTGCGGAGTGGTTTCGAGGACTATCTCGGTAGAGGTTTGGCGGTACCTGCTAAAGGTTTAGCAGTATCCGCGCTTTCACACGTGGACGTCCTCTCGTATTTTTGTGCGCTTCGATGATCTCATCTCTTGTAAGGACTCGTCCGCATGCAGATTCTGCGCTTTTTGAAATCCTGGGGAAAGACAGTGCGCGTTAGTGCCTTTGTGGCAACGGCACTGCTGGTGGCGGGCTGCAACGTCGGGGGCCTATTCACCTCGATTGAAGATCCGCCTGTATTCAAAGACCCCGATGCAACCAAGAAAATCGCCGACGGTGGTGTGGCTACTGCCGGTGGACCGGGCAAAGCCGTGTACGGACGTATCTGTGCTGCATGCCATCTCGGCAACGGCAAGGGTGTACCTGGTAACAACATCCCGCCGTTGATAGGTTCTGCGCTCGCTACTGGCGACAGCCACCTGTCTATCCGCATCGTTCTTCATGGCCTGAAGGGTCCCCTGGTACGCAACGGTGTGACAATCAACGGACAGATGGCGGCTTGGAAAGACCAACTTTCGGACGATGACGTGGCAAATGTGCTTACCTATGTGCGTTCGGCGTTCGGGAATGCTGCACCTGCTGTGGCAGCAGCCGACGTGACAGCAGCCCGCGAGAAAACTGCAGCCCGCGTAGCCCCCTACACTGAAGCCGAACTCACCCAACCCTATTGAACAGACATTCTCGCTAGGAGTACGAATACATGAGTGACGTTCTGCATCTCCTTGACATGCTGGCGTGGTTTCCTGAAAACATTTCGACGTTCGGCGCTGAGCTGGACTGGATGTTCGGGGTGATCTATTGGCTAAGTGTCGCGATTTTCTTTCTCACGTTCGGCATCATGCTGTGGTTTCTCGTCAAGTACCGGTACCGTCCGGACAGAAGGGGATACAACTACCACGGCAACAACATTGTTGAAATCACATGGACGATTCTTCCGACAATCCTTTTCGTTGGCATTGGGCTTTGGTCCGACAACATGTGGGAGACAACGAAGTACGCAAAGAAAGTACCTGTTGCTGACGTTGAAATTGTTGTTATAGGCAAGCAATTCGGATGGTATTTCCTGTATCCGGGTGCTGACGGTAAGTACGGACGCAACGCATACAACGACAGGACGGCGCGTGAGATGATGTCGGCAACCAATCCATTCGGTCGCGATTCAGTCGACGCTGCAGGTTTAGATGACTTCATGACAGAGAACCAGTTCAAGATTCCTGTTAATGCGAATGTGGTGGTTCGGGGTTCAACACTCGACGTCTTGCACTCGTTCTTCCTACCGCATGCACGTGTAAAGCAGGATGTTATACCGGGCACCTGGATGAACATCTGGTTCAACTGCTTTAAGACCGGCAAGTATGAGCTGGCTTGTGCAGAGTTATGCGGCGGCGGACACTATTCGATGCGCGCCGAATATGAAGTGATGAGCCGCTCTGGTTACGACGCATGGCTCGACAAGAAAAACGCTGAAATGCGTACGATCAACAACCCGGCAGAAGGATCACCAGCACCAGCGGACACGACGGGGGCGGCTGACACGAACCGCGTTGCAATGGCCAAGTCACCTGCTCCGGCTGCGTCTACTAAACATTGATACTAAATCGGCACTGAGGACATTATGGACACAACCAGCATAGAGAAGCACGAATACGTAGAGCATGCAGCGCATGACAATGGTCACGATCATGGCCATCATGAGTTGCCATGGTTCCGTAAGTACGTCTTCTCGACCGACCACAAGGTGATTGCCAAGCAGTTCATGATTCTCGCACTCACCTTCCTTTTCGTTGGTGGCGCGTTCGCGTTGTTCATTCGGTGGCAACTGGCGTATCCAGGTGAACCTATCCCAGTTATCGGGAGCATTCTGCCTGCAACGTGGGTAACAGAGCCAGGTAGTGGCGTCATTACACCCGAATTCTTCACGCAGCTTCTGTCGATGCACGGTTCGATTATGATTTTCTTCGTGATCATTCCGCTTGCTGCCGGGATGTTCGGCAACTTCTGTATTCCGCTGATGATTGGTACTGACGATATGGCGCTGCCGCGACTGAATATGTGGTCGTTCTGGCTGCTTCCGCCAGCGGGCCTCATCATGATGTCCGGCTTCTTCACCGAAACCGGGTACGCCGCCGCAGGGTGGACAAGTTATCCGCCGTTATCTGCTAACACATCGGTGCCCGGCATGACGATTACAGGGCAAACGCTTTGGCTTGTTTCGCTCTTTCTTGTAGGCTTCTCATCAATCATGGGTGGTGTGAACTACATCGCCACGATTCTCGGCAAGCGGGCAAAGGGCATGAAGATGTTCGACATGCCGCTAACGGTCTGGTCTCTGTTCATCACAGCAATAATGATTACGCTCGGCACACCGGTGCTTGCAAGTGGTCTGGCGATGTTGTTTATGGACAACTTCTTCCATACGAGCTTCTTTCTTCCCGACAACCTCGTGTCGCAAGCTCGGCATGGAGCACAGTACGGCGCCGGACAACCCGTGTTATTCCAGCACGTGTTTTGGTTCTACTCGCACCCAGCGGTTTACATCATGATTCTGCCGCTGATGGGCATTGTAAGTGACGTTATGGCAACGTTCTCTCGCAAGCCTATCTATGGTTACAAGGCCATGATTTTTGCCATTGCGGCGATCGCCGGACTTGGCTTCATGGTGTGGGGACACCACATGTTCATGTCGGGGATGAATCCGTTGCTCGGCACAACCTTCATGTTGTCGACCATCGTCATTGCCGTGCCTTCGTCCATCAAGGTCTTTAATTGGCTTGGTACGTTGTGGCGTGGTAATATTCGATTTACATCGGCTATGCTGAACGCTCTTGCCTTTGTATCAATGTTTATTATAGGGGGCTTGTCGGGTATCTTCATGGCGTCGGCTCCGGTCGACATCTTCATACACGACACGTACTTCATCGTCGCACACATTCACTACGTGCTGTTTGGCGGATCGCTCTTTGGAATTTTTGCCGGCATCTACTATTGGTTCCCGAAGATGTACGGTAAGATGTTAAACGAGACGTGGGGACGTCGGCACTTCTTCTGGACGTTCATCGCATTCAATGCAACGTTCTTCCCAATGCACGTGCTTGGAGTGGCAGGACACATGCGTCGTGTGTATGACCCTTACATCTATGACTTCCTAAAGCATCTTCAAGGCATCAACCAGTTCATTACGATTGCCGCAATGGTATTGGGCTTCGCTCAGTTGATGCTCGTAGGCAACATCATCTGGTCTCTGAAGTGGGGTAAGAAAGCACCTCGTAATCCGTGGCGAGCAAACACCCTTGAGTGGGCTGCACCTTCGCACCCTGGGCACGGTAATTTCGATCGTGACATCACGGTGTATCGTGGTCCGTACGAGTATGGCGTCATCGGACGTGAACTCGATTACTGGCCTCAGTGGGAGCCAGGAAAGTCGATTTCTGTGCATCATCACACCATAGCCATCGACGAAGCTGTGCCAAAAACTGAATACGGTTCTCGTTAATGACAGTACACCGCATCGCTGTTGCATTGTGCGTGTTGACGTTCGGTCTCATCGTATGGGGCGGACACGTTAATACGACGCATTCCGGCATGGCCTTCCCCGATTGGCCTACGTCGAATGGCTCACCAATGCTCACCTATGCGCCGTCTCAGTGGTTTATGCAGGGCGAAAAATTCTGGGAACATGGGCATCGACTGTTCGCATCACTCGTGGGTGCTGTTACTGTCCTTCTCCTCATCGTCAGCTACCGTGCACTGCCCAAGGAACGACGTCCGTCTCGAAGCATCCTCGTCGCCGACGCTCTAATCTTTCTTGTCGTTGGTTCCTCGCTTGTTAGCGTGCACACAATGCCTGCTGGCATTCTCGAAGTCGTAATGGCCCTTCTTGCCGCGAGTACGATCTACGCAGTAGTGAAGGCAATGCGCAAGCGCAATGGCGAACGCATTCACTGGTTCGCGCAGGCGGCATTTCCGCTGGTCTGTTTGCAGGCGTGTTTTGGTGGTTACACCGTGCGGAATAACCTTCCGGATTGGACATCGACGACGCACGGCATGCTTGCGGAAGTCTTCTTTCTGATTGTTATCGGCATCGCCATGCTGTCGTCGAAAACGTGGCTTACGGCTGGCCGCACTGCCGTGCATGCTGGACGCGACTTCCGCCTTCTCATTATTGCAACGTGGTCGTTGACCTTTATTCAATTCTTCCTAGGCGCATTAACGCGTCACACCGACGCTTGGGGAGTAAGCACGTCATTCCCACAATGGAGCGAAGACGGCTTCCTACCGAGTGCAGACCTCCTTCAATACACTCAGGTCGTTATTCACTTTACGCATCGCACCGTTGCCTACGTTGTAGCGCTACTCGTTGTTGTGCAATGGATTGTTGCGTTGCGTCATCGTGGTGAACTGAAGGCACTCGTGCGTACAACGTCGCTCGCAACGCTTGTTGTCGTTCTGCAAATTGCTCTCGGTGCTATGATCGTCCTTATGGCCCGCAACGAAATCGTAACCACGCTTCACGTCATGGGTGGAGTTCTTCTGCTCATGCTAAACACCATTACGTTGTTTAACGCATATCGCCTCTATCGCTTCAAAGGGTCTACATCGGCATCGCCGGCATCATCTTCGTCGTTAGTGGGGCAGGGCCGATAATGTCAATGCACGAAACCGTTGCCGAAAGCACCATCGTTACAACGCCTAGCGTTCTGCGTGGCTACTACGAGCTTACAAAGCCCGGCATTAGTCAGATGGTTGCTTTGAGCACGCTCGCAGGATACTACCTTGCAGTGCCAGGCAACATTGTCACGTACATGTCAGACATGTCGAATGCCGTGCACCTGGTTACAACCATGGCAGGAACACTTGCCATAAGCAGTGGCAGCTGCGCCATTAACCATGTCCTCGAGCGCGAAGACGACGCGCGTATGAAGCGTACTGCAACGCGGCCCATTCCATCGGGCACAATTAGCCCCTTAGCGGCCACCGTCTTCGGTGTGGCACTGACCCTTGGTGGAGCGTCGTTGTTGTGGACCATTAACATGATGACGTTTGTGCTCGCTCTCGTAACGTGGGTGTCGTACGTCGCGGTTTACACGCCGATGAAGAAGCGTTCCTCGCTTGCTGTGCTCGTTGGCGGCATACCGGGAGCTCTTCCGTTTGCAGGGGGATGGACAGCTGTTCAAGGGTCTCTTGATGCACCAGCGATTGCGTTGTTTGCAATCCTGTTCTTCTGGCAACTGCCGCACTTCTACGCGTTGTCGTGGATGTATCGTGCAGACTATCGTGCTGCAGGTTTCGTACTGCGGTCGCTACGCGACGAAGCACACACGACGCTTGGAAAACAAATGGTGCTGACGAGTGTGCTAACAATGGTCGCAGCCCTTGTGCCGACACTGCTTGGTACAACAGGATGGCTCTATGGTGCAGGATCGTTGTTGCTTGGAGGCTGGCTGGTAGTGGAATCGATTCGGTTCTTGAAGAGCGGTGAGCACAGTGCAGCCCGGCGCGTATTGCTTACTTCGTATGCAGTGCTCATGGGCGTGTTTGTGTTGATGTTTCTAGACAAAGCATAAGAAAAACGTTTTTACTATTTCAGGTTGGATCATGTCATCCGCATTGAACCTCTCACATGAGCCGGTAACCAAGATTCCCCACGGGAAGCTGGTTATGTGGGCGTTTCTGGCGTCAGAGCTCATGTTCTTCTCGGGTTTCTTTGGCGCGTTTATCGTGCTGCGTAACTCCAACTATCCAATCTTCGGACATGGTAGTTCAGAACTGAATATTGGGTTGGCGTTAATCAACACGTTTCTGCTTATTGGTTCATCACTCACGATGGCGCTCTCAATTCACAACCTGCGTCTTCAGCGTCGCGGCAATGCAAAGCTCTTCCTAGGCCTGACCATTCTCGGCGCTTTTGGCTTTCTCATTGTTAAGACCATCGAATACTCGGCGAAGTGGGAACACCACTTGTTTCCGGGTCAGGCAGAACACACAACATTCTTCTCGTTCTACTTTCTGATGACGGGCTTTCACGCATTGCACGTTATCGCAGGTATTATTCCGATGGTATACATCTTTGGTAAGATGTACACGAAGAGTGGTTACGATCATCCCGTAAAGCTCGAAGTACTCGGTCTCTACTGGCACTTCGTAGATCTCATGTGGATTTTCATTTTCCCTGCGCTCTATCTCATGATTCCATTTCACGGCGGCGGCTCACACTAAGCGACCGAGGAACTATGGCACACGAACACACAGCTGAGGCCACTGCACATGCGCACGATCACGCGCATGATGACCATGGCATCAAAGAATATCTGAAAGTCTTTTATGCACTGTGTATTCTCACACTGCTCACGGTAGGCGCGGCACTGATGCCGTTCCCCGAATCACTTGGCCACTGGAAGGATACACTCCACGTAACCGTGGGTGTTGTAATCGCCGTGATTAAGGTCGTTGCGGTGATGTACATCTTTATGCACTTGAAATTCGACCATCCTCTGTTGCGCCTCATGGTGTACATACCGGTGTTCTTGTTCATTGTGATGTGTTTTGGTTTGAATTTTCTGGAAACATGGGACTATACCTACACAACGCGGTAACGGCCGTATTTTTAACCGCCCTCGTCGGTTTCGGTTGCGCTTGCAATCGTGATAGTGAAGGGGTCGGAAAGGGTCCGGCAGCTACAATTGACTCTGTGCAAATGCGCGAGCCTGTGCGCCCTGTTCCGATGTTTCGTGGTGTTGATCAGAATGGAAAGACGTTTGACTCGGAGACGCTTAGAGGCAAGTGGTGGATTGGTTCATTCTTTTTCACGTCGTGCGAAACAGTCTGTCCGATGATTAACACGGTCATAACAGATCTGCAGAAAAAGTGGAGTTCGAAAGTGTCGTTTGTCTCTGTTTCAACAGACCCAGACAATGACACGCAGAAGGAGCTTGCTAAGTATGCGAAGCAGTTCGGAGCTCGGGACGACGTGTGGTACCTCGTGAGAATGCCCGTCGATTCGATGATGGTGTTGGCCGAGAGTGGAATGGGCGTGATGAAGCCGGTGACGCCTGCCGGACATAGCACGAGGCTGGTGTTGGTGGACCAGAACATGCAGGTACGGGACTACTTCGATGGCACGGATTCGGTGGCGGTGGCGAGACTGGAACAGATCCTCGGTGCTTTGAGAGCTACAGAGTGAACTTTGATCAGTTGCCGGCGGTGAATGCAACGATTAATGCCGTGTGTACGGTGTTGTTGCTGCTTGGATTTCGAGAAATCATTAACAAACGCATTCAGAATCATCGACGGATTATGACAGCAGCTTACGTTTTGTCCATCCTCTTCCTGACCTCGTACCTGCTGCACAAGTGGCATCTGGTATCGACGACAGGTGGCATGAACACGACATTCAAAGGAGTTGGAGCAATTCGACCCGTGTATTTCACGCTTCTGATCTCTCACGTCGTGCTCGCAGCCACAGTACCCGTGCTTGCAAGCATTACGTTGTTCAGAGGGTTGAAGATGGATATAGTTCGACACAGACGTATAGCGCGCGTAACGTTGCCTATATGGCTGTACGTGAGCGTAACCGGTGTCGTAGTGTATTTCATGCTTTATCATTGGTGATACCTATTTGGCGATGACTATCTGGTGATGACTATGAAGAATTTGAACATTGTGAGTCGGTTTGGGCTGTTGATGGTGCTACTGTGTGCTGTCGCGGTCGACGTCATGGCGTGTCCGGGTTGTAAAGATGGGTTCGCCAGCGGTCCGAACGCTGGTTTAGGCGAAGCGTATTCTTGGTCCATTCTATTCATGCTTGGCGTACCTGCAACAATAGTAACCGTGTTTACCATTGTGATCGTGCGACGACTAAAACAGAACTCGAACGGTTGAGCAAGAGTGTATGTTGAGGAATTGGCCGTCATTCGGCATTTTTGCGCGACTTTTATGGAAGGGTGGCAATGTTTTCACGCCGGTTTGATATTGGAGTGAAGGTCGGCGGAGCTCTTTTGGGGGCTGTGGGTGCAATTGTATTCGCCCTTGTCTACTTCGGCGTACGAAACGACGTAGCTGACGTAGGGTATCGTCCTGTTCAGCCCGTTCCGTTTTCCCACAAGCTCCACGCAGGCGATATGCAGATCAGCTGCCAGTATTGCCATGCTGGAGTTGAGTCGTCGGCGCATTCGCCCATTCCTACCACGCAAACATGTATGAACTGTCATACAGTTGTGAAGGGTGAGAGCCCGCAGCTTAAGCTCGTGCGCGATTCCTACGAATCCGGCATGCCCATCGAATGGGTGCGCATTCATAAGGTGCCCGACTATGTGCACTTCAATCACAGCCGACACATTCGCGCACAAATCGATTGTAAGTCGTGCCACGGTCCGGTCGAGAAGATGGGTGTGATCTCGCAGTTCAAGTCCCTTACCATGGGATGGTGCCTCGATTGCCATCGCAATCCAGCAGACCGCATCATTGGTGCGCGGCCGATCTCGGGCATCTTCACTGGTCAAATGCATTCGATGACAAACTTGATGGATAGCAACTATCAATACACACCTATTGCCACGCAGGTAACGGAATCGTTTGCGATTACTGAGCCGGCGTACGGACAATGGGAAACAGCCCTACCTGCTCATGAGGTTGCGGGAATACCGCATCCAAAGAAGGCTGGATTGGGTCCGGAAACTTGCTCCACTTGCCATTACTGAACTCAACGCACAGGTATACTATGTCCGATCGTTCGGTACATGCTTCAGACGGTAGCGCTTCAACCGCAAGCACGTGGAAGAGCATAGAACAACTAGCTCACGGTCCGCAAAACACGGGCGAGTTTGCTGTAGATGGCGGCACACCACCTTCGTTAGGTGATATGACACCATTGCACGAAAACTCGGTTTCGCGACGCAGCTTCATGGCCTTGGTATCGGCATCGATGGCGCTTACGGCCGCGGCATGCCGACGTCCGGAGACAAAACTTGTACCGACGGTAAAGTCAGTGCAAACAGTAACGCCAGGACTGCCGCTCGAGTATGCTACGGTGTTTGCAAATCGCAACGTTGCCTATGGCGTGCTTGTAAAGAGCCGCGAGGGACGTCCCATTCACATCAAGGGCAACAATCTTCACCCAAGTAATCGCGGTGCATCGTCGCCCGAAATGATTGCTTCGCTGTTGTCATTGTACGACCCAGATCGCATTCGACGCTCGCGCGTGAATAGGGGACAGGTCTCATTCGAAGGCGCTATTACGCAGATATCCGATCACATCGCAGAAGCGCAAGCCGCAGGGAAACGCGCAGTTGTTCTTGTTGATGAACATTGCTCGCCTTCATACACGGCACTGCAGAATGCAATCGCGGCATCGAGTCCGGCAATCTCGTTCGTGACAATGCCGGCTATTATCAACGACAACGTTGCAATGGCGAACAGTCAGAGCTATGGCGTTAATGGCGAAATCGTACCAGACTTAAGCAAGGCAAAAGTCTTAGTATGCGTCGATGCCGATCCGCTCGGTGCAGACAAGCTTGCATTGTACCACACGGTTCGCTTTGCGAAAAGTCGCACGCCGAGCAAAGAACATCCAGAAATGTCGAAGCTCTTTGTTGCGGAAGCACAGTACTCGCTTACGGGTGCCAATGCCGACGAACGTGTACGCTTACACCCATCACAGATCGAAGCATTCCTTAGCATTCTCTCAGGGGGCCCTTCGGAAGGGGCTAGTGCAGAAACAATGGCGGCAGCGCAACGTGCCTCGGTTGCTCTCAAATCCGCGGGAGCCGACGGTGTTGTACTTGTTGGACGTCATCTGTCGACGCGTGCGCAGGCAATGGCGGCATCGATAAACAATTCGCTCGGTAGTGTTGGTGCTGGTAAGGCCATCGATACCAGCAGCGTTCTTCCGAACAGCAATGCGAAGTGGGCAGCGATTGATCAGCTTCAGAAGGACATGCAAGCGGGTAACGTTTATGTGTTGATTACTGCCGATGTAAATCCAGAGTACAGCGCAAGCCGCGAATTCAAAGACGCACTGGTTAAAGTAAAACACCGCGTTGCGATAAACCTGCACGAAGACGAAACAGCTCGTACGTGTAGCGTTAGCATTCCGGCAGCACATTGGCTCGAGTCGTGGGGTGATGCACAATCGTTAGACGGAACACTAAGCTTACAGCAGCCCCTTATCGCGCCCCTTAACGATGGCATACCGTCGTTGCAGGATGTGTTAATGGCGATAGCAAAAAAAGTTAGTACCGGCGCCGGCTTCATGGCTGATACAGCTACGTATGCCGACTACATCAAGTCGCGTTGGGGTGGTTCGACGGCTGCGTGGACGCAAGCGCTTCAGGACGGTGTTGTTGCGAGCGGCAGTGGCGCGGCAACTGGCACAACTGGCACAACTGGCACAGCGGGGACAACTGGCACAGCGGGGACAGTAAGCGCAGCAGCAGCGACGGTTGCGGCTCAGCCTTCCTCGTCGGTATCGAGCTCGATGGTTGCAACACCAATTCCGTCGGGACGTGTGTTGATGACTGTTCCATCGTTTGCGTTGTATGACGGACGTCAGGCAAACAACGGATGGTTGCAGGAGTTGCCAGACGCTGTAACGAAGATTACATGGGACAACGTTGCCTTGATTAGTCCGAAGACAGCGGTCGATCTTGGTCTTGCACCGTCTACGGATCCTAAGGACGTAATTAAAGCGAACGAGCAAATCATAAGCATTACAACGAAGTACGGCGGCATCGATCTTCCTGTGTACGTACAAGTCGGCATGGCCGATGATGTTGTTGTTACGCAACTCGGCTATGGTCGTACGCAAGGTGGTGCAGTGTTGCAAGGTGTTGGAAGTAACGCATACAATGTTGCAGCCCCTGGTAATGCGGTGAACTATATCGCAATCGAAAAGATTGGAAAGCAACAGGGTCGGCACCAGATTGCCACGACGCAGAATCACCATACGCTTGATGATGGCAACGGACAGCGTACGGTTGCGAAATGGTTGTCGATAGACAACGTGCGCGATGGCAAGTTCGAATCATTGTCCGATCATTTCCCGAGCAACGGCATCGAAGGCCATGCGAAGAAGCCCCTTTCGATTACAGCCGACTACGTGTACAAGGGACATCGCTGGGGAATGGTGATTGACATGAGTTCGTGTACCGGTTGCTCGTCGTGCATCACAGCATGTCAGAGCGAGAACAACATTCCTGTTGTTGGTAAAGCTCAGGTAGCTGGCGGTCGCGAGATGCACTGGATTCGCCTTGATCGCTACTACATCGGCGACATGACAAATCCTTCAACGGTTGTTGAGCCGATGTTGTGTCAGCATTGTGAGAATGCACCATGTGAAAATGTGTGTCCGGTTGCGGCCACAACGCACTCGCCAGAAGGCCTGAATGAGATGACGTACAATCGTTGTGTGGGTACTCGCTACTGTCTCAACAACTGTCCGTACAAAGTCCGCCGCTTCAACTTCCTAAACTACCACACCGAAACACGTTCGCCAATGGAACTGGCTTTCAATCCTGATGTTACGGTCAGGATGCGTGGGGTGATGGAGAAGTGTACGTTCTGCGTACAGCGACTGCACGAAGCGAAGTGGAAAGCGCGCGACGACGGGCGTCAGCGCATCAACGATGGTGAGGCAATCACGGCGTGTCAAGAGGCATGTCCGGCTGGCGCAATCATCTTCGGTGATGTGAACGATCCAAAGAGCAAGGTTTCTGCAGCAAAGAAAAATGATCGCGGATTCAGGGTTCTAGCGGAATTGAATGTTCGGCCATCGGTGACATATCTGGCGAAGGTTCAAAACTCTGCTTCACACACCACCACGAACCACAGTTAGGAAACGGCATGTCGGTTGTCAACGAACATCAGGGTGTACGAAGCGTGGCGGCATACGAACCGATACGCGAACCCCTTGTACTCGGTAATCCTACGATGCGCGACATTACAGCGCGCATTGGAAGTATTGTCGAGAGCAAAATCACCGCGAAATATCTGCTAACGCTTGCATTCACGGCGTCGATGGCGGCGTGGGGATTGTTTGCGTTGTATTACACGGTCGTTACCGGTATCGGCGTGTGGGGATTGAACAATCCTGTCGGCTGGGGCTGGGACATTACCAACTTCGTGTTCTGGATTGGTATCGGTCACGCAGGCACACTCATCTCTGCAATCCTCTTCCTCTTCCGCCAGAAATGGCGTACAGCAATCAATAGGTCGGCCGAGGCCATGACCATCTTCGCAGTTATCTGTGCGTTGATGATGGTGCTTACCCACACTGGACGTCCGTGGCTGTTCTATTGGCTCATGCCATTCCCTAACCAGATGCAGATGTGGGTGAACTTCCGCTCTCCCCTTGCGTGGGACGTGTTTGCCGTGAATACGTACTTCGCAGTGTCGGCACTCTTCTGGTTCGTCGGACTCATTCCCGATCTAGCAACGCTTCGCAATTACGTGCGTGGTGAACTCGCAAAGAAAATCTACGGCGTGCTGTCGCTGGGCTGGACGGGCTCGACGCGTCACTGGCACCACTACGAAATCGCGTATCTGATTCTCGCCGGAATTTCAACTCCACTTGTGCTCTCTGTGCACTCAGTGGTTTCGTTTGACTTTACCGTGGGCATTATGCCCGGATGGCATACAACGATCTTCCCGCCATACTTCGTTGCAGGAGCTATTTTCTCCGGCTTTGCAATGGTTATGACGCTGATGCTGATTGCACGCGAAGTGCTCGATCTAAAACAGTTCATTACGCTGAAGCACCTCGACAACATGAACAAGATCATCCTCGCTACGGGGATGATGGTTGGGTACGCTTATGCCATGGAGTTCTTCATCGCGTGGTACTCCGGCAACCCATGGGAAAGCTGGATCTTCGTGAACCGTGCGTTTGGTGACTACGCGTGGGCATACTGGACGATGGTAACGTGTAATGTGGTTTCACCACAAGTGTATTGGTTCAAGAAGTTGCGTCGACACATTCCGCTGATGTTCGTGATTTCAATTTTTGTGAACATTGGTATGTGGTTCGAACGATTCACGATTATTGCCACGACGTTGCATCACGACTTCTTGCCTGCATCGTGGGGCTACTACTCGCCAACATGGGTGGAGATCTCAATTTTCATTGGCACGTTCGGAATCTTCCTGACGCTCTTCTTGCTGTTTGCAAAGTTTGTGCCTGTGATTGCTATTGCTGAAATAAAGGCGATCCTACCTGGGGCGCAGCCAACGCATCATCATGCGCATGCAGCACCTACGCTATCCGAGAAAGGCCAACACGCATGAGCGAAACACCAGTTGGTGTAGTCGGAGAGTTTACCGACCCGAATATTATTACAGAAGCAGCTGTGCAGATTCGCGATGCGGGCTACAGGAAGTGGGACATTCATACACCATATCCAGTGCACGGACTCGACAAGGCAATGGGCGTAAAGCGCTCACTCATAACCTACATCTCATTCGCAGGGATGTTGTTTGGTCTCACCAATGCGTTGGCCATCCAGTGGTGGATGGGTGCATACGACTACAAACTGAACATTGGCGGCAAGGGCTTCTTCAACTGGGAATGGTCTATGCCAGTCGACTTCGAATTGTCGATCCTAGGTACTGCAATCTTTACCGTTGTTGGTTTGTTCGGCTTATGCAAGCTGCCAACATGGTATAACCGTTATCAGGATGATCTCTCGTTTAAGAAGGCAACAGACGACACGTTTGTCGTAACAATCGACGTTGATGACGATAGGTTCTCGCTCGAGGGTACTCAGGATCTGCTTCGCAGACTTGGTGCAGCGAACGTACACGTCGTTACAGCAGCAACTCACTGACACGCAACTACTGACGATAACCATTGCGCATGAATGCACCCCGTCGGATTCCGATTTTCTGGCTCCTGATTATAGGCGTTATCAGTGTGGTAACGATTCTAGTCTTGGCCGGACGGATGCCATGGTTCTCGGAGCAGCCTCCAATAGAGTTGCTTTCGAACATGGATCATCAATTCAAGGCTATTCCGCAGTCCGGCAATACGTTCTTTGCCGATCGCAAGAGCGTCCGCGAGCCTGTCGAAGGCACGGTGGCTAGGGGACAGCAACCCTACGCGCTGCAGCAAGGCGACATCGACACAGCGGAAATAGTGAACGTCAGCACATCGGTGCCTAATACACCGTTTGTATTAGCGCGCGGCCAAAACCGATTTAATGTGTTCTGCTCACCATGTCACAACTTCGATGCGAAGGGCAACTCGCGGGTCACTGTAAGGGCAGCTTGGGCAGGTATCCCGAGCCTCACGCGTCCCGAAACAAAGGCTCTGTCCGATGCACGCATTTTCCATATCATCAGTGCTGGTCAGAACCTGATGCCGAGCTACGCCGACAAGCTCTCGCCAACAGATCGTTGGGCAATCATCTATTATCTGCGGTCCCTTCAATGACCATGTCAAATGTCAACCTCGGTTCAACACCGATTATCGCAAAGCTTCAACGGTACGGGCTGATCGCAATGATCGTCGGTGCTATTGGCCTGATCGCGGCGTACCTGGTGGGTCCACCCGAACGTGCTATGGCCGACTACATTCTAGGCTTTTGGTACTTCGCCGGCATCAGCGTCACGATGGTCTTCTTCTCTGCCCTTCAGTACCTCGTGCGAGCTGGCTGGAGCACCGCAGTGCGTCGCATCGCTGAAAACTTCTCAGGACTGATTCCTTTCATTGCGCTTGGCTTCGTTCCAATCGTTCTCAATATGTTCTCGCACCACTCGGTATACGAATGGACACACGAGAGCGCAAAGACCGATCACATCCTCGCCGGTAAAGCCCCTTACTTGAACATGACTTTCTTTATGATCCGCCTCGGATTGTACGCAGTGTTGTGGTTCGGTATGATGAAGTTCATCGTCGGCAACTCTGTAAAGCAGGACACGGCCGGCACCGACATTAAACCAACAGAGAAAAATTGGAAGCGTGCTGCGCCGTTTGTACTGCTGTATGCGATGACCATTACATTCTGTTCGTTTGATTTGCTGATGTCATTAGAACCACACTGGTTCTCGACGATCTGGGGTGTGTACACGTTTGCTGGACACTTCGTAGCGGCAATTGCAGTGATCACACTCATGACTGTTGCGTTGTACCGTGCCGGTTACCTGCACGAGTACATCACGCGCGAACACTTCCATGATTTAGGCAAGCTGATGTTTGCATTCACGGTGTTCTGGACGTACATCGCGTTTTCGCAGTACTTCATTATCTGGTATGCGAACCTTCCCGAAGAAACGATCTACTTCGCATTCCGCGAACAGGGTGGCTGGCAGTACTTCGGATGGGCGCTCATGCTCATGCACTTTGTTGTGCCATTCATGGTATTGCTACGTCAGGACGTAAAGCGCAAGACAAACATTCTTGTTGCGGCTGCCGTGATCATTCTTATCGCGCACTACATCGACCTGAGCTGGATCATCCTTCCCGCAACGCAAAAGGTCATTGCGCATTACCCACATCATCCGACACACGGCGTGATGTTCGGATGGCAAGAATTCACGGGCTGGCTATTCTTTGCAGGTGCATTCATGTTTCTGGCAGCACGCCAATTCAAGAAACGCGCAGCGGTTGCATACAACGACCCGCTCATCCACGAAGCCCAGACCTACAACACATAAAATGGAGGCCGTCCTGCTCTCGCAAGACGGCCTTCGGCATGTAATCCTAATCCCCCGCGTTAGTCGTTACGCCGTCTTGTAGAGCTTACTATAGACCGTAGCCATTACCGCACCACCAATTGCCCACTGGAGTGCATCCCAGCCGCAATTGATAACCGCGAACGTATAGTCGTGGTGTTGATACATTAAACAGTGCGAAATCTCCCACGGAATGCATGTCAGCAGAGACATCGTGATTCCCATCATCACACCCCGGCGAACAGCGATAGGACCCGGGACCTGCGTTAGAATTACCATCAACAGCGTCGCTGGGAAAAGTGTTACTAGAAGCCACACGTAAATGGGCACACTGTCCATTGAATTCATACCAGACGCATGAAGCGCCATGGCAGCTGTCATCATATCCTTAGCAAGCACCATGTAGTATAGGCCCGACAGGAGCCAGACTACAATTGCGGTAAGGATAATAGTTATAACTCCGGCACGCATTTGCATGCTCATCTCCCTGATTGTGACAGAAACGTGATGGGCCAAACTAGAGACCTGCGGGTCGGTATCAAACAGAATCAGAGGTCCATTCTTTTGAATGTTACGCCTATCTTTGTAGCCCTATCAAATCCAACAAAACATGAATCAACACACCTTTGACCTCGTTGTAATCGGCTCTGGTCCGGGCGGCTATGTGGCCGCAATCCGCGCTTCCCAACTCGGTTTGAAAACCGCATGTATCGAACGTGACCGTCTGGGTGGCGTCTGTTTGAACTGGGGATGTATTCCGTCGAAAGCGTTGTTAAAAAACGCTGAATACATGAACTTCCTAAAACATGCCGACGATTACGGATTTGGCATCAAGGATATTCAGATCGACTTTCCGAAAGTGATTGCACGCTCACGTGGCGTTGCAGACAAAATGAGCAACGGCGTACAGTTCCTCTTCAAGAAGTACAAGGTGACATTGGTTAAGGGTTCTGCGACGATGAAGAACTCTACAACCATCGAAGTGAAGGACGAAAAGGGGATTGTAACAGACACCGTAACAGCGAAGAACATTATCATCGCAACCGGTGCACGGCCACGTCAGATTCCGGGCATTGATGTCGATCGTGAGTTTATTCTCACATCAACAGAAGCAATGCTTCAGCAGAAAATTCCAAAGTCGATGATCATCATGGGCGGCGGAGCAATCGGCATCGAGTTTGCATACTTCTATAACGCATACGGCGCTAAGGTCACCATTCTCGAAATGCAGGATCGCATTCTACCTGTCGAAGACATCGATATATCGAAGGAGCTACGCAAGACGTTCGAGAAGGAAGGCATGAGCATTATGACGGAGTGCAAAGTTCTTAGCGCAAAGAAGAAGGGTAAAGGCGTCGAAGTGATTGTCGAGAAGAAAGACGGCACAAAAGAAACGCTCACCGCAGATCTCGCACTCAACGCAATTGGCGTACAGGGTAACATCGAGAACACTGGTGTTGAAGAAGCAGGTATCACCGTTGAACGTGGCATGATCAAGATTAACAAGTACTGTCAAACCAACATCCCTAACGTCTACGCTATTGGTGACATTGCCGGCGCTCCCTGGCTCGCACACAAAGCATCGGCAGAAGGCATTGTTGCGGCTGAGCACATTGCTGGACATCACACGGATGGTGTAGACTATAAGAACATTCCAGGTTGTACGTACTGTCAGCCGCAGGTGGCAAGCATCGGACTAACGGAAGCTAAAGCCAAAGAAGAGGGACACGAAGTAAAGGTGGGCAAATTCCCATTCCAGGCAAATGGTAAAGCACATGGCATCGGTAAGCCCGGTGGTTTTGTGAAGCTTGTGTTTGATGCGAAGTATGGCGAGTTGCTCGGCGCACACCTAATCGGACAAGATGTGACGGAGTTGATTGGAGAACTTGGACTTGCACGTTCTCTCGAAGCAACTGGTCCGGCTATCTTCAAAACCATTCACGCACACCCAACACTCAGTGAAGCAGTAATGGAAGCTGCTGCCGTTGCGTTTGGTGAGGCCGTAAACATCTAAGAGCTTTGAACATCTGGAAGGTGCGAACGCCAAAATGATCGTAACTGAACGATGGGGACTTGTCCCATTCCGAGAATCATGGGAACGCCAGCGTGAGCTGGCGTTTCGCGTTGAGCGAGGAGATGCTCCAAACACTCTGGTCTTGTGCCAACATCCCACCGTCATTACGATCGGAAAGAACGGCACGTCGGATAATGTCCTCGCGGGCATGGACGTCCTTCGTGATCGCAGCGTTGAGGTGATACCAATTGACCGTGGGGGCGACGTCACCATCCACAACCCGGGTCAGCTCGTCGGATATCCAATATTTAACCTGGCGACCCTGAAACCCGACCTTCATTGGTTCCTTCGCACGCTCGAAGCGTCAATTATCGACAGCGTTTCCCAATTCGGGATTGAGTCTTCCACAGTCAAGGGGCTGACAGGGGTCTGGGTCGCTGAAGCCAGAAAGATTTGCGCAATTGGCATCCATTGCAGAAAATGGGTTATATATCATGGCTTTGCTCTTAATGTTTGCAATGACTTAGCAGATTTCGATATGATTGTACCATGTGGTATTTCCGACCGTGAGGTGACCTCAATCGAACGCGAAACAGGTGAAAAACCCTCGTTCACTGACGTGGAGAAGGCTGTGGAAAACTCTATCCATATAAATTTCAGCGCCTTAACCGGTATTACCAAGATTGAGATTGGTTAGGTGGCACCCCGCGTGTACATTTGTACGTTCTTTGATGCGGGAATAGCTCAGTTGGTAGAGCACAACCTTGCCAAGGTTGGGGTCGCGAGTTCGAGTCTCGTTTCCCGCTCGACGACGTGAGTCGTCACTTCCTCTTTATGCTGCATGCCTTGCCGTCTCATTCCCCCCTGATGGCGAGGCATTTTTTTTATCCGGTTTATACGCAGTCACGTGCGTTTGTTCTCGGACACAAGCAGATTGATCTAGCCCGGCATATATGGCACATATAGCTGTCGATCCTACGATTCCCGGCATCCGTAGCCTGTTTTTCTTTCGTCCAGAAACAGGCGTACCCCTTACGCGCCTTGCGCACGTGCTCCTGCACGGCGACAGCCCCCTATCAAAAGGTGAACGCGAACTCATTGCAGCATTTGTTTCGCAGGGCAACAAGTGCACGTTCTGCACCATGAGCCACGCTGCTGCTGCCAGACATCATTTCGGCGCAGACAAAAACATTGTTGATGAAGTTGTTTACAATGGCGATCACTCACGGCTTTCGCCAAAGATGCAAGCGCTGCTTGTGATATCGGAGAAGGTGCGGCGCGGTGGACGTATCGTTACGAACGACGACGTTGCTGCTGCTCGCGCCGAAGGGGCTGTCGACCGCGACATCCATGATACGGTGCTCATTACTGCGGCCTTCTGCATGTTTAATCGGTACGTAGACGGATTGCGCGCGCTAACACCAACCGATGCCGAAACGTATGTGCCCATGGGCGCACTCATGGCTGAACGCGGATACGTGCGAGATTAACATGCCACACATCAACGTATCCAGCCCATTGCCCGGCATTACCGGACTCCTAGAAGAACGCCTCGACACCGCAGAGCACATTCGCGATGCCACCCAAGCATTGCTGCGCGGTCCGTCTTCGATGACAGAAGGCGAGCGAGAACTCGTTGCCACGCTTGTGTCGTCGCGCAACGAATGTCGGTTCTGCACAAATGCTCACGCGTATACGGCAGCGCGCTACGATGGGGGCATGGACCTCGTGCAACGTGTTGTGAGCGACCATACCTCGGCTCCGGTAAGTGAACGCATGCACGCACTGCTCAATATCGCTGCACTCGTGCAGGGCGATGCTCGCGGCGTCGATGACACTGCAATTGCGAACGCGCGGAAGGCGGGTGCTACCGACCTCGATATTCACGACACGGTGTTGACCGCAGCGATGTTCTGTTTTTATAATCGATACGTAGACGGACTTGCCTCTGATTATCCCGCCAACGATGAGTATTTCGAAACGCTGGCGGACAGGCTTACAACGAACGGATACATGCGCAAGGGACTTAATGCTGCGAAGTGAACCGTTCAGCTGGAGGTCGCACGGCACACATTAATGTACCCGAAGGCGCGCCAGGCATTCGTGGTCTTATGATGACACACCCTGAGCAGACGCGTCCTATGAACGAACTAGCCAACGCGCTGCTTCATGCAGACGGTACGCTCACGCAAGGCGAACGCGAGATTATTGCTTCGTATGTGTCGCATGGTAACAATTGCAAGTATTGCGCAACCGTACACACCGCAATTGCAGCTCATCAAATGGGTGGCAACTACGATGTAGTTCGTGCCGTTCTGCAAGACCCTTCATCGGCCCCTATCACAGGGAAAATCAAGGCACTGCTTGCCATTGCTGATAAGGTGCGAGAAGGGGGCTTGAGCGTTGCTGACGAAGACATCACTGCAGCGCGCAATGAAGGTGCAACGGACACTGAAATTCATGACGCCATTCTTATTGCAGCGTCGTTCTGCATGTTTAACCGATATGTCGACGGACTTGCCACCTGGGCACCGGACGACCTTGACATGTATGATTCTATTGGAAAACAGCGAGCTGCTGAGGGTTATCTAACGGGTTACGTAAGTCTCACAAATCTTTCTAAAGGGACGGAATGAGAGTTTTGATTTATGCGTCGATCGTGGCTGTACTTATGTGTGCTTCATCACAGATGTCGATGGCAGCAGACGGGTCGATAACAGGTGTTGTTCGAAGTGGAGAAGACCAGGAAACTGTTCGCGGCGCACGCGTTCGCCTAGATAAATCGAATCGCGTTGCGTACACGGACAAGAACGGACGATATGTGTTCATGAAGGTAACTGAAGGTGTGCACTCATTATCGTTTCGCGCGGCTGGATTTGCTGACACGACGGTCAGCACTGCGACTATTGACAATGCTGCAACGGTAGATGTAATGCTGAAGATTTTGCATAACACATTTGATGCTGTTGTTGTTTACGGAGCATTTAAGCGTGATGAAAAGATAACCGAAACGCCTGCTGCTGTGACCGCGATGAGCGAAGAAGAGATCGAGCGCGCGGCACGCGGCAATCAGCTTGGCAGAGCACTAGAAGGATTGACGGGCGTCGACGTTGTGCAGAACGGCGCCACCGACTTCAACGTCAACACACGCGGCTTTAACAACAGTACAAATCGTCGGTTGTTGGTACTGGTTGATGGACGCGACGTGGGACTTCAGCAGATTGGTGCTACAGAGTGGAACTCGTTTGCAACACCGCTTGACGAATTCAACAGCATCGAATTAGTGCGGGGTCCGGCCGCCGCGCTCTACGGCGCTAACGCATTCAACGGCGTTCTAAACATGCGCACACTTTCACCGCGTGAATCCCAGGGCACGAAGGTATCGCTACTGGTTGGAGACTATAAGACGCTGC
Source organism: Candidatus Kapaibacteriota bacterium (assembly GCA_046595995.1). Taxonomy (GTDB): domain Bacteria; phylum Bacteroidota; class Ignavibacteria; order Kapaibacteriales; family Kapaibacteriaceae; genus JAWXBR01. The sequence goes on from JBKJNB010000159.1 coordinate 31,003, forward strand.
GAGGCGACGCGCGCCATGCCGGCATGTTTGGTGATTTAGCATACAAGGTTACAATCGGCCACTCGCAGTCTCTTAATCTTGCTGAGAACAGGTTCACCGCTAGCATTCCAGGCGATAGTGCCTCGGCTGCCAACGCATCTGCTGCTGACAAGGCGGCGCTTGAATCGGAGTATCCTTCTCTCTGGCCCCGCGCGCGCGAGAACGACAGCATACGTCCGGATGATCGAAACACATTCTCGACGTATGGTACGATTCGAGCCGACTACAATCTAAGCGACGACCAGGTCATGCTTGCTGAGTTCGGTTATGCTGAGTTTGGTAACGAAATAATGCTCGCAGGCGCGGGTCGTATTCACGTACCTCAGACAGCGAAGCCGTTTGCTCGTCTCGCATACCACCAGGACCACTTTCACGTTCAGTCTACGTTCAACATGCGCAAGACGATAGACACGATGCGCATACTGGCAGCACCAAAGGGTACGATCATTCTTGATGATTCGTACGACATCAACCTCGATGCCCAGTACAACAACAACATCGGTTCGGAGTGGCAGTACAACATTGGTGGGCAGGCGCAACACATGTCAATTGGTTCGAATGGAACTGTATTTCCGAATGACCCCATCGAAGCACAAATCGGCGGTGTTTATGCGCAGTTCGAATACAAGCCCATGGCAGAGCTTGCATTTGTTGCGTCAGGACGTGTCGATGGGGCGACGTTCCACGCAACGCAGTTTTCACCCCGCGGCGCCATTGTGTACACACCTGTGCCCGGACAGCAGTTTCGGGTGTCTGGTGGACGTTCCTTCCAGCGACCGAACTTCTCTGAACTGTACCGCCGTTATGGATTTCGTCCAGCATTCTCCGCGCAAGGTCGTCCGGTAAACTTCCGTCCCATCGCTATGAGTATTATCGATACGCTCACCGCACTAACCGGCAGTGCTCAGTCCGTCGATCTTGGCCTATTCGACCCAACCGTAACGAGTAAGTCAGACCCACGGGGCATTCAACCGGCGGCACTTGGCCTTGGTAATGAACACCTGAAGGTCGAGAGCAATGTTGGACTCGAACTAGGGTACAAGGGCGTCATCGCATCGAAGCTCTTCGTTACGGTCGACGTCTACTACAACAAGCTCACCGATTTCATTTCTGGGTTCTTGCCTGGCGTCAACCCAAACTTTGCAGCGTGGTCTAGCAAGTCGACATTAAGCCCGAACCTCCAGCAATACTCCGGTCTCGTCGACTCGATTGTCTATGCACAGCTTTCGCCCGATGATCAGCATCGGCTCACGACCCTGGATGGACGTCCCACGTTTGTGGTGTCGAACGCCAACATTGGCAAGGTAGAGCAGTACGGCGTCGAAATCGGCGCTGAATTCCTCGTTACCGACAATCTGCGCGTGAATGCCAACTACACGTATTACGGCTTCCGCCTCATTGATGCCATGACTATCAACCCATTGTTAGCCACAGGCGATCAGCTCCTCCAACCGAACACCTCCCCACATCGTATGAATATCGGCGCCACCTATGCAGAAGGTGACGATTGGGATGTGTCAGCTATGTTCCGCTACATCGAAGGCTTCCCATGGCTCGCAGGCGACTTCCGCGGTTTTGTGCCGTCCTACGCGCTATTGAACCTGAGCGCTGGCGTACAGGTGATTGACGGACTCAGGATAGGTGTGGCAATGAACAACGTGCTGGATCGCCGGCACTACGAGATCTACGGTGGATCAATCATTCCGCGCCTTACGTATGCCACGGTGTCGTACACATTTTAGCTCGCGTAAGGGGCTTTTAAATCAAATGGTAAGGGGCTTACAATACCTTGCCAAATCTGCGTCTGTAACCCCTGGTGTCGCAGGGGTGTTTTTTCAGTTCTATACGCGATCGATATTTATGAAACGAATCTTGATGGCTGCGGCATGCCTTGCATGCCTCTTGGTAACGACGCTTGCAGTGCAAGCGGGCGTACCGCGAGGTGTGCGTGTGCACACGTCATCGGCAACATCATATTCGTTCACGTACGTTCCCGTCATCAATGGGTGGGATACAGTGCTAGTGGACGGCCGCACCATGATGCGTCCGGATATCGCCGGTGCTCGTCAACATCAAAACATCGATGGTACTGTTGTTCAGTGGGTTGTGCGTTTCGATATCGTTGTACCATCGGCTCGTGGCTTTGAAGTAACGCGCTCGTCGGTCCAAACGACAACTACGCCACGCATTCTTGCGCCGATCGAATCGGCGCTCTCCTTTTCCGGCAGCATGCCGGAGCCTCTTGCCGAACACGGCGTCAGCGTCCGATATGCCGGTATTGCTCGCGACCAACACATCGCGCAAGTGGACATCGTTGTAGCGGAAACCCGTGACGGTGTTACGAAGATGGTACGCCAAGCGGATGTAGCACTCGCCATGGATCCGAAGACACGAACCTCACGGATTGCTAATAAACAACGTTACGAAAGTGTGCAGGCCGAAGGCGAGCGCCTTCAGAATGTGTATCGCATTGCGGTCGACAAGCAAGGTATCTATCGGTTAAGCGCAGATGAACTGCGCAAAAACTCAATTCCGACGGACGCTGCTGCTGCTCGTACGCTGCGCGTCTTTGGACGCGGTGGCACGGAGCTTCCAGAGCATGTAGACTCTGCTCTTGTAAACACGCTCGTAGAGCAGGACATCATCGTTCGTCTGAATGAAGATGGTTCCGTTCTCGACGTGTTATTCTATGCGTCTGGTCCGACGGGCTTTGGGTGGAACGGCAAGCGCATTTCGCACTACATCAGTCACTATGCTACGCAGGCTGGGTATCTGCTCACGTGGGGTGGGTCGGATGGACGTCGTGCGCAGATGCGACCCGTGCCAGCCATCGAGCCATCGCAGCGGCCATCGCGCGTTACCGGCCGTGTCTTTTTAGAAGAAGAAGTTTCAAGTCCGTACAACTCCGGCTCTGGCCGTCGTTGGTACGGTCGCGGCGTCGAGAATCCTGGTTCGATGTCGATAACAACCATCCTCCCGGGTTTTCTGCAAAGCGGCACGGTGTTGTATCGATTCTCGTTAGTGAACCGCGGTGGCAAGACAGGTGTTTTCACAATTTCTGAGAACGGATCGGTCTTTGTCCAGAAGAATATTGTGCCAGTGCCGGAGTATATGGATGCGTTCAACGACACGATCTCTGCTATAATCGACGCGACCCGGCTCCCATCTGATTCGCGCAGTGCGTTGCGTTTGCAGTACGAGAGTAGCGACCAGAGTGCATCTGGTGCACTTGATTGGTTCGAAATTCATTATCCGCGCGCATTATCGGCTTCTGATGGTGAGTTCGAGTTCTGGACTGAACCCGACTTGCGTGGTCCGGTACAATACGACGTTTACGGATTTAACGGCGAGGTATACGGGTTCGACGTCACGAACAAAGCACGTCCAGAGTTACTTGACAACGCCGCAAACACGGGCGGCATGTTCGCAGTTCGAAGCGTCCTTGACAGTATTACACCACGACAGTATTTCCTGAGCAGTAACGTGCGCACGGCATCGCTCGAAAAAATTACGTTTGGCAACCTGCGTACAGAGCCAGCGAACACAGATCTGATTGTTATCACCCATCCTTCGCTGTTAGAATCTGCTGAGGCGTACGCCGCCTACAGAAATGCAGCAGGGGAACTGTCCGCAACTGTCGTAACAACAGAGCAAATCACGAATGAATTCAGTTACGGCGTACTTGATCCAACTGCCATACGTGACTATCTCTCACAAGCACTGAATACGTGGACTAAGAAACCACGGTACGTGTTGCTGTGGGGTGACGGACACTTCGACTACAAGAACATTTCGTCGAGTCAGGTGAATTTGATTCCTCCGTACGAATCATTCGACCCCTACTCGTCCACCCATGGCCTGTCGACCTTTACGACAGACGATTATTTCGTTCGGGCTGTCGGAAATGATGCCCGCATCGATTTAGCGATTGGCCGTATGCCCATTACGTCGAATGAAGTCGGCTACACGATGTTGGCAAAAATCAAGAGGTATGAGAACGACGCATCGACCGACGACTGGCGCACGCGAATAACGATGATTGCCGACGATGGTCCGACGAGCAACGGTAACAGCGATGGCGCACGCCACCTTATCCAGAGCGAAGAACTCGCCGAGAACTACGTGTCGCGCGAATTTCAGACGAAGAAAGTCTACATGGTAGAGTATCCTACCGAAAACGTTGCGCGGGGCAGACGTAAGCCAGGTGTGAACGACGAGTTGGTGTCGACAGTGAACACATCGGGTACACTGCTACTGAACTGGATCGGACATGGCAACCCGAAGGTTTGGGCTCACGAAAACATTTTTGTGAACACAACGACGCCGCCACTCATGACGAATGCTTCGAAGCCGTTCTTCCTTACGGCCGCGACATGTGACTTTGCGCGGTTTGACATGACGGAATCGCAGTCAGGCGCAGAGGATCTCGTCCTGCTACCCAACAGTGGCGCCATAGGTGTGTTCTCTGCTACACGCGTGGTTTTTTCCGATGCGAACTCTGAGATAACGAAGCAACTATATCGCGACCTATTTACACGTGAGCAGGACGGCAAATTTCCACGTCTCGGCGATGCAATGTTTGCTATGAAGCAACTGTTCACGCAGAATAATGACGAAAAATTCTTCCTGCTCGGCGATCCTACGCTGAGGCTACATGTACCAGACAGACACGTCGTGTTCGAGACAATCAACGGCACGCAATTCTCCGACTCGACCAGCGTAACGTTGAAGGCACTTTCCACGGTTACCATTGCTGGGCGCTGCTCAAAGCTTGGATCGTTAGAAGTCGACAACGAATTCAACGGTGTTGCTACCGTTTCGCTTTTTGATGCAACCGTTGATGTAACCGTCTACGATACTGACGCAACACGCACTCAGAACAACTTCCGTCGTCGCGGAGCTGCGCTTAGCCGTGGTTCATACAAGGTCGAGAACGGCCGGTTTACTGCCACGTTTGTTGTTCCGAAAGACATAGGATTCTCCTCTTCAAACGCAACGATTTACGGATATGCCGTCGGTGACAGCACACGATTTGCAATGGGTGCTACAGAGGACGTTGTGGTTGATGGTGTAGACACTGCGCAATTCGATGACGAAGACGGACCTGAAATTGCGCTGTTCATGGACTCAAGAAAGTTCATCCCTGGCGGACTGGTGCGTACCGACCCGATTCTGATTGTTGATCTGAAGGACGCAACCGGTATCAACACGACGGGCATTGGCATTGGCCATGATCTCGAAGCATCGTTCGATGCCGGATCCAAGATTGAGAACCTCACGGCGACCTTTAGTACATCGCTCGAGAACAGCAGGGCTGGTTCTGCAGAGAAGCAGATCTTCGGTCTGCAGCCCGGGCAACACACCGTGCGCGTGCGTGCGTGGGACGTGCTTAATAACTTTACCGAAGCTACTACAACATTTCGTGTCGCAGATTCGTCGGCCGGCATCGTTACAGAAGGCATCAGCAATCATCCGAATCCGTTTGCGTCGTCGACAACCATTCGCTTTACGCACAACATGAGTCAGCCGTTTGATGCGGCTCTCAAGATTTTCGATTTGCAGGGCCGTATGGTATTCGACCAACCAATGAGAATTGCAGATCGTCAGACGGCAGAACTATCCTGGAATGCGGCTGATACCGGTGGCGATATGCTCGGTACGGGTGTATACCTTTGCGTGGTACGAATTACAACCGACGAGGGCCTTGTTCACGATGTCAGTGGCAAGTTGAGCCTCATTCGTTAATTTTGATTTCAAGACTTCGACTCTCACGTAAGGAGAACGTATGACGATGATCACTAAGGGTGCAACGGCTGTAGCCATCATATTCATGGCGGCCACTGCGTCGTTCGGCCAAGCCGGCGGTGCTGCAGTGCCCTTCCTCCTGATCAGTCCCGATGCTCGTGCCAGCGGCATGGGTGACGTGGGGACGGCCATTGCTGACAATGTGAACGCTGTGTTCTGGAACCCCGCCGGTCTCGGATTTCAGAACTCACGGCAGATTGCATTGAGCTTTTCAAAGTGGCTTCCGCAATTCAACGCAGACTTATTCTATTCGTACGGCACGTATGGGCAGTTCATCGAAGCTATCGATGGTACCGTTGCGGCTACGATGATCTTCATGAACCTCGGCGAATTCACGCGAACTGCCGCTGACGGTACAGCATTGGGCAAGTTTCGCTCGAATGAATTTTCACTAGGTGTCTCGTACGGCACACACGTTGCAGACGATGTTTGCGCTGGAATCCAGATCAAATACATTCAGTCGAACCTCGCCCCAGCGGGTCCGGGCCAAGCCGGTGCTGGCGTCGGTATCTCGGGTGCCTTCGATCTTGGCTTCCTTTGGAAACCCAAGAAGCTCACGGTGTTTGGTGAAAATCTCGACAACGTTTTAAGCCTTGGTGCGAACCTCCAGAACGTTGGTCCGAAAGTAACCTATCTTAACGAATCAGATCCGCTTCCGACAACACTTCGTCTTGGTGTTGCTATCAAGCTTGTCGAAGATGAATTCAACGACCTGCTAATTTCGGCCGACTTCGCAAAGCTCCTCGTTCGCCGTGATGCACTCGGTTCCGATCCGATTCCGGTCTCGTTTGTCTCGGCATGGGGCAGAGGGGGCTTGGAAACTGGTGTTGGTATGGAGTACATCTACGACCAGATCGTAGCAATTCGTGGCGGCTATTTCACAGAGCCACAGGCAGCGGGAAATCGTCAGTACTTCACGCTCGGTTCGGGAGTAACGTACGAGATCTTCAAGCTTGACTTCTCCTACATCCTAACGATCGAAGAGAATCATCCGCTGGCAAACACGCTTCGCTTCTCGCTGCTTGTTGACTGGGGTACTGAAGGCTAGTCTTTGCGTACCGAAGCCTAAAGTTCCGTTTTCGGTTTGCGTTTGCGACGAATCAGCCACCAGACGAACAACATGGCTAGGATTCCCGTTATGATCCACCCGTACGTACCCATGTAGGACTCGACAACACGCCAGTTGGCACCGAAGAGCTTGCCCAGCCAGATCATGAGCGCGTTCCACGCGGTGGCGCTCACGAGACAATAGAGTGTTGTACGCAGAAACGGTAGGCGAGAGAGACCTGCAACAAACGACACAACACCTCGCGTGCCCGCAAGGAAGCGGTTAGCTACGATAATCAGATCTTGGTACTTCGCAAACCAGCGTTCGACCTTGTCTATCGATTCCTTATCAACAAAAGGAATCTTGCCAGAGTCCACAAGACGACGACCGTACTTACGTCCTATCCAATACGTCGTCGTAAACCCTGCAACACTCCCTATGGTTGACGCGGCGAGCAGTGGCAAGAAGCCCACTGTGCCCAGTCCTACAAGAGTCCCACAGAAAATTAGCAGTACATCGCTTGGCGACGGTGGTACCAGGTTCTCGATGTAACAGACGAAGAATGCAAACAACAGCGCTCCCCACACAGGGAGTCCGTTTAAGTATTCGATCATTGATTCTACCATGGTGCAAACATACTATGTCCAACATCGCTTCGTAATTTTACGTTCTGACAGCAAAACGTCCCCCCAAATACCCCGTGCGCTTCGCGCCCCCTGCCAATGAAGTCTCCAGCAACGCCCCTAAAGCCATTCGCGAACGAAATCTTTCTCGATTTCACCAAATCTGACATTGCGCGCAAGCAGCGCGCGGCTGTCGATGCTGTTCGCGAACAATTCGGCAAGGAATACCCCAACATCATCAATGGCAAGAAGGTCAAGTCGAAGGATAAGACCATTAGCGTGAACCCCGCGCAGCCGTCAGAGGTCGTGGGCATTTTTCAGAAGTCAGGTAAGGACGATGCAGAGAAGGCAATGAAGGCTGCGGTGAAGACCTTCGAAGCGTGGAAAGACGTGCCTGTTGCTAAACGTGCAAACATCTTGTTCAAAGCGGCAGGTATGATGCGCAAGCGTCGTTATGAAATCAATGCGTGGATGATATCCGAGGTAGGAAAGAATTTCGCCGAAGCAGATGCCGACACGGCAGAAGCAATAGATTTTCTTGAGTTCTACGGACGTGAAGCGCTTCGTTATGGCGGGAAACAACCGATTGTCGCTGCTAAAGGCGAAGACAACGAAATGTTCTACGTCCCGTTAGGCGTAGGCATTGTCATTCCGCCATGGAATTTCCCATTCGCAATTCTTGCAGGCATGTGCTCTGCAGCAATCGTTACTGGCAATACGGTTATTGTTAAGCCATCGAGCGACTCGCCAATGATGGGCTGGCTGTATGCAAGTATCATGAAGGACGCGGGACTACCGGATGGCGTTCTGAATTTCCTGGTTGCAAGTGGGGCAGAAGCCGGCGACTATCTGGTTGGCCATCCAAAAACGCGGTTCATATCGTTTACTGGTTCGATGGCTGTCGGACTGCACGTGAATCAGCTTGCGGCGACGCCGCAAAAAGGACAGATCTGGATTAAACGCGTGGTTGCTGAAATGGGTGGCAAGGATGCCATTGTCGTAGACAAAGACGCAAACGTCGATGAAGCTGTGGCAGGTGTTGTCGCGGCAGCGTTTAGCTACCAGGGACAGAAATGTTCTGCGTGCTCGCGTGCCATTGTCGACGCACACATCTACGACGAGTTTGTAACTAAACTTAAAGTCGCTGTCGAAGCTATTCAAGACAAGATTGGCGATCCGAAAGACAATGCACTGGTAGGTCCGGTTGTTAGCGACCGCGCCGAAAAGACCATCCTCAACTATATCGCAGTCGGCAAGAAAGAAGGCAAACTCATCGCAGGGGGCGCCAAAGCCAAGGGGCGCGACGGATACTTCATCCAGCCGACGGTATTTGTGAACGTTAAACCGAACTCCCGCCTCATGCAGGAAGAAATATTTGGTCCAGTTCTCGCCGTCTGTAAATCGAAGGACTTCGATCATGCCATAGAGATTGCTAACAACACGATCTATGGTCTCACAGGCGCCGTCTACACAAAAAGTGAAAAGAAACTAGCACGCGCACGCGCAGAATTCCACTGCGGCAATCTGTACCTCAACCGCAAATGCACTGGTGCGCTCGTTGGGGCACATCCGTTCGGTGGGTTCAACATGAGCGGCACAGACTCGAAGGCCGGTGGCCGTGATTATCTGTTGCTATTCCTTCAAGCCAAAACCGTAAGTCGAAAAATCTAAGTCGTACATCGAAAACTCTACATCGAAAACTCTAATCTCACATTTGGAACACTACATGAAGACATTCCTCATTTGTATGCTTGCTTTGTTTAGCGTAGGCGTGATGCAAGCAGGCGAACCGTTTAAGGGTACGCTGACGTATAACGTAAGCGGACCGGACGCACGCGAACTCAAGACACTTTCACTGCTAGGTGACGGCAAACTCGCTCGTTTGGATGTGCTCATGACAGATAAGGCCATCTCCGTTATCCGCAATCCCGACACGAAGATGATGACCATGCTTCTCCCAGAGCGGAAAATGGCTATGAACGTCGCAGAGACGTCGGCAATGAATGGCGCTGGCATCGCAGGTGATGAAACTGGCGAACCAACACGTACGGTTTCGAAGGAAACTGTCGTAATCCTCGGACACGATACGCATCTCGAGACACTTGTTTTTCCTAGTGGTAACAAGGTCGAAGCATGGCTTGCTGAAGACATGGGTTCGTTCTCTATTCCACCCGCATTTGCAGGCTCGATGAAAACGTGGGCAAACAGCAAGTTCGTTCCTCTCCGAGTTGTAAAGTGGGAGAATGGTGCAGAAACAGTGCGCCTTGAAGCATCAGTTGCTACAAACGATACACCGGATGCATCGTTGTTCGTTGTTCCGGCTGACTATCAGTCGATGACAATGCCTGGTCGCTAACCCATCGCTAGTCGCAGCCACATGATGGTCGTAGCTACGCTACTCTTTGTTTCGATGCACTTCCTGTCGGCTCAACCGCCGACGGGAAGTGTCTCATCGACTCTATCGGCCTTACCAGAAGGCACATGGATAAACATGCGGATTATCGAGGACCTCAAGGCCAGCAAGTCCATTACGAACGCTCTTGCCTTGTTACGTCCAGACGAGCTTCTCGTCCTTCGGGCAGTACGCCAACCCGACAGCACTATAACTTTATTTACATCTCGCGATCTTGACGAAGGAGTGTCCACGCAGCTTGTTGTAACGACTGCCAAGGGCATTGGCGATCAGCGGCGCTTTACAGCGCTGGGCAAGACATGGCTGCTGGGCATTGATAAGGCACAGGGACAGTACATCGCGGTTCACTCTACCGTCGACTCGAACGCAAAACCTGATGTCTTTGCCTACATACCATCGCGCAATCAGAACGCTGACTTCATCTACCAGCGTGTACTGAACTCTGCAACGCTTTCAGGCACGTATCACGACGCCAAAGGCAAGGTGTATACGTTCAGTTCCTTACAGAGCGCAAAAACCCCAAAGCTCGAGTTCAACTACCGCATCGTAGCTGCTGTGGGCAAACCCTACCAGATAATTGAAGTCGTCTCAGACAAACCCAAACGCGTGCGCTACGCGTACGAATGGTCAGGCGATCGGCTTACGATGTCGAGCTTCGCAAGGAACGGCTCGCTGAAGCCGATGTACAGGCTAAAACGCAAGTGACTTACTCCTCATCATGCGCATGCGCTAGGTAGTCTTTGTGCAGTTTGTGTTGCACAGTCGTAGGAACAGGTTGAAACTCAGCAAACGTTGAAGTATACGAGGCACGTCCTTGCGTCAAGCTGCGCAGAATGGTGGCGTATTGGTCTAACTCGGCAAGGGGCATGCGGGCTTTGATGACCTGGTAGTGACCGTCGGCGTCTACGCCGACGATGACAGCTCGACGGACGGGGAGGTCGCTCATAACGTCGCCAACGATTTCCTCTGGGATCATGACTTCGATGTCGTACATGGGCTCGAGTAGAAGGGGATCAGCCTTGATGAAGGCGTCTTTGAATGCCATACGTCCTGCCGTTTTGAAGGCTGCTTCGTTCGAGTCGACAGCGTGCATTTTTCCGTCGAAGACACTTACGCGGACGTCACGAACGTACGAGCCCGTCACCGGACCTTCTGTCATCTTTTCCATAACGCCCTTCTGAATCGCAGGAAGGAAGCGAAGGTCGATGACACCGCCTACAATGCAATTCACAAAGACGAGCTTGCCCCCCCACGGCAAGTCTGATACATCTGTACCTCGAACATTCAAGCCTTCGGGCGCCGCCATGCCGTCGTGATACGGTTCGACACGCATGTGTACCTCGGCGAACTGTCCCGCACCGCCCGACTGCTTCTTGTGCCGGTACACGCCATCTACCCTGCGCTGAATCGTTTCACGGTAGGGGATGCGGGCAGGTACGAATCCGATGTCTAACTTAAATCTGTTTACCATCCGCTGTTTGGCAGTTTGCAAATGCATTTCGCCCTGTCCGTGCAGAATGGTCTGTTTCAGGTCTTGTGAATGCTCAACCTCAAGCGTTGGGTCTTCTTCGTGCATCTGGTTCAATGCAAGTCCGAGCTTGTCTTCCTCGCCTTTGCGATTGCTAACAACGGCAACACGCACCTTTGGTGCAGGAAACTGAATTGGTGTGAGTGTTAGGTCGAAGCCTTTGTCGTGCAGCGTGTTATTCACGTGAGTGTTCTTCAGCTTCACGACTGCGCCGATATCGCCAGCTTCGAGCAGTGGTACGTCCTGACGTTTTTTACCATTCACCACAAAGAGTTGTCCGAGTCGTTCCGTCACGCCAGTCTGCTCGTTCACGAGATCCATGCCCTGCTTAACGGTGCCCGAATACACGCGAAAGAACGACATGTCTCCGAGATTGGCTTCGTTAGCCGATTTGTAAACAAAGATGCATGTCTTGCCCGCGGGATTGGACGTGAGCATCGTGCCATTCGCCGTTTTAACTGCAGGCATTTCGACAGGCGCTGGGATGACGACGTCGATAAATGACATCAGTCTTCCTGCACCCATGTTGTGCTTTGCCGATGTGCAGAAGAGGGGGAAAATCTGACGTTTGATCATCGAAGTCGTAAGCCCCTTACGCATTTCATCTTCATCGAGCTCACCTTTGGACAGGTAATGGTCCATAAGCGTCTCATCGTTCTCCGCAATGATTTCGATAAGGTCATTGTGCAGTTGCGAGGCGCGTTCTTTCTCGCTGTCGGGAATGTCTTCCTTGGCGGGCTTGCCTCCGGCCGGACCGAATACGTAGGCCTTCATTGTCAACACGTCTATGATCGTATGAAAGCCGCTACCTTCACCGACGGGGTACTGCACCACTGTCACCTCGCGTCCGAAGCGATCTTTCGCCTGCTCCACGGTCTTCCAGAAGTCGCTTTGTTCGTGGTCGACTTTGTTAACCACAAAAATAGTGGGTGTATTGAAGGCCTTTACTTGTTTCCAGAGCGATTCTGTACCGACTTCGACACCGTGGTGCGCATTGAGCACCATAATGCCCGTGTCGGCCACGCGAAGAGCGCCAAGCACCTCGCCAACGTAGTCGACGAAGCCAGGAGTATCGATGATGTTGATTTTGTAGTCGCGCCATTCGGCGAACAGGGTCGTACCAAAGACCGAAGACCCGCGCTCGTGTTCGATGTCGTGGTAGTCAGAGGCCGTAGAATGCTCTTCTACGGTACCGCGGCGGGTAATTTCGCCGGACTCGAAGAGCATGCATTCGGCGAGCGTTGTCTTGCCGGCTCCGGAATGACCCATTAGAGCTACGTTGCGGATGTGATGGGCATCGTACGACTTCATAACACCTCCTGCAGTGGGGGCTGAACATACGAAATACAGCCCCTTGCGAAGCGCCCCCTAACCTCTTGCCTGATTTGGGCTTCCTCCGTATCTTTGTAGCTGTAAAGTCTAGAATAATCGTCCCAGGAGTATGTCATGCACCCCAAGGTGAGACAGATAGAATTGATGGCGCAAGCCGAAGCCTTCGAAATGCGCAAGGCCAAAGCCGGCGACCTTTCGCCAGAAATGCCCTCGTTTCGCCCAGGCGACACGGTAAAGATTGCCGTCCGCGTAGTTGAAGGTGAAAAAGAACGTATCCAGAACTTCCAAGGTGTGGTAATCGCTCGTCGCGGTGCCGGCATTAACGAAACATTCCGCGTACGCAAAATCAGCAACGGTGTTGGTGTTGAACGGATTTTCCCTGTTCACTCGCCAATCATCCAGTCGCTTACCGTCCTTAAAACCGGCTCGGTTCGTCGCGCGAAGTTGTATTACCTCCGCGGTATGAGCGAAAAGAAGATCCGTCAAAAGCTGGCATAACTCGATTGCGAGTTCACAAACTCGTCACGAGCATACGCGCTAACATCGTTCAGATATCAAGACCTCGCCTCGGCGGGGTCTTTTCGTTTGAGCACGAAAGCATGACAGGACAGTCTTCACAGACGCCATGCCGTAGATTTGTGGTATGACGCTTGGCATCATGACCATAGGCGACGAGCTTCTTATCGGACAGGTTGTAAATCGAAACGCTGCATGGATAGCAGAAAAAGTTACGATTGCAGGTGCCCGCGTAATCACGCACGAAGTTGTTGCCGATAACGAACGAGCGATTGTTGATGCAATTGATGCCATGCGTAAGCGAGCGGACGTGCTTGTTCTAACGGGTGGCCTGGGGCCGACGCATGACGACATCACGGCTGGTGTGCTCGAGCGATACTTCGATGCCAACTCGCCACAGCTACTGCACAACAACGTGGGCACCGCGCCCGGGCTTCTCTACGCGCATAACGCGCTCGTGTTAGTCGCATTGCCGGGTGTTCCTTCTGAAATGCAATACATCGTCACGCACGGCTTGTTACCCATATTACGTGAGCGTATCGATCATGAAGGGGCTCCGTCATGGGGCTACAAGACATTGCAGACGACAGGCATCAAAGAGTCTCGTCTAGCTGACCTCATCGGAGATGTTGCCGCCCTTCCACATGCGTGTTCACTGGCATTTCTTCCGAACTATCACGGTGTGCGACTTCGCATCGGCGTGTGTTATGCTCAAGCAGAACAACGCACGCAAGCACTTGAAGACGTAACGACCATATTGATGAATCGTGTCGGACGTTACGTGTTTGGTGAAGGCGACGACACCATAGCGTACGCCGTAGGCAATCTGTTGAAGTCGGCGGGCGCCACTGTCAGCGTTGCAGAATCGTGTACGGGTGGTCTGCTTGGCGCAGCTATTACCGAGGTGCCAGGCAGCAGCGCATACTTCGCTGGTGGTGTCATCAGTTACGCGAACAATGTGAAGGTGAATGCGCTCGGGGTGTCGCAAGTAGACATCGACACCTTTGGAGCTGTGAGTCAGGAGGTCGCAGAACAAATGGCTCGTGGCATACGCAACACGATGAAAACAACCTACGGCATCAGCATCACAGGCGTTGCAGGTCCGGACGGCGGCACGACAGCAAAACCGGTAGGCCTGGTGTGGATTGCCGTTGCTGCGCCCGATACGATAACCGTTAAGCGATTCATGTTCGGCAATGACAGAAACGTTAATCGTCAGCGAAGTGTTGGCGCCTCGCTCGGCATGTTGTACCGCATGTTGAGGCCCGAACTCGATGCATGATGCCGCCCAACCCCATGCGAGCGCTAGCGAGCAGCCCCTGATCCTTGCAATCGAAACGTCGTGCGACGATACCGCTGTATCCGTAATTCGTGGTACACACGTACTAAGCAATGTTATTTCTTCGCAGGATGTTCACAACCACTACGGTGGGGTCGTACCCGAACTCGCATCGCGCGAACACGTCAAGGCAATTTCTCCAATCACTCAGAGTGCCTTGCTCGAAGCTGGTATATGCGTGCAAGATGTGGATGCAATTGCCGTAACCGTCGGACCCGGTCTGCCGGGGTCGCTCATTGTGGGTACACAATTCGCAAGGGGGCTTGCATTCAGGTATCAAAAGCCCCTTATCGAAATCGATCACATCGAAGCGCATATGTTCTCAGGTTACCTCGAAAACCCAATGATTCCGTTTCCGAGTGTGTGTCTTGTTGTGAGTGGCGGACACACCTCGTTGTTTTTAGTAGAATCGTTTACGAAGTTTAGTGTTCTTGGTACAACGAAGGACGATGCGGCAGGTGAGGCATTCGACAAAGTCGCCAAGATGCTCGGCCTTGGTTATCCGGGTGGACCTCACATCGACAGGCTAGCCGCGCAAGGGAACCCAACTGCGCACGTATTCCCGCGTGGACTCATGCATGAAGCCGGCTACAACTTCTCGTTCTCTGGTTTGAAGACATCGGTACGCTACTTTCTGCAACGTGTCCGCGATGAGGCCGGCAGCACCGTACACATACCCGATGTTGCCGCGAGCGTGCAACGTGCCATTGTTGATGTATTAGTTACGAAGACGATGCGTGCTGCCAAGGCTCTCGATGCGTCTGCCATCTGCATAGCTGGTGGCGTATCCGCTAACTCAGAGTTACGCAAAACAATGAGCGAACGTGCCGCGGCAGACAACAGAATGTTTGTTGCGCCGCGCATAGGCTACAGCGTCGACAATGCGGCGATGATTGGATTTCTTGCCGGAAAGAAACTTATCGAACGGGTGAACGAAGGCCGAACTACTTCGGCGCCTTAAACACTGCCTTCACTTCGTCGACAACGCTTTCAATTACGTCTTCGACTGCGTGTACGGCTTCACCGAGCGTTTCGCCAACGCGCTTTCCGACTTCTGGTGCTGAGTTGTTAAGCGAAGGATAGAGATCGAACTGACGACAGAACGTCTGGACGTCTTCTTTAACGGCCGTGTATACTTCTGGTTTGTCGAGGTTCGTAACAACCCGATCGATTAGGACTGCGATATGATGCATGTCGTCTTCCTTCATGCCACGAGATGTCATCGCTGCTGAACCTAGACGTATGCCCGACGTAACGAGGGGAGACTGTGTATCGTACGGCACTGCGTTCTTGTTACACGTAATGCCCGATGCATCAAGAGCGATCTCTGCTGCTTTACCCGTCGTGTTCTTGTTGCGAAGATCGATGAGCATGAGATGATTATCTGTGCCGCCTGAAACCACGTTGTAATCCATGTTCATAAGTGCTGCCGACAGTGCTTGCGCATTGCGAATAACCTGCTTCGTGTACTCATCGAAATCGTCGGTAAGGCATTCGCCAAATGCAACAGCCTTTGCTGCGATTACGTGCATCAACGGACCGCCCTGGATACCAGGCATTACCCATGAATCGATAAGCTCGCCCATCAGCTTTGTACGTCCGGACTTCGGCGCAACCTGTCCGAACGGATTCTCAACGTTCTTGCCGAGCAGAATTACGCCCCCTCTAGGGCCCCTTAATGTCTTATGTGTTGTGCTCGTTACGACGTCACAGTAGGGAATTGGGCTCTGAAGTCTTCCTTTAGCAATAAGGCCGGCAGGATGCGCGATATCAGCCATGAGAAACGCACCAACCATGTCGGCAATCGTGCGAAACGCTTTAAAGTCAATCTCACGCGAATACGCCGATGCGCCGACCGTAATCATGCGAGGCTTGTGGAGTTTGGCCAGCGATTCGACGATGTTGTAATCGATACGTCCGGTTTCACGGTCGAGTCCGTACCCAACGAAGTTGTAGAACTTGCCGGAAAAGTTTACTGGTGAGCCATGTGTAAGGTGACCTCCGTGCGACAGATCCATACCCAGGACAGTATCGCCGTGCTTGAGATAGGTGAAGTACGTAGCCATGTTCGCGCCTGAGCCCGAATGTGGCTGTACGTTGGCATACTCCGCGCCAAACAACTGTTTCACCCTATTGATGGCGAGCGTTTCTGCTACATCGACCCATTCGCATCCACCGTAATAGCGCTTACCAGGGTAGCCTTCGGCGTATTTGTTTGTAAGAATACTGCCTTGAGCTTCCATCACAGAAAGTGACGTGAAGTTTTCACTTGCAATCAATTCCAATTTGTCGCGCTGACGCTCGAATTCGCCTTGCAGCGATTCATATACTTCAGGATCGGTCGAAAGAACGTTCGAATACATGGTACCTCGGTGCACTTAAAGACGTGTTATCGAACGACAGGACGTGTTATCGAACGACGCTCATAGGAATGACGATTGCTTGACGCTCGTTGCGTACGCGTAGAGTGTACATGCCCGATGGCAACGATGACAATGAAAGATTCAATGCTGGTGATGTTAGAAGAACGTCAGATCGAAGCACAACGAGCGAGCCGATAGCATCCACGGCCTCAATCGTTGCAGTCGAACCCATCCACGACGTGGGAATCATCAACGTTGCTTGGTCGAACGCAGGATTCGGTGCAAGTGCAAAGCCCGCAGCCGCTGCCTCGTCTGCTACCGAAGTAACACGAATGCAAACTGTCTCCGATGAGAGTGCGTGAACAAAACACGTCATCCCTGAATTACCTTGTGAAGGACTCCACGTAAGAAGCCAGAATGGTGTACCCGCTGGATAGTCACGAACGGGTTCGCGCGACACGGTAAGAGCGGTAGCATCTGGGTTGTGCTGCGGGTACGCCGCGTGATATGCGGTGTAGTCTCCGTCTTTATTCAATGCACTAATAAGCGCAGCTCCTTCGATGTACGCCGTCGGAACTGCTTCCCTCCCCAACGAAGGGGCTGGAACCGATCCGGACGGTAGGAAGGATGCGGCGTCGATGCACACGAAGATTTTGCCAAACGGTTTGAAGAACACACTGTCTCCGTCCGGGTGATAAAACGTATAGATCCAGGCGATTGCCTTGCCGTCGGACAATCTCATGCCCGTGTTAATCGTGTCCGCGCCTAGGGTGGTCTCGTATGCGCCGTTGAGGATCGCAATGAGGACTGAGCCTGCAGCAGTTTGATTTGCTGACCCCTGAGCGGCGCTCTGACAGGCCTTGGGTACGAAATACTCTGGTCCACCGAACTGCGCATTCATCGTGCCGGCGGTAAGAAGAACAAGAAGTGCAATTGCTTTTAGCATAAATACTCCAGTGCATGCGTTAATGTGTGCCGACAAATCTAGCCCCTGATGGCTAATTTTGCCGCATGACCAAGAATGAGTGGATGGATGTTGCACGTACCGTTGTTGCTTCACGCTTCATCGATACGATCGAAGAAAACGAATTAGCCCCTTCAGGCAAAGTCACGTATCAATTCTCAGCGCGTGGACACGAGTTGGCCCAAGCCATTCTTGGTGGCTTGATGCGTCACGGACATGATGCTGCAACTGTGTATTATCGATCACGTCCGTTTGTCCTCGCCGCCGGCCTAACGCTCGAGGAGGCCTTTAGTGGTCCACTTGCTCGTTCGGGTAGCCGAAGCGGTGGACGCGACATAGGCGTCGTACATCACCTGCCGAATCGACGTGGTGTAACAGTGTTGCCAGCCTCGGGTGACGTCGGCGCTCAGTACACGCCTGCTGTAGGCTGGGCACAATCGATTCTATATCGAAAAAATGTACTGAAAGAGGAGGCATGGAAAGGGGCTATCGCTGTCGCGCTAGGGGGCGATGCATCCGTTGCAACGAATGGCTTCTGGGCGGCCCTTACCATAGCCACGACGCAAAAGCTGCCGATGCTGTTTTTCATTGAAGACAATGGTTATGGCATTAGCGTACCCGGACACTATCAGACACCGGGCGCAAACATTGCTTCGAACCTCGCATCGTTTGCAAACCTTCGCATCGTTGAGTGCGACGGCACGATGCCCGAAGAGGCAGAACGACTCATTAGTAAAACAGTTGAGCATGTCCGCGAACATCGAGGTCCCGCGTTGTTGCGCATACGTGTTCCGCGCCTCTGCGGTCACTCTGGTGCCGACAACCAATCGTACAAGCCGAAAGAGCATAAAGACGACGAGGCCAATCGCGATCCGTTAACGCGTTTGCAGGAATTCTTTGTAAAAAAGAAGTACTTCGATGCCGAGCAGTGGAGTGTCTTTGCTGCGAATCTCGAGCAGGATGTCCGCGCTGCATCGGAAGCCGCCGTAGCACAGCCCGAGCCTGCGCCTACAGACGCGTTCTCCCATGCGTTCGACGACGGAAAGAAACCATTACATGGCGGCATGGCAGCCGAAGACATTGCACCAATCGAAGGAACGAACGTTGCCGATGAACAAGGCACACGGATTAATCTCATCGAAGCCGTGAAGCGCACGCTCGACTTTGAGCTTGAAAACAATCCACGCCTTTTGGTTTTTGGTGAGGACGTCGGTATTAAGGGTGGTGTACATGGCGCAACCGTCGATCTACAGCTTAAGTACGGCGTCGAGCGCGTGTTCGACACTTCGTTAAGTGAGGAAGGCATCATCGGACGTGCTGTTGGCATGGCGATGGCCGGACTTGTTCCGGTTCCTGAAATTCAATTTCGCAAGTATCTCGACCCTGCGACGGAGCAGATCAACGATTGC
>JBKJNB010000132.1:0-5399 GCA_046595995.1 Candidatus Kapaibacteriota bacterium
GATGTCCTATGGTAAGTTTTTCCTCTATAATGTGGTTGGTGCTGTGGTGTGGGTAGGCTCATTTACGATGCTCGGTTACGTGTTCTCACAACAACCGATTGTTAAAAACAACTTCACGTTGGTTGTGCTCGCAATAATTGTAGTGAGTGTTATTCCTGCTGTAATCGAGATCATGCGTGCTCGATCGCGCGCCAAAGCGTAAATTTCAGGTTGTATAGATTATGCCAGATCGTAATGCGACCTATGTCGCGCAAAAGCTTGGGTGGCGAAATTGGCAGACGCACGGGACTTAAAATCCCGTGTCCCGCAAGGGACGTGCGGGTTCAAGCCCCGCCCCAAGCACATTCGGTACTTCTGTCGAAGAGATTTCTGTCATAATTTCTGTCAAAGAGATTTCCATCAGAATTGGTTCATCTATTAAAGCAATTTCCATCATAAACACCACGGCGGCATTGCTACCCTTACGCGTCGTTGGCTTGATGATGGTGGCGACTGTTCTGTATGCGAACATCACAGTTAAGGCCCAACCACTCTTCGAACGACTGTCACCTGAACGCACAGGTGTTCGTTTTGCGCAGGACACGACTACCCTCCCAAAGACCACACTCGATGTGAAGTTCATCAACTTTATGGTGCCCGGCTGTGGGGTTGCAATTGGTGATATCACGGGCGATGGACGTCCAGACATCATCTTTACATCGTGGAGCGGAGTTGCGTTCTATCGCAACGAGGGCGATATGCGCTTCACGAACATCACGTCAGCAATCGGCATTCCCGCAGACTCGCTTCTATACAGCACCGGCGTAACGATTGTCGACATGAACGGCGACGGAAAACTCGACGTCTTTCTCGCACGTTGGCAACACGCATGTAGGCTTTTGGTGAACAAGGGCAGCGGTGTGTTTACAGAGCAAGCTCATGCGTATGGACTCGATCTTGTAGAAGAAACAGTACACGCCGTGTTTTTCGATTACGATAAAGACGACCGTCTCGACGCGTATCTCTGTGTGTATTCAGACTACCGCCAACGCGTAGAAATTGGTAGTCAGGTCGGACGCGATTCGTCTCGCCTCACCCCTGCTCACTCTCGACAGCGCGGACGTCCGGACCACCTCTACCACAACAACGGAAACGGCACCTTCACGGATGTCTCTGCATCCGCTGGTATTAGTGATCATGGTATGGGGCTCTCAGCTACCGCCGCAGATATCAATCTCGACGGGTACCCCGATCTCTACATAGCAAATGATTTTAATATCGCAGATGTTATTTATCTGAATAACCGCAACGGTACGTTCACGGCTGCCCAGAACTCACTTGTGCGTCGGTTCTCTACGTTTAGCATGGGATGCGACATTGCCGACTTCAACAATGACGGTTTGCCAGACATTCTTACGACGGACATGCTCCCCGCGAATCACATTCGCAGAATTACCAATGCGGGATCGACGGGTGATATGTCTATTTACAATCCGACATACGATTCGAATCAGGTTACGCGCAACATGCTTCAGGTAAACCGAGGCGCAAATCTCTTTAGCGACATTGGCTATCAGGCCGGAGTAGCGGCAACAGACTGGAGCTGGGCGTGTTTGATGGCGGACTTCGATAACGATGGGCGTAAGGACATCTTTATCGCAAACGGCTACATGGACGACATCTCGAATCAGGACTATGTCTATAACGTCGGCAGAGTAACGACGTCGATGCCGAAGCCTAACTTTCTGCGCGAGCCGAACTTCATGTTCAGGAACGACGGCGATCTAACCTTCTCGGATGTCAGCACTCAGTGGGGAATTGCCGATACGAGTGCTTCGAAAGGTGCAGCGTATGCAGACCTCGACAACGATGGCGATCTCGACCTCGTTGTTGCGAACCTAGACCGCGAGCAATTCATCTATCGAAACACAGCGGTAGAACGAGGCGCATCCAAAGCGATACGCATACACCTCAAAGGCACGAAGGGCAACCCCTCCGGAATAGGCACGAAGATCAGCGTTGTCGCAGGCAAAACCCGTCAGTACCTCGAGCAGTATCCGGTGCGTGGGTATCAATCGTCAGTCGACGCAACCCTGCTCGTCGCACTCGGGAAGCAGGCAGTGGCGGACACTGTACTCGTTGAATGGCCGGACGGCCGCATAGAGGTTCGCGCACGTGTGGCTGCTGGGGCACAACTAACGTTCGATCATGCTAAGGGGCGCAAGGCAGGGGGCGCCCCATTTGCACCTGACACTACGCAGCCGACAATCTTTATAAACGTAACCACGACATCCGGTCTCAATTACACGCATCACGAGAATTACTTCGATGACTTCAAGCGCTATCGTCTCATGCCAACACGTACGTCGTGGGGAGGGCCAGCGGTTGCAGTAGGGGACATCAATTCAGACAAACTCGACGACGTAGTGTACGGGGCATCGAAAGGTTATCGATTATCAACTTTCTTACAATCATCGAATTCTAATGTAACCGTGGACACGGGCGTGTGCTTCAGCCCCTTGGCACAGCCGCGCCTTGCTGCAGATTCTCTGTTTGAGGATCAGGCACTCTTACTCGTTGACATTGATGGCGATGGCGACAGAGACTTGGTTATAGCAGGTGGTGGAGCAGAGTACGACACCGACGCACCAGAGCGGGGTGTACGTATCTACGTTAATGACGGCACTGGCATGTTCTCACCGGGTCCGGTTACGCCGTCACGTGTACGAACAAACGCAACAACACTCAATGCATGCGACTTCGATCGTGATGGCGATATCGACTTATTTGTTGGTGGTGGAGTAGAAACAGATCAGTATCCGTTGGCTGCGGCTTCGTTCCTGCTTGAGAACGATGGCAAGGGCAGGTTCACCGACGTAACCGACGCACGCATTCCCGGTGTTAAGCGCATCGGCATGATACGGTCTGCATTGTGGACCGATATCGATGCTGACGGTGCTATCGATCTTATGGTAGCGGGCGAGTGGATGCCTTTAACTGTATTTCGCAACATCGGCGGACGGTTTGTGAATTCCACTTCGGAATGTGGACTTGATCACACAACGGGATGGTGGTATAGTCTGAACGGTGCAGATGTCGATAACGACGGAGATATAGACTACGTAGCCGGCAACATGGGGTTGAATACGCGATATCAGGCCAGCCCATCGACACCCATCGAATTGTTTTCAGGCGACTTCGACGACAACGGTAGCACTGACGCTCTCGTCGTGTATACAAGCGATGGCAAGCGTCGGCTCGTGCGTGACAGGCCGAAGGTTTTCGCGCAGATGCCGACATTGAACCGGCGGTTCAATGAATACAAGCAGTTCGCGAGTGCGAGTATCGACGATATACTAGACCGTGGACAGCTCGACACCTCGGCGCACAAAGTGGCTGTTGAAATGAGGTCGTCAATACTTCTTAATGACGGGAAGGGGCATTTCACTGTAAAACCGCTTCCCGATCTATGCCAAATCGCTCCAGTGCTTGGTGCGGAGTTCCTTGATGTGAATAGCGATAATCATATCGATTTGGTTATCTGCGGCAACATCTACGGTGCCGAAGAAGATGTTGTACGGTATGATGCGGGTAAGGGGCTCGTCCTTCTTGGTGATGGCCTAGGGGGCTTTTCACCACTCTCACTACTGCGAGCCGGCCTGATAAGTCCGCATGATACAAGGGGGTTAGTTACTATCAAGAACCCAGGAAACGCCAAAACCCCTATTATTCTGGCAACGTCAGTAAATAATGGTATTTCTGAGTCTTTCATTTTCACTGAACCGTCCCACGTACGTGTTGTAGAAGCCGATCCAACGCGGGTTACCCATGCCATTGTGGGTCTTGGAGTGAAGCAACGAAGGGTCGAGATTTACTGTGGAAGTGGCTATAGGAGCCAGTCTAGCTGCCATTTGGTAGTGCCGGTCGGGGCTGGTTCGGTGCAGCTTTTCCGTGGTTCTGAAAAAAATTAAAAAAAAGTGCGTCCGTGTGGTAACATGGTTTTGACCTTATAGTCATACCGTCCACACACGCTTACACACTATGAGGTTTTTGTTTGCATTTCATCCTGTAGTAACTTATCGGGTTCTATAGTGGCGAATGCCGCTTGACTACGTCGCATTCCGCAACACATTACCCCATTTTCACAAGTGGAGTAATGATGTTCTACCATCAGCTTTTTCTGAGAGATTATTATCAACTTACATTTCACATTTCTGGGAACTTCCATGAGAGCGTTGCAACACACCCGATTGGGTGCACGACTCGCCACGATGGCCGTCGTTCTAATGTTGGCGTTTACGTCGACAGTAGTGGCACAACAACAGTACGTTATTAAAGGCTTCCAAGGGGCGGGTGCGAAGACGATACCATCGTACTATTACAACTACGTCTACCCGTTGTACGAGTACTTTGCCGACTACATGTTTTATGATTACATGACCACGTACCGTCATCAGTACATTGTTACCGCTGCCGACATGCAAGCGGCAGGCATGTGTGCAGGTCCGATTTCGGCGTTGTCCTATCGATTCATCGTAGCGATCAAATGGGATATGTCGCTTACAATTTCGATGAAGCACGTCCCGACCACAACGACAGTTCTTAATACGAACTATCAAGCCGGCTTAACGCAAGTTTATAGCAACCCCAACTACTCACTCAGCCCGATTAATCTGAATGACTCTACGTGGGTTGAATGGCAGTTCCAGAACAACTTCACGTGGGATGGTACCAGCAACATCGTTGTTGACGTTTGCCGTCAGAAACTTGGTGCAGGCTACACGTACAGCGTGACGAACACGCAGTACCTTTGGACCCATGTGCGTCCGCCAAACCCGCCGTATAACTACACGGGTACTGCGCCAGCGACGTTCGGGTACGCATACGTGTTCAACGGCACAGGTATCACGTGCGCTAACCCTCCGTATCGCCAACCCGCATATTTCTACGATTTCAACTTTCAGAACTACAACTACCTGTACCTTCCGGTTCGTCCGCTCGTTCGCTTCAAGTCGGAAACAGGTGTAACACAGTCCTTCCCAGACGAAGTAGATCCACGCCGCATTACGCGCGCTGGTGACGTATACAATGGCAGCGATGCAGCACATCCAAAGCCATCGATTACGTTCTTCCAAACAGCAGGAGCGAATTATTCGTTCACGTATCGCATCGTCGGACCAAACCCATCGGCTGCGGTTGTATACACGGCACAGGCTGGTGGCAGCTCGACAATTAACCACACGGCGGCCACAGCTGGCTCGTTCACCTACACGTTTGCTGAAGCTGTTGGTCCACTTGCCAATGCAAACGGCGATCTGAACCTTACGAATGCAGTTGGTGGCAGCTACCGTGTTGAAGTAGACTTCACATCGACGTGCGGTGTATCATCATGGCGTAAAGCATTCATCGTTGCATTCCCG
>JBKJNB010000014.1:0-3946 GCA_046595995.1 Candidatus Kapaibacteriota bacterium
GGGGGCGTCTGCAAGCAAGGTTCCTTCAACACTGTAGACTTGCAATGGGGCTTGCAACGGGGCATTGATGTGTACAGATCGTCGCTGGATGGCACACCCCAGCATCTCGAGCAGGCCGTTCTGAATTGTTGTCTGCGAACAGCTATCGGGAACATTGATGGTTCCGGTGAGGGGTACGTGTACACGCTGACCCAAGTAGAGCTGCCATGTAAGTTCACCATTGGCTGAGTCGAATTCGACTGTAATCGCGTCACCGTTGCTGCCGTCAGCAATAACGCGGCCGGGTGTAGCACTTTGCAGAATGGCGAGTGGTGCAGTCGGCGCGAACTGCAGCCGCCACGGAAAGCGGTCGACATTCGATTGAACAAGCACTTGCGCCGTACTGCCTGGCACACCGCCTCCACTGCCGATGGTCACACGCAAATCCGCTGTGACAACGCTCAGCAGGATGGTGTCCGACACTTGACAGCCGCTCGGCGAGACGGCGCGCACGGTGAGACGACGCGTCGCAGATGCAGTAGTAGAATACTCAGCCCCCTGATGCAGCAAGACCCCTGCTTCATCATACCATGAAACAGCTCCGTTTGAAACAGCCCTACACACGACGTTGCTGCCGGCACATCCGGCAACATCATCGGTAACGAGGTCGACGCGCTCCGCACGTATGTTCACTTGCGCAGTGTCCGCGCAGCCCGATGGTGTAGACACAATGAGTTGCCATGACGTGTCGCGCTCGATGACGTATTGACTGCCGCCAATGAGAATAATCGTTCCACTGCAGACAACGCTGTCAACATCGGGCGGCGCCACCGCACGCTCTACGTTCACAACAACACGTTGCGTGTCAGCGCACCCAATGGCGTTCGTGAAGATGCCCGTGTAGGTGTTAGAGACTTGTGGACTGACCTGTATGCTCATCGTGGTACCAACGGCTACGCCTGTTGCTTCGAACCATTCAATCTGCCCTGGGGTGGTTGCACTCGCTGTTAGCGTAATCGACTGGCCGGCACAAATAACCGTGTCATTGGATACACTCAACTCTGGAATCGTAAGAACGTTTACTGTCACCTGTGCGGTGTCTATACACGTTGCTGACCGCACTTCAACGAAGTACGTAGTGCTTACCAGAGGTGTGTCTTGCACGATGGCACCACTTGCCATTGTGAGTCCGCTGTCTGACCACCAACGATACACATCACCACCGCTCGCCTGCAGGCGCACTGATGTGCCCTTACATATCGCGGTGTCGTTTGTAATGAGAATTACAAGGCGTCCGCGTGTTACGACGACCGTGTCGGTATCCACGCATCCACCATCATTCCAGCCCGTGCAAATGAATGTCGTTGTGGATGTAGCTATGATCTCTGGATTTGCACTTGTTGCGTCGTTGACGCCGGAAGCAGGCGACCATAGGTAGCGGACGCCTCCGGATGCTTGCAGACGCTTCACCGCATCACCACAAATAGAAATGTCCGGGCCAGCATCGATCGTTGACGTAGAGACAATCCGGACGACACGAACAATCGTGTCCGCTCCGTTCGCGTTTTCTGCAATCAGTCGAATTGTTTTTCTACCCGTGTCATTAAAGCAAACGGCTGGTGGCGAAGCACCTACAAATGTGTTTGGAACCCCACCCGTGAATTGCCACGACAGGCGTGTTGCGGTTGCTGTGGACGTGTTCACAAACATTAGACATGAGCCAACGCAGGCCACGGTGTCGCCTGTGTAATCGGCTACGGGTGTGCTACAGATTGGTATTGGAATCGACAAATATTGTCCGTCGATGATGTTCGGCAAGCCCATTAACGTGCGTGTGTTCGAGCGCATGGCTACCGGACTCGCGCCAACGTAGCCGCAGGCTGCACCGAGCGTGTTCGGCGAGGGTATACGCCGCAGACGCGAGCCGTCGGCGACGTAGATCACACCGTCAGGCCCCCGTTGTATTCCGCCACGGTAGTCTGTGCCTGTAGCAGAAGGGATGGGGCCCAGGTTGACCCGCGACGTAGGAATCGAGCCGGCAAGCATGTTGTACTGCAGCACTTCGTTCCAGGTAGTAACATAGAGGATATTCTCGTTCGGGGAGAATGACAGTCCGTAAAATGGACGTCCTCTATCCACCAAACGCGGCGTCTGAATGGTTCCGCGTCGAAGGTCAACGTTAAACACTTCGCACTCGTTCGCATGCGGACTTGTCATTGCAAGGCTGTTCCCCGATGCGGAAAACTTTAACATGCCTAGTCCATAGTTACCACCAGGACTGCGAGGATCTGGATTAACATATTGTCTGCCGACATTACTAATTACAGGCGGGTCGATACCACGTGCCGTAACCCTATACATGTAGAACCTTGGCAACATGCGATCGTGAGCAACAACCCAAAATGTTTTTCCATCGCAGTGACTCGTCGCGTGAAGCTTTTCAGCGACAGTGTCGAGTAGCTTTACATTCTTGGTTGCAACATCGCCTACGCCGCCACTTAGCGACATGTCTACAATGTTGTAGTGAAGTCCGTACACGTTCAGACTTCCATTGCTTAAATCGCCTGGTGTAAATACATAGTACTTATCCGGAGAATCGGGCATCGGAACGATGAGTGCGCTCTGCGTGCTCGACCAGCCGCCTTTAAGTCCAGAACCATTGGGCATTACAGCCATGTTACGATTGTACACCGTCTTTCCGTCAGTCGTGAACAGCAGCGCGCCAGTACTGGCATCGCAGATCGTGGCTGTTCCTTCCTGTGTCGAAAGCGGTCCGTTAACAGGAACCGGCGATCCTGTCGAGAACGATACACCAGCTCCTTCACCAAAGTACCATACGACGTTCTCCCTCTGTGCCACACAGCACATTGGAAGTAGAAGCATAGCTATGTATAGGAGACGAGTCATTGCGATGTACACCAATCTTGTAAACGATAATACCTCATTCAACAACAACACTTTCCATTACGCTTACAACAGGCACGAACATGCCTAAGCCATGGCCACTAATGTTCGTGAACGTGCTGGCGCCACCGAAACTAAAGGGGTTGTCGGAATCGCGTCTGGGTTCGTCTAGGAACTTAGCGTAGACGGCATCGGCGGTGCAGACCATGACCTCAAAAGCGCGCACCCGGGGACCCAAATAGTAATTATCGCCTGTGTCGACTGTGATCTCTTGCTCCGGGTCGGCAGGGTCACCTGGTACAACACGATAGGAAAGAAACGTATCCATTGGTGGGTCTGCTCGTTCCTGACTGCTGCGACTGTACTCTAGCCAGATTACGCATCCCGGTCTAGTTCGAAGAGTAACGACAATGGTGCGATAGGCAGGGGCGCCTTTCTTCGGCTCGACACTAACTTTAATTATCGTTGGTGCAACTGGCATGCGTGCATTCGATTCAGCTCGCATTCCACCCCACTCGACAACCATTCGCAACGAATCACCTTGCCACCGCGCATCTAGTGGAGGTAGTAAGAATCCCCTTCGCGTTGGCACGGCGGACAGCTGATACACAGTGTCACGCCAATACATCTTCACGCTCGCGTCCATGATTGCCGCATTCTCGAACGTCGCTTCTTCGGTGGCAGGCAACGTGCGCGAAATCCATGCAAGTGAGTCCACCGTTCTGCCCACAAACGTGTTCACAACAATCAGGCGTTCGTATGGTAGATCGACATCGATAGTTTGCTCGCAACTAAGCAATGTGAATGCAGTTGAAACAATGAGTATGAGAATGTTTAGTCGCATTAAAATTTGAATCTCAACCCAATCGATGGTATGATAGGAAACAGGGTTATTTGCTTGACTACGCGGGAGGAGTTTCCGGTGTCGGGATTGTATTCGTTGGTTACGTATAAAGCAAACGGATTGAGATGGTTGTATGCCTTGTAGACACTCAAATTGATTTCACTGTCGAGTCCAAACAGTGTGATTTCATGAATTAGGTTAAGGTCGAGCTTGTGGAAG
>JBKJNB010000040.1:0-3140 GCA_046595995.1 Candidatus Kapaibacteriota bacterium
AACGCTTAGCATGAACACAACCGAGCCCCTTCAACAGAACCTTGAAGAGCTCCTGCGCACCGTAATTGCGCCCGGACGGGATTTTGCGATTGAACGACGCTGGTCTGGTACGATGGCATTTGCCGAAGACAAGCAGCCTCTGGTGTGCAAGGTTGCTGACAACGCAATCCTAGCCTTTGGATGCAACGGTATGGGCGTGGCCATCGGCAGCAACATCGGTGCTGAAGTCGCCGACCTAGTCATAGGCAACTAACACGGCAATTACCTGCGGTGCAGCCGCCAAGCGGTAAATTGCACGTATGGCTAAAGCAAAACGCGACATCGTAGAGGGTCCACAAGAGCTCAAGGGTCTGCCTCTTGCAGATCTCGAGCGTCTCCTTCTAACGATGGATCAGAAGAAATACCGTGCAAAGCAGATTTACGATGCCTTGTACATTCAGCGCGTGAACGATGTGCAAGAGATGGCGTTGTTACCTCATGCATTGCGCGACAACCTTGCTGCCACAACGCGTACATCGAGTGTTACGCTACAGTCAATGCAAGAATCTGCAGATGGCACGAAGAAGTTTCTGTTCGACCTTATCGATGGACGTTCAATCGAGAGCGTGCTTATTCCGAGCGAGATGGTCGAAGAAGACGGACACCCACGCCGACGCACGTTGTGCATTAGCACTCAGGTTGGTTGCAACCTTGGGTGTGAGTTCTGTGCTACGGCAACCCTGAAGCTTGCGCGCAATCTTTCGTCAGGAGAGATTGTAGACCAATTCTTGCAAGCGCAGAAGTACAGTGTACGTCCGATTACCAACGTTGTCTTCATGGGAATGGGCGAACCCATGAACAACTACGACGCCGTGATGCAGTCAGTTGAAATTTTCAACGATCAGCGCACAAACATGGTAGCTGCGCGTCGCACAACCATTTCAACAGCAGGCGTGATTCCCGGAATCGTCCGCATGGCAGACGAAGGCAAGATTATAAAGCTTGCCGTCTCGCTACACGCAACCACGCAAGCGGTGCGTGAGCAGCTAATGCCCATTGCAAAAAAGTACCCGCTCAAAGAATTGCTCGAAGCCATCGACTACTACTACCAAAAGACACACAAGACTGTTACGTACGAATACATTTTGTTCGACGGACTAAACGACCAAGCCGAAGATGTAGTGCGCCTTGCAAAAATTGCGCGGCGGATTCCAACAAAGGTTAACGTTATACCTTTTCACGAAATCGACTTCACACATCCCGAAGGTTTTGCTGCCACGTTAAAACCAACGCCTCCGTCGCATCTGCAATGGTTTATTGACAGGTTGCGCGAAGAAGGCGTTCAGGTGTTGATTCGTTCGTCGAGCGGGCTCGACATCGATGCAGCGTGCGGACAGCTCGCGCTATCGGCGAATCCGGAAGGCCCGACAAGCGCTACGGCAGCGGGGTAATCCAGTTTTACGGCAGCGGGGTAATCCAAAAGCTGTACTGAACAGAAAGGCCGAGGCGCACGGCATTCATCTTCCATGCCTGCGACTGCTGAAGGTTCGTAAGTGCTAGGGTGTAGAACAGTTCCGGGGCAACAGACCAATCGCTGTTCGGCACGCGTACTTCGTAGCGCAAGCCGCCAGTGATGCCAAAAGCAAGCGAGCTCGGTTGTGGAATGTCTCCGCTATAGATAGCCCGACTTGTGCTGTCATTTTCGAACAGCGCGTCGCTCGGCTGAAGGATCGTTTCGCGTTGCGCGAACGATGCGCTGAGGAGGAGTCCAACAGACGGACCCAGCAGAATTTGTAAGCGGTCGATGGGTGCATACGCAAGCAACGGTTCAATCGTAAGCCACAGATGCTTCGACGTGATGACGTGTTCGAACACACCGTTTTGTTCTGTACCATCGGTGTTTACGACTTCGTTTTCGAGTGCACGCAGCAAACCACCACCACTGTGAATGCCAACGCGGCCCTGAAATGTGAAGTCGTCGACGATATACATGTCGAGCATAGCGCCCAAGATGTAGCCCGTGCCAGAGCCGTTGTCATACGTCGGACAGCATGATGGGATCGTTGGAAGACCACGCATGCCGGCCGAATGTTGATTCAAATTGAAGGAACCGAACGCAGCCAGGCTTACATCGCGGTATGGGACCAAGCTGTCCTCGGTCAGTGTTTGCTGCGCCGACAGCACACCGTGTGTCGTAAGCAGGCAAACAGAGATGCAGAGTAATCGAACAGAGATGCACAGAGAGCGAAGGAATAGCTTCATGGGGTTACTTCCTCACAATCATCGTTGCGGTGTGCAATTGATGGGATGTCTGCATCACCATGTAGTACGATCCGCTAATGAGATGGCTTATGTCGAACGTAAACGAATGTTTGCCGGCCTTTGCTTTCTCGTCGTACACCAACATCGCTACGGATGTACCAGCGAGATCGATGATGTGCAGACTCATTGGGCCGTCGGTTCCCAGTATCACATTCACATCAATGTTGTCAATTGCTGGCTGCGGCGCGATGCCCGTAATGGCCGTCGAGCTCTTCCGATGAATCAGACGAACAATGTCGCCCTCTTTACATACACCAAGTGCCTGGAATATCCCATTCACACGATCGGTAGCCATCGATGTGGTGCCCTGCCATTGCACATCATCGATAATCATGTCTGTGCGTTCTGCGTTGCCGAGCGTCACAAGGAAGTCGAGATCTGCTAGTACAGTTACCGTGTCGCGAACTGTGCCTGTAATCGTAACGATGTTCTCACCACCCTCGGTCGTAACCGGGAAGGCGCCTTTGTAAACCAACACCGTATTGTTATACCGCACTTTAATCGTGAAGCCACGGGGTCCGGCTACAACCAGCCTCGACGACTGCGTAAGCATAACGGGAATCGATACGCGTGTACCGATTTCACCTTCGGTAGCTGGAATTGCGACGGTGGCGCCAGCAGCTCGCTGCGGACGATACCAGAAGCCGACACCTTGAATCGTTGCCGTAGTCTTCGGTCTGCCGATAAAGGCTTGTCCGAGACTCGAGCGCATCGTAAACGAAGACGTCGTGCTAACACCGCCAGCCGAAACCGGCGTGGGGTGCAACAGAATCTGCGCTTGCGTTAGCGTGCACGCAACGAGAGCGAAAACAGTGATGAGGAAGGTGGTTCGCATTATT
>JBKJNB010000054.1:0-7036 GCA_046595995.1 Candidatus Kapaibacteriota bacterium
CCCCGCCGCCGCACAACCCTCGGTGTACGCGAATTGAGTCCGACGGACAGATTGCGATAACCGCACCGACTGCAAGCAAAGAGTACATCCTTGAACGTCCGCTCGGCGGCGGTGAGAGCCGCTTACAACTGCGATGTCAGGCAGGCGCCGACGCAACATCAGTCTTCTGGTATGTAAACGATGCGTTTCTTACTGCAGCTCCGCCCGATGGCGCAGTCTTCTTCGAGCCCGAAGGTGGCAGCACGGACATCACCGTTATGGATGACCGTGGACGCAAGTCAACGATTAATGTCGCGGTAAAACATTGGTAGCCCCAGAGCAGGTGTTCTAAGAACAGGCGTCCGTTATATCCCCATTGCCCTGTGCATTTCATCACCGTAGTCCGTGTAAATCTCATCCCCCACCTTGATGTTGCGGATGGCGACGATGTACACATGGCCCAGATCACTTACATACTCGGCGTTTGGTTTCTTACGTGAGCCATGATAATCGCACGCGTAACGTGCTACGCCCGAAGTCGTCTTCGCAGCATCAATCACATGATTGTCGTCGAGCGAGAGTCCGTACGAACCCATAGCATCCGCGCCGTACCGCTTGTCATATTGCGCAACGGTCAGCTTATCACCCGTGTACTCACAGATCTGTTCGTCTTTCTTAAACGGACGTTCTGCGAAGAGTCCAAGGCCGGCCTGCGGGATGTTGCTCTTACGTACACTCAAACCCATTTCCGATTTGGTGTGGGGTCCGCAGTAAGGATGTGTAGTGACGGTCTTGCGTTTGCATCGTCCGTTCGGTCCGCGATATGCACACTGACGTGATACTTCAACTGAGTGTCGTTTCATAGGGCGCGAAGATACGGCGACTCCCAACATTTACGCCCCACGGCGGAGTTTGCGACCGCGATTCCTCGGTAAGGCATACTCGTCAAAACCGGGGTCGTCATATTACACGTCGTAAATCGCAATCTAAATTTGATGGGAATGCCAGTTTCATCAAAAGTCTGCATCTTAG
The DNA here is from genome assembly GCA_046595995.1 of Candidatus Kapaibacteriota bacterium. Taxonomy (GTDB): domain Bacteria; phylum Bacteroidota; class Ignavibacteria; order Kapaibacteriales; family Kapaibacteriaceae; genus JAWXBR01. The sequence goes on from JBKJNB010000054.1 coordinate 1,012, forward strand.
CACGCACTCAACTTTGTACGGAAACTGTACGAACATTGAGTTTTTTTATGGCGTCACGACTACTTTGCCAACACTCTTTCCTTGGCGATTCTCAACAACTATCAAGTACATGCCGCGCGGCAGTTCATCAACATTGATCTGCACATCTTGTGTGCTGCTCGGGCCAGGAAAAGGCAAAAGCAGTTGAGTGTAATTGCGCACAATGTTTCCATACAAGTCAACGAGGTATAGTCGCATTCCATCATCGATGGCTGCCGGGAAGCGACCTAAGGTCACTCTGACATTATCCGAAGCCGGATTTGGCTTGATCGAGCTTACATACAGATAGTCGTAATAGTCCTGCACTGAAGTCACGGGTGCAGTGCTTGGATTTAGACGGAAACCAGTGACCTGGCCGTTGGCGAACAACCACGGATTCCCTTGGTTGTCAGCTACAACATAAGGTAGCGGCTGATCGCCGTATGGGCCAAACGCTGATGCTGGCAATGTTGTGTCGTAAACAATTCCCGCATACGTCACTGCAAGTAAGCGTCGCTGCAAAAAATCCCATAGGTATGCAGTGTCCTTTCTGACGAAAACGCGCAGGCCTCCAGACGTTAGAGGTATGGCAAGAATGTGCGTCACAGAATCTATACGTCCGTCAACATAATTCCACCGATGACAAACGAGGTGCGTGTATAAATCAGGATTATACTTTGGGTCACTATCCGATCGCGCCGTGATACTCGTAACCTCATCTGGTGTACACGTGAACAGACGTTGGTGAAACCCTTGGGAAATGTCTGCAATTGACGGCGTAATGGAATCAGCTAGGTTATCCAGATCAATTGCCCAAATGATCCCCCCTGCGTGCGCAAACATCGTCTTTCCGGATGAAATGACAGGGGTCATTTGCGTGAGGTAATCCTTGATTATAGAGCTTTGCCACGTTAACCCTTTGTCCGTGCTGATGAGTAATCGACGAGCGATGGAGCGGCAGACGATGATTGAATCATTCACGACATCAATGTCATGAGAGCGAAAGTTCGAAATAGTAATGTATGCAGTGGTCCAGAGATCGGACCTGTCCTTTGTAAAAATGCCTTGCGAGCAAAACGCGACCTCAGGTCCACCGTTGAGATGCACATAGCGAATCAGCTGTAGCGCCTTTTCATGCGCGATCGGTAACACCATGATTTGCTCGGAATCAGTTGTGGGATACATGAGCGGTTGCATCCTACCATTGTACTTGACATCCCCGCAAAGGAAGGGCATGCCATTAGCGGAAAACGAAACACCGGACGAGATTCCTAGCGCCGTGTCTTGGTACCACCGCGCCCGTGTGATGGCACCTTGCCCGTCAACAACAGCAATGTGTCTATACGTGCTCAAGACCCATCGATCATCCTGCAGTGTGGCAAGGATAACGTCATCAACAACACTGTCTAGGTCACTTCTCTTTTCGATTGAGTCAGGGGTTACCACAACATACACACCCTTTCGAGGGTCGGCGCCTAACACGTGAAAAGTGCCCACAATGCCACGCTTACCGTTTGACTGAAACGCCGTGGCATTCGTAAGGCTTAGGAGTGACGATCTGTAATAGAGATAATCGATGCTTCCGAAAGCCAAAGATGCCGTCCTAAGAATTTGGCTTGTGCGATAGTTCGCTGAAATGGCAATCGACCCATCACCAAGAAGCAGCAACCCATCGACTGGACTATGCGATTCTACAGAATGAAGCACCGATCCGTCCAGTGTTGCGATGGTTATGTCTTTAGAATTCCACACGGCGTACACAATAGTGTCACCGACAATCACGAACGAAGACACCTTGCTAACGCCAGCGTCAATACGACCAACAGCAGTGTCTACCCAAGAGACACCACTATATTGAAACAACGACACGTTACCATCGGACAACACGTACATTTTGTTGCCATCTACAAATGGCAGGCAGTCAAACTCACCAAGCAACTGCCACTGTGCATTTGACTCATCCAAATAGCGTATCCCGCCACCCGTTGAAGCGACCATCTGTACGTCGCCGACACGAAACAAATGAGCAACCAATTCTTTCGATAACGCATCAATGTGCGACGGTGTCTTGAGTGCGGTGTCAAAGACCATTAGTCCGCCTCGATCATGGTAGCTCACGTATAACTGGCCCCTGTGTAATGATTGTGATGCCGGAGCCAAAAACCGATAGTCGAGCAGACTATACGGACCGTCCACCAACTGCGCATTCGCGCAGATGGTGGACAGTACAAAAATTACTATTGCTGTGAGATACAGTTTCATGTGAACACCTCGTTCGTGGTTGTCCTGTGACTAACTGCCGCAGAGATTCGTACAATTCGTTGGTATTGGAACTCCGGGACAGCCCGGGTTGAAATACGGTGCACACTGAAAATACAAACGAGGCTCCGATGTGCATGGATCGAGGTCGCTCGGATTGACGCATACCTGACACACACGAACACAAGCAACCTCTGAACACCAGCTAAGATACCATTCAAGGTACGCTGGCAACGGTCCTTCTCCATCTGGATCAACCCCTCGCGTTTTCCATTCTGCACAGGTTGCCGTAGAAAAGTCAATGCTAACATTCAACATGGTTGGACACGTCGGTATGCCACCAGGATTAGCGTCTCGAATAACAAGGTCTCGCAGGTAGTTGACAAGGAAACTCTCCGAGAACGGTGGCGGTGAGCCTGCAGGCAACCCCCAACATGTCTCATCAACTATCGCTGCATCGCGAAGCACGATCTGCATTGCACCACCACCCATCCCGACACAATACGTGATCGTAACAGCGCAGCACACTCCGTTGTACATCATCTGCCTGACAATCGTATGTGTGACTGAGCCCGCCGGGCAAGGCGGCTGAGCTTGTACCGGTAAAGCCACTACTGCTATACCGATCATCAACACGATAGCTACCCTAGCTAGTTGAAAAGACGAAAGCAGTGTCATCAGCACAAACACGCTGTGACTGATTGATTTCTTCAAAAATGAGTTCAAGTAATGCCTCCATGAATAGATGAATTCGAAAACAATGCACAGGACTGGTCGAGCAAAATTTGTTTCTTATGTCGCCTCATTCCTTCGTTACCAAAACCACGGACATATGCCCCGCACCGGAACCCCGGTGAAAGGGACGGGGCCCGGGGTACGCGCGGAGAATTACTATTGGATTTGCCAATGAAGACGCTTGCATGACCGAGAACACTCAACGGAATGGATCAATGACCTGTACACTTTCAGTAGCGGCGCCGTATTGTTGCCAGATGGACTCCTGTTGCGGAGGACTCTCCATCACGCTACCAATTACCTGCTGATGTTGCGTTGAGTAAGAGTCGATCTGACCCTGGTAATAGGAGTTAGGCGCTGAAATGCAGCCTATCCAGAGCAGGATTGCTAAGAGCATCTCCATTGTATTATCCTAAGTTTTGTGCGTGAATTACCCTCGCACTCAACTTCAGGTCTTACTTGCACGAAAACACCATCGCTATTAATTAACTTGAGACATCACTTTTTCACGTGGTATTGAAGGTTACTATATGTTCAATCAAATGGTAGAGTATATCGATAGTCTAAAATCCATAGGAGGCAAGCGGTGGATGGAGGGTGGCTTACCTCTTGTGTCACTTTCACCTATAGAAAAGAATGCGATTCGGAAGCTGCAATCGGGACAAATAAAAGATGACAATATGTTGGCAAAGGCTCTCTATGGGCCTTCTGCAAAAGTTGACAGTCGGTATAGGAAGCGCATAGGGCGTCTCGAAAACCGGCTCGTCGACGTCGTTTTGACGTGCACTCTTTCGGCGTCACTCGGGGAGCGGCGATATGATTCGATTGTTTGTGTTCGACATCTTGCAGTCGGTCAGACGCTACTACGTGCCAGCGGATCGTACACCCCACGAATGCACCTGCTCGCAGCTCGCAGAGCGATGGTGTATCCGGAACTAATGTGGTACGCTCCACCCGTACACTTTGCGTTAGCGTACTTCGATGCATTTAATGGGTGGGGTAAACGTGCGCGTCAAGAGCTTCTGCGAGGTCGCCGAGCGCTCGATGAGGCTGTACAGGTCCACACCCTACTCGACCTCTGGGTGCACGTCTCGATACCTATTCGGAAAAAGGCTGACAAGACTCTACGAAAACCAAAGGTTGAAGAGTCGCGTGCGCTTCTCACTACAATCGGAAAAGGCAAGCCATCGGGAGTAGTCGCTATGGCGGCAGCTAGATTGGCTACAACACTATCTCAATTGGAGGGTGATACGCAGCTTGCACTGCGCTGGTTGGACCACTCACGCGCTGCGCTAACAAGCGAGTCTCGCTTTGACCAAGCGGCAGAGCGAGAGTACCACAACCAACGTGCATTCGTGTTCAATACAGCACATGACTACACAAGAGGGATTGCAGCAGCGCAGGAAGTTGTAAAAGTGTGCTCCGCCAATTCCTCAGACTGGTTCAATGCCATGAATGTCTTATTGCACCTGCAATTGAAGAAGGGTGCATACATTGATGCGGTGAAGACGACCGATCAGATCATGCGTCAGAAGGGCTTCAGTAAGCAATCAACAAATTTGACCTCACGCATTGATCGGGGGGCACTATACGCACGCGTACTAACACTTGATACAACTATCACGATTCGTCAAGTAAAAGCTCACAGGGGCTTTCCGCTCGACGTGCATGTATTGGCATCACTGGTGTACATTCGTCACGAACGAAAGACCGATGCAATCCGTTCACTGCTCGCTATAAAGAGCCATGTCGACCGCATAAAACCTCTGCGGAATGATCGTGCGGTGTGGTTGCTATCGAGGCTGGCATACATGTATGCGAATGCCGAACTTTCACTACCGGCCTGTCGAAAGAATAATGTGTTCAACAAATACCTTAAAGAACTCGCCGACCTTCAAACATTGAACGCAGATCATACCGTTGTCTCGCCGTTGCAGATATGGCGGGCTATCATAGCAAAGTAACAACATGATTGCTTACAGCTCCACCTCTGCAACAATAAACACATTGCGTTCAGCGGCCGGAAAAAACTCCTGTCCGTTGCCGCCCTGTATGTAGAGATTGTTCGTGATGTTGTTCACCATTGCCTTGAGGCGCAGGGCGTTGAACATGCCGAGGCTCCTGAACTCGTAGCCTATGACGGCATTCAAAACGAAGGCGGCATCCACGCGGTTGTCGAGATAACCAACCGCCGATATTATCTGTTGTTGATACCCAGCGTCTGCTGTTGCTACATCGCCGAAGCTGTTCGTGAAGAACGCGCCGATGTACTTGCCCGTGAGGTCGAAATTGAGGCCCCCTAGCGTCGCGCGGACCCCTACGTTGGCCATGATGTCGGGAAATCCGGCGATAGGGTTGCCGGCAAGGTCGATCGAAGCCGCTTCGGATGAGGGAGAAACAAACTGCCACTCGCTGATGCGATTGCGACTGTAGGAGAAGTTGCCCCACAGCGTGATGTTGTCCGACTCGCTGTTGCTGGCCACGCCATTCTGTGACTTGCGATCGTGTGCACCGCTCCGGAACACTTCGTATGCCGCTTGCACTTCGATCCCCGCATGTACAGTTCGCGGAGCGTTGCCTTCGATTGGCACTCCGAAGATGTCGCGCTGACCGTTCTTTACGAGTTCGTTTCTGAAGTCCATAAAGTATGTCGTGAAAGACGCCTCGAAGTCGGTGCTTCGCCATGCATACTGCGCCTCGATGTCGAGCATGGTTTCGGGTTTGACAATCGGCGTGCTGAAATCATAGCGCGTTGTGCTACCCGTTGTGTCGACAACAAACAACGGAGTACCACCACTGTACCAAGCGTCGCTGGCTGCGTAGAGGTTGTTACGACGTGGTTCGCGCGATGTGTATGCTACCGTTAACAATGCGTTTTGATTATCATCGATGTTATAATTAACGCCAACCCTCGGATTTAGGAAGGTGTAGTGCACATTGAACAAATCGCTGCCGTTTCCGACTACTTCACCGGTCGTGGTTGTGTACTGTGTGAAGCTCCCGTTTTTCTGTT
>JBKJNB010000157.1:0-5989 GCA_046595995.1 Candidatus Kapaibacteriota bacterium
GCGTAACCCTTAAACTTTGCTTCGGTGTACCCCGAACCATTTACCACAAAAGAACTTTTCGAATCGGTTACCACGTTGGTGAGTTGTTCTGCCGTACATGCTGCGAGCACGACGATAGATGCGAGGATTAGTAATCTGTAAAGCATCGAATTCCTTTAAAGAGTCGATTATGAATTTAACGATTGAGGTGAACCACGTGTGTACCACGGGCTCCGAAAAGACCATACCAACCCGAGGCGATACTGTTCCGTCCGCATTAACAATTCGCAATGAGAATAACGAAACAGATGTTGCCAAAAGACAACCGCCTTCCATGGTTCGGAACATAAAGCCGCTGCGTAGGTTGTTCGGAGCAATTCAACACGGCTTCAATGCCGAAATCATCATCATATTCTGAGGTATGCCATGGAAGAGAACAACAACGAGTACCAGGTTTCAGTAGTAAAGAACGCTGGTACAGAAGAAGACGGTCAGGCTGAGTACGCGTACACGATTACGCGCGACAGCGAAGAAGTATCGACAGGAGTCTTTACTGCAGATAGCGATGCAACACAAGAAGACCTTAAGGCACTTGCGTTAGACGAATTCGATGCATCAAGTGATGACTCAGACGACGACTCTTCAGATGACTCCAGCCAAAGGGAACTGAGCAGCATCGAAGACGAAAGCACCGGCTCACCGACCTAATACCTAAACTGCCGCTGTCAAGTACTAGTAAACATGTATAGAAACGATGTCCCGTTACAAAATGTGTATCGGGACATCGTTTTTTAGTAGTTGTATTCACGTCCGTTATGAACGCATCATTTATAAACAACAACGATGTTTGATGTTATGTGCGCACCTGCAGTCGTTCGCACGATGTACACACCTGCTACAAGCGCTGACACATCGAGCGTTATAGCCCCTTGCTCCTGCCCCTTACACAAAACATCTCCCGTTAGTGCGATGAGCTCAACACTCAGCGCAGAGTCTGTCTGAGCTGTAATGCGAATACTTCCGTGTGCGGGGTTGGGGGCAATAACAATCGAGGGGGCTGCGTTGGCGGCTTCGTAGACAGACGTGGACAAGTCTGTGGGTACGTTGCCCAGCACTGCGCGCATAACGGGCACCCATGTGCCGCGACGAAATCTTCTCTCGCCGTTCCACTTGCCATAGAAGTCGCCGAATATGTAGCAGAGGAAGCCGCGATCACCAACGAGCTGCACTACCTCTCCACCATCGACTTCACTGTAAAACGGAAAAGGCTGCGTGCTTTGCGTTGTATACCAGCTAGGGTCGGCTATATGAATTGACCCTAGGCTTCCGTTCGTGTGGGCAAGGCCAACGTGTACGCCAGCGCGTGCCGCTGTTGCGCATAGGTTGAGGGGCTCTTGCGTCTGTTGGTGCAAGCGGAGCATGTATGTACCGGCCTCGAGAGCTACGGGTTGTGCAAGCGAGTATGTACCAATGCTGTCGAGCTTAGGCACATCTGCATCTCCCACTCGGATTGTTATACGTGTGCCCGCGATCGGTGTGTAGGTGCCATCTGTTTCAACGCTGTATAGCTCTACATTGCAAGCACTGTCACCAATGGCGTTGCGGTCGAATGCAAACTGATAACCAAAGATAGTATCACGCCATGCGCACTGAAATTGCATGAGAATGGCCCCAGGGTTTGGGTTGCGTGTTGTTGGCGATCCTCCGTAACGAGCTAGAGTGTCTTCGGAGTCCCATGCATAACCACTCGTACGAAGTCCGAAGTTCGTGCCTTTGCCAGCTTCCATTGCAACAACATGATGTCCTTCGTATTCGTACGCATCATACGCAAGTGCACGTCCGATGCGTACTGGTACGCGCCGCATAATGGTGTCATTGAAAGGGAAATCGTCGGCATACACCACATCGACCCCGTTCGCATTGCGCTGTCTGACGATGGTTGCGGTAAGCAGTACGGTGTCTTCAACCGACGTGTTGAAGTAAGTTGGGTTTACGACATCATTGAGATTGATTGTTGGCATTGCAACGCTGTAGCGCTGGAGTGAGGTAATCGAATCGATTGTGCGTTCAACCGAAACAGAGCGCGATGGAATGCTGAGCGACTGGGCTTGCACGCGTACACGAACGTTGTGATGTGTGTTGCGGGTGCGGTTGGTAACGTAAAAATGTAATGGTGCAACTGCTGCCTGACGGTGTGGGATAACGCTGTACGATAGGGGGATGCTGACGTCCTGCAGACTTACATCCTGATCGCCATCCTTGTAGACATGTATTTCATCCACAAGCCACGGATCGGTGTCGTCATATGCGCCGTGTTCACGAGCTCGCAGCGTGAGGCGGAATCGGAAGTTGCGAGCCCCCTCGTTCACACTGTTGAGAATAGAATCGGGAATGGCAACGGTGTAAACCTCAGATCGATTCGGCAACCACGCCCTATCCATGAACAACGCCTGACGAAACGCCAGCTGGTCGATGAACTGATCTTGTGTAGGGTTGATGATTGAGTTCAAGCCATCGGTCGATGGACGTAGTATCTCGAGGATGAGACTGTCACCATGAAACTCCACAGTCGACCATTTCGATTTCGGTTCGGGTCCGTACAACGTATCCTCCAGCCACCTCCTATGCGCCGCGCCACTCGGATATCCTCTTCGTGCGCAAAGCACAATGGTTGCGGTTTTTGCGGCGTTGATGTTAATGGGAAACGTCGTTAGCGTATCGCCTGTTACCTCGCCCACATACTTCTTGCCACGCTCATCAAGACGGTCGAACAATAAGACGGGGTTGGCCATTGTGAACGTCGTCGAATTCGCAGGTTTCGTGATTACATCGGTTCGATAGGCAGCCAAAGCATTCGGGACATTGGGAGAGATTGTGGTTCCAAATGAACTGAATTGGAAAATGTCGGGTACAGCGAATCCAGTGCGTTGGATGTGGTGATACTCGTAATTGCGACGGCCACCAAGAAAGTTCAGATTCTGCAGCCGCATAAGTCTATGGAATACATGTGATACGGTGTCCTGATCTACCTGATTGCAAGTGTCAACTCCGACACCCGTTGGATAACACTGTAGCATCGTAGCAATAATCAACTGTCCTCTTTGATCATCAAAAAAATCGGAAGGTTCATAAGATGGAAAGTGAACACGGACAAATTCTCCTTCAGCTACGGCGAAAGTGCGTGGGGGCAATGGAATTCCGTTGCCCAAGCTATCGCAGTAAACTGTTCCAGATAAAACAGTATCGAGAAGGTCGCCACGAGTGATATACTTGGTTGTATTGTAAACAATCTTACCAGTGGCATCATTCATGATCCTATACCTTAGGCGTGCGGTGTCCACCGGAATCGCACTAACACAACGGAGTATCACAACAGGTTGAAACCTACCTAAACGCAACTCACCGGCTAGCACCTCGCGAAACTCAGCGAGCGTAAGGATCTCAGAAAATCCGAGTGACGCGGCATCGACCAGCGGTGGCATCTTAACGTACGTGCCATGTATCTCGAACTGCCGCTGCGCATGCAACGAGTCAACAGTACAAAAGAGAATAGCGCAAACACCAACCATTCGAATAAGAGTAAACATATTCGTTACCTCACGATACCTGCTAGACGCCGATGATGGAATGCGCGTACAACCTCCGCACCATCACGATCTGCGCCGCATGCCACGAGTCATGCCGTGTACACATTAGAACGAATTCCTGCAATGTCATGCCACTCGTTTCCGCAAGCAGGGCCGCGTCCTGGATGCCTTCGATGCACGAATGCAAGTCATTGTGGGCTGACTCTAATCGTTTGAGAAGGGGCTCAAGATCTTGGGTCTCGATAACAGCGGTGCGCGATTCCACTGGCGTGCCCCATTGTCTTATGACCCTTGCGTAGCGTTCCTGACAATGAATGAGATGCGCGATGTGCCAGAGTATCGTACCATTCAGAGGCCATCCGTGTTCGGACTCTACATTAGCGTACGACGGGTGCTGCCACTCGGCCTCAGCCGGCGTGAGGCCAGTGATTACGGGAGTGAACGACTCCCACTTGTGCGACCAGGCGTCGTGGAAGCCTTGCGAGAGAACTGATGTGCGGCTCATGTGGCATATTACCACAATACAGAGGTAGTTATGATGCGATATGCATGTTTGCTGGTAGTGGTTAGTCTCGCGTTTTGCGTCGATTCTTTGGCGCAGCCTGCAAGGTTGTGGAAGAGGGATGGCCCCACTCCCGGCATGCGCGTTGAGGGTGTGGAGAGATCGACCGGCTACGTCTATACCTCCGCGGCCAATAGGTTGTATTTGTGGGATACGGTTGCTGATACTGTTGTACATCGGGTTGTATTTAACGCCCCGTTATTTAATGACATTGAGTTTGTTCAGTTGATTGATGATTCGACAGTTCTAGCGGGAAAGAAAAAGGGCTCTTTTGCGCACTACAACATTTATGACGGTCGCGAACTAGTTCGATCGCCATTGTACTTACCAATGGAATGGATCGATGATAGTGCTCGCGTTGCTATTGGCTGGTTTACGTCTTACGATACCATGTTTGTCGTCTTGTCGAATCCACGTGCCTTTGAGAAGACTGCACAGGCTATCTGGACACATGGCTACAAGTATCCAACTGCTTACGATAAGCAGAAGGGTCTGATCTACGTCCGTTCCCATAAAGAAATCATTGCTGTCGACAGCCTAGGGAATGCAAAAAGCATCGCGGGCTTCGATGTTGCGTATGAGGTATTAATGGACGTAAAGCTTTTGGCCGACGGAACGCTACTTGCGTTTCTTCACAAAACTTACCCCGATAAAGTGAGCCGGGTTGTTGCTATCGACCGAGACAGTTATGTCCGCACTGACTCGATAACAATACCGGGTCACAACTATGCGAATGCTTCCGGCAACTTGTTTGTTCTGCCAAATCAGGACGTGTTCGTTTTAGCATCGAGCGACACAGTACACATTATCCGCACAAACCCGCTGCAATTGCGGCATAGTTATGCATCATCGGTAGAACCTACCTCACTTTACGTTAGCGCAGATGCAGCCGTGTATTATAGCACACGCGTTGATGGTCTAATGCGCTTAGATTCTGAGACCGCTACTCTAACAAATTTGGTCGGCGCCAGATCGTTTGTTGGCTCAGCAACACAACTCGCAGACAAACGCATTGTCATCGGTCAAAAGGGCATCGCTCCCGTAGTTATCGATGTAAGTAACGGCAATGACGTCGAACGACTTTGGAACACTCAAACACCACTTATGGAATCCGACCTCTACGAATACACGGTGTTGGCCGCGGCGCATGCTCCTGTAATCGCAGTTGGCTTTAGTGGCAGTGTTCGACTAGTAAATACAAACGACGCGGCAACTCTTTGTACGATTAGGGCAATATCAGGAATTACAGAAGGGAGGATAGGTGCGCTCTCACCAGTTTGGTTGAACGATGTGGGTACGGAGATGATATCGCAATTCGAGTTCGAAGCTTGGGTTCATAGCGGGGATGGCGCAGGTGTCGGTTTTTCTCGAACATCATCACCTTGTGTTGACAGCAGTTTGATGATAGGTAGGAACGCAACCTTTGTCAAAGCACAGAAATACCGCGTTGTTGCTCGACAATTCTCAGCGTCGGGTAGCGGCGACAATGCTTTGTTGTCGGCTTATGAGCAGTACGATCCCGCGGTCCATTTGTATACAGGAGTTAACAGTGCATGGCCACACATCGCAAGTCACAGAATATTTCTTGGGGCTTCTTTCGGAGTACTGTTAAACAACGGCATTGAGGGCGCGCTCGATCATGAAGACGGACTTGCCATTATTAGTGCCGTCGACACATTATTATTCCGCACAATACCACTCGGCACACGTCATTTGCCATTTTCGATGTTGCACAACAGCAACCATGTGATAACCTACACAGACGGAGCGGTGCATTGTATCGATGTGGTCGGCGGAGTGCGGTTGTGGTCTATGCCCGTTGCATCTCAGCCATTCGACATTCTTGTTGACCGAGATGACC
>JBKJNB010000029.1:0-7167 GCA_046595995.1 Candidatus Kapaibacteriota bacterium
TCGGCCTCCTGCTGTGTACGGTCCGCGCGACTCTGCCATTCTTACGTTCTTCCAAACCATAAAGCGTGGCATCGCTCCACTCATCGGCTTTAACGAAAAGAAGTTGAGCCTCATTCACGTCCGCGATCTCGCGCGTGGCATCGTTGATGCAGCCGAGTCTGAAGCTGCCATTGGTCAGACGTACTTTCTTTCATCTGATGAAGCCTACACATGGCCACAGATTGCGAATGTCACGGCCGCAGTATTAGGTCGCAAGCGTTTGCTTCACATTCGTATCCCACATCCTTTGGTATATGGCATTGCTGGTATCTCTGGTTTCATTGCAAAGCTTCGGGGCAAGGCGGCGGTGCTTGACTATGAAAAGGGACACGACATCACACAGCAGTACTGGACGTGTACCAACGACAAGGCTCGCCGCGATTTTGAATTCCGTCAGGAAATCTCACTCGAAGAAGGCGTTCGCGAAACAGTAGACTGGTATCGCAAGCACGGCTGGTTATGATTCGTACGTGGCTTCAGGGCGCTGTCGGACTTCTCATAACGCTTGGTGTACTCATTGTATGCTTCGCCGTTTTTGCAGTGCGCATTGCTACACGTAGTCATCCTGCGCCATACACAGAGACAACAGCATCTGTCAACGACACCACACGCGTGTATCGCAACTCGTTTGGTATTCCGCATATCGTAGCATCGACAGAAGACGATCTCTTCTTCGCACAGGGCTTCGCACATGCGCAGGATAGACTTTGGCAGATGGACCTCTGGCGACGGTCTGGCCGCGGAACACTTGCTGAAGTGTTGGGTCGCGAACTTGTAGACGCCGACCTTTACATGCGCGCTGTCGATATTCCTGGTATCACGAACCAACAGTTGAAGACCCTTAGCGATGCCTCGAAGCGCATCCTAAAAGCGTATGCTGCTGGTGTGAATTCATTTATCGAATCGAGTAAACACAATCTGCAATTTGAGTTCGATGCTCTAGAATACACACCGAATCCGTGGACAGTAGAAGACTGTCTAATCGTCGGACGTGTCTTTGCATTCGAGCTGAGTACCAGTTTCATTAGCGACCTTACATACGCTCAGATTGCTGCGCAACGCGGTCAAGACCAGGCGCGCAATTACATACCGTCCCCTGCTTCAGCCCCTTACGTGCTTGATACGACATCAGCCAGAGCACTGCCGCGTCCGTCTACCCCAGATACAGCAACAGCACACCTTAACAACACAGTTCCTGCGACAGAACAATTAGCACCTGCACTCCTTCGCGGTTTTGCTCAAGGACTGTCGGCAGTACGTACACGTCTCGGTATGGAAGCAAACGGAATTGGTAGTAATTGCTGGGCTGTTCGTACGGGGCAGAAAGGGGCTATCGTAGCTAATGACCCCCATCTTGGTGTGTCGATGCCTCCAAAATGGTATCAAGTCCATCTAAGTGCTCCCGGAATCAATGTCGTGGGCATGAGTATTCCAGGGTTACCTCTAATCCTTTCGGGTCGCAATGACGATCTCGCATGGGGCTTTACGAGTGTTATGGCGGATGACGTAGACTATGTGCTTGAACGCGTAGACAGTACCAACTCGAATTTTTACATCGGTGCCGAGGGTAAACGCAAACGGTTTGTGTACAGACGCGATACCATTCGCATCAAGGGCGCGCCCGATTCGTTAATCGATCTGCGGTTTACAAATCACGGTTGCGTGATTTCTGATGTCCACCTTCTGCGCAATCCGACGTCGCTCTTCGGAATACCACGGCAGCGTGCGACGACTGTGCTTTCGCAATCATGCCTAGCTTTCCAGTGGACTGCCCGGTACGCGTCTGATGAGATTCTTGCTTTGTATAAATTAAACAAGGCAAAGACTTTCACAGGAGTTGCAGATGCACTAACTACATGGCATGCACCTGCTCTAAACGTGAGTGTGGGAGTACGCGACGGTACAGTAGGCACGCTACTCGCTGGTGTCATTCCTAACCGTGGGTCCGCCGATCCGCACTTCTTTATCTCTGGTTGGGATCCGACCACCGATTGGAAAGGTGTTAAGAACCTTCGAACACTAGGTACACTTACAAATCCAGCTCGGGGTTTCGTTGCATCAGCTAACAACAGAACGTTGCCTGCAAACGAACCGTTTATTTCGTCTCTGTATCATCCCGCATCACGCATCGTGCGCATACAGGACCAGCTTCGCATCTATCGCGATTACTCTGTACGAGACGCTCAAGTAATGCAACAGGACGTCACGTCGCCCTATGCGCAGGAGTTTCTTTCGAAGGTCATTACCACCCTTCAGCGTGGACAGTCACGTTACGGACAACAGGAACGCGATGCGCTAGCAATGCTTCGTCGGTGGGACGGGACACAATCTCCTGTGGAGCCTGCTGCGAGCATTTTTGCCGTGTTCTTTCAACGCATGTTGTGGAACACTTTCGAAGACGAGCTCGGACAACAGCTCTTCTACGACTACATGTATGTGTCTAGCGCACCTACACGACGCATGATGGACCTACTTGACGATCCGCAAGACATTCTGTTCGATGATGCTAGAACGCTGCAGCGTGAAGACATGACATGGATTGCTGTTCGAAGCTTCATCGAAGCAGTACGCGAATTGCGCACAACGTTTCAGACGGACCAGCCCTCGACGTGGCGCTATGGCACCATTCATACCATTACGCTTGCGCATCCCCTCGGCATGTATCCACTCATGCGCCCGGTTATGAACCAGGGTCCGTTCGAAGTTGGCGGCAGCGGCACTACGATTAACAATGCCGAGTGGCGCCTATACAAGCCGTATGCTGCAACCGTTGCAGCAGCCATGAGAGTAATTAGTGACGTCCGTGATACCGTCCAATACAGCGTCGTCCCGGGCGGCGTATCAGGTCAGCCCCTCGACGCCCACTACGCCGACCAAGTCCAGCTATGGCTAAAAGGTGGCTACGTGCGCCTTCCATGCTCTGCCCTGCCGGACGTTTCATTCAGACTGTACGAAGTGCTTGTGCCGCAAGGTTAAGCAGTATGCAAAATTGATCCGCTACAGACTTGGAACGACATACTACATTTTCTTCACTACAGCCGAGGTCTTAATTAGTGAATCTTCGGAGAGTTTGAAAACCAAATGCATTGTAAGCATTGAGTCACGGTGTAAGCGTTGTATCGTGCACAGCCTTCCACTTAGCGACATCGAGTGTTGGTTCGCGAACGCAGCCTAAAGAAGCGAAAAGCATTGCGATAAGCGCAGACCTTGTAGCGGTCGCGAGTCCGATTTGGAGTTTCACCATGTGATCTTCCTCAATGGTTCTGGGGGTGGCAAGCTGGGCTTGTGGTGTTGAAAACAGCCATTCGAGACCAGGTTTTGACCCCATGAACAAAGCCCCTGACCCATATATCCCAGGTACTCGTACTTTTGTTGGTTCGATTTTCTTCTCTAACACCAGAGGCAGCCCATGTCGGTGAACAGTACCGTTGGTTCACGTCGGTCCGTTAAGGCAGACGCAGTAGTCATGTTCATGCAACAGGATGAGAAGCCGTTTGCTTCTACGGCCCGGAAACTGGTTGCAGAAATTCCGAACCTCCGACCCCTGATTAATTCTAAGGATTTTATCGGAAAGAAGAACACGACCGCACTTGCTTACTCGAGTAATAAGGTCGGCTCGGCTCGCGTAATTCTGTCGGGTCTCGGCAATGCTGCTGATATCACCCTCGAGACGGTACGTCGTGCAGCAGCCGCAGGTGCGAAACGTGCCTCGCAGAATCATGCATCGCATTTGGCGTTGGAATTGCCGACGATTGCCGGACTCGAGGTTGAAGCAGTCGCTCAAGCGCTCGCGGAAGGTGCAGCGCTTAGCCAATACAAATACGACAAATTCAAAACGATAAAAAGCGAAACGGGCAATGGCGTTGTAAAACAGTTTACAATCTATAGCACGGATAAGACCCTTGCCAAGCAGATCGAAACTGGCGTCCGCACAGCAGCCGCGTTAATCGAAGGCGTGGAGCTCGCACGCGATCTTGCGAATGCGGGTAACAACGAAGTCTATCCGGAAGTACTCGGACAGCGTGCTGAAGCAGCGGGTAAGAAAGCCGGCTTCAAGGTGTCGGTTCTTGACAAGAAGAAAATTGAGTCGCTTAAGATGGGCGGTCTTCTCGGCGTCAACTCCGGCAGCGTACGTCCACCAGTGTTTATCGTCATGGAGTACAACGGTGGTCCGAAGAACGAGCGTCCGATTGTACTCGTTGGCAAAGGCATCACGTTTGATACGGGTGGAATCTCCATCAAGCCAGCACCAGGCATGAGCGACATGAAGAGCGACATGCACGGCGCAGCAACGGTGATTGGTGCTATGTACTCCATCGCGTCGTTGGGCCTGAAGCGCAACGTTGTTGCATTGGTGCCATCGACAGAAAACATGCCGAGTGGTACCGCTATGGTGCCGGGCGATATCCTAACGTTCATGAATGGCAAAACAGCTGAGATCGATAATACCGATGCAGAAGGTCGCCTCATTCTTGCTGACGCTCTCTGTTATGCTGACAGATTTAAGCCATTGACAGTTATTGACGTAGCCACGCTCACCGGAGCAATAGTGGTAGCGTTAGGAACCGTCACGACAGGCATGATGGGTACCGATGCTGAGACGATGAATCGCCTACGGAGCTCGGCCGCACGTACGAGCGAGTATGTGTGCGAACTGCCACTGCACGAGGAGTACGAAGAACTTATTTCGAGCGACTACGCAGACATCAAGAATTCTGGTGGACGTTACGCGGGATCGATCACGGCTGGTCTGTTCCTAAAGCATTTTGTATCGTACCCATGGGTTCACCTAGATATCGCTGGCACTGGCATTGCACCAAAAGCCTCGTTCTACGCGCCGAAGGGTGCTACGGGTGTTGGAGTTCGACTGCTAACAGACATGGTTATGAACTGGAAATCGAGCGAAACAACCAACGGGCAATAATCTCCGTAACTCCTGCGTCTCCAAACCACGAGTTTCATTTAAGGATTAGCATGTATCGCGCATTTCCAATCGTTCTCATTGCACTACTGGCAATGTCCTCTGTGCACTGCGACGGCGGCACACCACAACAACCAGCATCTGGCACGGGCAAGGTGTTTATTGTTGAGACCGTGACGAAAAAGCCAGTTGGCAAGGCTGCAGACTTTACGTGGAGAGACGGTGGTAAGGTTGTGTCGTTCTCGGAAGCGACTGCCGGTAAGGTCGTTCTTCTGAATGTGTGGGCAACATGGTGCGGTCCGTGCAGACGCGAGCTTCCAGACCTTGTAGCAATTGCAAAAGAAATGGGACAGAAGGGCGTAATCGTACTTGGAGTTTCTGTCGACAAAGACGAGGGGAAATTGAAGACCGTCAAATCCTTTGTCGAAAAATCGGGCATTCCGTACGTTAACATCATCGACTCAGACGATTGGAAAATCGCTGATGCCTACGGTGGTACTCCTTCGGTACCTGCAACGTTTATCATAGACCGAAATGGCAACGTCGTTCAGCGACTCATAGGTAAGCGGGAAAAAGCCGAGTTCATCGCGGCGCTACAAAAGGTACTCTAAACGCTCATCAGCAATTACGCTACGGAGCAATCCAAGGCCACAAATCGATAATCACCGACGGCTCTCTATAAACGGGAGCCGTTGTCGTTTCATACAGTGCCTTCACTCGTGCCGCTAATTCGACTTTCTTTGAGTCGTCACTCGCGAATACCTCTGCGAGCGTATCACCTCGCTCTACACGATCGCCAACACGCTTACATAACACAATACCCGCAACGTGATCGATTGCATCCGATTCACGCATACGGCCAGCGCCCGCGTGTAATGCCGCGAGGCCAAACTCACGCGCATGTAAGTCTGACACCCAGCCATCTTCGAGCGCATGCACGGTAAGGGGCAGAAAGGTGCTATAGTGCTCTACGCTTGCATCCCAGTCCCCTCCCTGCGCCCGAATCATGTCGTGAAAAGCAGCAAGAGCTTTTCCCGAATGCCATACCTCACGTACGAAGTCCTCTGCTTGCACCGCGTCGTCCTTCAACCCTGAAAGCACGAGCATTTGCGCAGCCAGAGCTACGGTAACTTCTTCGAGATCGCCTGCAGCCCCTTCGCGAAGCGCCCCTTCCGCTTCCTTCATTTCGAGCCAGTTTCCAATCGTGCGACCGAGGGGCTCGTCCATACGCGTAAACACAAACGCAACCGGCAATCCCACTTCGTTGCACACAGCGCGAATACTTTCGGCAAGAGCGTGTGCACCTTCAATAGTGGACATGAATGCACCGTTGCCAACCTTCATATCCATGACGAGTCCGTCGAGTCCTTCTGCAAGTTTCTTGCTAAGTATCGAAGCAGTAAGTAAGGTTATGTTCTCGACCGTACCTGTTACGTCGCGCAGTGCATACAAAATGCGATCGGCTGGTGCAAGGTTGCGCGTCTGACCCGCCATGAACAGATGGTTTATTGTGAGTAGCGATGTGAGCTCAGGCATTTCAAGTTGCGTGCGAAAGCCAAGCACACTTTCGAGTTTGTCGAGTGTGCCGCCAGTGTGTCCGAGTCCGCGTCCGCTTATCATTGGCACGGTAAGTCCGCATGCAACTGCAATGGGCGCAAGGAGGATGGAGACTTTGTCGCCGACGCCGCCGGTGGAGTGTTTGTCGATGGCCGCGCGTTGTGTGAGACCTCGTGGCACCTCTTCGCCGTTGTGCGCCATCGACAACGTTAGCGCCGCGGTCTCATGCGCGTCCATGCCGTTAATGCACACCGCCATGAGGAATGCCGCGGTTTGTGCATCAGAAACGTGTCCGTTCACCACACCCTTCACAAAGCCATCAATTTCTTGTGGCGTCCACGCGTGACCTTCGCGTTTGTGCTTCAGCAACTCCTTCATCAGCCGCATGTGACCCCTCGTGAGTGGTTATCTTTGCATTGTATATGAGGCCACCACCCGCAGATCCCGTCGTCCTTCCGCACAAGCTACGAAACGCAGTGCGTTCGTTGCATCACACATCTGAGCGCAACAGCCAGCAGTTGTTTGTCGCCGAAGGTGTGCGCGTATGCCGCGACCTGCTCGACACAACCATGCATATCGAATCGGTTGTTGTTGCAGAGAATGCAGACGATGCAACGATGGAGCTTGCGCGCAGGCTTACTGCAACAACG
>JBKJNB010000090.1:0-14374 GCA_046595995.1 Candidatus Kapaibacteriota bacterium
TCGATACAACGATTACCCTAACGAATGGAAGTGCGCCAACGACGATAGCGAACATCGTGAGTTCGCATCCTTCGTTCGACATCAATCCGAAGGCGTTTAGTCTCGCGTCCGGACAAAGGATCACGCTCACCATAACCTTCACCCCGCCCGACAGTTCGTACATCTACACGACCTTTACGATTGAAAGCGACATCTGCGTCAAAACCCTTTACGCAAGCGCTGCCTACCTTGGCGCATATCCAAAAAAGACAACGCTAAAAGTAGTAGCCCCGAACGGTGGCGAACGTTATGCCGCCGGGGCCGACACGGTTATAACATGGACGGGCGTTCCGCTTACCGAGCGCGTGCGCCTGGAGTATAGCAGCGATAGCAGTGTGACATGGACGCGGATTGCAGAGGGCGTAACCGGAGGCTCGTACAAGTGGCGTATTCCGAATGTGGCAGGCGATAAATATCTCGTTCGCGTAACACAACTACCACTCGACACCGTACCACACTCTAAACCCAGCGTTATACTGCTGGGGCACACAGGGTATGTGGTCGACGTCGATTGGGATTCGAACGGCGATAGAGTCGTCACTGCAAGCAGCGACTTTTCTGCGCGAATCTGGGATGCTAAATCTGGTTATGAACTCAAGCGCTTAGTCGAACACACAGCCGGACTTTCCACTGTGCGATTCAGCCCAGATGCCTCGATGATTGCCACTGGAGGCAACGACTATAAACTGCTGCTATGGGATGCCTTTAGTGGGTCGCGAATAAGGTCGCTATTAGCTCATACTGCGAGCATCAGGGGAATAGCATGGAGTCCGGATGGCACAGAGCTAATGTCCCTAAGCTGGCAATCACCACCGTCAATAGTTTGGAATGCACAGACTGGCACGTCGCGCTATTTGAACTTTGGTGTAGGCACAACGGTCGATTGGCATCCTAGCGGTTTGACCCTAGCAATAGCGGGGTTAAATGGTCTGTACATCGTGCCCGCAAAGCCCGGCGGTTGGGGTGGGAGTTGGAATAATCCGTCAGGAGAATTCTTCGATATCGAATGGAGCAAAAACGACACGATGCTCCTCGGTGGTTGCGAGGACGGAAACGCATACATCTTTAATAAGTGGGGTTTTCGCGACCGACCGACTGCACTTATGGGTCACACGAATGCTGTCTCGAGTGTAACGTGGAGTCCCGACAACAAGAGTGTGGCTACTGCAAGTCGGGACAGCACAGTAAAAGTATGGGGTAGTGCTTTCGGGACTCTGCAACGCACGCTGGTTGGTCACTCCGCGAGCGTGCAGCACGTAGACTGGAGTCCGAGCGGCAAATGGATCGCATCCTCAAGCAACGACACTGCCATTGTCTGGAATGCAGTAACGGGCGCAATGCATGAGAAGCTCGTCGGACACACCGGACGCATCACGAAACTCGAGTGGAGTCCGACCAGCGATCTGCTTGTTACATCTAGTATTGACTCGACGGCACGCATCTGGGAAGTTGATGCGGGACTTCAGCGCGACACCTCCGACAAGACGTTTTCGGTTATCGCGCCGCAGCCCCTTGCACAAGACATCGATATGGGAAGGGTCCTCGTAGGGGTCTCTAAGGATTCTGTCGTCACAACCATGCTACGCAACGACGGCACACTTGCGTTTCGTGTGGATGAGATATTGATTCAGGGTGCTGATGCATCGCTCTTCGGTATTGTCGCTGGCCTACCGCCCTTTACGCTTGAGCCACGCGAACAGCGCGCGGTAGAGTTCAGGTTCGCTCCCACCTCCGTTGGTTTGAAGTCAGCTCCACTTGCCATTCGCACGCAGAACGAGACGCTACAACGAACAATCTCTGGCGAAGGCATTCTCCCCTCGTTGGAATTCGTCTCGAAGGTCATCGACTTTGGAGTTGTGGATGTCGGTCGCAGGAAGGACACGCTTCGTGTGGCATTGGTAAAAAATGTTAGTAATGAGCCCCTTCTAATTCGCGCAACCCGTCATGCCGGTCCGAACACCGACGACTTCTCGACGCTCGCTACCCCTGCCCCCTTTACCTTGCAACCTGGTGATACTGCACGTATCGACCTGCGTTATGCACCAACGTCGGTCGGTCGCACAAGTGGTCGCTTGCTTCTCGATTACGAGGGTACAGGCGCAACATCCTCGGCTGCCACGGGGTCGCCCGCTTCGGTGACGCTATTTGGTGAAGGTCGTGCGTCGGGACCACTGATCTCGGCTAATGCCACTATCGCTGCGTCGATGGTATGCCCGACCACTATGCGAGATTCTATACTCGTTTATAATCGTGGCATTGGCAATCTCGTCATCACCGAAGTGCTAATCGGCGGTGTGGATGCCGCGTTTTTTGCCTTTGATAATGGTGTCCTTCCCATTACGATCGCGGCTGATAGCTCCGGCCTCGTCGTTTTCACGTTCACGTCCACATCCGCAGGTACAAGAAACGCTCAACTTGTCTTTAAGAGTAATTCATTTGTTGACAGCGTGTATGTCGTACCCATTGTTGGAACGAAGGAAGTAGTCGCATTCACGACACTCTCCGACACGATCGACCTCGGTTTTGTATGTCCGGATGAAATCGTCACAACCGCAGTAGTTATCACAAACAGCGGCACCGTTGCAACGACCATCCAAGCGTCCGCCGTTGGAGCGCAGCTCTCAGCCAACAACCTTCCGTTGGCTTTAAATTCTACGACACAAATCGACGTTACCGTGCCCGTTTTGGCTGAGGGTCCGATTGACGTTGTCGTAAACCTCACCGACTCGGTCTGCAACACCAACAGAACTGTTCACATTATAGGAACGGTGGCACGTGCTGAAATTCAAGTACCAGATCTAACGATCATCGGCGTTGTGGGTGGCGTTGCTATTACGAAGCAGCTTCGCATCGTTAATCCGACAGGACACAACATTACGATTCCGGTCGAGCCCCCTATCGCCCCTTTCACATTCAATCCGGGTTCGTTTCCACTCACAATTCAGGCGCACGACAGTGCAGTGGTTGGTGTTAGCTACTTAGCAACTGATACGACCACCGTGGTTGTTAACGTCGTCCTTGATTTTTACACGAGTGAGGCTAGCAACCTTGTAGGTTGCACGGGTTCGGCGTCTGCGCAACTGATCGGATGTGGTGTTTACGCGTACGCGAAGATTGCGGTGAGGCAATTGTCGGGCTATCCCGGCAGTGTTGTACCAATTACTGTGATGCTCGACGAGGACGTGAATCTTAGCACGTCCGGTGCGACAACAATTAACGTGCAGTTGAGGGCAAATGCAACGCTACTCGATCCGGTTGATGCAACATACATGTCGCCGGCGCATGCACCAACGCAAGGCGCGATTGAAGGAAGCGAACGTGTGATAGATTATGAGTTTCCAATTGCCGGTGTTGCAGATCGCGTACTAGCGACGTTGTACTTCAACGTCATGCTTGGCAACGACACGGTTACTTCGATAGCGCTACGCAATGCACAGGCCATCGGCGCTGACGCTTTTGTCGAGTCCGTCGACGGCGAGTTCGTCCTCCTCGGCACATGCATATTAGGGGGCGCGCGACTGCTCAATCCGGGCGGCACTGCACGCATTATTGGACTCGTACCCAACCCAGCAGACCACGATGTTGCAATAGGTGTTGAGACGATCGAGCACGGCAAGACAACCATTGTCATTGTCGACGTTATGGGTCGCGAGGTTGCACGCGTGTTCGATGGTGCGCCGGCACCGGGTGTGTCTACATTCCAGTTCGACACACAGTCACTGGGCTGCGGCAACTATTTCGTCAAGATGCAAACACCTACTGTTGTGCACACGATGATGCTCCGCATCGTGAAATAATTTATCGATGTATCGAAACCCGTGCATCGTGAAATAGAAAATTGATGCGTCGAAATGCGTATCGTGAAATAGGAAATCGATTTGTCGAAATACTTTGTGTTGATCCTTGCTATTGTGCTGGTTGCGCATGCTTCGGCGCAGGATCGCAGCGCGTTCGGCTTGTACGGACATTACGCACTGAACACGCACACTGCGAATTTTCAGCAACTGCCTGGAGTTCCCAATTGTTGTCCACGCTTTGAAACCGGTCACGGCATTGGCCTTGTCGTAGGTGCTCTGTACGAGAAACCACTCGCCACCAGCTTCGCTCTGCAGCTACGAGCCGGTTACCAGAACCTAAATGCTGAGCTTGTATCAATCGAGGCTACGTCGGTGTTTCAAAACGGAAGTGCTGCACCAGGCGAGTTCACACATACTCTCAAAGCATCGCTCTCAACAATTGGCATCGAGCCTATGCTTGCATGGCGTCCGTTTGGCGATGTGCGCTTTAACGTCGGCTTGAGCGTGGGAGCGGTACTCGTGCACCGTTACGATCAGCGCGAACAAATCACGCAACCAGGGTTCAGCGGCACATTCCTCGATTCACTCGGCAACGACACGCGTAGTCGCACGCGCAATGAATCGTCAGGCGAAATACCAGATGCATCATCATTTCACATAGGCTTGTTGGGCGGCATATCGCACCCCATGGCGATGAATGCCGACCGGACATTGTTCGTTGCACCAGAGGTCACTTTCGCGCTTGGTCTTACGCCCATAGCGTCGGGTCTGAGTTGGACAGCAAACGCACTACGCATCGGTGTATCATTTCTCTATTCACCCAAAGCCGAAGAAGCGCGACTTCAACCAGTTCCAATCGTCGAGGCACCGCCGAGCACCGTTGCTCCGAGCCCCTTACCGACATTGCCTGCACCAGTTCGTGCCTCACTTTCCATTTCCGGCGTCGAAGCGAATGGCCTTGAAGTTCCCATCGCGCAATTGCGTGTCGACGAATATTCGTCAACGCGCATGACATCGTTACTTAACTACGTTTTCTTCGACGAAAATTCCGCTGCCATTCCAAACCGATACCACCTGCTACACGCGAAGGCAAGCGACACGTCCGGTGTGGTTGCTAGCGACACGTTCGATCTGGCTACGATCGACACCATCGATGTTGCTACGATCGAAACGTTCGACATCAATCGCATTCATTCGAACAATAAACTGAAGACGTATTACCATGTGTTGAACATCGTTGGAAGAAGACTTGTCGACAATCCTTCTGCGACGATTCGGCTGACTGGTTGCAACCAGGACGTAAGAGACGAATCGAACAACCTCGCACTTTCCCGCAGTCGTGCGTTGGCAGTGAAGCAATACCTAGCAGATGTGTGGCACATCAACGACAAACGCATTGTTGTCGACGAGCGCAATCTGCCGGTGAAAGCTGCCAACACAACCATGCAGGATGGCGCGGAAGAAAATCGGCGTGTCGAATTAGCGACGGACGACGTTCGCGTGCTTGCACCTCTCGTTAAACACGACACCGTGCAATCGACCACGACTCCAACTATTCGCATCCGCCCTCGCATAACGTCCGACGTCCCCATCGACACATGGCGCCTAACAATCGCTCATGCAGGCGTCACGTTGCACGCACTGGACGGTAAGGGGCTGCCCGCTGCTTTCATAGACTGGCACACCGAGAACAGCGTGCGTGCGCTCCTGAAAAGCGGAGCGGACCTAACGTGCTCCCTGTTTGTTGTCAACGCCGATAAGTCTGAAGCGCTAACCGAAGCGCGGCTACCCGTCGACAGATTTACCATCAGTCGCAAACAGTCTGAGCGACTCGGCGACAAAGAAATTGATAGATACAGCCTCATTCTTTTCGATGTCCGTTCGGCCGACATTTCCTCCGCAGATCGCGCAATCATCGACCTAATCAAATCGAACATTCACCGCGAGTCTTATGTCCGCGTGATAGGCTACTCCGATCGTCTGGGTGACGCCAAGTACAACCAGCAACTCGCCGAAAGCCGTGCCAAAGCAGTTGCGAGCCGATTAGGAACTACGTCGGTTACAACAGAAGGTAGAGGTCAGGCCGACCTCTTCGAAAGCTCACTCCCAGAGGGCCGACTCTACACGCGAACGGTAGACGTAATTGTTGAAACTCCGATTACCATCAAAAAGAATTAACGCCATGCTAAAAGACGCAAACGCATTCAGCAGTTTCTCTGTGAGTGATCTCGAAAAAGCGCAAGACTTTTACGCTAACACGCTAGGACTCGACGTGCAGTTGGAAGACATGGGCATTCTGTCTGTTCACACTCCCGGCAACACCGTCATGATCTATCCAAAGCACGACCATGAGGCCGCCACGTACACGGTGTTGAACTTCCCAGTCACCAACATCGAGGACGTTGTCCGTTCGCTCAAAACCAAGGGCGTAACGTTCGAGCAGTACGACCAACCATACTTGAAGACCGGACCGGACGGCATCGCACGTCAGAGCCACGGCAGCATGGCGTGGTTCAAAGACCCAGCGGGGAATGTGTTGGCGGTGGTGGAAGAGAAGGTGTAAAGCCAACAATGAGGATACGACCATTGGCGAAGTGGGTATCGGGGATGGAACCATTTCAACTTAAATTGTCCAGAAGCTTGCGAATCAATTGTCTAAAAATCCACATTCGGATTTAATCGACCTTCCTCGTGTTCGGTACCTGCCAACGATATCTGAACACATTGATTCAAGAATTTAACACCCTTTTTGGATCTTCAACAGGTTTATTAACCCAGACAGACTCCGGCACGAGGTGGTGCTTCGGACTACCGTTGACAAATCGTTCAGGATGTGCGGAGAATGCCGTTGTCAGCACCTTCTGGCGCTTACGAATGACGAGGTCGGCTTCTGCGTGATGCACCATTGCAGGCGTGAGCATCGCCAGACCTGAATGATACATGTGGTAATTGTAAGCGTCGAAGAATTCCGTGCAGAATGCCCGCGCATGTTCGATGCTTTCGAAGCGCTCGGGAAATGCAGGTGAATACTTCATGGTTTTGAACTGGCTCTCGCTGTACGGATTGTCATTGGAGCAGTACGGTCGTGAGTGGCTTTTCGTGATGCAGAGTTTGACGTACAGATCACTCACATCACCCGATCGCATCACCGCTCCATTGTCCGCATGAATGGTGAGCTGCTCGGTCAGAATGCCTTCGCGTGCACACGCCTGATCGATCAACAGACAGGCTAGGTCTTCCTGCTCACGGTAGGCCAGCAGCCAGCCCACGACAAACCGACTGAACATATCGAGCATGACATACAGGTTGTAGTACGCGCCTTTCTGTGCAGCCTTGAGTTTTGTGATGTCCCACGTCCATACCTCACAGGGTTCGTGTGCTACGAGCTCGGGTTTGCTGTACGCCGGATGCCGTGCAGTGCGCCGACGATCACGAGCCTGCGTGAGTAATGCAAGCACACGATAGAAGGTACGCTCGCTACAGAGGTACGAACCCTTGTCCAGCATACTTGCGACGATCGTGCCTGGAGATTGATCGACGTACTGTTCGCACGTGAGCAGTTCGATGGCTTGTGTTTTCTCTTCCTCGCTAAGGGCACGTGCAGGTCGCGGTCGTGGTTTGCGCTCCGTCTGTACGCGTGGTGTGAGCCGTGCATAGTATGTCGTGCGTGGCATAGCCAGTTCCGTGCATGCCCGACCGATGCCAACGCGTTGGCCAAGGTTTGTGATCTCGTCCATCAACGCTCCTCGTCCTGTAACTCGGTCACTCCCAGCAGTTGCGACACTTTTTTTTGGACCTCGATGATGAAGCCCGCTTGGCGTGCTCAAGCTTGCGCTGCAGTCGGGCGTTCTCACGCGTCAACCGTGCAAGCTCCTGTTTCGTATCAGGAC
Source organism: Candidatus Kapaibacteriota bacterium (assembly GCA_046595995.1). Taxonomy (GTDB): domain Bacteria; phylum Bacteroidota; class Ignavibacteria; order Kapaibacteriales; family Kapaibacteriaceae; genus JAWXBR01. Next base: position 7,727 of record JBKJNB010000090.1, read on the forward strand.
TCATCGTTGCCTTCGGGCCGCGCTTCGGAACAGCGACGACACTGTTGCGTTGCTTCCTCCACTGAGCAACCTGCTTACTGTACAATCCCTCGCGCCGTAGAATTCTGCCGGACTCTCCGTGCTTGCATGTATCAAGCTCTTGCAGAATTGCTTTGATGTATTCCGCACTAAACGTGCGACGACCTGTCTTCTGTACCACTTCCGTACTGCGTTGTTCTACACGATCGATCGTGCCATTGACAACGATTGCTTCGGTCTTCATCCTGCCTCCTGTGCGCCCTCAAGTTGTAGCTTAAATTACACTACGTTTGTGTACACAGAATCGTTGGCAGGGAGGGGTTTAACCACCAATACATTTTCATTAAGGGTTTCGATATGAAATCATTCAACTGGCTGTTATGTTGTTTAGCCGTGTCAATAGTTAGCTGTTCAACGACGCAGAACGCTGGATTGACCAGCCAGCAGCCGACCGCGACTTCTTCGCACCAAGCCGTAACTGCAAAAGACTATTTCATAAGTGCAGATTCACTTACAGTCGCATTTGAGGATGACCCAAAGCATACCTTAGTGCTACATAAGCACGACGTCATCCACGTTGAAGGAAGTGCGATAAACCAACACTATCGGGTACACATTGGTGAACACTACGCGTTAGTTCCTGTTTCTGCGGCATCCGAATACGATGGTGCTCATGCCTCCACTCCGCCCACCGGTGCAGGACAAACGATTCACACAGGGCCCCGAGGGGGCAAGTTCTATATGAACTCAAGCGGCAAGAAGACCTATGTTCGTAAGAAGTAGGGAAAGTGACTGCTCACACAAGCGTTCACCAGACATCTGGATGCATTGTAGCGGATATACAAGGCACCTACTCGCGGAGGCTACAATTTTCCCATCAGCTCAATTTGTCGAGCGTCGCAGCATGTTGACAGTCGCGATTTTAATGAAGGGTTGAATGTGGGTAAGAAAGTCGTCTACATTCTGGGTGCTGGATTCAGTAGACCTTTTGGCATTCCAGTGATGAGCGAGTTTGTGAAAGCTGCTCGAACGATCCATGAGCGCGATCCTGTACTGTTTGATTTCGGTCACGCTTTGGACTCTTTCAAGGAGTTTAAGAAAATCACTTATTCGTATGCAGCAGATATATTAAATATCGAAGAAATACTATCAATCTTAGAAATGAGACTGATGTGCGGTGACAACATGGATTCGCGGTGTACAAGGGATGCCCTTGAATTGCTAGTAACTCAAACAATTGATTACTACACCCCGAGTCTGACCTTGAACAACTTTTCATTTGAAGATCCTAACAATCTCATCAACTTAGTGGGTGCAACGACCGCAGATCTACCGGAGCATCCCCTCGCTGGAACACATAAGGTCGATGGCCACAGCAGAAATCTCTTTTGTTTCTTAAGTATGGTAAGCAACTTAAGATACACGCTAGAACTACCCGGTGGCAGACCAAAACTAAGAATCACGAACGGTGTATCCGACCATAGCTACACTATCCTGACTCTAAACTATGACGACCTAGTATTGCAGACCTTAAACAATATTAGAAACTAAACAAATAGATATCTTGTTGACACCGAACTTAACGCAGTTGAAATTTTACATCTTCATGGAACGTCCAAAAGTAGAATTGTTCTACCAACCTGGAATAAGCATGCTAAGCAGTTGGGGGACGAGACGGACACGTGGCGATCGGCTCATGCACGAATTAAGTCGGCTACAAACATTCGAATCATCGGTTATTCTCTGCCAGAGACTGATTCCTATATAAAATACCTTTTGAAGAGTGCAGTCCAAGATGGAGACTTGGAAGAATTGTCGGTGATCTGCATGGATCCTAATGGAAGCGTGGAGAAAAGATACGAGGCGTTCATTAATCGAACACACCTTCAATATCGCTATAAGAACTCGTCGACTGAAGGTTACCTGTCTCACTTTCTGGGAGGCTTTGAAAGCTCACTTAGAGGCATGGACTTCGGACAAACCCTTCAGATTCCACTGGCTGAAAACTCTCATTATCAATGTATGGGGGCTAGTTAGTCGAGGGTAATCGATTCGTAGCACATCCTGTTGATAATCGTCAACAATCACTTATCCGCTTCGCCCATCACCGGGTCAATCGAGCCAATGATTGCAACCACGTCGGAGACCATCGAGCCTTCGGCCATGTGTTTGAGGGCTTGGAGATTGCTGGATGACGGACTGCGGATTTTGAGCTTCCATGGGTTGCCGGTGCCGTCGGAGACGATGAAGAAGCCGAGTTCGCCCTTGGGGGATTCTATACAGGTATAGGTTTCACCGATTGGCGGAAGGACGCCAAAATTGATGATCATAAAGTCGTTTATCAAGTCTTCCATCTTTGTGTAGATGGCAGCTTTTTTGCTGACAACGTTGCGTGGGTCGGGGGCCTGCACGTCGGAGCGTGGCAGTGTTTCGAGTTTGTCGAGCACTTGGTGCAGGATCTTAACCGTTTCCCATACTTCGCCGACGCGGCACATGTAGCGTCCGTAGCAATCGCCGTCGTTGCGTGTAATGACGTCGAAGTCCATCTGTGAATAGTACATGTATGGCTCGTCGCGGCGGATGTCGTGCTCGACTCCTGAGCCCCTTAGCGTTGGACCCGTAAGCCCAAGTGCAATAGCTTTTTCAGCCGTGATGTGTCCGACACCAGCCATGCGGTCAACAAAGATGCGGTTGCGGTTGACAAGCGCTTCGAATGACTTCATCTCGTCGGGGAAGGCATTGAGCCATTTGCGAATATCACGAAGTACATCATCGGCGATATCGTTTGCAACGCCACCAATGCGAGCGTAGCTCGTCGTAAAGCGAGCACCACAAATGCGCTCGAATAAATCGTAGAGTTTTTCGCGTTCTGTAAACGTCCACAAGAACAACGTCATCGCACCAACGTCCATCGCCGTTGCGCCCATTGCAATCATGTGCGAAGAAATGCGCGCCATCTCACACACGAGCATGCGCACCCAAACCGCACGTTCGGGGACAGCAACGTTTGCAGCTTTTTCAACAGCCATACAAATGGCAACGTTGTTTGACATCGGCGAGAGGTAATCGAGACGGTCGGTGTGCGGGATGAACTCGTTATACGTCATGTTCTCCGCAAGCTTCTCATATCCGCGGTGCAGATAGCCAAGCTCTGGAACGCACTTCAGCACGGTCTCGCCATCAAGTCGCAGAAGCACGCGCAGAACGCCGTGTGTTGCGGGGTGCTGCGGACCCATGTTGAGAATCATGTCGTTCTCAATCGGGTCTTCGAACATCGCTACCGTGTCTTTGTCCATCACCTCGCGCAGAATCTTGCTCTGACGCAGCTTTTCTACGCGTTCAATTGTGGCCGAATTCGAAATGGGTAGCGACATTTGGGTAAGGGGCTTTTGTGGAGGGTCGAAATTACGAAACCGCACTGTCACATCCGTTTCCTTCGAGCACATGGGGTTATTAGTATTACATTGAATCTGTCCATCGTCAGATTGGTTTACGGCATTATGGAATGGAGAGAGCCACTACCAACGGATTGCCCACCTTCAGACAGCATCGAGTGCGATTGCCATGAGGTCTATAGGTGTCTTGCAAAGGAGCCCAGCGAGGCAGACTTTGACTCAATCGTGGCAGTTAACCCCTCAAGAGAGCGAGACGATGAGTTAAAGTGTCAGAGCAGGGCTTTGTCCGTTTTTACAAATAAGCACGATGCTAACAGGCTTTTGGCGATAAAAGCACATGAAGCAAAGACTGTCAGGAAAATGATATTGTCCAAGGGCGCAGGGAGGATCAAGTCTACACCGAATGGCAACTCGCACCATAGCTGGTGGGTTCGTAAAAATTTCAATGTTCTAACACTTGTACAGCCGGATGAAGCTTAAAATATCACGCGTATTGTATTTCTTCGATGTTCCTCAAGTGATTGAGTTGCGCGATGAATACAATGATGTTTATGTAGGAATCTTTACCGCCTCAACGGATGTGGGGGAAGAGTACTGCGTCGTGCGCACGAACCGCACCAAGTTGAACGCGTTGTACAGTGAAAAGGTCGACCTACTTAGCCTCTTCGCCTTGCCTGAGGACGGATATTCTTTCAGGTTGCTAATCGATTCTGATTCTGAATGGTTTGAACCATTACCGAACCAAGAATTGGATTTGCATAAGAATGTTGTCAAGGCTGGGTTTTTAATAAATGTACCTCATGCAATTCTCGACGCGGAATTTCACGAGATCTTCGAAGTTGATACGGAGAAACTTGGCGTGATAAAGGCAGATATGCGTTGGCTTGCTTCCGGCAGTTTGAGCCTGTCAAAATCAGAAGAGCTACGTCAGACTCCCGTGTTGCCTATTGGAAATGGTATGTGGATATACAATGCCGACAAGACAGAAACTCTTACGGGGTTTCTATCATCATGAGCGACCAAACACCGCATACTGTAACAGTACAAGCTCAATTCAGGAATGTGGTTCTTGAAAACGCCACTACCGTCCCAAACGAGTTTCCCATCTTTAAGGAAAATGAGGGCATCATAGTAGATACGGAAGCGGAGTATGAAATCGATGACGGCGAGTTAGGTATACGCTTCAAGATTGAATGTTTGGCCGGAAAACGTGGGGAGAAAAGTGCGGCATCACTCTTCAAAGCTTCGGTCCTTTGTAGCAACCTACTACTCGCCGACGGTGTGCCCTTACCTATGGAGAGGTTTCCTCAACTAAGCGAACAGTTTATTGTCGATCTAATACATGAAGCATACGCGACATTTCGAGGTTATCTCGCCTCAGTGTTAAGCGGAACGATCCTGAGCAGTTTGATTCTGCCTTATGCGAATCCGAAGAGCTTTCTCGGTGACCTGCAACAAATGTTGGAGACAAAGACTTTTCCGGAATCAATGAGGAAGTCGTCAGAAAAGAGCTGACAGCGTCCCTACTTCGATTCTACCCACCTGCTTACCTGTGCCGTCACCTCTGGTGTAGGCCAGTGTCCGCCCGTAAACGGGATGAACGTGTGTTCGACTTTCGCCTGACTTAATGCGTCGACGCATTGTGTGGCAATCGCGTAGGGCACCGTTGCGTCCTGACGTCCGTGGCAGATAAGCACCGGCATGCCGCGCAACCGCGGGTAGAGCTCGATCACACCTGCGCTTGGGTAGATGCTGCCGCTCATCGAGACCACCCCAGCCACTTCATCGGGGTAGCGTGTTGCAAGTACCTGGGCGAAAAAGCCCCCTTGCGAGAACCCCATTACAAACGGTTTGCTGAGCTGCACGACTGCGTGATTGCTTTGGCGCGAGCCTGTTGGAACGTCGAATTCGCCGCGTTTTATTGTGAGTTCGTGCAACTCCTTTACGGCATCGACTAACACGTTGTGATACCACTGCGCCGATGCGGCAATCAGTTCCTCGTGCAGTGAATCCGGAACAACAGAGTCGCTGATGATTGCAGTGTACTTGCCCGTTGCAGATTCCTTCGACTCTTTCCATTTCAGGTAAGGGGCTTCCGGACAAATAAAGAACGTGTTGGAGAGGTTGAGTTGGCGCGCCCAGTCGAGCATCACTTCCGGACCGTGTCCGTTGCCGTGCAGGAGCAACACAACGCGGTAGGTTGTGTCAGCGTGCAGCTTCTTCGGCATGAGAACATGATAACGTCCGAAACGCACCTGTGGCAAATGCTTGGTGCGGAGTTCATATTTGTCGGTTCGCATCTGTTTCGATCGAAGTTCAGGCTTGTCGCCCTGTGCAAATACAGTCGACGACGAAAAAATGATAATCGATGCTGATATAATAAGGATTGCCAGAATCGCGCCAACCATCATTTTTCACCTTTAAGCATGTTCAGTCCCTTTTTAAACTCCGCAAGTTTCGCCTTCGACAGTTCGGGATATCCCGGGTGACATGTGCGAAGATTCTCGAGCAACACATCCATGATGGCATACCGTGCGTACCATTTTGTGTCAGCAGGTAGAATGTACCACGGCGCCGCATCGGTCGCTGTGCTTTCAAGGGCTGCTTCATACGCTTTGCGGTATTCATTCCAGTGCTCGCGCACTTTCAAATCTTCAACCTTAAACTTCCAGTTTTTCTCCGGCTCATTCAGGCGGTCTTCTAAGCGTTTGCGTTGCGTGTCTTTGGAGACGTGCATGAAAAACTTCAGCACGATCGTGCCGCTCTCAACAAGATTCTCCTCGAATTCGCAGATCGTTTCGAGGCGTTGCTTCCAGAACTTTTTGTTAACATCTTTTACCGACTTGATGTCCGGCATGCCTTCAAACAGGACTGTTTCGGGAAATACACGCGGACCCAGAGCGTACTCGTAATGGGAGCGGTTGTGTAGTGCTATCTCGCCCCTCTTTGGCGCAGCAGCATGGTGTCGCCACAGAAACTCATGTGCGAGTTCTTCTTCGCTCGGACGTTTGAACGATGTAACGCGCACACCGTGGGGGTTCATACCAGCTTCGATATACTTTATCGCACCGTCTTTTCCCGACGCATCGAGTCCCTGAACAACTACCAACAACCCATACCTCTTGTGCGCATACAGTCTGTCGTGCAGGTCTTCTAATTCTTCCTTCTGCAGCGAGTACATGCGCTTCGCATCTTCTTCTGTAACGCCATGTCCGTCGTATTCCGTTGGCCATTC
>JBKJNB010000025.1:0-5859 GCA_046595995.1 Candidatus Kapaibacteriota bacterium
TGCATATGAGTTTATAATGTCCGCAACAGTAAACGACATACGACTACGCACGCGTTCGTACTCCGCGCGCGATTGCATGGAAAGACGGGCGCTCTCGGCGAACATGCTTAACCCATCGAAGACGGTCCATGATAACGTCGCATTTGCGTTGAGGTTCGTGAAGCCCGCATTCGATCTGTCTATATTCACACCCGACGCTGTCCGTTGCGTGATGTCGTTGCTTCCCTTTGTAATCTGTGCATTCAGGTTCAGCGTCGGTAGAAACGGAGCGTACTTCGAGCCCTCCATCAACGCCGATGACGATGAGTCCAGTCGTGCCGCTCGTATGCTGTAGTTCCGCTGCAGCGAGATACCAACAGCATCGTTCATGCTGAGGATGTCCTGCGCTGACGCCAGTGGCGCTAAGAACAGTGCGCCACCAAGCACAAGTACTGCAATGAACGAAGCGATCGAAGTGCCACCACCCGATTTATGGGACTTATCGCTGGAATGTGCCGCTGTATACTGTTCTATCAATGCGTCCTGATGCTTCTTGCTCTTCAGCTTCGACATCAATACGTAAATCGTTGGGATGACATACAAGGTCAGGAATGTGGCCAAAAGCAAGCCCCCTACAATTACGACCCCTAGCCCAACGCGGCTGCCCGATGCTGCGCCGAGGGAGAGGGCGATAGGGAGAGCGCCGAGGATCATGGCGAGGGAGGTCATGAGAATCGGACGGAATCTTGTTGAAGCTGACTCGGCTGCGGCTTCTGCGAAGGAGGCTCCGGCTTCGCGTTTCTGGTTCGCGAATTCGACGATGAGGATGCCGTTCTTCGTGACGAGTCCGATAAGAACGATTGCGCCAATCTCTGAGAAGATGTTGAGCGTCTCGCCTGTGACCCATAGCGACAGCACGCCACCCGCAAGGGCAAGCGGCACCGTAAACATAATTGTAAACGGATCGATAAAACTTTCGAACTGCGCTGCGAGAATCAAGTAGACGAAGGCAAGTGCGATGAGGAAGGCGTAGATGAGACTGGAAGAGCTTTCGGCAAAGTCGCGCGACGGACCCGTCAATGCTGTTGTATAGTTGCCTTTGTTACTATTCTGATCGTTACCAACGTTCAGTGTCGACGCGGCTATCTCTTCCATCGCCTTAACGCCATCACCGATGGTTTTGCCGGGTGGAAGACCCGCAGTAACTGTCGCGGAAACGGAACGATTAAATCGAAAGAGTTGTGGCGGTGTGCTTTGTTCGTGTAGTGTAACGAGGCTGCCGAGCGACACCATGCTGCCGTTCTGAGCGCGCACTTGAATGTCGCGCAGACGGTCGGGCGTGTTGCGCAGGTCGCGCTGGATTTCGCCGATCACCTGATACTGCTTGCCGGCACGGACGAAGAACCCATAACGCTGGCCAGCTAGACCCGCTTGCATTGCGTCTGCGATGTCCATAACAGACACGCCAAGCTCACGCGCACGGGCGCGGTCGATGCTCACGGTGAGTTCGGGCTTGGTGAACTTTAAGTTGACGTCGACCTGGGCTAATGACGGATGCTTCGATGCTTTGTCGAGAAACGCCGGCAACACTTCGCGTAATTCAGAAAGCTGACTCGCCATAATCACGAACTGCACAGGCTGCCCTGCGCGTCCGCCCGTCGAGATCGTCTGTTCTGCAATGATTGCAGTCCTCACGTCTGTATTCGTCGCCATAACCTTGCCAATGGCCTGAGCGATTTGTGTTTGCGACCGCGTGCGTTGGTCAGGGTCGACCAATGCAAGACGCCCGAAACCCGTGTTACTGGCGTTCGACACAAAGAAGGGAGACGTTACGGTAAGCAGCAGTTCTTTCTCGGGAACAGCGTTCGATACGCGTGCCTGCATGGAGTCTATGATGGCATCCATGCGCTGGAAGCCCGTGCCTTCTGGTGCAGTAAGGTTAATCGTGAGAAGGCTGCGGTCTTCGAGCGGCGCGAGCTCGCTCTTAAGCTGACCACCAATTACAATCGTGAGAACGATCGATGCAACCATTGCAAGAACTGCAATAAGGGGCCTGCGCATGAGCGCAGCAAGGGTCCGTGCATACGTTGTATTCAACCACACAAAAAAGGGTTCGGTGACGCGCATGAGCCACGACTGCTTCTCGGAGTGACGTAGCAGCTTGGCACTCATCATTGGCGTGAGTGTTAGCGACACGAATGCAGATACGAGCACGGATGTTGCAACCACAACGCCGAACTCTCTGAAGAGGCGTCCAGTGAGGCCCGGTAGAAATATCACAGGAATAAACACCACCGCAAGCGTGATGGTTGTGGAGATAACGGCGAAGTAAATCTCCGAAGCCCCCTTCTCGCCCGCTTCCTGAGGTGCTTCACCTTCTTCGATGCGACGAAAAATGTTTTCCATCACCACAATGGCGTCATCCACGACGAGCCCCGTTGCCAACACGATACCCAACAAGGTTAGAATGTTGATCGAGAAGCCGCACACCCACATAAAGAAGAATGTAGAGATGAGGGAGACGGGAATTGCAACGACAGGAATAATCGTGGCGCGCCATGAACGCAGGAAGAGGAAGATGACAAGGACGACGAGTCCGAATGCAATGGCAAGTGTTTCTTCGACTTCGAGAATTGCGCGACGAATAAACTTCGTGTTGTCGAATGCAACTTCGAGGTGAATGTCTTCGGGTGCCGATACCTTCAGCGCCTCGTATCTGCGATAAAACTCATCGGCAATTTCGACCTGGTTTGCACCGGGCTGTGGCGTAACAGCGAGTCCGGCCATTGCCACACCATCGCGCTTTAGAATTGTGCGCTCGTTTTCTGCGCCGAGGTACACCCGCGCAACGTCACGCACGCGGACTGTTGTGCCAGTGGTGGAGCGCAGAATGAGGTCTGAGAATTCGTCCACCGTCGACATACGTCCGATCGTACGCACCGACAACTCCGTGGCTACCCCTTCGAGACGTCCCGCCGGCAGATCGATGTTCTCGCGCTGCAACGCTTGTCGCACATCAGTTGTGGTGAGTCCGTACGCCGCGAGCTTCGTCGGGTCGAGTACCAACCGCATTGCGTATTTGCGTTCGCCCCAGATCGTGATGTTTCCTACACCTTCGATTGTCTGCATGCGGTCCTTAAGGACGTTTGCGGCGAAGTCGCTCAATGCGTTCAACGGACGCACATCGCTTTGAATGGTCATCACGATGATGAAGCTATTGGCGTCTGCCTTTGACACAACCGGAGGATCGACGTCGGGCGGTAGGTTCCGCTTCGAACGTTCAACGCGGTCGCGCACATCATTTGCAGCGGCTTCGAGATCTTCACCTAGTTGAAATTCAACGGTTATAGTAGAACGTCCATCGGACGACTGCGACGTAAGCGACCGAATGCCATCGATGCCGTTAATCGATTCTTCGAGTGGTAGTGTAATCTGCGACTCAACAACATCGGCATTCGCACCGGGGTATGTTGTTGTAACGGAGATATTCGGAGGGTCGACGTTCGGGAACTGACGTACACCGAGGAAGGTGTAGCCCACAACGCCGAGCAGCACGATGAGCGTGCTCAACACAATGCTGAGAACGGGACGTCGTATTGTAAGCGTACTTAGGTTCAACGCGAACTCCGGCGCAACGCGATGTTGGCGATCATTGTTGCACCTCGGGCTGTACGGCCATGTTCTTCTTCACCATCAGCAGGCCGCTTGTTAACACGGTATCGCCCGCACCAACGCCACTAATCACTCGCACATGTGACGGAGTGCGTCCGCCGAGCTCGACTTTTGTCGGCTGCGCTTTGCCATTGCGAACAAGTATTACCGATGCGCCTTCCATGTCTTGCACAATCGATTGTGAAGGCACCATTAATGCGTCGTTCACTTGCGAAAGCGTAAGCACGACATCGGCAAACATTCCGGGAATCATGTCGCCGATTCCATCTGCACCGCGGGTAGAAGTTCTCGGATTTGTAGTAGCGTTCGACTTCGTACGTATGATGTTCGCACGAATACGCACTGCGCGCGATGCTGCATCGACGCCTGGCTCCAACGCATAAATCGTTGCCGTTTGTTGTTCCGTTACACCGCGTCCGCGTACAGTAAACGAAACTCTATCACCCGGTTTTATTCCAGCGGCATACCGTTCGGGTGCAGTGTATTCAAGTTTTAATGTGTTGTCGTCGGCAAGTGTGGTTATAAGCGTCGATGGCGAAATCACCGCACCAATGCTCACCGCACGAAGTCCGGCACGTCCAGAAAACGCCGCCCGTATCACCGTCTTCGCTTGTTGCGCCTGTAGCTCTTCGATTTCCGCGCGACGCACATCGACTTGCGCATTCACAACCTCGAGTTCTTCCTGACTCACACCGTCGATGTTTTTCAGTGTAGCATATCGTGTTTGTTTATCGATGTCGAGCACCAACTGCCGTTCAAGTTTTTTGAGACGCGCGCGCAACTCTGCATCATCCATCTGCACGAGCATTTGCCCCTTGCGTACTCGCGCCCCTTCCTTGAATCCGATGCGCGTGATACGTCCGCCCATTTCGCTACGCACCTCGATACGCTCGTTCGCCATTATCGAGCCCGTTAGTGAAAGGGTCTCGGTGAAGGGGCTGGGGGTAATGACCGTAGCTGACACTCTGAGCGTTGGTGAACTTCCCCCGCCAGAGCGGGGTACCCCTGGAGAAGAGGACCGATCAGAGCCCCCGACCTTTGCTCCGCTTGCGCCATCTTTTGGAGCTAATGCGACCCGCCATACGACGATGGCACCAATGAGAATGACGGCTACGATGGTCCATCGAATTACTTGAGGTCTTGTCATAGGGCGGCGTTAACGTAGGACAACAAATAAACGTGTTTCAACACCAATACGCATAATGTATACACCATTTGGCAGTGTGGGTAGGTCCTCGCTAGTAACCAACGCGCCCTCGAACACAACGCGTCCCGTGATGTCTACGATCGTTGTATGTCCGGGACCTGTTTCCGCTTCAACATATCTCTTGCGGCCCTGAGACCCGTTATCAATGTCACCATCATACACCGATGTTGCAGCATCGATAACAAGCGGCGCTAAGAACGTTGCAATGTCGAGGTCGATTGCAACAGGGTCGTGGAAGCCATGCACGTTGCCTGCGTAAATCAAGGAGCGGTGCCGCATCGATGAGAAGCCAAGGTTTTCTACGCGCGTTTTGATCCTGCACGAGCCATGGATGTAGTAATAGTTGTCTGGAATGCCGAACGGGAAACTCCACAATCCCTTTGCATAACCACATGCAACAACGGGGTCGCCAGTTTGATGATACTGATAGAGTGCCGCGTCGTTGGCATGAATGAATGCCGTATCAGGTATTCCGCCAAACAGGTTCACTACGGCAAGGATGCGAGGTGTGGTGACAGAGGTGTGGAGGGTGCCGGTGGTTGGACCCAGATCGGGACGCTCGGGCGAGACAACTCCGGGTACTGGCGCGACTTCTCGTGTAGCTGGGTAGCGCTCATTTTCGTCGACGTACGCCGCTTGCAGCGCAGCAATACCGCCGGCACTGGCGCCACCAACAATTGCAAACGACGGGTCGATAGAATCGCTCGCGGCTCGTGCGGCCATAAACCGGATTGCACCATATAGATCCTGCGATGCGCGATAGGCAGCGCGAACCACCTCGGCAGAATCATAGGCGTACGGATTCGACAAGCCCGCGGGCGGATAGAAGCCCAACCGATAGCTTATCGTAATGGCGGCATACCCACGCTCGGCACATGCCTGTGCGAGGACGTCGAAGTCTGTCCGCGAGCCCCCTGTGAAGCCCCCTCCGTGCACCCACACAATTAGGGGGCGCCGCCGGTTCCCGTCGGCTTGGGGCTTGAAATAATTTAGTCGGAGGG
>JBKJNB010000126.1:0-58818 GCA_046595995.1 Candidatus Kapaibacteriota bacterium
GCTGCAAGCGTTAAGACTTCAGGAGGAGTGCCGCCTCGAACGTGTCGCGTCCATGCGACGAGAGCAGCACGTCTGTGTGCCGCTGAGGGGACGATCACCGTGCAGTCAAGCGCCGCAACATTCGCAAGCATGTCCTGAAACATTACAGCCTTCGTGGCTTCGTTCAGGATGGTGTCGTTGCGGCTAAAAGCTCGTGCATTCATGCAGTGTGTGTTCGTATCAGAAGTATCTTCGAATATGAGGGCATATCGTTTCCTGTGCAACATCGTCGGAATCTGCTCCGCTGCTTGGCTTCTTTTGGGATGCAGTGCGGGACAACCAATTCGGGTTCTTCAGCGTGGTGCAACGCAAATTACTGCATCCGTAGGCGGACCCGTTGTGCCATCGTCGTCGCCTACCAAGGTAATCCCTTACGCAACCGTCGGCATTATGCACGGAGTTACGAATGAGGTGACTGTACATGCCAACCTACATACCATTATGCTCGTGTTCGGCGCGTTTGGTGTCGATGTTGGTGCGTCGTCACAAATACTGAAGCAGGACGCGGCATTGCCAGAGGTTACCGTCGGACTTCGCGCTATTGTCTTCACTGATTTCACATCAATCGCGAACTCACGACTATACCCCGACGCCGCACTTACGTTAAGCTGGGAAGTCAAGCCTCGCTGGCTACTGTATACGGGCTCTCATGTGACCGTGCAGTTCTCCGATGCTCGATTGTTTGTGAGTCCAATGATCGGAACACAGGTGCCGATAGCCGACCGCTTCGCTATACAGTTTGAAATCATGTGGCAGGCCGCAAATACCATTACGCGTTCGGGACTTTTTCGTGGCGAATCGTCTCTGAACGGTCATGGCTCACTCGGGCTGTTCATCGGAGGGAGTTATAACCTATGAGTCTCGACGGCAATCGTCATGCGTATCTAAGCCGAGCACTTGCGTTGACACTCGCAATTGCAAGTAGCATGTTGCTCTCATGCTCGCTCGATTCGTTCATGTATAACCCTCAGACGCTTCGCGAGTATGTGCTGTCAGACTCCGTTATCCCCATAGCAAACAGAGAAGAAGTTGTTTTCGATTCCGATGGTAACCGACTGTATGGCTTCTATGTTCGTCAGCCCGACTCGATGCGCATTAAGCCACATCACACGATCATCTATAACCATGGCAACAAAGACCACATAACGTACCATTGGCAGCGCATTGAGTATCTGTACCGCGCCGGCTTCGATGTCTTTATCTACGACTATCGCGGATTCGGAAGAAGCGAAGGTGAAAGTTCTGTCGAAGGCTTGTTCGCCGATGCCCGCGCTGCATGGCGATATGTTGTCTCGCGACCCGATGTAGACAGTAACCTGATCGTGCCGTATGGATTTTCATTAGGTGGCGTTGCAGCACTCGAGCAGGCTTCACGAATAGGCAAACCGCATGCGCTTATTCTTGAATCTGTGTTTGCTTCGAGTCGTACGGTGGTACAAAGTGGTACAGTCCTCGACATACCACCCAGCTACATATTGAATGACAATGTCGACAACGTTCTACGAATTAAGGAAATCTCATGTCCAGTGCTCATATTGCACGGCGATGCAGACGCGTTCATCGATGTCACGGAGAACGGCCGCGTACTTTTCGACGCAGCACATAACCCAAAATCCTTTGTAGTCGTGCAAGGTGCGGGACACGAAGACGTGCCTACGGGGCTGGGTACTCAGGAATACATAAACAGGATCATGGCATTCATTAGGGGCAACTGATGTTCACCGGTCTTATCGAAGAAATCGGCGTAATACGTGCAATCGAAGAGCTTGGAGACGGGCGGGCGTTCGTGATCGAAGCGACGAAGATCATGAACGACGTTTCGATTGACGACTCCGTTGCTGTTAGCGGTGTCTGTCTGACGGTAACGGACCGCACAGAAGACACGTTTCGTGTTACTGCAGTCGCGCATACGTTGCGCAAAACCACGCTTCGCAATAAAACGACCGGTCGGTATGTGAATCTCGAGCGCGCTGTCAGGCTTCAGGATCGCCTCGGAGGCCATCTCGTGCAGGGGCATGTCGATGCAACAGGCGTCGTTGCCAACATTGTTGAGATTCGGCAGGGTTCAGAAGTCTGGATCGCTTTCCCTACGGCATTCCGCAAGTGGCTTATCCCTGCTGGCTCGATATGCGTTAGCGGTGTTTCGCTGACCGTTGCTGAAGTGCAGGAGAATCAATTCAAAGTCGCCCTAATTCCGCACACGCAAACGTTTACCACGTTAGGTGCGCTGGTATATGGCCAAGAGGTTAACCTCGAATTCGATGTGATTGCGAAGTACGTCGAATCAATCATTGCGCATAGGGCCGATTAAGGCTTCTCGACAAACGTTGTGCGCGGCTTATTGGCCGCTTGCCAAACCACCCCCGCGGCAATGCGCGCGATATCGGTGAGACCCGTGAAGTTTAGCTTCTCAACTTCATCGCCTACCTGGTGATAATCGGCGTGTTCACCCGTGAAGTAGAAGATCACAGGTATTTTATGCTTCGCGAAGTTCGCCTGATCACTGCGGAAGAAGTATTGCTCGATGTCGTACGCGAGCGCAAATGGACGTGCACTTTGGGCGTTCTCTGCCTCGTTCATTGCAGCAAGGTCTGGACATCGCGTACTACCGCCAATCGACAGCTTGTTCTTCTCACAGCGTCCGATCATATCCATGTTTATCATTGCTACACACTTGGCAAGGGGCAGAATGGGGCGACCGACATAGGCCTCTGAACCGAACAGTCCCCTTTCCTCGCCGCTGAACGCAATAAAGAGCACGCTGCGCTTTGGTTTCTTATTGCTCGCGGACAATGCCGATGCAGCCATCAGCATTCCAGCAACGCCAGAGGCATTGTCGTCTGCACCGTTATAAATGGAATCGGCCTTCTTACCGCCGTATTCAACACCAACGTGATCATAGTGTGCCCCGATCACCACATACTCATCCGGTATCTCCGATCCACGAATCATACCTACGACGTTCGGAACGCGCGTGCTGTCTGTCTTGAGTGCAACATGGCACGAGACTTTCACGCCTTGGAACTCATACGAATTCGTAGCAAGCGTTGAGTCGATCGTGAGTGCGTAGTTCACAAATGCAGTGAGTGAGTCGAAGAGCCACGACACGACACTGCCACCAATGTGCAACAATGGTTCGGTACGTATCGGACCAAGCATCGATACAGAAGCTGTGGCTGACGGTAAGTCTGGATGCAGCGTCGGCCATTGATGTCCCCTCGCCACAAGCACCTTTGCCCAGCTTGGCGAATCAACGACAAGAACACCAGCCGCGCCGTGTCTGCGTGCGTTCACAACCTTCTCACGTGTTGAGGCATGCCTTGTTTGCTCTATCCCGCGGAATCCTTTCGCTGTGTCCTTCACGCTCGGCTCGCCGCGTATTACTATCACCACAGCCCCTTTGGCGTCAAGCCCCTTGTAGTCGTCGTAATTGTATTCGGGTGCCGTAATTCCGAAACCAGCGACGATAAGTCGTGCGTTCGTAATTGTAGCTTCGCCCGTGAATTCAAATGGCACGAAATCTGTTCGTGGTTTGCATATCAGCGTATCGATGCCACGCACGAACATGAGCGATGTTGGCAGTTGAATGTCGCGGAGGAGCAGTGTGTATTCGTGCAGTCGAAGGCCATTCACAGTTTCTATGTCAGCGTCGTCGAATGCATCCTCGATGTATTCTGCTGCCTTGTTTAGTTCGGGCGACGGAGTATTGCGCCCACGCATGGCGTCGCTTGCAAGTATCTCTACATGTCGGCGAGCAATGACACTGTCAAACGAACGTAGCGCTTCGGTCGGCAGTGAAGACTGGCCTTGCAGGATTGAAAGAAACACGGGCGAAGTCAGAAGGCCAAGGCAGAAGAGCAAAACAGCGAAGGGTCGTAGCATCAGGTAAGGAAGTATTTAAGAAGCACAGTCATGCCAGGGTAAGACGGATAGATTTCAACTACGTCCGCTAAATGCCGAATGAGAAACACACCGCGTCCGCCTTCGCGCATCAGATTATCGGGATGGCGCGGGTCAGGCAACGCATCGGGGTCGAAGCCACTCCCGTGGTCGCGAATGAGCACGAGAACCTCCGTCGCATCCGTGCGAACATCTACATCGACCGTTTTTGTAGCATCACATTTATTGCCGTGTATAATCGCATTGTTTACAGCTTCAGTTAGAGCGAGCAATAAGTCGTGGAATCGCTCACGGCTAAGAAGACGAGTCTCAGGAATGCTCAACACGAATGGCTCCACTGCGGCGACGTTTAGTCGTTCGCTAGGGAGCTGCATCGAGTATGTATGAACGTTGGTCATGCCATGAGGTCCAGTTGCCTTGCTATAGCTGTATGTGCGCCCTTAGGAGCAGGTTTGGAAGTTCGCGGCGCGTGCCCTCGTTTACTGTCTGGAATTCGTACCATCCACTAACGGACAATGTCGAACCGCCAGATGCTGTGTATCGGATGGCCGCCTCGGGTGCCCAGAACCGAAGTGAGCCGAGCGATCCGCCCTGGTCGACGCTTAAGACGAGCGTACTCTGCCTGAATTGATATGCACGAGCGCCTGCACCGATGCTCCATCCCGGACCGCTAGAGAAAATAAGCATTTTGGCAAGGTACTCCGAGTTGCTTACTTGCGGCGTTTCTGCAAAGTCGGTCCACGATAATGACGATCGTTCCGAGTAACGCAGTAACAGTTGCGCCTCGATGTGAAGACCCGACGTTAACCGCACGCGCATCGAATCGCGATATGACATCTGTCTAAAACTGTACGATCGTGTCGCACCGGCAGTCTCCTCGAAGTCATAAACAGTGTAATTCGCCAATACCTCACATTGCGGTTGCATGGTTACAACAGAGCCTGTGATATACACCGTTGGCGAAAGGCGAATTACGCGGTTAATGTTGTTCTGCGCACTGCGCTGTGCTCGTAGAAAGACAACATGCACGTTTTGGCCAGATAATGTGAGCGCAACCGAGATTATCGGCGACAAGCGCCGTGCGTACGAAAGCGATGCAAGTACCGATAGTTCATCGCGATCGTCATAGTTCAGCGCACTAGGGGTGTCATACTGCAAAAGCGACCCACTGCCTTCGGCTCGTATGGTGTCATTGTCTGAAGGTCGTACCTCCATTCGACCAAGTATGTTTGTGCGAATGGTGGCGTTGTCGCGCTGTACTTCTTGCGACCGCAGACTCGTTACCGCACTTTCATCAACGGCAAATACAGGCTTCACACCATTTTCTTCATCACGGCGGAACAGACCGGCCCGCCCGATCAACGTGAAGGCTTTCGTCGCATACGCTACCTCACCGCTGATATCGAGAAGAAATTCGAAGAGGTTCCTGTTCACGCCGGTGATAGGTGCGCTGGCCAGGAACGATCCATACGAACGGTCAATACCGTTCACAAAGACATTTCCAGATGCCGTGATGCTGAGAGCAGTCGTTACATAGTATAGTAGGCTCGACGAAACAGTAAACCGACGTTCACCGCGGGTTTCCACAAGTAATTCGTCTGGCTTGTCGGATACAATCGTGCTCAAAAAGTCGCGACGCTGTCCCGAATAGGCAGCCGATAACGATAGCGTCGATCCTTCATCCAGATTGCGCAGCACGTCGGCAGACGCCACCAAATCGGTGTTTGTACGCCTCTCGTCCATTGCATTCCAGTCGGCAAGAGTCCGCGCGGTCAACAACCATTCGTCCACGAGCAGACTCGTCACACCTGCGGTTAGGCCAGCCAAAGGTCCAGTCGCACGCACGCCCAGTTGAGAGCTGTGCTCGACACCTGCCAGTGCTTCAATCCAGTTTCCCGTGCTGGGTTCGTATCGGGCGCCGACTGCCCCATTAACATTCTCTCCAGAACTCAGTGGAGTGCGTGCATCGCGAGCGAGCATCCAAGACTGACGGAATACCGCGGCAAGGGGCGGGATTCCCAGAGGTACGGTCAGGTCGATGAACGATGCCTCGTCGTCTGTAGCCGAAAGCGAAGTTGTTCTGGATACCCGTCCACGATAAGAATTAACCCACCGCAGCCTGCCAAAATCGCCATGAACTGTAACATCTGCATTCCCGATAAAGGTGAACGTGTTTGCGATTTTGTCTAGCCCAAACAGTATTCCCGTGCCAAAAGGCTGCGGATTTTGATGTAACAATGACGTAATGTGCTGACTCAGGCATGTCATTGTGGATAACCCCACAACCGCCCAAGTAAGCAAGGACCTAGCTCCAGTTAGGAGTCGGAGAATGATCGACCCTGGAGTCGGAAACGGGTATTTATCCTGATGTAACAAATACGGATTGTTGGTGCCTCGTCCTTGTGCTATATTGCTGGGCGTTTCGGTGCCCAACCTGTGTGGCCACATAGTAGCGGCACTCAATTTATGACCTCAAGTCCACGTACCATCCTACTGATCGATGCCGATCCCCTAAGGCGAGCCGAAACGGCACGCACGCTTTTGGGATTCGACATCTCCGTTCTCATCGCCACCGATGTCACATCGGCGCAGGGTTTGGTACGTCACCACCGTCCGTCGACAGTACTTCTTGACGAAGGCTTCCTTGCTGTAAAGGACCTTCGTGAGAAACTTTACATCCACGGCCTGAACGTCGACACACCGTTTGTGTTGCTCGCAACGAACAAGCTTCCATTAGAGACAACCGACGTTCCGTATGGGGTAATCTCTCGGCCACTAACGGATGCAGGCATTCATTCATTGCTTGCAATCCAGGGGCTACCGACCCTTGGCGAGACGCCGCCCCTTATCCAGCAATCGACCACGCAGCAACCGTCGTTGTTGTATGCGCTACCGCATGAGTATCGTACGCCGCTCACGGACATCATCGGACAGGCTTCGTTTCTGCATGGTCATGCAGCAGACACGCCGCCCGAAGAAATTCGCGAGATAAGTGCTGAGATTCTTTCTGCTGCGCGACGTCTTCTCCGCACGACAGACAACTTTCTAATGTATGCGCAGATTGAAACATTGGCTGAAAGTCCGATGCACGTCCAACGCATGCGACAGGCTCACACCATCGAACCAGCAATGGTTATCTACGATGCTGCTATTCAACGAGCCCTTGCTCATCAGCGGCAAGCCGACGTCACCATTGCGCTCGACGTAGAAGATGTTGCTGTCTGCATCATGGAGCAGCACCTCGACAAGATTGCCACAGAGCTTGTAGACAACGCTCTGTACTTCTCACGTCCCGGAACACCTGTTACGGTTATCGCGACGCCAAGCAGCAAAGACATAACGTTCTCTATTCGCGATCACGGCGTGGGTATGCACGAACACGAAGTAATGCAAGTCGGTGCATATCGCCAGTTCCGCCGCAAGTCACAAGAACAACAAGGCATCGGCCTTGGCCTTGTCATCGCCAAGCGCCTCGTCGAACTACACGGTGGTACGTTCTCCATTTCTAGTACACTCGGCCTAGGCACCTCGATTACGTTTACGCTGCCGCGCGTAGCGTAGTGGAGCCGCACGTAGCGTAGTCGCACGTAGCGTGGCTTAGTAGCATATAGCAACGCCCCCTAGCCCCTTCTCGAGAGACCCTCAACCAATTAACTCCAGCCGTGCATAGGCAAGCATGAGGTTCTTTTTTTGTCCGTTCTGAAACATCACGGTTGCCTTTGCATGTTGTCCCACGCCGCTAACGCCTGTAACCGTGCCGACGCCGAACATTGGGTGTTTCACACGCTGACCCGGCATCACCCGACCTCCGTCTTCGACCTGGGAATACGACTCGCCCGATCCTGGCTCCTGTGCGTATTCGTTGCTTGAGCCCCTTGGCTTCGCAACCTTCCATGTAGGGGGCTGAAAGCGGGCTATGCTGAGCGCTTCTTTCTCAGAGGCTTTGGTCGGACGTTTATCGATGCCGCGGTTCGCGATGTTGTTTGGAATTGGACGCGACAACCCTTGTTGCGCTGCACTTCGTTGTGGCATCTCTGCAAAACTGTCCTTGTCGATTTCGGCCAAGAACATCGACGGACGATTAAATACGAGCTCGCCAAATCGGTATCGGCGTTCTGCATATGAGAGCACGAGTTCTTTGCGCGCGCGTGTGATGCCTACGTAGAACAATCGGCGTTCCTCTTCCTGCTCGTTGATGTCTGTATCAGCTTTCGCCAGAGGAAACAATCCTTGTTCGAGTCCCGCAATCACAACGAGCGGAAACTCAAGGCCCTTCGCAGCATGCATCGTCATAAGTCCGATGCGATTGCTACCTATCTGCGGATCGTCGGCATCGCTCAACAACGCAATCTGCTCGAGATAGGTCGTTAGTGTAAGCGACTCGTCAAGTTCTTGCTGTTCATAAATGTGCGAAAGCACGCGTTCGATGTTATTCCAACGGTCGAGTGATTCTTCCGTGTCTTGTAGCTTGTACATCTGCGGAAGCCCTGTTGCCTCGATGTATTGCTGCGCGACCGTGGCAGGCGGCAAAGCATCGACCATGTCGCGATGCCGATTTATGATGTCAACGAAATCTGAAATGGCCGTTTGTGTTCGCTTCTGCACGCTGCTCATTGCCGATGGACTTTGCAGAATTTCAATGAGGGGGCGACCTTCGGTCACGGCGCGCTCCTGAAGGCGTTCGAGCGACGTCGCTCCAATGCCACGCGTCGGCTCGTTTACGATGCGCAACAGGCTTTCGGTGTCGTTCGGATTGACAAGCAGGCGCAGATACGCTAACGTGTCCTTGACTTCCTTGCGCTTGTAGAAGCTCACACCGCTTACGATGTGATACGGCAAATTCATTCTGCGCAATGCATCTTCTAGCGCCTGTGATTGCGCATTTGTCCGATAGAGAATGGCAACATCCTTGAATGTATACCCGTGAAGCTGCATACGATCTTTAATCGTGCGAGCCACTAGCTCCGCCTCTTCCCTATCGTCACGACACGGCAACAACGTAATCTTTTCGCCCTCGTGGTTATCGGTCCACAGTGTCTTCTTCAACTGTTTTATATTGTTCTTTATTACACTATCAGCGGCCGCAAGGATGACCTTCGTGCTGCGATAGTTCTGTTCTAAGCGTACAACCTTTGCATCGGGATAATCGCGTTCGAAATCGAGGATGTTTCGGATGTCCGCACCACGCCATCGATAAATGCTCTGCGCGTCGTCACCAACCACACACAGATTCTTTAGTGTGCCCGCTAACAAATTCACAGCGCGATACTGAACGCGGTTGGTATCCTGGTATTCATCCACCATGATATACTTAAACCGCTGCTGGTATTCTTTCAACGCATCCTCATGATTCTCGAGCAGTCGTATCATGTTCAGCAGTAAATCATCGAAGTCCATTGCGTTACTCTGCCGCAAGCGCTTCTCGTATTCTTCATAGATCTGCGCAGTCTGTTTATCGACAAGGGTATCGGCATTGCGCGCAGCTTCCTGCCATGGCGTCAAGTTGTTCTTGAACCCAGAGATGCGACTTCGCACACCATTCGGTGGCAGCACCTGCTGTGAAACACCGAGTTGCGTCATCACTGCCTTGATAGCAGCGAGCTGATCATCAGTATCGTAGATCGTAAAGCTGTTCGTGTAGCCGATACGCTCTGCTTCTTTTCGTAGGATGCGAGCGAATAGCGAATGGAACGTACCAGCCCAAATTCCGCGCGCTATGCCATCGCCAACTAGATGTCCGATGCGATCTTTCATCTCCTGTGCGGCCCTGTTCGTAAACGTCAGCGCCAGCACATGACTTGGATGCACGCCCATACGCAGCAGATACGCAATACGATACGTCAGCACGCGCGTCTTCCCACTACCAGCACCAGCAATGATGAGGAGCGGTCCGTCTATCGTCGCCACCGCTTCGCGTTGACGCTCGTTCAATCCCTCTAAAAGATCCGACGCCGGAATATGATCACCGGCAGGTATTGGTCGCAGCACGTGTATTACTTATCCGTTGAAGGTGATGAGGCCTGCGACGCCGCAGACGAACTTGATGACGACGACTTCGATTCTGACGATTTCGATTCTGACGATTTCGATTCTGACGATTTCGACTCTGACGATTTCGACTCTGACGATTTCGATTCTGACGACGACACCTCCGACTTCGCTGGGGCATCCTTCGTTGTTGTGGACTCAGTTTTCGACGGGGGTTCTGATTTCGTGGAAGTCTCACCCTTCGATGTGTTATCACCTTTCGATGTGCTATCACCTTTCGATGTGTTATCACCCGGCTTGTAGACGTAGTCCGTCAGGTAGAAGCCACCACCGGTGTAGATCACACCAGAACCGCCAGAGATGACCCTTTCGACGAGCCCCTTACCCTTTGCTTCTTGTTCGCAATTGGCTTCAGGGCAGTGTGTGAGCGTGTCTGCTTTGATGGATTGTGTAACGTCGAAGCGTTTGCCACATGTGGTGCATTGATAGTCGTATGTGGGCATGGTTCCTGGTACTCGATAAAACCGATGGTCGTGGTGCTTAGTACTCGATATAACCGATGGTCATGGTCGGCTCAATATTCAATAAAGCCGATTTTCTTATAGACTTTACGGAGCGTTTTGCGTGCACGTTCACGTGCTGCATCTGCGCCGTTCCGAAGTATTGCACGTAATGCGTCTTCGTCTGCACGTACGTGTTCGAAGCGCTCGCGAATGGGACGCACATAGTTAGCGACGGCGTTGCCCACGGCTTCCTTGAAATCGCTGTATCCTGTAAAAGGGAAGCTATCAGCAAAATCCTGATACGTTTGCGCTATCAACGGGGCAGATCCTGATTGGTTCATCAGCTTTCCTCCAGTTGCGATATAGTAGAGTGTCATGAGGTTCGCGATGCCAGGACCAAATTCTCCCGGCACAATTACTTCCCCCGAGTCTGTAACTGCGCGTCGAATCTTGTTGCGGATAACGTCGTCGGAATCGGTAAGGAAGATTGAAGCCTTCGAATTCGGATCGGACTTCGACATTTTCGAAGTCGGGTCTTGTAATGACATGATACGTCCACCGACCTCTGGTATCACCGGTTCGGGGACATTAAACGTCGGTGAGTACCGATGATTAAACCGTTCGGCCAGGTTGCGAGCGAGTTCGAGGTGCTGCTTCTGATCCTCGCCGACGGGCACGACATTAGCATTGTAAACAAGTATATCTGCGGCCATCAGCACGGGGTATGTAAAAAGCCCGACGTTTACCTTGTCGCTATTGCGATCGCTCTTGTCCTTGAACTGCGTCATCCTCGAGCATTCGCCCATTCCAGTCATACACGTCAGCACCCACGCAAGCTCTGCGTGTGCAGGAACGTGGCTCTGAATAAACACAACACTTCGATTGGGGTCGACGCCTGCTGCGATATACATAGCGGCGACGTCGAGCGTCCACTTCCGAAGTTTCGCCGGCTCTTGCTGCAGTGTAATGGCATGCTGATCGACCACGCAGAAGAGCGAGTCGTATTCTTCCTGCATTCGGACCCAATTCTTGAGTGCGCCTGCAATGTGTCCGATCGTTAGCTCGCCGGAGGGCGCCATGCCGGAGAGAATCACCTTTTTCGCTGAGTCCATCCTGCAAAGTTACCTCGTTGATTCCGGGAATCATTCTCTCCCGGAATGAATGAGGTAAGTCGTTAAGAATATAGCCTCAGTCTCAATCTCCGACCAAAGCCAAATCCCCCATCACAAATGCAACAGTATCAACTTATATCAGCCGCGCTTTTGCTAAGTCGCGCGCCAGGTCAGCATTTGTGATCTTGTTGTTTGAGATCTGCGCCTCAACGAAATCTCGATATTCCACGGGGTTCGGGAAATACTGATCAACAAATTCTTTGCAAAACGGAAGTCCGTTTCGACGGCCAATCCACTCAGAGAAATTTGAGTATTCCCAATCTGCAGGATCAGTCACAAGACCGGCGACAACAGGGTTCGCATGAATGTACCTACATAGGTGCCTTAAGTAGGACTCATCTTTCACAGTTTTCGACTTGAAACGCCCCTGTAGCATCGTACCATATCTTCGATAGCGATGGTTCATACGTCGCGAATAAACGAGGCATGTTTTGGCGATGACATTCCCAGCAGAGGTTTGGCCATTCTGCCTAATTAACACATGGAAGTGATTGGGCATCAGGCAAAGGGATACAATCGTACAGTCGCTCTGTTGCGCATAGACCCCGAGCAGGTAGGCAAACAGCGCATAATTGCCAGGTTCATGAAACAGCAAGCCCCTCATGGCGCCTCGATTGTAGATGTGGTAGTATCCGCCAGGAAAGAAGTGCGTCGTACGGCGAGGCATAATTGTTGTCTCCGGGTGAGTGTGAGAGGTTTAGGGTGCAAATCAGACGTGGTTGATCGTGCACGCGTCGTGACGCCCACAAACCTTCATTCCGGGAATCATTCTCTCCCGGAATAAAGCTCATTCCGGGAATCATTCTCTCCCGGAATAAAAGGCTTTGCGCATCTTTGCGAATGCGCGTCCTCCTCCCTGTCGTCCTTCTCTGCTTTCTGCTCCTATCCCCACTCACCGCTCAGGAAGAAGCCGACGGCAACTCTGCTCCCAGCATGTCTTGGCTGATGTTATCCTACCAGCGCACATGGTCGCCACAGCACAACAACGGTCCGAACTCCGGCTTTGGTTTCCAGGCGTTTCAATCGCTGGATGACGACCGACGGTGGTGGCTTGGCGGGGCAATCATGGGCGCAGATCTGCAACGGCGCGATCTCCTGAACATCCTCGTTGGACCAGGCGTGTACATCGTCGGCACCGGACGTCTCGGCATGTTTGCGTTCCTGCAGATGGGGTTGTCGATGAGTTCGGCTTCTGGTCTCACAAGCTTCGACTTCTTTTCCGATCGCACCCTCACCTTTGGCATGGCCACAATGAGTGGCGTTGGCGTAAGCGTCGAAGTCTTCAAGTTCTTGCGCGTGCAAACCGCGCTTGTTGGTAATTGGTACACACTCGAGGGCGGACAAACTCCGTTCGGAATTCAGTTGGGCATCTCGACAGGCGGACGCTAGCATGAACGCCACGAACGAGATGAACGCCACGAACGAGATGAAATCTCCCGCGAATGTCCGCCTACCAATTGGCTTCGGCACGTACCGAACGGTCGACGGTAATGCCGATCATGAAGCTGCCCTTCGCCATGCGCTAGCGCAGGGCGTGCCCCTTATCGATACAAGTAGTAACTACGGCAATGGAAAAAGCGAGTCGCTCGTCGGACGAGTTCTGCACACGGGTGTGCGATCGGACACATCACACTCCGAGCACGATTCGTATTCGAACACATCACACTCTGAGTACAATTCGCATACTGTTGAGCTAATTACTAAACTTGGTTATGTTCAGGGTGAAGCATTGCAGATGGCATTGCGTCGTCAGGGTGGCGGCGAACCGTATCCGGATATGGTGGTAATGAGCGACTCGCTTTGGCATTGCATCCACCCCGAGTATCTCGAAGATGCGTTGGTGCTTTCAAGCGAACGTCTGCAGTTACGAGAAGGTCAGGTACTCGACGGACTCCTCATGCACAACCCTGAGTATTTTCTGGCGCACGCTCATCAGCAAGGGGTGTCTGTTGAAGCAGCACGCGAGACGTTTTACGACCGCATTCGCATTGCCTTTGAATGGATGGAAACACAGGTGGCAAGGGGCTCGATAAGGGGCTATGGAATCTCGTCGAATACGTTCGCGCGTGAAGTAGATGCTCCGGATTTTGTGTCATTAGAGCGTTGCGTGCAGATTGCCAAAGCTGTAGCAACCCATCAGGTTCATTTCACAACATCCGTAGAGGATGCCGCCCACGGGCGCACACACAACATGCGCTTTGCGCAGGTGCCGTTCAACCTCATCGAGCATCAGGCAGCGACAGAATTAAATCAGCACGAAAACACACAGACGTTCCTCGAATATGCGCATGAGAATGGTGTAAGGGTGCTTACGAATCGTCCGCTTAACTCCATCGGTGGCGACGAACTTATACGTCTCGTTACACACGATATGCCAACGCACGTCATTCATCCGCAGGATGTTGAAGCGCGTATTCATGCGCTCGAGACCGAAGAGCACGATGTGGCGCAGCTTGTCCTCATGGACACAACGCTAGGCGAACGCGAGCGCGCAGCGGTACAGGAGACCTTCAAGATTGCCGCCGCTTTGTGTCAGTCCTGGAATAAGTTCAACGGCATCCCCCACTGGCGTGATGTACGCGAGGCATACCTTGCTCCGCGTCTGAACGCAGCAGAAGAGTTTGCTACGCGTGCCTCCGAACCAGGTCGCGTGCATCAGTACATTGGCGACGTTGCCGCTGTGCTCGACGACATCGAGTGGATGTATGCAGGAGAAGAAAATGCGAGTCTCGACGAACTCCGCCTTTCGATGACCGATGAGTTCGGACTTCCCGTCGACACTCCTCTGCAGCACATTGCTATCCACTGTGTTGCCAATACACTTGGTGTTGACACCGTCCTTGTCGGAATGCGCGAAACCGCCTACGTTGATGATGCTCTAGCCGCTCTCGAACTGCCACGCACACCCATCCATCGAACCACATGGCTTCGCGTTGCTGAACACCTGAAACGACTTTCTGAGTAACCGTCACTCCTATGAACACTATTCAAATAGCGCCATCCCTACTTAGCTCTGATCTTTCTCGACTTGAAGCAGATGTACGCGCCTGCGAGCGAGGGGGCGCAGATGTTTTGCATGTCGATGTTATGGACGGACACTTCGTGCCACCCATAACATTCGGTCCGTTAATCGTCGAGACCCTAAAGCGAATAACTTCGCTGCCCCTTGATTGTCACCTGATGGTTGAGAATCCGGATGAGCAGCTAGAGCAGTTTGCGGCGGCAGGTGCGTCGTGGATTAGCGTACACGCAGAAGTCTGCAAACACCTACATCGTACGCTTGCTCGCATACAAGAGCTGGGTTGCAAGTCAGGCATTGTGCTGAACCCATCGACGCCACTTGACTATGCGATGGAAGGGGCTATCAACGCCGACTTTATTCTACTGATGAGCGTGAACCCAGGCTATGGCGGACAGGCATTTATTCCGTCATTCTTTGAACGCTGTAAAAGGTTACGATCGTGGCTCAATGAGAACAATTACGCGCATGTGTTTATCCAGGTCGATGGTGGTATCAAACTCGACAATGCACGAACGGCGGTCGAAGCGGGTGCGTCTGTTCTCGTTAGCGGCAGCGGCATAATGAAGGGCGACATCGAGTCCAACATCCGCGCAATGCGCGTCGCTGCTACGGCGTAGAGCGCGTCGCTCCTATGGCGTCGAGCGCGTCCACTACCATTTGTAATCGAGTGCTTCTAGAAGAAGCGTCGACATCGAGCTGAATGTTTCGGCAGGCATATTGTCTTTGTTTAGATTAAGCAAAGCAAGCGACAGATGAATGTACACTACTTTCTCATGTTCGGGCATCGCTTCTAGTTGCTTTGCAACCGCGGCCACATCACCACGCTGAATTGGACCTGTTAACGGGAAGGCAGTGTTATCGCGCAATGCCTGCGCAGCATTACGGTGTGTGCGATCGATGATTGGAAGCAGGAAAGTATCAACGGGGATTCCCGCTTTCTGTGCTAGACGGCGGCCCAATTCGTACGCGGCATACGTGTAGTTAGAGGCCGCGATAGCCGCCACATGATAAACACGCTTATGATCATCATCCGTTAGCACCAAACGATGTGGTATTCCACCGGTAAGCTCAACGAAGTGTTGCAAGGATGGCCACACATCATCGTCACACTCCACACCCCACCCAATGCCGTCGAGCACGCTAGAATCGTTACTTGCAATTGTTTGATTTGCAGATGTTTGATTGGCGAACGTTTGAAACGGGTGCGCCGCGCCGACGCGAGCACCAGCGTCTTTGCACGCTTGCAATACGTCAAGGCGCATGGAGCCGTTTACATGGATCACGATCGATTTACTTAAGCGATTCGGCGATTGCGCAGCTTCTCTAACAACGTAAGCGATTTCTTCGGCGATGTGAACGACGTCTTGATCGCGGACTGCTATGATAACAATGTCACCAAGTGGCTCATCCGAATTCCGCCACGAATCGAAGCCATCTCGACGAACAGCGCGCACATCAATGCCCACAGACTCGAGTTTTGTCGCAAGTGCTCCGCCAACACGACCCATGCCGACAATGGTGACTCGCTCAATCATTCTGTTGCAGCGTATAGGCATCCTTGCCATCGAGCATCGTCCATCCGTGCTCGCGGAGTACCTCGCGCAGCCTATCAGACTCACTCCAGTTGCGCGCAGCTCGTGCCGCCCAGCGTTCTTGTGCGAGAGCGCGGATCGTTTCGGGGACTTCGAGTTCTGGACGCGCAGTGAAAACCCACACAGCAAAGACGTCGTTCAGGAGTCGAAACACATCGAGCATTGCTGCTCGTGAGGGGGCATCAAGGGTCTTTACATCGACGGTGTTAAGCGTCGTGTACACAGTCGCAAGCGCAGTGGGTGTATGCAAATCATCGGCCAGACGTTCGGCAACTGCGGCACGAAATGCGGCGCTATCGAAGGATGTAACCAGTACATTGTCAGGTGTTTTACTATCTGTCTTAGCTACTGTCTCTTCATCTGCACTAATCCTCCGAACCTCATGCAGATCGTAGATCGCCCCCTGAATGCGCTTGCGTCCTTGTGCCAGTGCCTTGATTCCGTCGAACGTGAAGCCATAAACAGATCGATAATGGGTCGCTAGCATGGCAAAGCGCAAGTCGAGCGGGTCGATTCCACGATCGATCACATCTTGCAACGTATAGAAGTTGTTCAGCGACTTACTCATCTTGCGATTGTCGACTTCGAGAAATTCGTTGTGCACCCAGAACGTAGACTGCTCGGTCACATGATAGCCAGCCGTGCACTGTGCCAGTTCGTCTTCGTGATGCGGGAAGCGCAAGTCAACACCACCTGTGTGTATGTCGATAGGTAGGCCAAGCACATCATGCGCCATGGCCGAGCATTCGATATGCCATCCCGGACGTCCCGGAAGACTAACGCCGTCGACGTCGAAGTCCCACCACGGCTCAGCCCCTTTCCGACCCTTCCAGAGAACAAAGTCGCTTACTGACTCACGGTCATATTCATCAGCGTCAATGCGCACGCCTTCGCGAAAGTTTTCGGTGTCGATGTGAAAGAGACGTCCGTACGGGTGCTTCTTGCCATACGACGCAACGTTGAAATAGACACTTCCGTCGCTGACGTAGGCGTAACCCGAGGCCAAGATTTCGAGGATTAGTGCCTGCATCTGCGGAATGAAGTCGGTAGCGCGCGGATTCGCGGCAAAGCTAGAGCGCATAATGTGCAGCGCCTCGAGATCTGCGTAGAATTTCTCCTCGTAATACAGCGTCAGTAGACGCAGATTCTGACGGGCGTCATCGGTCTGTTTGCCCATGGCATCCACCCACTTGTCAGCACCGATTGCCGAGTTACGAATAGTCTTGTCGTCGATGTCGGTGATGTTCATCACCCATCGAACGTCATAGCCCACCACAGCACGCAGGACGCGCTGTAGAAGGTCGTTGCATAGAAACGACCGCATATTGCCGATGTGCGCCGCGTCGTAGACAGTCGGACCGCACGAGTACATACGCACTTCGTTGCCGTTAAGGGGCGTGAAGGGGTCTACGGATTTTGTGAGGGTATTGAAAAGTCTGATCTGCATAAGAAGTTGAGCGTTGATCTGAAAATTCCGACCCGGTCATTCCAGTTATTCCGGGAGACAATGATTCCCGGAATGATAGCGCTAAGTCCTGTAATTTCAACAAAACATCGAAAGTCTCGCCAGTGCGCCTTCTTCGAAACAACGGCCTATCGATCGTCATGTTCGGCTTGTTTGCCATTATGCTCGTCGGGCACAGTTGCAGCGGACATATCCAGCATAACAAGGACCTCCAAGAACGTGGAAGGCCACCGGTCGCTTACTCTACGTATGTCGTTGGTGGATCATTTATCGAGTCTGTGTTCGAGAATTGGGAAAGCGAGTTCCTACAGATGGCAGCCTACGTGTTGTTCACCGTCTGGCTATACCAGAAGGGATCTCCCGAATCAAAGAAACTTGAGGGCAGAGAGCCTGAAGATGAAGATCCTCGCATCCATCGCAACAACCCAAACGCTCCGTGGCCAGTACGTAAAGGTGGTTTTGTACTTGTTCTTTACGAGAACTCGCTTTCGATTGCGTTGTTGGCATTATTCCTCGGCTCGTTGGCACTACATGCAGTCGGCGGCGCCACCGATCAAAACGACCAATTGGTACTGCAGGGCAAACACACGATAACGGTGCTTGACTACATGGCTAGTGCAAAATTTTGGTTCGAATCGTTCCAGAATTGGCAAAGCGAGTTCCTTTCAGTGGGCATGCTCGTCGTGCTACAAATTTTCCTGCGCCAGAGGGGTTCCGCCGAGTCGAAACCCGTCGCTGCTCCGAATGATTACACCGGGCACGGATGACCCTATGCCTACAGAGGGCGCCGTGTTGATGCACAGGGTGTCGCGTTGGTGAGTCCTGAGCGGCTTACTCGACCACGCATTGGTTAACGCCGAAGTGGTAGACGAGATCCTGGTACGACGGCACGTTGTAGATGGCGAGGTCTGCGCGTTTGCCGACTTCGATAGAACCCGCGAGGTGCGAAATACCAAGAGCCGCAGCCCCGTTGAGCGTAGAGGCGACTACAGCCTCCTCAATGCTCATGTGCATCGTGATGCACGCAAGAGAAAGCACCAACTGCATGTTCTCGCAAAAACACGAACCTGGATTGCAATCCGAGGCGAGTGCAACAACAGCGTTTGAATCGATTAGGAGGCGAGCCGGAGGGGGCTTCAGTCGTAGTGTATATGCCGTTCCGGGCAGTAGCGTTGCTACAACACCTGCATCGCGCAGTGCAATGATATCGGCGTCCGTAATCTCTTCAAGATGGTCAGCACTTATGCAACCCAGTCGTGCTGCCATTGCTGACGCACCAGTGTGTGCTAGTTCTTCGGCGTGCACTTTCAGACGCAGGCCGTGCGTGCGTGCTGTCGTTAGGATGCGTTCAGACTGCTCGACGGTAAAGTATCCGGTATCGGTGAAGATGTCGCAGAATTCTGCGATGCCTTGTGCGGCTACAGCGGGCAACATGTCGTCGATGATATGCTGAACGTAACCTTCATGATTGTTTGCAAATTCTGGAGGAAACGCGTGCGCTCCGAGAAACGTTGCGTGAATATCAACTCGCGATTCATGCGGGAGTGCGGCAAATTCGTCGCGGAGTACGCCGATAGCTTCGAGCATTACCAGTTCACTGCCTAACGTC
Source organism: Candidatus Kapaibacteriota bacterium (assembly GCA_046595995.1). Classification (GTDB taxonomy): domain Bacteria; phylum Bacteroidota; class Ignavibacteria; order Kapaibacteriales; family Kapaibacteriaceae; genus JAWXBR01. The sequence goes on from JBKJNB010000126.1 coordinate 19,291, forward strand.
AATCCATAGCCGCTCTTTATCTCGAGTGTGGTCGTACCATGCGTCCGTGCCGAGCGCACAAGTATTCGTCCTTGCTCTACAAGTTCGCCTAGTGTGGCCGTGCGCGTCGCAAGCATTGTTGCGAGGATGCCTCCACCTTCTGACGCGATAGTTTGATACGGAACACCGGCAAGGCGCCGAGCAAACTCGTGCGCACGTGAGCCGGCAGAGACCACATGCGAATGCGAATCCACGAAGCCCGGCATAACGGTACGTCCTGTGCAGTCAACCATGTGTATGTCTCGAGCTGTCAGCCCGCGGCGTTCCAGTTCTGCAGGCAAACCTGCGTCCTCGCCCACCCATAAAATGCTGTCATCGAACAACACGGCACCGTTTCGAATCTCGCCGACATCCTGCATGTCTGCACCGGTCTTGCACAGAGCGCCTGAGGCGGCTACCGTCACCAGCGACGAGATGTTTGTGAAGGCGGTAAGACTCATACACCACCTCTGGCGCGGGTTTCAGCCTTTGCGAGCTGACGTTCGATAATGAGGTCGGCTAGGGCCTCAGGCACGTCTGGAGGCAGTGAATTTTTGAAAATCTCGTTCACACGCGGTTCACTTACATCGATGCGATACAAAAGCATCATCAACTTTTCGGGGTTTGAATTCAGCAACTCAACTATACGATTTGCCAAGGCTTCGCGTATAGCCTCCATCGTGGTTGCCACGTCCAATTCGTCCATGTCGAACGCAACGGCAATCCTATTCGCAGCGCTGAGAACGATGCCATCAGAATGCATACGATGCCCATCGGCTACTAGAGTACATCCGTGAGCCCCTTGCTCCGCAGCGCCGTAACAATCTGCTTAACGTCTTGCGCACGGTCCTTCGAACAAATGAGGGTGGCGTCGTCTGTCGACACCACAACAATGTCGTCGAGACCGAGCGTGGCAATGATGTGGGGACGTGTATTTGCATTACAAATAACACTACCGGCCGTGTCGATCATTTCGACGTTGCCCTGAACGACGTTGTCGAACGGGTCATGCGCTTGCATGCGGTCGAGGGAGTCCCACGATCCTACGTCGTCCCACGGAAACGATGCCGGCACAACAGCAACATTCTTCGCGCGCTCCATCACGCCAAAGTCAATGCTGATGTCGGGTAGTGATGCGAACACTGGTTTGTCTGGTAGCAACGCAATGGCATTGCCGACATCCGGCAGAGAAAGTTTCATCGCCGCCTCGAGCGTTGACACACGCCAGAAGAACATGCCCGAATTCCACAGGTAGTTACCCGATGCAAGGAAGTCACGCGCGAGTTCTTGCGATGGCTTTTCACGGAATTGCTCAACGTGGTGAATCGCGTGTCTGTCTTCGTTGCGCGTGTCCCGTATGATTTGGATGTATCCGTAGCCGGTTTCCGGACGTGTCGGCGGAATACCCATCGTAACTAACGCGTCGTTTGCCTCTGCATACGCAAGAGCCTTTACGACGTCTGCACGGAACGCATCTGCATCGCCGATGAAATGATCGGCAGCAAGAACAGCCATGAGTGCGTCGTCGCCAGGACCTGGCAGTCGTGTGGCTTCGCGCTGACGGATGATGGCTGCGGCTAGGGCGAGACAGGGTGCAGTGTTGCGTTTTGCGGGTTCTGCAATGATGTTTTCGGATGGAAGCGAAGGCACGGCTTTCATGATGGGCTCACGGAGCACTTCGCTGGTGATGATGAGAATGCGATCAATCGGCACGAGCGGTGTGACACGCTCGATCGCTTCTTCAATCATTGTTTGCGATGCCGATGTTAGGCGAAGTAATTGTTTCGGCTTGTGGATGCGCGACAGAGGCCAAAATCGTTCGCCCGCCCCTCCGGCCATGATAACGACGTAGGTGTTCATGTGCGTTGTCGTTGCGATGATGGCGTGAATTTCATAGAAGTAACTCTGCTATCTGCACAGCATTGGTTGCGGCACCCTTGCGAAGATTGTCAGCAACCACCCACATCATCAGTCCATTCTTTGCAGACGAATCGGCGCGCAAGCGTCCGACGTGTACTGCATCGGAATTAGCGACGCGCTGCGGGGTTGGGTAACCGTGATTCGTAGGGTCGTCTTCGAGTATGATGCCAGGCGCGCGAGACAAAACGTCTGCCGCAAGTGCGGGCGTGATATGTCGTTCGGTTTCGATGACAACTGCTTCGGCATGACCGCCCAAGACGGGCACACGCACACACGTCACTGCGATTGCAAGGTTGTCTAGGTGCATAATGCGACGTGTCTCTCGCTGCATCTTGATTTCTTCTTCTGAATCGCCGTGTTGCTCTGCAATCGTATGAAACACAGCATTGTGTGCAATCGGATGCGGCGATATACGCGCAGTTGGTGTTGAGCCAACCAGCTCCGATTGCAGCTGATCGACACCCTTCTGTCCTGCACCGCTCACGCTTTGATACGTGCTCACAATTACTCGCTTCAGTCCGAAGGCTTCGTGCAGCGGCTGCAAGGCCACAACAAGTTGTATCGTCGAGCAATTCGGATTTGCAATAATGCCCTTATGCAATAGTGCATCTGCAGCATTCACCTCAGGCACAACGAGGGGCACATCTGCGTTCATGCGCCAATAACTCGAGTTGTCGATAACAACAGCACCAGTCGCGACAAACTTCGGCGCCCACTCCCTGCTTATGGCTCCCCCAGCGCTGAACAATGCGATATCTACGGTAGGCAGAATATCGGTAAGGGGCTCAACAACAAGGGGCTCGCCGCCCTTCCATTCTATGCGTTCGCCTGTCGATCGAGGCGATGCGAACAGATGCAACGAGGTCACAGGAAAACCGCGCTCTTCGAGCACCCGGAGCATTGTCCGCCCGACAAGTCCGGTAGCACCAATAATCGCTACCCTCATCGTGCACCAACGGCTGCGCTATGTGAATGAATTGCTACTCTCATAAGGCAAATGTACGGGAGCGTAGGTGGTCGCTATGTACTTTTGTCCGATGCAACGCCTGTTCCTCTTTCTATCGGTCCCATGCAACGTCTGATTCTCCTAGTAACGGTCCTCTGTAGTGTGTCAATCAGTGCACATGCGCAGACTAGTGCTCTAACGTGGGAGGCGCGCATAACGTATGACGCGAACCAGATAGGCTCGCCGGGCTTACGGACCCTTTCTGGTGTTGCGAGCGATGCGCTCATACCACTCTCTGTTGGCGTTCCGGTTACACTATACGCTCTTGGGGCGCTGGGCGCTTTGCAGTCGCCAGCAGATAATCGGTACATGGCGGAGACCGGATTGCAGACGGCTGTGACGATGGGCGTGACGTATGCGCTATCGCTCGGCATTAAGACGCTGGTCGACAGAACACGTCCGTACAACGAGTATCCAGGCACGATCGTGAATTACCGCAACGATCACGATGGGTCGTTTCCGAGCGGACACAGCGCGGGCTCTGCGGCATTGGCTACATCGCTGTCATTGCGCTATCCCGTATGGTACGTCATAGGTCCGAGCGTTGCATACGCTCTTTACACAGGCTTCAGTCGCCTTCACCTCGGCATGCATTACATCAGCGACGTGCTTGCAGGTTATGCGTTAGGTGTGGGCGTTGCAGTGCTGGTAAACATTCTCAACGATAAACTCTTCGATGCTGTAGATGGCATCCTGCCAGACAACGCGATCGGCGCAGCACAACCTATGGGCCTAATGGGCCTGAATGGAACAACCTTGATTGCTCTGAGCATCCCACTATGAGGCCAGCTGGATGTTCTATGAAATTGGGTGTTCTATGAAACTGGGTGTTGCACAGTTCACGCCCGTATTTAAGGACGTCGACGCAAACGTTACGCGGATACAGGACATCATCCGCACAACCGACGCCGATATTATCGTGTTCCCGGAACTCGCAACATGCGGATACTTCTTCCACACAGCCGAAGAAGCCGGACCCTACACGCTCGACTTTGATGACGCTCCACTGGTCGTGATTGCGGACACTGCGCAGGAATCTGGACGTGTCGTCGTGTGCGGCTTCGCAGAGCGCGGCCACACAGCACTATACAATTCTGCGATGCTTGTTGGTCCGGACATCGACGCCACAGTTTATCGCAAGACACATCTGTTCTATCGTGAGAATAATGTGTTCGAGCCTGGCAATACAGGCTTCCCAGTTGTGCACCTTGGACATCTAGGCTGCAACCTTGGCATGATGATTTGTTACGACTGGCGTTTTCCCGAATCGGCACGAACACTCGCTCTGAAAGGCGCCGACGTCATTGCCGCACCAAGCAACCTTATCACAAGCGTTTGGCGCACGGCAATGCCCGTTCGTGCTCTTGAGAACAAAGTGTTCCTCGCTGTTGCAAATCGCGCGGGCACAGAAACGAATAACGGTGAGAGCGTGACGTTCAATGGCGACAGCGTTATCTACGACTACAACGGCAATGTGTTAGCCTCTGCGAATGCCTACACGGAAACCGATCTCAACGAGCACCACGATACAGTCTTAATTGTAGAAATCGATCCTTCGGCTGCGCGCACAAAGACGATAAACTCCTTTAACGACATCATTGCCGATCGGCGTCCGCACCTCTACGAATAACGTATGCACTTTTCTACGCACAGACACATACACTTTGTAGGCATTGGTGGCATCGGGATGAGCGGCATTGCCGAAATCCTTTTGTCACAAGGCTTTCGCGTTAGTGGTTCTGATTTGCAGCGAAGTGAAGTCACCGAGCACCTCGAAAGTCGCGGAGCCACGGTGATGATCGGACATGATGCGGCGAACATTGAAGGTGCCGATGTTGTGGTGTACTCGAGCGCTGTACGCATTGCCGTAAACCCAGAGACCCTTGCCGCGCTTGAGCGCGGCGTGCCCCTTATCCGTAGAGCGGAGATGCTTTCCGAGGTGTCGCGTCTGAAGTATTGTCTGGCCATTGCTGGAACGCATGGCAAGACAACAACGACGTCGATGTCTGCGTTAATCATGATAAAGGCCGGACTCGACCCGACCGTTATCGTAGGGGGCAGGCTGAAGGGTCTGGGTGGTACAAACGCTCGTTTGGGGGCCGGCGACTGGATGGTGCTTGAAGCCGATGAATACGATCGTTCGTTTTTGCAATTACTACCAAGTATTGCAATCATCACCAATGTCGAGGCAGACCACCTCGATGTTTATGATGATCTCGATGACATTAAAGGTGCGTTTATAGAGTTCGCGAATAAAGTACCGTTCTACGGCGTTGCCTGTGTGTGCCTAGACGATCAGGGCGCGTGCTCGATACTGCCTTACATTCAGCGTCGTGTGATTACCTATGGCCTTTCAGAAGAATGCACAACGCGTGCTGTTGACATCGAGGCGGATGAACAACGCGTGAGCTATACACTGATGCATAAGAACGACAACCTCGGACGCATAACGCTGCATGTACCTGGTGAGCATAACGTTCGCAACTCACTCGCTGCTGCTTCGATGGCGCTCGAGCTGGGTATCGGGGCCGACATAATTCGAGACGCCCTTGGAGAATTTCTTGGAGTATATCGTCGCTTCGAAGTCATGGGTGAGCGTGACGGTGTTCTCATTATCGACGACTATGCGCACCACCCTACAGAGATTCGGGCAACACTGGCTGCAGCGCGTGCAGGATGGGACAGACGCCTCGTTGCCGTCTTTCAACCCCATACGTACACCAGAACAAGAGACTTTTTTCAGTCGTTTGCCGAATCATTCGGCGATGCAGACGTGCTTGTTCTTACCGATGTCTACCCCGCACGCGAGACCCCGATCGAGGGCGTTTCCGGAGCCCTTATCGCAGACGCAGCAAGGCTTGCGGGCCATCCCGATGTGCGCTATGTGCCAGCCATTGGTGACGTCCGCGATGCCCTTCGGGACGTGCTTGTGCCAGGAGATGTAGTCCTTACCATGGGCGCTGGGGACATATGGAAGGTAGGCATGGAGTTGCTCGCCTGACTATTTTTGCTGATTCGGCGTCTGCTACGCCTCCGATTGGGCGCATCGACCACCGACAAGACGGTGTCGTCACCTTAACTCTTCTATATATACGGTCACGGGCTATTTCGCTTATGCTGTCTGCAAAAATTCTCGTCGTTTGTTCTTTGCTCGTTGTTATCAGTTCACCGATGTCTGCGCAGAAGAAGAAAGCCGCTAAGACATCGAAGGCCTCGCCGGCTGCACAGTCGCATAACAACACTGTGATGGCCACCGTAGGAACAGAAAACATCTTTTACGCCGATGTCGAACGCGCTTTTCAGAAGAACATGAATCGTCGCGAGACAAAACTCTCTGCTGTTCCTCGCGATACGGCAATGGAGTTCCTCAGGCTCTACACGAACTATCGTCTGAAAGTGATGAGTGCTCGCGAGCGCGGAGTCCAGAACGACACAGCCGTCAAAGCCGACATTGCGAACAATCGCAAGCTGCTGTCAGAAACATTCTACTTCGACAAGGCCGTTGCCGATGCACGCGTTGCCGAACTAACACGACGTCGCACAAAAGAACTGCAGATAAGCATCATACTTGCGGCCGTCATGCCACCGGGCCAAACAACATGGGACACAGCCCGTAGCCACGACAAGGCACTTAACATCATTCGTATGCTTGAGAACGGCGCCAATTTCGCGCAGCTCGCACGCGACTCATCCGATGACAAAGAAACGGGCAGCAATGGCGGACAATTGCCGTGGATCTCAGGCGGATCGATTATTAAGATTGTAGAAGACGAAGCATACGCTGTCTCGGCAGGCAGCTTCTCCAAAAAACCCGTGTCTTCACGCTTCGGCTACTTCATCGTAAGCGTTGAGCGTGCCGAACCGCGGAAGGTCGTCAAGTTCCGTCACATCCTCCTAAGTCCAAAAGCCACTCGCGATACATTGGCCACCGAACGCCTTGCAGACAGCCTGCTTCAAATCCTTCGTTTGCCTGCTCCTCAGCAAGGGGCTGCGCTTCGCGCACGGGGCCTAGACCCGGGTGACGATGTCTTCTACGCAATGGCAGTGGCTTACTCAGACGATCCTGCTTCTGCACCAAAGGGCGGATACCTTGGATCTCCGTATTCACGGTCGGGTGGTATGGAGCCGAATTCTACACGTCTGCTGCCTGCGTTCGAGAACGCTGTCTTTGTACTAAAGGATGGCGAAGTGTCGAGCAAAGTCCGTACGATTCACGGCATTCACATCATACGTCTCGACTCTACGAAATACCCAGATGAAATCATGGAGCGCGACAACGCACGTCGCACCTACCGCCGTCAGTATTTCGAAGAAGACAAACGCATCGTTCTCGACTCACTGAAAACAGCGTATGGCTATGCGTGGAATCGCGACGCATACAACAGCCTGCGGTTGGTTGTCGATAGCACAAAGAACGCTCAGGACACAACGTGGCACGTTAAGATTCCCGCCGATCTGCGAAATCAGACGCTGTACACGTCACCAAAGGCGACACTTACAGTCGGCGAATTCACCGATTCCTTACGCTATCGTTTGGACATGCGCGGCTTCACGCTCAATGCCGCTGGCTACGAACGTGGCATTAATAAAATCGTCGATCCACTTCTCTTGGAACAGGCAACGGCAAATCTCGAAACGACCCAGCCCGACTTCAAAGCTCTCATCCAAGAGTTCACCGATGGCATATTAATGTTCAAAGTCGAAGAGCAAGAAGTGTGGAGCAAACTACGTTTCGATACCGTTGACGCTCGAGCATTCTACGACACAACACGCGGACGCTGGATGACGGAACAGAAGTACGTAATCACAGAGGTTTACGTCACAGACGCAACTCGTGCCCAGGAAATCGCGACTTCGGTACAGGCTGGAGCAGACTTGGCAGAAATCGCTGCAAAGGAAACCCAACGTGAAGGCATGCGCGAAAAACGCGGCGCTTTGGGTGCTTTAAGCACGAAGACATCAAAGTATGCTCAGATGGTTCGTGATGCTAAGACGGCCCCTGGGGGCGTCATCGGACCCTTTCCGCACGATAAGGGCTTTGTGGTTATTCGTCTTGAAGCGACCGAATCACCACGCCCGAAATCATTCGAAGAAGCCCTTACAGAACTTGCCCCAGCATATCAAGACGCGCTACAAAAGCGCCTTACCGAGGCTTGGCTCAGCGGTGTGCGCGAGCGCAATCCCGTTGTTATCAATCAAAAGACCATCAACGAGATCTACAAGTAATGCGCCTCCTCACAACACTCCTTCTCAGTTCTACGGTTTGCGTGGTATGTGCATCAGCCCAACCAGGATCGATGGAGCGCATCGTAGCAATTGTTGGCAAGGAGATCGTACTTAAGACCGACGTCGACGGACAGGTTGCCCTTGTTGTTCAGCGCAATCCTGAGGCTGCCAAAGACGAGGTTAAGCTTCGCGAGTTCGTGCTCGATCAGCTCATCAATGAACGCCTTATCATGACGAAGGCGATTGAAGACAGTGTCGAAGTCAGTGAAGATGAAATCACTGAACGCATGGAGCATCAAATCAAGAACCTCGTGCAGCAGTTCGGTTCCGAGAAACGTATCGAAGACGTCTACGGCATGTCAATGACACGCATTCGCCGTGAGTTCCGAGACGAAATCCGCAAGCAGCTTCTCGTCGAACGCATGCGCGAAGCCAAATTCGGCACAACGAAAGTCACACGCGGTGAAGTCGACGACTTCTACAAGCGGTTTCGCGACTCTATTCCAAAGGTGCTACCAAAGGTAGACCTGTACCACATTGTAAAATTTGTTAAAGCCTCTACGCAACAGAAGAAAGAAGCCAACGAGCTTGCTTTGCGTATCCGTGACTCGATTATGAAGGGTGGCTCGTTTAGTGAGTTTGCGCGGCGTCACTCGGGCGATCCCGGATCCGCTGTTAATGGCGGCGACCTTGGTACAGTTGAACGAGGAAAATTCGTACCGGCTTTTGAGAATGCTGCTTTCGGTTTGCAGCCCGACGAAATTTCGCAGCCAATCGAAACACCCTTCGGCTATCATGTTATTCAGCTCATCAGCAAGTCGGGCAACACCATTACGGCTCGACACATCCTCCTTCGTGTCGGCCAAAGCGAAGCGGACAAAGAGGCGGCCCGCATTGCACTGCTTGACGTCAAGAAGCAAGTCGAAGCCGGCGTCTCCTTCCTCGAGATTGCAAAGACCGCAAGCGATGAACGCGAGACAGCAGGTTTCGGCGGCGCAATGGGTCAGATTGAGCTCGATCGCCTGCCTGAAGACATGAAGGGCATCGTCACGGCACTAAAAGATGGTGGCGTAAGCGAGCCCCTTCCATACACGACCGATCCTACGCGTCAGGGTTATCACATCCTCTATCGCAAGGAAATACTCGCAGAGCATGCACCAACGATGGACGGCGATTATAAAATTCTAGAGCAAATGGCTACCTACGAAAAACGCCAGCGCCTAGAACAGGAATGGCTCACGGAGTTGCGCAGAACTCTCTACTGGGAAAAGCGTTAGTAGAACTCAACGTCCTTTCGTCAGTGCGTAAACGTCCTCACCACGACCTTGATATCGACGCCCGCAGCACTGTCTCTTGGTAGGTGCCGCCATAGACAGGCGGGTTAAGGCGTTCGTTAAACAGGTTGCGTTCAGCGCGTATGTCGATGTTTGCGTATTCGCCCAGCGCCGCTCCAACGCCAAAAAAGAATCCCGTACGCGTGCCGAATGTGTCATCGAATGCAAGCGTGAGCCCACCGCTAAGGCTCAAGAATTCGAAGATGCCGTAGTTCGCAGAACCGTCTACGGTGTAGATAACGTTGTCGGGCGAGCCAGTTGATTTCTGCGAGATGTACCCCAGGCCAGCTGATAACGTTAGTGGAAAGGTCATGCTTACGCTCTGGTTGCCGTTTACTGTAAGCACAGCATAATCGGCAATACCATTAATGGTCTTGCTTGCCTGACTTCCCATATTCACTGTGCTGTTGGCGCTGAGGTCGCCGATGCGATAGTTGTAGCCGGACGCAACCGTGATGACTGTGATGTTATTGTCAATCTGAAGAAGGGGCTCGGGATCGTTGTTGATCTGAGCATACGGGGCGTACGAGAGGCGTAGATAAGGATACTTGCGAATGTTAAGACCCATCGTCGCACCCAGGCTCGTAATCGTGGTTGTGCTGCGCTTCCATGGCAGAAGGTTATCCTGATCTCTACGAAAGAACAATCCAACGCTGAACTGTCGCTGCCAGAACGATTGGTCTATTCGAGCATCATAGCGAAATACATCGGTGCGAAGATTCGGAACGCCCAGGGCGCGGTACCCCGGACCAATGCGCCTTGTAGAGGCACGGAATCGGGTGCCTGTAGAGCGAATATCGATCTGTGTTGAGCCCGTCACGGCCCAGTCGAAGTACGCCGAGGCCGAGGAGTCAACTAACCCTAGCAGTATATCAGGCACTGCTTTGGTGCTGAACTTCGGAGCGTTCTGGTCGCTTACCGTTAACGTCACCGCAGCCTCGCCCTCAAGAGTCCAAATGCCCGGAATCAACTCTGTCTTAAAATCCAATCCCGCAAGCATGTTCTTTTGCGGCGTAAGCGCTGTGTTCGAATCGGCGAGGGTTATGCTTAGTCGGTCATCGATGCTATACACACCGTTAAAGATCAAGTGAGCGCCGTCGCGCCTGCCAATGCCAACGCGTGCCGCGTACATCAATCGCCCAAATGCAGAGTTGTCATAGTTCGCAAAAACTCCAGAGTCAACACGCGCAGTGTCTATGCGAAGCAACGGACGTTGCGTCTTTCCACCAGCAACGTGAACATAGAATAGGCCGGGATTCCATTCGGCCGAACCGCCGTCAAGACGAACACCGTTAACAGTAATCGGTGTGAACGTCGGGAAGAGCGCACCCACGCCAATGGTTGGCAGGGCTGCCATCACAGCTTCTACATCAGACATGAAGCCCATCTGTTGCATGAGATCGCCGTAACCCGTTAAATCCCCATGCGCAACGTCGCGCAATTTCTCAACTTGCTTGTACTGTTCAAGTTGCTTTAGCTTCTCCGGATCATACTTCGCGAGCGAATCCTGCACATCGTCGTACGTGTCCAGCAGTTCACCCCCTTCAGAGCGCGCAAACTCGTTGAGCGCACGATACGCACGTGCTGTAACGATTCGCTTTACTGCTTCAGGGTCAAGAGAAATCGAGAATGCGTTGATGTTCTGACGCAAACCACTCTGCTCGGATGACAGCAAGAGATTTGCCGTAAGCGGAATGCCGTATAGTGAAATCGTCGGATTGACTTCCATCCGCCATAGATCGGGTGGCTTCTCTTGAAACGACCCCTGACGGTCTGCTGTTTGACCAATAATGCGATAACTGCCCATGAGCATTACGGGAGCATCGCCGTTCTGAGAACCAAACACAAACCACGGCTGAGTTGCCGCTGGTGGTTGCGGTGACGGAGACACTTGCGCGGCGCCGTGCTCTAAACACAGCGTAACGCATAACGTAATGCACAACAGAACTACACGCATTGGCTGGTTTAAATGTTAAGGCGACGCCAGTTTTTCGACACGGAATGGGCCAAGGGGCGGATCAAGGGGCACAGGAGTAAGATTCGTAATTGGACCCTCACCAAGCTGCCCATACTCGTCGGTGCCCCACGTCCATAGGCCACCATCAGCACGTACTGCCATGCCATGTGCACCACCCGCAACAACACCGGATACGGCATCGAGACGCGAGACCTTTACAGGCTCTGTGCGCCCGACACGGGTTCCATCACCTAGTTGCCCGAGCGCATTGTTGCCCCATGCCCAAAGGTTACCTGCTGAATCGAGCGCTAGTGAGAACGTACTGCCGGCGGCTATAGCCTTGATGTGGGTCAGCCCCTTCACCTTACCAGGTGTCGGACGATCCTTGTTGGTGCCATCACCTAACTGTCCACTTGCGTTGCCTCCCCAGGTCATTACACTCCCATCACTATACAATGCAACAGTGTGATAGTCGCCCGCCGCAACTGCAACGAAGCCAGCCCGTGGGCCAGCAAGGAATTTTGTTTCGGGGGGTGCATTCAAAGGGCTACCAACTACAACAGGCGTCGGCCATCCAATGGCATAGAAATCATCGGGGTCAACTCCACACTGTCCATAGTTGTTCGCGCCCCACGCCAACACTGCACCGGTAAATGAGAGCGCAACAGAATGCGAATGTCCGGCGGCTATGGCTGTGATGCCATTCAGAGCAATGTGTAACGATGGCTTTGTAAGATGAAGATTCTGCTTAATCTGACCTGTTGTCGCATCGGTTAACACGTTTAACCACGTGCCACACTCCCACGTGCGGTTGTAGCCCCATACATAGACCTGCCCTTTGCTGTTCAGGGCGAGCGAATGTCGTGAGCCAGTTGCAACCTGAATAACGTCAGCGATTTTCAGGTCAACTGGGTCATTCTTCTGCACTCTATCGTCAGTGCCTAGTTGCCAATAATCGTTAAAGCCCCATGCGAGCACCGATCCCGTCTTCAACGCAGCGAAGGAATGGTCCATACCACCAGCAAGGGCCTTCACTTCTTTAACCTTTTCTAGTTTCATCGGTTCGGGAACGACTGAGCCATAGTCTTTGCCAACAGCGCGTCGAAGATTATCGCCCCATCCCCATACGATGTTCTTCGGATTGAATGCCGAGAGATTCAGTCCAGATTTGCTGGACTTGGCAGCTTCTGACGCGTTCATTTCATAGAGTTCCGGACCATCATTCCTTCCGCCACCCTGTGTGTTCTGTTCAGAAAACTTTGGAAAGTCCTCTGCATTAATCGTACCTGCAAACGATGGATTGAGCTTCAGGTTCTGCTCGACTACGTTTGATGTGAATCGCTTCGTGCTTGTCGACACGTCATTAACGATGTTGACATCTGTGAGTACAACATCGCCACGCTTGTATACGCTAAGGTCGCTTGCAAGCATATCACGGATATTTTTCTTCGGCTTCTCCTGCGGTGTTGCAGCGAGCGAATGGTTCTCACCTGCAGCCATAACAAGCACCGGTAGTTTAACCGAGTCGTTTTTCTCGCGATCGTAGAAGCGGAAATAATCGATGTTCACGTGTCCAACCTTTGTCGAATCACGCACCAGAATAAACGCCGTGCGATTCAGGAACGTGGTCACATCCCAGTCTACCGGTGCCAATCTGTCTGAAGTACCGCCCCGTCGCGCGGCAGACGGACCGCCAATATCATCGTTCGTCGAGCGAGCAACAAAGAACTCTTTCGATGACGATGCTATGCGCCGCGTGGGCAGTCTGAATGTATCCTTTGCAAGCTTTTCTACGAGTAGTTCAACCCCCGCATCGCCAGAGAGCATGCCACCACACAGAAAGCCAATTGTACTTGTCTTGATCTGGAATTCTTCGGAGAGCATTGTGCCAATGGCACCTTCACCGGAGGTAGGACCCAGTGTTGTGACCCAGTATTTGCCGTGGTGGCCCAGTGGGCCGAGCACAGGATGTTCATCGAGGACAGGGTCGTCTATAAACGACTCGCCATCAAAGGTCCAGCAGCCCAAGGTGCCGAGTTCGAAGTCCCAGTTCTCACCACCACACGGCATGTCTGCTGTGAGATTTGAACGTGTAGTCTTTACTCCGCCACCTTGTGTGCCGCCTGAAGAGTCTGATCCGTCTGTTCGTTTATCTGTTCGATTATCTGTTCGATTATCAGTCTGTTCCTCGTCGCCGCTACCGTCAACGGACTCTGGCTTGTAGGTAAACCACCAGATCTCACTCTCTCCCATCGGAACACGGCCGTCCGATGCATTAAATGCCGTGATCTTCCATGCATACCTACGTCCCACTTCGAACGCTCGCGTTGAAACAGGATATTGGAAAACGTTAACATTGATGTTGTCGCGAATGAACCATGCGGGGTTGCTAGACATTGCGCTATATGGCGTCTGGTTGCTGAAGATTTCGACCATCTTCAACTGATATGTCGGACGGAAGCCCGAGGCAGGCGGCGAGCCACTCAACCACGAGAACGCAGGGTATCTGTCTATGACAACACTTTCGTCTGGAGGTGCAATCAGAATCGGAATCGTCATACGTTCTATTGTCACGAACTTGCAATCGCGTCCGATAACCTGGGCCGTTTCTTCGCTAATCACTTCGCAACAAATCGTGTACTCGCCTGACGGTACAGACCCTGTACGTAGTAGTGCATCGCGGTATTTGTTATTCGACTGATCTACTCGAATCGGCTGTATTTCGTTGCCTGTGACAACGGTACGTCCCGGTTGCAGCGCAATAATCTTGGTAGTCGCATCGGCAATAATGCCATCAGGTATCGACGTTTCTTCGGCAGTGCCATGCAACGACACGCGCACAACACGTCCCGAACGGTTATTCAGCTCGACCTTCCACAAGTCCGAAATCCGCAACTGATTAGGAGGGGGCTGCGTGAGCCTTATGTCTACGAGCTCCGGACCCTGCGCTCTTAGAACAGGGACAGTTAGCACAGACGCAGTCAACACAATCGCTATGGCGGCAATTATTTGTCGCACACGAAGCATAGTTGGCCTCGCGATGAAAGGTTAATGAACCATGCCAACATAAGGAATGTTGTTAACGTACAAGTATGCGTAGTACCCGCGCCGCTCATTGTTGTAGGCATTGGCAATCCCACATGCAGTGTGTAGTTTGGCTACGACTTACACATTCTGTCGGCGCTTGTTATAATGCTGATCTCGTGCCAAGCCCTGCGCACCAATCATTGAAGCATTACATTTTTCTATTTTTCAACACAAGCACTAACATAACAATGTCTATAATAAACATCACTCGCAGAATACTAAACGTTGCCGAACGTGGAATCAAACAGATTCGCAATAAACTGCCAGTACGTAGTAGCTTCTCTAATCTTGATGAGCAGTCAGTCATCGGCTACTATTTGGAAAAACTTAAAATAGCTAGAGGCTATTGCGTGGATATTGCAGCCAGTGACGGCATCACAATGTCAAATACATACTCTCTTTATAAGAACGGATGGGGTGGTCTTGCCGTGGAGTGCAACGCAGAAAAGTTTTCCAGCCTCTCTGGCACCTACGTAAATTTTCATGGGGTTAATTTATCAAAGTGCATGGTAACTCCCATCAATGTTGTTTCTCTGCTGCAGGCACATAACACACCGACTAACTTTGATTTTCTAAACCTTGACATTGACGGCTATGATTATTTTGTTCTGGAGAAAATTCTTGAGGTTTTCAGGCCAAAGTTGATATGCGTAGAAATAAATGAGAAAATCCCACCGCCAATAAAGTTTACGGTCAAATGGAGCCCAGAATTTGTTTGGGCTACCAATCATTTCTACGGACAAAGTATTTGCCAGCTAGATACATTGGTTAGCAAGCACAATTATGCACTGGTTGAGCTACACTACAATAACGCTTTCTTAATACCAATTGAGATTAGCCCTGCACCATCACTTACCCCAGCAGAAGCCTATCGCTCAGGATATATGGATAAAACTGACCGCAAGGAAAAGTTTCCTTGGAATGCCGATATGGAGGAAGTTCTGCATTTGGAACCTCAAAAGGCATTGGACTTTGTGAATGATTATTTCAAAAGATATCAAGGCACATTTGAAGCTTCAATATGAAGCCGAACGCGTATGTTCGCTAAGGTTCCTGATGTGTCACCGGAGGACCGATGAAAAGAATGGGGTTATCGGTCGAAGCACTTAAGAAGCACTGTTCGCTTCGAGTTCCTTCGGCGTCGCGCACAGATGCAGATGTTTTGTTGGCGCCCTCCTCCTACGGCCTGTCTCGTAGACAGGCAATTGGCTTAGCAGGTGCAGCCACGCTTTTTGCGGCACCTCTTGCACGATCAATCGAAAGTGCCGTTTCAGCATCGTACCGAATGTCTCGCCGAGGTAATCGCATCGCCTTTAGCGTTGCTGGAGTCGAACGGTGGATTATTGACACGCGCGCGTTCGACGGACAGCCCGAGCTAACATCATCCGTAGTCGACAACGTAACGCACATCGCATTGCGCAACGCGCTGTACCCCGGAACCAGCATCAGTTCTGACTTCACGGCAGAAATTCACGATGGTGCAACGGCATCTATGCATTGCAAGCTTGGTGCAACGAAGACTTCATTCTACGTGCCCTTCGTTGCGTGGCTTCTTGACAAGGCATCCGAAAAACGACCTACAACAGCACCAGTCACGCTCAATGCGAATGCGTTCCATGTTGTTATTCCTACGCGCACAGACGTCTGCTTTCGTCCGTCATGGACGCTCGCTTTTACTTCAGCACAGACGCAGGCCCCATCGTTATGCACTGCACAAGTTGACGCACTGACGCTTAGTGGCAGCAGCATCGTTGTACATCTTTCAAAACCCGATGCACTCTCAGCATTACGTCCAGCCGCTATGCACAGCACGTTCCTCTGTGTGCGACGCGGAACCGACGCGACCTGGAACACCCCTATTCGAATCCTTGGCGACACCGCGCTTACCATGCACGTGCGCGATACCGCGTTCGATACGTGTACACTAGAGACAGCATCGGACGGGCGTGTAGCTGGAATTCTTGAAGGGGCTTCGGAAGGGGGCATAACGTTTAAGGCTACCAATCATGACGCTTCTTTTGAAGTCAGAGACGTTCGTTACGCCTGGACCCGCACAGACGAAGGTTTGCACGAAGCATTCGTTGCACGCTACGCCACATCACCAACGTGGATTAACGCTAGTGGCGTTGGCATGCTCATTGGTGAACGCGAAGGCATTCCACCACTAGAGATCGTAAGTAAAAACGGCGAGATACAGCGCTTCATCGTCGCGCCCGGACTTCACAAGTATCACATTCCTGTAGATGGTGGCCTCACCGAGCCCACGAAGATGGGCGAAGGTGCGCAGCTCGCGTGGCTTGTCTCGAACGTTGCCCCTTCGGCTCTGCCGAAGCCCCATTTCACAATGATGGGTTTGCAAATCGATGGACTTCAGAATGCCAAAATTCAGAGCAGTCAGATCGAAGGCGCATTTCAGAAGGGCGTCAAGAAGGACGTCAAAATCAAAAAGTCCCTCGGCAAGTGGGCACTCGGCACTGTAAAATTTGCAGGCAATCCGAAGGTGACGGTAATACGTCCCGATGACTTACTCGTGCTCACGTTTGAATTTGTAAACATTGCTATTAACAAAGGTGCGGGAACGTTTTCGCCAAGTGGCAGCGGCAGCAAACTCATCGTGCACTTTCAGCCGCAGCACATTGCTGAGCGTGCGTTCTACTACGTAAACGACCCAGACAAAGTCAGTCCGAACGAAGCTCCTTCGAGTGCACCCAAGACGGGGCCGAACGAACCGCTGCTCGATCCACCGATCGATGCTGTTATGGCAAACGATTCGCGGCTTGTATTCAGCGTGCCGTCCGGGCATCCGGGCAAGTTCACCATAGAGGGGTTACTCGACTGGAGCAAGTTCACGCAGTCTGTATCGCCAAGCGCGAAGCCACCCGATGTAGAATACACGCTGAACATTCTCAGCACTGCGTTTTTGGGCAAGTACTTAGACTATTCGGGCGAGAACCCTGACGCGAAGCCGTCGAACATGACGATGAAAGTAAAGGGAGTTCAAGGCGGGGCGCGCATTGCGAAGACGTCGATGAATGCCGGTCTTGTGGCGAACCTCACGACAGCACGCAAAGGCGGAGGAAGAACGCGTAGCACAGGCGGCACAGTTGGTGGAATGACCACGGGAGTCGCTGCTTTGCAAACGCGCGCAGAATCGTCGCCTGACTTTACCGTGGTGTTTGACAAGGGCGTTGCAGCAGGCTACCTCGAGCTCATCAATCAGAATCCGCCGATTCGTGCGCCACACGATGATGAAACCGCGATCGAGTATCCCTACCGACTCATTCTTTCGCCGAACAAGTATGCTGGATGGGCGCATAGCAATGTGCCAATTGTAAATCCGGCGAATAAACGTGCCGAGCTGTGGCACACTCGCCTTGGTGTAAAGCATTCTGACGGCACAGTGAACGAAGAAGCCGCGTACTTCCGTACGATGCGTGCAATCTGGTCGCCTGACGTCGACACCGATTACTTAATGAGTGCGAAGTTCAAGGAACGTCCGTTCCGCACTTCGCTCAATCGTCGCGACAGACACGAGATCGTACAGCTCACAAGCAAGTACGACATGATTGGCACCGACGACAAGCCAGTCGATGTAAGGCGCTTTATGATGACGTCGCTTGGTGCATGGGCCGACATGATCGGTGCATGGGATCCGGATGGCGCGGACAAGCTTGACGTCGAACAATGGATACAGCGAGGCACGCAAGGTCGCGACCACTTTGTGCGCGTGTGTTACAAAGGCTTTCTGTTTCCATTCGGAAACCGTGCAACACTTGTAAAAGAATCTGAGCGAAAGTTCCGTCGCACACCGCGTGGCGACATGGCTGCATACCTCATGCAACGCATGTACATCATTTTACGTCAGCCGGTTCGCGAGTTCCCAGCCGATGGGCTAACAGGCATGGAGTTTAAGGGGCGCGGAACTCCGTTCCGCAAGGTCCTTATTACAACACGTACAACTCCAAATCTGAAGATTCCTGTTGCACTTCCAGGCATGTCATCGAATAGCTTTTGGCCAATCTTCGTCCCAGCCGGTGGCGACCAGGATGTAAAGTGGCAGTGTGTTGGTACGGACTGGGACAATAACGAACTCGGCTTTAGCATGCCGATGGCGTTTATCGCGAACACCGATGCGACTTCGGTGAACTGCCAGAACTGGATTAATAACCTTTACAAGAATGAGAACGCGCGTCGCAAGGTGGACATGGGCGGACAGCATCTTGCGTACGCGCCGTCGACAAAGAAGGGCGACACGGCTCTGCCAACCGATAGCATGCAGTGGCTCGGATACTACGCTGAGACTGGTGACACAAAAACGCCGCACTTCTTCCCGAAGATGGAGCGTTCAGCAGTTCGCGTAGAAAAAGTTCAAGAGCTCATCGGCACCGACTCTTCGCGCGACATCGAGTTCTTCTCGAAGTACCTCGAACATGCGTTTGCTAAAGGCCCTGATTTCCCGAAGGGCACCGTACCGAATCTAAACGACGTTAAGAACCCATCGCAGATCTTCGCGAAGCTGGTTTCGTCGATCTCGATGAACTTCGGCGCGGCATCAGACAAAGCTGGTGGACTCGCAGCTCCGAGCATCGATGTATCGGGTCTATCGCGTCTTCTGGGCACGGTCCCGGGTAATCTCAACGACATTGCAAATACTGCAACTGCCATCGGGAACTTCGACCCGATGCAGTACTTCGCAGATCTGCTGAATGCGAAGATTCTTGGCGACATCACACTAAAGGACGTCCTCGACTTTGTGATGGGCGTGATGAACAACCTCGACAAGATGCCAGGTCTCGACAAGAAAGATGACTTCGGTATCAAGGGCGATGTTGAGTCGATTAAGTCGAACGCTGATGCTCTAAAGGGTCAGGCACAAGCACTCGCAAATGATGTGGCGTCCGAAGTCAAAGACGCACGAGATGCGCTGGTTGCCGAAGTAGATAAAGTCAAGAACGAGATTCAGGGCTACATCAACGACGGTAAACAAATCGTCGAAGACCGTATCAATGAGTGGAAGAAGGCAATTGAGAACAAGGCGAATGAGCTAAAGAATGAAGTCGACAAAGCTCTTAAGCCCCTTATCGATGCCGGTAACGAAGCTGCAAGTAAATACCAGGCCGTTGCAAGCGAACTCGAAAAGCTCAAGAAGGGCTTGTCACTCGTTTACGAATGGCAGACCGATATCAAGAATAGTCCGGGCAACATCCTCGTAGCGCGCTACCCTGGCACAACCGACAAAGACAAGAAGGCAGTCCTCTATCTCAAGGCTTCGATTGTCAAGAAGCTGAATCTCGATCCACCAGAGGTTACGCTCTACGGATCGCTCAGCAACTTCGTTATCAATCTCATTGGAGATGGCGCAGCACAGTTCCTCATCATCAAGTTCAAGCGTCTGGCAGTTTCGTCAACGATTGGTAGCAAGACCGATGTCGACCCTGATATCGAGGCAGTGGAGTTTGCCGGACCACTTACGTTTGTAAACAAAC
The DNA here is from genome assembly GCA_046595995.1 of Candidatus Kapaibacteriota bacterium. Lineage (GTDB taxonomy): Bacteria > Bacteroidota > Ignavibacteria > Kapaibacteriales > Kapaibacteriaceae > JAWXBR01. The sequence goes on from JBKJNB010000126.1 coordinate 39,325, forward strand.
TTAAAGATCTAATCCCCTCTGGGGGCTCAGCCGGGGGCGTAGGCTTCTCGTTCGACTTGCAGGTACTGCCTTCAGGCATTACTGCTGAGCTTACGATTGGCTTACCGAACGTAACCGTTGGTGTGTTCTCGTTGCAGAACATGGCATTTATCATGCGCCTGACGATTCCGTTCGACGGACGTCCGTTCTCTGCATACTTCGCCTTCTGTACTCGCGAGAATCCGTTCCGCCTTACCGTCATGGTGTTTGCCGGCGGTGGCTTTTTCGGCATCGAAATCAACCCATCGGGCGTTGTAATGCTCGAGGCAGCGTTCGAGTTCGGTGGCAACTTCGCCTTCGACATCGGCATTGCATCGGGCGGTGCATCGGTAATGGCTGGTGTGTACTACAAACTCGAAACGAAGACGATCGACGGCAAAGATGTAAAGCAGTCAACACTCGAAGCATACTTCCGTTTGAGTGGCAACCTGTCCATCCTCGGTCTGATTCACGTTAACCTGACATTTGAGTTAAAGCTTACTTGGCAGGACAACGGCAAGCTTTGGGGAACTGCTACGATTGAAGTTGAAATCGAGGTCTTGTTCTTCAGCTTCTCCGTTGGTGTTACGGTCGAACGACAACTCAAGGGTAGCGATAGCGACCCGACCTTCAAGGACATGTTGCCGGTGCCGGCAATGTGGACCGAATACTGCAACTCATTCGCATAAAAGGCGGAGGACCATATGGCTTCGCAGGAATTTCAGTGGACGGCAATACCATTCGACGTGGAAAAGCAGGACGGCGAAGTCGTGCTTTCCGTCGCAATAATGGTGATGCCTAAACTGCAGGACGCGACAACCGACGATAATAAACTCAGTGAATATCCTGACATGTTGGATTGGCCGAATACGCTAAACAACATCACTATTTCACTCGAATTCGATTCTGGAGATGCGGTAGGTCCGCTCGACTATCAGGAATTCGGTGGCCCTGCCACATCCGAGGCATGGAAGTCCCTATTCAAGCCCACCACCCTGGTGCGTCCATACGAATACCGTCCATTCACCGATTTCAAAATCTACAGCTTCCCAATACTGACGCTCATTAAGTCGATTAATAAGTTTAATCAGAGCATTCTTTCGAAGCACCCGAACGACTTGCCGATAGCAGATGCCACATTAGAAGCGATTCCTCCGAACTCCCTAAAGACCCAAAACCAATCAAAGCCGCTGTTAAATCCCATGATGCAGATGCTGCAGGAGGCTCTTCCAGATGCAAATGCCGAGGGTGCTGTGGCCGGAATGAAGGAGCGATGGGAGCGCGACGGACAGAATGCGACAGAAACGCTGATTAAACAGGGCGGAGCAAGAGAAAATAGTCGAGCTATAAAGAAGGGTCAGGTTGAAGTACCAACCGCTCCGCAGTCAATGCTAGCGCAACCGATGAACATGGAGACTCTAGGCAATCAACTGGCAATGGTTGAGCTCTACCATGCTCCACGCAACATCCCGATTGCAGGTAAGGTTGGCGGCAAAGACTACTTCCGCGCAGTACGCCATCATACCGAGCAACCGAAGTACGACTTCCACCAGGTTGTTTCTGTCATGCGCGAGTATCCTGTCATGCTGCGTCAGCTCGGCATTGTCAAACACGTGAAGTTCAAGATGCCTGATGGCATGGGCGCGAACGGCAAAGTGCGCTGCATGGTGAACTTTCCTGGTCCGGCTGTACTTACAAAACACGTCACGCCATGGACGGTGTACCGCCTTACAACGAGTGGCGACGCTGCGTTCTGGCAGTTCCTGCCACGTCCGGACAGTGGTTCAGAAGTTGTAGGTGCACTACTGTGCCTCAACGACAAAACCAACTACGACATTGTGCAGATAGACGTAGACGCCGCTTCACTCAAAACGCTGAACTACGCAAAAGGCATCACCTACAAAGTGGCGAAGGCCATCGGAACGAAGAGCTCAAAGACCGATGCTGCGCCCCCTTCAACCCGTGGTACTGGACTTCAGCTTATCCGTGTTAACCGCGGACTAAAGCTTGCAAAGCAAATCATTCGCTCGGGCAACAACTATAATAAGCTTGTCTCGAATCAGGAAGTGAATCTCTACGCCGACGATCTCATGCGCGGTGTTCGCATCGACGTTTGGGATAAGACCACGGAGAAGTGGGAATCGCTCATGCGTCGCGATGGACTCCTGAAGTTTCCCGAGGCATCGGGTTCATTGAAAACTGTTGGCGTCCCCATCAACGACGAAGAAGGCGTACTTACGTTCGCAGCTACACGTCCGGTGTCTCCAAATCCAGCATTGATGAAAGACCTCTACGCGCACGAAACTGTCGCGCAGTGGGAAGGCTGGAGTCTTGTTGCTCCACGCATTGGGTCGTTCATCGGCATCGAAGACGAACTGCAACCAGAAAACAAAACATCTGCGCCATCAACAGAGATTGATTATAAGGTCGAGTCGACGTTCTCCGTTACGCCAACGTCACTCCCTAAACTTCGTTACGGTCGCGACTATCGGATGCGCGCACGCTTTACGGACATCGCGGGCAACAGTGCGAAGAAGGACGAACTCAACCCGACGGACTTCACCTGCGCATCAGAACTCATTCGATTCTTCCGTTGGGACCCAATCGTTGCGCCATCAATAACACTGCGCACGAATCCGATCGAAGGTGAATCGCTTGAACGCATGGTTATTCGCACGTTCAACGAGAGCGAAGACGAAACCGTATTGCCGCCTATCGAAAAACTCTGTGAACGTCATGTCTTCCCGCCGCTTGCTGCTCAGCAGATGTGCGAACGTCACGACAAGTTCGACGACCCTATAACGAAAGCAATGAACGGCGATTCTACCACGTACAACCTAATTGTATCGAAATCGAAGGATCTGCCGTTTCAGTGGTACAAGCGCAATGCGACGGGTGGACTCGATCCGCTTGGAGCAGTTAACGTTACGCCATCAGCTCTAAATCAAAAGTCCGCCATTCGTTATCCAATCGTTAGCGATGCCGCACCCGAAACACCATACTTGGCAGATCCGATGGCAAGGGGCTTTACGTTGCAGAACGTTCCGGGCATGGCAGCGAATGAAGGCATGGAGATTAAGCTGGCGGGAGGAACGAGCTCGATGACGATTGCATCCCCATCAGGCGGTGTCGTTACCATTCCTTTCGACCCACACGATCTGTGGCCAGCAATTCATTCCATTATTATTCAGTTAAATGAAGGCACATCGTCTCCGATGTGGCAGCCGGGTGCTCGTACGCTTATACTGTCGCTGCCCAAAGGCGAACAAGCTACGATCAGGTTCAGTTCGAACATGGGCGAGACGAAAGCAGAAGCTGAAGAAGTCTCGAAGGTGCATGGCAACGTCGGAACACTGACGAAAGCCGGCGTAGCGGGTCCGGCATACGACGCCGCCCTGCGTGGCTTGGGCTGGTTAATTACACCCGGACGCACCCTGCATCTCGTACACGCAACGCAAAAGCCCCTTAAAAAACCTGAAATCATCGCAGCGTTTGTCTACGAACGTGTGTTCGGCGGTACCAACGCAGGCATCGACTTTAAGAATGTTTACTATCACTCCCACACGACATCGAAAGTCGACATCCATGGCGAGTGGAAGATGTGGCAAGACAATCTAAACGAAGAAGGTCCGGTGTTGCTCGACCAACGCAAAGCTGTCGTGAAGCTGCAGGACGAAACTCCAACAGATGACAAACTAAGCGCACAACATCTCGATGAGTTCGGCGACACGAAGTATCGCTTGATGAGTTACATCCCTACGGCAACGACGTTGTACAAAGAGTACATGCCACCGGAACGTAAGGACACAAACGACAAGCTCACGCGTCGGGGCGCGGCAAAAGAACTCCACGTCCTAAGCACGAAACGTCCAGACGCCGTCGATCTCCTCTACGTCGTTCCATCATTCAAGTGGGTCGAAGAAAAGAAGGAACTACAAGGCGGTGTTGTTGTAAGCACGCGTCGTGGCGGCGGTCTTCGCGTATACATGAAACGTCCGTGGTACTCTTCAGGCAACGGCGAACTCCTCGGCGTTATTCTATACTCGACGAAGAAGTTTGTACCTGTAAAAGACGCCGCACCTAAGAAGGACACAAAGGACGACTTTGGTGTTGTGCCAAAAGGAGCACCAAATGCAGCGCCTTATGTCGAGCAGCTAAGCGCTGGTATAGATTTCAAGACATCGGTGCCAGGAATTATGTCGGGCATGGGTGTAATGGGTGACCTAGTCGCAGGTGGACAGCTTAACATTCCCGAAGAACTGCAATCGTACGTCACGCAATGGGGCCTCGACCCAATTTGGTTGTCTGCACCAACTCCATCAGACGCGGCTCCGCGCATCAACAACTTCGTAGACCCGAAGATTGTGCTCGACAACATCAGCATCGACGAAATCGATCCGAAGCAGCGCTTCGCCGTGGTTGGGTTTGAGCCGCAATACGACACCACGCGCAAGCTTTGGTACTGTGATATCGAAATCGATCCGGGCAAGTCGTACTTCCCATTCATTCGCATGGCACTATGTCGGTTGCAGCCACACTCACTTGCCGATGGCTCGACAGGCAGAGACGTATTCGTATCACGCATTGCTCTGTCCGACTTCTGCCAGATTGCTCCAGACCGCAAAGCCACCGCGCGCATCGAAGATGACAAAAACGGCGTAACAGTTCAAGTCGTGGGTCACACGTACCGCATGAACACAACAGGCCATCAAGGTTCAGAGATCGAAGTGTCAGTCGAGAAGCGCGACTCAACAGCAGGCGCGGGTGCCGATCTTGCTTGGACACCAGTGACCACACAACGCATCGACCGCATCCAAGGTGCCAACATGTGGGCTGGGTACATCGAGGTTAAGAACGGCGTCGCCTCTTCGCAACACCGTGTTGTCATTAAGGAGTACGAGCAACTCTTCTCCGACCCAACAGACGAACGTTTGCGCGCAACAAGCTTAGGTAACAAGACAACTGGCGATGGCGACATTACACTCACACTCGAACGGCGCATCGTGTATGCAGACGTGCTAAACTTATTCTGACCTCTCAATCCCAACGCCTGCACACCGTACACATCAGCACTCCGCTGGGTGCTATGGTTGTGCGCACTGCCGATGTTGGCATCCGCGTGCTTGGCTTCATGGGCGTAGAGTTGCAGCAAGGTGAGCGCATGGGTAGAATGTCGAGTGCAAAGTCTTCAGACGAGCCTACCGCGGTTATCGATCTGTTGTTAACGGAACTCGAACAGTACTTTGCTGGCACACTAACTAAGTTTACTGTCCCTCTCGACCCTGTCGGCACCGATTTCCAGCTCAAAGTCTGGAAGTCGCTTCAGACCGTCCTCTATGGTCAAACCCGCTCCTACAAAGACCAGGCAACAAACCTCGGCAGCGTGCAAGCCATCCGCGCCGTAGCCACCGCCAACGCGTCCAACCCCATTGCCATCATCGTTCCCTGCCACCGCGTCGTCGGCACCTCTGGCGAACTAACCGGCTACTCCGGCGGACTCTGGCGCAAGCGCGCACTGCTCGACCTCGAGCAGAAGAAAATCAAACCGCAGTTGTTCTAGTGCGTTGTCGTAGTGCGTATGATTGCAATGGACATGATAGAACTTGGACCAATATCTACCACGTGTTGATGGGAGTCGAGATGCTATTCCGGAACCTTGTATTAAGCGGCTGTTTGTTCGCAAGCCTGTCTTGCCTTCGGGCGCAGGATGTGGAGGTAACAACTTCGCCACGTACGCAAATGGAGACCACTGCAAGTACAATATTCTATGTCAAGGCGCAGGTAGGGGGCTCTTTTAATGCCAGCGTTAAGCTGCGTGCATCGTCCCCCACGTTGCCGAATTCCGCTTTTACGTTCTCCCCCGAGCATCTGAACTTCCCCTACACCGACAGTAGTGCTTTAAGCGTTGTAACGACTGGCGCGCACGAGGCGGGCAATCACCTGATCATCGTTGAGGGTTACAACGGGCCGATGTCTGTACGTGACACTGTAACCATTTCAGTAAAGCCGAGGCCTGCATGGCGAGTGTATGACACATCGAACTCGCCGTTGCCAACGAATATGATTCGTACTGTAGCCGTTGACAAGAATGGTGTTGCCTGGATTGGCACGGGAAGAGGATTAGTACGCTTCGATGGCGTGAACTGGACGGTATTCGGCGACACTAGCAATGGAGAAGGCAGAGCAGTTCACGCAGTGTGTGTTGACGATAGTGGCAGTGTGTTCACCAACGGTTACTTCACTCTAGAAAAGTACAAAGACGACGAATGGAAGTCTTTTCAAACCGCATTCTATTTCCAGGATTTGGCTACAGGAACCGACAATGTTGTATGGTCGAGCTCGCATCTAGGACTTACACACCATGTCGATTCCATCTCAACATACTTTGTCGCAGAAGATCCTAACCTGGATCTATATCCCACGCATCACGCAGTCGATAACGCAAACGCTGTATGGGTCGTTGGCGGTGACGGAGTTGTGCGTTTCGACGGAACATATTGGACACGATATTCCCCTGAGGAACTCGGGTTGGGTTCTGACATGGGCAGTCCGCGCGTCTATCGAGGTGTCAACGATACAATGTATGTGGCCGCGAGCGGCAATATCATCACATTCTCCGGCGGAACGCACAACGTCACCCAATCTGACTCGAAGAATTTACAATTCCCCGGTCCACGTCCCGGACGCCTGGCTGTAGACAGCTTGGGCACAAAGTGGATTGCCACGGGTCCAGCCTACCACGACCAACACGAAGGTCTTGGCCGTTTAAAGGATGGTCAGTGGTCGAGCTACAACGTTGGCAACTCCGGCCTACCAAGCAACACGATCTACGACATGGTTGCCGACAACTACAATACGCTTTGGATATGCACTGACAAAGGTCTCGCAACGCTGAACACGGCCCTCGACCCCCTTATTGCATTCAGCACTAGTGTCAACGGCGGAGCAACCAGTAACTCAGGCAAATCATCTTTGATATCCGCAATCTCCCCTAACCCCACATCGGATGTCACGGACATAACACTAAACATCGTTAGTAACATCAGTGTGCGTGTTGCAGTGATAAATGCGCTCGGCCAAGAAGTCATAGCCGTATTCGAAGGAATGCCAACTGTCACTTCTACTTCATTCGCAGTTAACACTTCGATGTTACCCGCCGGTGTGTATTACGTACAGGTGGCGTCGGATAATGTCGTCGAAGCCAAACAACTACTGATTACACGATAGATGCTACCGCCTCACAGTAAACGTGGTAGTCGCAGTAGCTCCCTTGCTCCTTAACACAGCAACGTAGACCCCTTCTTCAAGCCCCGTAACATCAACGACTGCACCCGATGAAAGTCCTTCGACATCTTGCATGCGAAGACGTCCCGTCAGGTCTCGAACATCGACTGTCATTTTGTTTACAATCTCACTTTTCAAAGCAACCGTAACCGTCGAAGCTGCAGGATTCGGGTAAGGGGCTGCGGTGCGCGAGGGGGCACCGAGCTTCGTTTCGTTTTCTACCAACGGACGAAATACATGCACGCCCTCGGCGGTTACGAGGTACACGTTACCGTTCGGATGAATGTCGAACATCGTCACAGCAATGCGGGTGCCTGCGCGCACGCCAGTGTTGCTGTGGTTGCCCGGGATAGATTGTAGAAGTTTCTCATTTGGACAGAATGCGCGAGAAGCTTGCGGGAATGCGGAGTCTAGACCGAACGGCGTCATTCTCCACGTTTCGGAATAAGGCGCTTCAGGCATTGAAGTGAGGCGCCATTGCACCCCATCAAACGCGGCGGCTTGGTCACGACAGTTCGAGAACCACACCACTCCCTCTTCGTCAATTCGAACTAGCTGGCTATTGTTCGGCAAGCTGGAATTCGCCGAAGTCAGTATCTCGTGGTGCGCCACTTGCGACGGGTCAAATAAGCGCCCTTCGTACTCTTTAGAAGCGTCAACCCCATACAGGTGCTGATACCATACCTCAGCAGTGGTACTGTCAACGTGCTTGCGATATAGAGTGCCAACCATTGTGAACCACGTCCAATCTCCCACCTGCTTCTCAATGTTTATCCACTTGCGTGCTCTACCACCGCACGTACTGGCGAGTTCAGGTTGCGCGATTGCCTGAGAGGTCAACGTAAGGACGAGGAGTATGTATAGTATCGCTTTCATGCGAACCTCTGCTGTGGTTGGGTGCTGGCTGCAACATAGTTCAAAAGTGTTGTCGTTGTTCCTGAACTGCCTTGTAAGCAGTAATGGGGAACTCTAATGTTCAAGGCACATCGATGTTCGGATTGTTTACGGCGACGTCGCATGCGGACCATCACGTCGACCTCCAACTCATAGAGTCGGCGGGCTAACGTAGATGTAACCGATCTGCGCGGCTTTTTACACGGGTCGCGTTGGTTGCAGTGTTGAGCATACGACTCGATTGAGGCGAGAGGCAAGATTTGCATCGTTACAAGTGGCTTTTCTTCGCCTTCATCCAGTGCGCGGAAAACGTGTACGCCTTCGTCGGTTGACAGATAGACAGTGCCTTTTGAGTCAAGGTTCATCTCATACAATGCCGATCGATACATATGCAAGCAAGAGATGCCCCTATCGGTATACCGCTTCGGATACCGCGCCGAGGGCCTCCGCGTGGAATGGTGGGTTAGGCATCTGTTTTATTGGTGCGCCGACGGAACCTTGGCGGGAAGTACCACCATGTTGCTATGACGACCAGCCCGAACAGTGAGTAGCCTAGAGTGAAGACCCAGGCTGAAGCTTCGTAGTACAGGATACGCTGTAGCCAATGCTCGATGAAGCTTCCGGTGTAGGTTGTTGCGCCGGCCTTGGCGCGTAGCCACATTTCGAGAGAGGTAAGCGGGCAAACAACGCCGAGCCAGGCCTCTGCTACGACTGCTGCGATGGCAACCAGATGTACAAGCCGGAACCACAGAGCGTTGACCCATCGCCAGGCGCGCAGATTGCCAACGATGACGAGAACAAGGCCGACGACGATGAATGCAACGATGGCGACGTGCAGCGAGAGCACAAAATCGGCGAATAACTGATATGGTAGAGGATCGTTCACATGAGATGCCTGACAACTGATTCAGGAAACACGTTTGCGGCCTAGGCGCCTCTCGATGTCGAGCACCTGCTGCGTCGTCTTGAGGACCGCATCCGGGTTCAGGCTCATCGAATCGATTCCGATCTCGACCAGGAACTGCGCCATCTCGGGATAGTCGGAGGGTGCCTGGCCGCAGAGCCCGGAATGGCGGCCATTGCGCTTGCAGCCGGCCACGGCGAGCCTGATCATTTCCTTGACGCCTGGGTCGCGCTCGTCGTAGTCGAAGGCCACGAGTTCGGAATCGCGATCGACGCCGAGGGTCAACTGGGTCAGGTCATTGGAGCCGATAGAGAATCCGTCGAAGTGCTTCGAGAACTCGTCGATCAGCAGGACGTTGTTGGGAATCTCGCACATGACGTAGATTTCGAGCCCGTCCTTGCCGCGCTCGAGGCCCAGCTCACGCATCCGCGCGATCACGCGGGCGGCCTCTTCGATGCGGCGGCAGAATGGGATCATGAGCTTCACGTTGGTGAGCCCCATGAACTCCCGCACCCGCTTCATCGCTGCGCACTCGAGCGCGAAACCCTCCTCATACGCAGGATGGGTGTAGCGCGATGCCCCGCGAAAGCCGATCATCGGGTTGGCCTCGCCCGGCTCGAACCACCTGCCTCCCAGCAGGGCCGCGTATTCATTCGACTTGAAATCCGACATGCGCACGATCACTGGTTTCGGATAGAAGGCCGCGGCCAGCGTGCCGACGCCCTCGGCAAGGCGCTCGATGAAGAAAGCGGCGGGCGAAGCGTAGTGCGAGGACAGCTTGAGGATTTGTTCGCGCTCGGCCGCGTCCTCGACCTTCTCCGGATGCACGAGCGCCATCGGATGCACCTTGATGGACTCGGCGATGATGAACTCCATGCGCGCGAGACCCACACCGTCGTTCGGCAGGAAGCTCAATCTGAACGCGCTGTCCGGATCGCCGACGTTGAGCATGATGTGCGTGATAGGCCGCTCAAGGCCGCTCAGGTCGGTCGTGCGCACGTCGAATGGAATCGCCTCCGCGTAGACCTTGCCGATTTCCCCCTCGGCGCAGGAGACGGTTACCGTGTCGCCGGAACGTATGCTGCGGGTCGCCGAATCCGTTCCCACGATGGTCGGAATGCCAAGCTCGCGGGCGACGATGGCCGCATGGCAAGTGCGTCCGCCACGGTTGGTAATGATGGCGGACGCGGCCTTCATGACCGTGCCCCAGTCGGGCGTGGTGGTATCAGCTACGAGCACCTCGCCGGGCTGGAATGCCGAGAGTTCTGCCACGTGATTAACGACCCGTGCAATGCCCGACGCGATCTTGCTGCCGATGGCACGGCCGGTGATCAGTACCTTGCCCGGGGCGCGGAGGATGTACTCCTCGAGGATGCCGCCCTTTTTGCGCGATGCCACCGTCTCGGGCCGCGCCTGGACCATGTAGAGCTTGCCGTCGAGACCGTCCTTGGCCCACTCCATATCCATCGGCCTCGACTCGCCCGCCTTGGCGCTGTAGTGGTCCTCGACCTTGATCGCGTAGTCGGCGAGAGTGAGCACCTCCGCATCAGTAATGCAGAAACCCTCGCGCTCCTTCTTGTCGGTGGGGATGTTGCGGGTCGATGCCCGCGTGCCACCGGGCGCGTACACCATCCTGATCTTCTTGCTGCCGAGTGTGCGCTTGAGCACTGCACGCCGGCCCTCTTTGAACGTCGGCTTGAATACGTAGAATTCGTCCGGGTCTACCGCGCCCTGCACGATGGTTTCACCCAGGCCGTAGCTGCCGGTGATGAAGACCACATCGCGGAATCCCGTTTCAGTATCGATGGAGAAAATGACCCCGGATGCGGCTAGGTCGGAGCGCACCATCTTCATCACGCCAACCGAGTTGTAGACCTTGAAGTGGTCGAAACCCTGGTCGATGCGGTAACGGATTGCCCGATCAGTGAACAGGCTCGCGAAGCACTGCTTCACGTGGTCTAGCACCCGCGCGTCGCCTTGTATGTTCAGATAGGACTCGTGCTGTCCGGCGAAACTGGCGGTGGGCAGGTCTTCGGCCGTCGCGGAGCTGCGGATCGCTACCGTCAATTCGGGTCCGTACAGGTCGATCAGCCGCCGGTACGCGGACAGGATTTCGTCCGCAAGCTCCTGCGGCAGCGGCGCGCCATAGACGATCTCGCGTGCCTTGGCGGCGCGCAACGCAAGGTCCGCAACGTCGGCCGGATTCAAGCCGTCGAGCGCGCCGTGCAGATCGTTCCATGCGTTTGTCGGGCTCAGCGCGTACCGGTACGCCTCCGCAGTGATTGCGAAGCCGTTCGGAACCAGCAGCCCCTTGGACGTCAGCTCGCGGTACATTTCTCCCAGCGAGGCGTTCTTGCCGCCGACGAGCGGCACGTCCCCGATCCCGAGTTCCTCGAAAAAGCGAATGAATCGGTATTGGTCCGGCATATTTCTGCTCTCCCTCCTGCGCTCTCAGACCATGACTGTGACACGCAGAAATGTGGCGGGTATCGATGTTGTATTCTTGTCCGACGCAGTATTCTGGCGTGCGAACAGTTCTTCGAGTTCCCTAAGCAGATCGGAAGCTAGGCCGTTTTTATCAGCAGCATCGAATGCATTCATGGTCGGGCCGTAATAGTTCCTGAACGCCGCTACGTACTCTGATGCGGGGCCAGGATAGTTGAAGACCCATGTGTCTCTGACGAATGAGATTTGTTCTTTTGATATACCCGCGCCTCCGAACCTTTCGATTACGTTGTCCTCGATACCCCACGTCATCGGACTGATAAACCCTTCTGGCGGCGGCGGTGAGTATGAGGAGCTGATCTTTAAGATCTGCGCGACTAGCGTTGGATCGTTGGGAATCCAGTTTCCCATGACGATTCTGCCCCCGGTTCGGGTTACGCGAACCATCTCCTTAGCGACATCAAAAGGCTTCGGTGCGAACATCGCTCCGAATATGCTGACGACGAGGTCGAACGTGTCATCCTTCAACTCGTGCAGATCGCTCGCGTCGCCTTCCTGAAACCTGCAATTTTTCAAGCCAAGTGTTGACACCCGCTTGTTCCCGGCATCGACCAGGTTGCTCGCGATATCGACACCGAGCACCTCCGCGCCGAGCTTTGCAGCCGGCACTGCCGTAGTCCCATCCCCGCATCCGAGATCCAGGACCTTGAGCCCCTTCGTAATGCCTAAGCCTGCGACGAACGCTTCGCCGCTTGCTCGCATGGTCTCGGCGATGCGAGTGAAGTCTCCCTGTTCCCAAAGAGCCTTGTTTGGATTCATTGCGGTATGCCTCTTATTGAGTTATCAAATTCTACTGTGCCATCGAACGCCCGACTCCCGAATCAACCTTAACTTTTCACCTTCTCGATCATGTGGTTGATGACATGGCTGTGCTCCCGCTGAGGGCTGAACATGATGATCTCCGCGTCTGCGTCGACCTTTACGTTATGCCCGGGTGGCCAGTAGAACAGATCATTCGCGTTGACAGTCTCCTGCGCACCGGCCGCGTCTGTCGTGGTGATTCGGCCGCGCAAGACGAAGCCCCAGTGGGGACAATGGCACGAATCGCCTTCCAGTCCCTTGAACAGCGGGGTGGTATCGACGCCCGCCGAGAGACTGAAGTACTCGCCGCTGATCATGCCCAATCCGGTTGCGTCGCCGAAATCCGTTTGCTGACGAATCACGGCACCTGGGATCTCCATCTTGACGTCCACGTCATCTTTGGCTATACGCATACTCGTTCCTCCTATGTGTAAATGTGCGTGTTTGTATAACACGCGCCGACAGATCGTGTAAGTGACTGACAAACTACACAATGCCTGTGGGCGAGTCAAGGACATGAAACTACGACGGGATCGGGGCGAGCTTTGCCGTAAAGTGCCGCAAGTACTCCGCTTCATGCGTCAGGCGCATGCCGCGAAGAGAATCTCGCTTGTTAAAGACGTTTATTATAACCTCTGAGCAGTAGTCGATGTGACTCTGTGTATAGACACGACGCGGGATTGCGAGACGTACGAGTTCCATGTCCGGACCGATATGATTGCCGTGTTCATCACGCTTACCGAACATCAGCGAACCGATTTCCACGCTGCGGATGCCCCCTTCAAGATAGATTGCACAACAGATGGCCTGCCCCGGAAACTGCTCGGGCTGTATGTGCGGTGCAAAACGTTTTGCATCGAGGTAGACGGCATGCCCGCCTGTTGGTTCAAGAATGGGGACTCCGGCATCGCGTAGCTTGTCGCCGAAGTACTCCACGCTGCGGAGACGATATCGCAGGTAGTCTTCTTCCAGAACTTCCTGTAGTCCTTGCGCCATTGCCTCGAGATCGCGTCGGGCGAGACCGCCGTACGTAGGGAACCCCTCCGTGACGATAAGCACCGTGCGTGCACGTTCCGCCAGAGCTCCGTCGTGCATGGCAAGAAAGCCTCCGGTGTTTACCATGCCGTCCTTTTTAGCACTCATTGTTGCGCCATCTGCCAACGAGAACATCTCGTGTGCGATGTCGCGTATGGACACGTTCTCGTATCCCGGCTCGCGCATCTTGATAAACATTGAGTTTTCGGCAAAGCGGCACGCGTCGAGAAAAAGCGGGATGCCGTATGTGTCGCATACCTTGCGGACAGCCTTGATGTTAGCCATTGAGACGGGCTGGCCACCGCCTGAGTTATTCGTCACGGTAATCATGACCAGCGGAATGTTGGGGGCACCTACACGCTTGATGAGCTCAACGAGCTCGTCGACATCCATGTTGCCTTTGAAGTCGGCTCGTACCTCGGGCTTCTTGCCGAGGGGATTAAGGACGTCGACCGCCGTAGCACCTGAGTATTCGATGTTTGCGCGCGTCGTATCGAAGTGTGTGTTGTTCGGTATGACCTTACCCGGTCCGCCAACGAGCGAGAATAGTATTTTCTCTGCAGCTCGGCCCTGGTGCGTAGGAATGATGTGCGTAAACCCTGTGAGATCGCGCAACACATTCTCGAATCGGTAATACGAACGCGAACCGGCATACGATTCGTCGCCGTTCATGATGCCCGACCACTGCAACGCACTCATGGCAGTGGTGCCGGAGTCGGTTAACAAATCGATGAGCACGCTATCAGCATGAAGGAGGAAAAGGTTATAGTCAGCATCCTTAAGAAACTGCTCTCGCTGCTCACGCGTGGTGAAGTGGAGTGGCTCAACGCTCTTTATCTTGAAGGGTTCGATGATGGTCATGATAGGGGGCTAAATCGTGCTTGAAAGAATCGGAGATAGCGTGGTTCAAACGTCATCTCAAGACCGGAGATCTCTTTGCGACGATCGAAGAGATCCATAACGACCTCTGCAGTAACGTCCATGTGTGCCTGTGTGTACACACGGCGAGGGATGGTTAGCCGAACGAGTTCGAGTTGCGGATAGCGCTGAGAACCAGTCGTCGGATCACGTCCGGCAGACACGATGCCGCGCTCCATGGTTCGAATGCCCCCTTCAATGTAAAGCTGTGCAGCCAGCATCTGTGCAGGGAACTGATCCTGTGTGAGATGAGGCAGGAAACGCTTCGCATCGAGGTATACGGCGTGTCCGCCGATCGGGCGGACGATAGGGATATCGTAATCGATGAGTTGATTACCGAGGTATTCTACCTGGCCGACACGCGCACGGATATGGTCATCCTGAACGGCCTCTGTGATGCCGATGGCCATCGCCTCCATGTCGCGTCCGGCCAGACCGCCATACGTGTGCATACCCTCGTATACAACAACAAGTGTTCTTGCCTCATTGTAGACCCACTCGTCGCGCATGGCAAGGAATCCGCCGATGTTCACGAGCAGGTCCTTCTTTCCACTCATTGTTGCAGCGTCACTCAGCGAGCACAACTCAAGAAGGATGTTAGCCACTGAGCGATCTGCGTACCCGTCTTCGCGTTGTTTGATGAACCAGGCGTTTTCTATGGCACGGGTGGCATCGAGGACAGTGCGGATATTGTGCTGCGACGTAATGTCTCGCACCGCACGCAAGTTTGCCATGCTGATTGGCTGGCCGCCTGCCATGTTCACCGTGGCACCGATCGAGACGTATGGAATGCGTTCGGCGCCGACGCGACTAATCAGCGACTGAAGTTTTGCGATGTCGACGTTGCCTTTGAACGGGAACGTCGACTCAGGGTCGTGCGCCTCGTCAACGATAATGTCTTCAAACGACGCACCTGCGAGCTC
Source organism: Candidatus Kapaibacteriota bacterium (assembly GCA_046595995.1). GTDB lineage: Bacteria > Bacteroidota > Ignavibacteria > Kapaibacteriales > Kapaibacteriaceae > JAWXBR01. Next base: position 54,607 of record JBKJNB010000126.1, read on the forward strand.
CTGATGCAATCGCGTGGTTGTGAAATACATATTTCCGGGCACCACGTCGCCTGGTTTGATTAGTACCTTCGAGATCAGATGTTCCGCACCTCGGCCTTGGTGTGTTGGCACAACGTAGTTGTAGCCGTAATAACTGCGAACATTTCGCTCGAGATGGAAGAAGTTCTGCGACCCGGAATACGCTTCATCCCCCATCATCATGCCGGCCCATTGTCGGTCACTCATGGCACTAGTACCAGAGTCAGTCAGCAGATCGATGTAGACATCTGATGAGCTGAGTAAAAACGTGTTGTACCCTGCCTCTTCGATCGCATGTAGCCGTTGCTCCCGCGACGTCATCGTCAGCGGTTCTACCATCTTAATCTTATAGGGTTCTGCCCAACTCCTCCGCTCTCTTTGCATGATCTGCCTCAGATGTTGTACGCCAATCCAGCGTTGCAAATTTCGGACAAAATTGTCCGATTTCCAACCCTGACCGTATTGCGTACTATCTCACGGCGTCGCGCGTTGTGCCCGGGCATTCCGGCGCTTCCAGAGCCGCTTCTCTATCCAGACCACAGGTATGCCGATTAGGCCAACGAGCAGAGGTGCTATCCAGTCGGACGCGTCGAGCGGGTGCGTATGGAAGATTGTGTTGAGCCACGGGCTGTATACGAGAGCTAGCTGCAACATCAGAGTCACTGCAATCCCCCAGTACACGTAGTTGTTCGTGAATAGTCCGATCCGGAGTATCGAGTCTGTGAGCGAACGGCAGTTCAGTACGTACACGGCCTGAAACACAATAATGGTTGTCACGACCACTGTCTGTGATTCGGCTAATGCGACAGACGGGTCGACGCCCCTGCGCAGATCGTCCAGGTATTCGTAGAAGAAGAGAGCTACCGCTCCACCTGCCATCAGACTGGACACCAGAAACGTGCGAGTAATCAGGAATGGGCTCAACAACGGCGCATTGGGTGGGCGCGGTGGCCTAGTCATAACGTCCGGCTCTTTGGCCTCGAACGCGAGTGGTAGCGCGAGGGCAACTGCAACTACCAGGTTAACCCACAGAATTTGAACCGGTAAGATCGGCATCAGCAGGTGTCCCGCCGTGACCGGGAAAAAGAGCACGGCTACTAGGATGATCATCGCCTGTCCGAGGCTCGTTGGCAGGATGAAGGCGAGGGACTTCAAAAGATTGTCGTACACGCGCCGCCCCTCTTCTACAGCAGCTGCAATCGACGCGAAGTTGTCATCTGCGAGCACAATCGAGGACGCATCTTTGGCGACTGCAGTCCCGTTAATCCCCATGGCCACACCGATGTCCGAACGTTTCAGGGCTGGTGCGTCGTTCACGCCATCGCCGGTCATGGCTACTATCTCGCCATTCGCCTGTAGTGCCATAACCAACCGCAGCTTGTGCTCCGGCGCCACACGTGCGAACACATTGCTCAGTTGTACAAGTTCTTTCAGCTCGTCGTCGCTCGACTTGGCCAACTGTTCTCCTGTGACGACCTCGCGCAGCAGGTGGTCGTCCAGTAGTCCTATTTGTGCGCCAATCGCTCGGGCGGTAGTTTGATGATCGCCAGTAATCATTTTAACGGTGATACCGGCTGTGCGACACAATTGAATAGCCTTAATCGCTTCCTCTCGCGGAGGGTCGATCATCGCGATAAGTCCGAGCATCTGCAATCCCTCGCGAAGACTCTGATACTCTAGTGTTGCGGATCGAGATGTATACGAGCCAACGGCAATAGCCAACACGCGCATTCCGCCAGCCGCAAGCTCCTCAACAGCTGCGTGAATAGCTTCAGGCCGCACTGTACTGCCATCGGTAAAGCTCTGACACAAACCGACGACTGCCTCAGGAGCCCCCTTCACACAAACGAATCGGCTGCCCTCGGCGCCGGTATGCAGGGTTGCCATAAGCTTACGCTCGGAGTCAAACGGGATTGCGTCGAGTCGCGGCCATTGCCTTCGTACATCGGACTCCACTAACCCGACTTTGCGTCCCGCGACCACCATTGCGGCCTCCGTCGGATCACCACTGATGCCCCATTTTTCACCCTCCTCAACGACCGCGGCATCGTTGCAGAGCACCGCACACTTCAGCAACTCGTGCACGTCCGATGGTATGGGGGCTAACGGCTCGCCGTTGTCGTCCGTCAGTGCACCAATCGGCGCATAGCCGACGCCTGTGAGGCGATACTGCCCGCTCGACGTCCATAGTGCCTGCACAGTCATCTCGTTGCGAGTCAGGGTGCCGGTCTTGTCTGTGCAGATTACGGTCGTGCTACCAAGTGTCTCCACGGCCGGAAGATGGCGGATGATAGCGTTGCGTCGCGCCATTGTTCGAACGCCGATCGCAGACGCGATTGTTATGATGGCCGGAAGCCCCTCAGGAATCGCAGCCACAGCTAGCGTAATTGCAGCAAAAGCGCTGTCCGCCGCACCATACGCCCGTAACAGCCCAACGACAAAAATGACGCCTGCGACGACGCTGATGCTCACTGCAATCGATGTCGCGAGTTTCCCCAATCGTTGGGTCAGTGGTGTTACCAGTTGCGTGGTTTCGCTTAGGAGCTGGGAGATGTGACCCAATTCCGTCGTCATACCGGTAGCAACTGCGACGGCCATCGCTGTGCCCGAGGTCACGAGTGTACCTGCGAAAGCCATGCAGCTCCGGTCGCCCAGCACTACGTCCTGCACCACCGGACGAATGTGCTTCGCGACCGGAACGGATTCACCGGTCAGAGCCGATTCGTCTATGTGGAGGTTCTTGGTCTCAATCAACCGAAGATCGGCCGGCACCTTGTCGCCAGCCTCCAGAAGCAATATGTCTCCCGGGACGATCGCTTGTCCGGGGATATCGCGTTGCTGGCCCTCCCGGATGACAGTAGCCGTCTCTGCGACAAGCTGGTTCAGGGCTTCGATATCTTGCGCAGCTCGATACTCCTGAAAGAATCCGATTAGCGTGTTCAGAACTACAACGGCAAGCACTACGAAACCGTCCGTGACCTTGCCCATAAGCATGGCAATCACGATCGAAGCAAGCATCACGTAAACGAGCGGGCTTCTGATCTGACGAATTAGCAAGTGTAGCCAGCTCTCGCGACGAGCCCGCGCAATTTCGTTTACGCCATAGATGCGGATCCGTTTCTGAACTTCAGAATCGGACAAGCCATCCGTGACACTGTCTAGTGCCTGCAGGACTTCCGAAGTAGTACTTGAATGCCACGACGAGGTTTTAATTGGCATGATAGTGGCGCTTTGTCAATAACGGTGCCTGAAAGATCAACCCAAAGCTACGAAGGGGTCAGTTTTCCCTTATGTTCGACCGTGCATGAACACAACGGGAGTGGATCTGTGAAATTTCTAAAGTGGCTAGGCATTATCGTTCTGAGCTTGTTTTTGCTCGTAACGATTATTGGATTGTTTCAACCGGGAGACATGCGCGTAGAACGCACGAAGGTCATTAACGCTCCGCCTGCAGAAGTGTTTGCTGTTGTGAACAACACCAGAGAATTTCAGAAGTGGTCGCCGTGGCACAAGAAGGATACATCAACACAATACGTGTATAGCGGACCCGAAGCAGGCAAGGGTGCGACGTTCACTTGGAAGAGCAACAATAGCGCTGTGGGATATGGCAAGTGGGAGATCCTTGATGCAGTACCCAATGAAAGAGTCGATCTACAATTCACCTACGAAGATTATCCTCCGACACCCGCCGGCTACATCCTTAAGCCATCTGGCAGTGGCACCGAGTTAACATGGTACATGGACGCCGAAGATGTAAGCAATCCTTGGCAGAAGTTTGGCGGCATTATGATGGAGTACTTCGTCGGTAAGGATTACAACGAGGGGCTCGAAAGTCTTGAAGCGTACATGAAGACCAAGCCAGTCGTTGCTACTGGATCAGCGAAGCCAGCGGGACGTGTTGACAAGATGGGTTTGGAAGAATTCAAAGGCGGACATGCATTGTCGATTCGCGGGACCATAAACGCTGCGGATCTCAGTGCGACATTGGGTCAGCGTTACGCGCAGATGCTTGATTACATAAAATCGAAGGGGCTCACGATGATGGGGCATCCGTTTGCCGTATACCATACCTGGGACGGCAAGACATCGGATATGGAAGCATGCCTTTGGATTGACAAAGCGGACAAAGGTGCTGGCAACATCAAGGGAATGTCGGTGCCGAGTGGCAGGGTTGTTGTCGCTGATTATTACGGT
>JBKJNB010000143.1:0-8067 GCA_046595995.1 Candidatus Kapaibacteriota bacterium
TTGCTAGCTATGTTTATAATGAGCTAACAGAAGTAAAAGAGCCGATTGCGTTCTCTGACACGCGTAAAACCAACATGCGCACAACCGGATCGGTTGAACGTGCCGCAGGTGACGAGGTAAACATCTGGGACTCAATCGCAGCACACGTTGGGGGTCCGGGTGAACTCCAGGCCCTTGCATTCCTCTCGAACAACAGTGTCACGAGCGGCGACAATTTTGCTGTGATCATGCCCCGCAGTACGCGTCTGCTAACAGACTCGGTAACGTTTCTCTGGCATCGTACGCCGAAGGCATCACGCTATCGCGTTGTGATTACAGACCGCACGGACAAGGTTGTGTTCAACAAAGAAACATCAGACACGATGATGATCGTGAACCTGAAAATTGCCGGCATGGCCGAAGGCGAGCTCCATTACTGGCATGTAGAGGACGCAGCAAATGCGTCATATGCGAGTGATGCTTATGGGTTGTTCAAGCTGAACGGACAAGATCGTGCATCAACCGAAGAGACGATTCGTAGCGTGAAAAGTGATTTTGATGACGAAAACGCCGCAATTAGTCACCTGATTCTCGCAAGTGCGTATGAGGATCAAGGGCTTGTTTACGATGCGTACTGCTGCTATGGCAAGGCCGTAGAAGGTGCTCCGGGAGTACAGAATTACAAGCGCCTGTACGCAGAGTTTTTAAAACGTCATGCCCTAAACATGGAAGCCTACCAGGCTTACAACAAATGAGTGCTATGCAGATCTGGCTCATCGCAGCCATTGCTTTATTCATACTCGAGGTTATAACCCCGGGATTCGTCCTTGCAAACTTTGCTGTTGCCTCGCTGGCGGCAGCTCTGAGTGCATGGATGGGTGCAGACACAACGATGCAGATTGTTGTCTTCGTTATTGTCGCACTAATCTCCTTCGTTACGCTGCGTCCGATCCTGCGACGCACGTTGTACAAAAACAAACGTCACTCGAGAACCGGCGCGGATGCTCTGGTCGGTCGGTCAGTACACGTTACGGAGACAATACCGGCGCCGCCGGGGACGGGTCGCGTTCAGATTGATGGCGATTCGTGGCGTGCCGCAGCACTGAGTAACAAAGTCATCGAATCGGGCGCAGTCGTCATCGTTGTAAGTGTCGACTCATCGACGGTAATCGTAACCGAAATCAACAAAAACGACGGACACACAGAATAGAAACGACGGACACACAGAATAAACCTCGTTCACAATCGGAGTCCTCATGGAATACGTTCTTATTGCCCTTGCCATCTTCGTCGTCATACTGATCTTTCGTGGCGTTATCGTAATCCGTCAGGCAGAGACGATGATTATCGAACGGCTCGGACGTTATCACAAAACGCTTCAGAGTGGCATCAACATTGTGTTGCCAATGATCGATCGTGCTCGTGAGATTGACTGGCGCTTCATCCGCACGGATGTGAAGGGGACGCACGTATACAGCCACGTACGAACACCGCGCATCGATCTTCGCGAAACGGTGTATGATTTCCCACGTCAGAGTGTAATCACGCGTGATAACGTTGGTATCGAAATCAACGCTATGCTGTACTTCCAGGTCATCGATCCAATGAAATCAGTGTACGAGATCTCGAACCTGCCTGACGCTATACAGAAGCTTACACAAACAACGTTGCGTAACGTGATTGGCGAGCTCGACCTCGACCAGACCCTTACCTCGCGAGATACCATCAACAGCAAGCTTCGTGCAATTCTCGATGAAGCCTCACACAAGTGGGGCGTGAAGGTTAATCGTGTCGAGCTGCAGGACATCATCCCACCGAAAGACATTCAGGATGCGATGGAAAAACAGATGCGTGCTGAGCGCGACAGACGTGCAACGATCCTTACTGCCGAAGCTTCGAAAATGAGTGCCATCCTCGACTCAGAGGGTGCGCGCGAAAGTCAGGTAAACAAAGCAGAGGGCGACAAACGTTCACAGATTCTTCACGCAGAAGGTGAAGCCCAAGCGCGTAAAGCGGTCGCCGAGGCCGAAGCAGAAGCCATTCGCATGATTACCGCTACACTCATGGCATCGAAGGGCGACCCTACGCAGTACCTCATCGCCATCCGCTACATCGAGTCACTTAAAGAAATGGCAAAGAACGGCAACAAGGTTGTCTTCATGCCTTATGAAGCAAGCGCCGTCATGGGCTCATTCGGCTCGCTGAAAGAAATGCTAAACGTTGCGGATAAGGGATAGACCCAGTAAACCCGCCATATTGCGTGAAGCTTCTTGCGCAGTCATGCGCTCTCGATTTTGAAGCGACTCATCCGAGCAACAATCAGTGCTGAACGCCACCAGTAGTGTTGTGTTTCCTACTGAAGATCCGACGTGAGCCAAATTGCAGTGCATGGTCGAGAATTGTGCCAACAAAAAGGACCTGTCCGCTATCGCAGACAGGCCCTTACGTATTCGGTCATGCCCTACTTTACAATACTGAACTTCCCTGATGCCTTGACTGATAATCCGGTAGTAGCATTCATACGCACGCGGGCAACGTAGACACCGTCGGGCAAGCCTGAGACATCCACTGCTTCACCTAGTGATACTGCGCTCGTCAGCATAGTCCGGCCGAGCCCATCGACAACATCAAGAAAGAGTGATCCCTTGCCGACCTCTTTCGGTGTTAATCCTAAACCATCGACGATGATCGTAACACGGTCACTTGACGGATTAGGGTAGATGCGCAAATCGGCGGACTCCCCGATGGTCGTGCCTTTCATCCTTCGCAGGTCAATAATGCGAACAGTTTCATTGCCGGCTTTCTCGAAGCTCTCGATCTCCGGCTCGATTTCTAAGTCTTCTCTGAAAACGACAACGTCACCACCTGTGTATTTCATTCGAAGTCGGTACGACTTATTTTCACCGTTGGTGAGATAGTAGCGTGCCTTGCCAACAGCTTCGGGTTCTTTTTCATCGGATAGCGCCATCGCCATCGAGAACGATTCAGCGGGTTCTTTGAAATCCTCCCCTTTCGCTCTTCCGTTCCCCAGTTTGGGGAATGGAGACGGGCGTACCTCTTCAAGAGACACTTTAACATCTTCCCGCAGCAAGCCTGAAGTCAGCAGTTTCAACTCATCAACATCCCCGACGTCAAAGGTCTGTGAAACGAGTTCCGTCGCCGGTGTAGTCATGGCGGCCATCTGCCAGGCGTATTCCGAACTGCCCACAAATCCTTCAGGCATGGTGTTGTAGTACACTGGCCGGAACGAGAGACTTCTGCCATCGGGTAAGACGGCCCGGGCAGTGACTTTTTGCCCACGAACTTCGAATCCACCAAACAATACTGGCGAAGTCTTCGTTTCGTCACTTAGTTTATAAAACTGTTCTGCACTTGCTATGAGTTTTGGCGCGACGTCGTTCGTGAATTGCAGTACACGGCGCACGGCGGAAATACCGGTAGGCAAAGCCTCTGTTCGACGCATTGCTAGGTGTGGCCACGCTCCGTTAGCACGCAAGGTGTCGATGTGTACGAAAATTCCATAGGGTGCCGGTGCACCGACCGTTCTCCGTATGAAAATCTGTTGCGTACCGAGCGCGCCGAACTGGTGATGTCCGGTCCAGTAACTCGAATGACCAGCTGACTTCTGTGCCCTCAAATCCGTATACGCTCCGTCCGCAAGCATGTTGTAGTTAACGATCAGGGCCGAATCCGACAGGTCGCCTTGGACGAAGTGTAAACTGTCGTCATACGAGATGAGGGTGTCACCAACGACACCCTGCCACGTCAGTGAATCCAATCTCAACTTGCCATTCGTTAACACAGGATGGAAGAGGCTTGTATCATTATCGTACGTTGTATTAGCGTACCAATAGTGAAGTTGATCAGGGTACGGCCAGTATGCGGTGTTGTCGATGAAGTGGTTGTAGCGGATACGAGAACGCAGACTGGAGCGGACATATTCCTCCCAAGCAACAGTCTCATGATTGTACTTCATGAGACCGTTGATGCCCGCAGCACTGTCTCGAAGGAACAGGGACATGGTGTCGGCCTGGAGGCTGCGCACGACGACAGGGAAACCAGCATCATCATCTATCGAAGCTCCACCTACTACGGCGATGTTATTAGCAGCATCCACAGGAATTGAAGGGGGCGAACTCGGATGATAGGACATCTCGATGAATGCAGGGAGATGCCGTACTAGTTGCCCCCCAAAACCGTATGTCAACCTAGTGTACCTGATGTGCGGATTGACTACACCTTCCTGCCAGACGAGCGATGCATCGACACATCCTTGAGCCAGATTGCTGTACACATTAAGGCTTGGATACAGCGCAGTACCTCCACGGATGGTGTCTCCAGAAATTGATACGATATCGGGTGTCGGGATCGCTACAACTGCATTTGCTACAGGGAACCAAGGGACATTGGCATTTTTAACACCCGCACCGATACCTGCATTCGATGAGCTCCACGCGTAATAATTTCTAGAGAGTGAAGCGGCATTGATTACGGGAGTTCCGAATTTGGACAAACTCTTTAATGAATCGCCAGTTCCACCACCATCATGATTGAGATTCTTTTGGCAAATGATTAGAGATTTGCCATTCGCATTCAATGCCGCAGCATTCAACATTGGAGCGTCATCGAACATGTTCTCAACGATATGAAAATAGTTGTTCTTTAGACCATTTGGAAGCCACTCATCTTCGCAGGCATACACCACAAATACTTTCGGCGCATACGTTTCAAATTCACGCACCACGATGCTAGGAAATCCGCAGCAGCAATCCTTGACAGCGCCGGTGTTCTGTGGCACATGCGGCAAGTAATCGACCGCCTCATCTATTTCATAGAACAGCGTTCGATTCAGACCATCGGTTGTTTGGATGCTCGAAGTCGTCAACCCGCTCAAACGTATTGGGCTTTCCCATTCGAGTCCAGCAACAAGAGGTAGAGAATCGCGATGATACGGGACGGAGCGCTGGTAATACACCGTCCACGGTCCGGTGCGCAACGAATCCTCATCCTTTCGATGGAACACCATATGATACCGTATGGAATCCGTGTAACCCGAACTATCACTCTTGGCAACAGGATACGCGATCATTTTATTCTGTGTTGAGAAGGCCAAGTACCCTGAGTTCGTGGTGTCTATGGCACGAAGTCGCTTGATCTGGAAAAACCTAGTCTGACCCGGTTTGAAGTCGACGGCGAACTTCGAGATGTCGCTGAGAATCGTGTCGATGCGGACTGCCGAATCCAGTGATAACTCCTTGACGTGGAGCAGCGATGGCTGCGCCGCACTACTGTCATAGTGAAACGGAATGACAATCCGACGTGCGCCGAGTTGACGATAACGCCATTCAGGAGCTGATGCGACAAGATCATCGAAGTCAAACGTCGTAATCGGATTTACAGAATCAGTGCGCGTGAAGTCGATAAGTCCCGGGGCTGTTCGTCGATTAATGACAGCGAGTATGCAATTGTCCTGTACTGCAGCCGTGCCCGATGCCGTGTCTAACAGTACATAATCGTAGAACCTTTCCCCGATGGGCTCCTCTCGCAGTGCATAGTTTGTCCAGCCTGATGCACTGTCTCTTGTCCAATGATACATTTTTGTTGCAGCCTTCGTTGTGTCGATCCAGTAATTCAGATCGGTCATGTTTCCGTTGGTCAGCTTGTGGTACCCCTGACCATACCACGCAACAGGAAGCATCTTATACAATACGTCTGTGAAATCTGGGTGCATCACAAGGTCATGCCACTTCTTCATCTCACAGCGCATGCTTCGCATGCCTAGATAGATGCGTTGTGCGCTGTCTGTTGAAAAGCATCGCGATAGTTTCATACCACCTGCGATGATGTTACGTGCCTTGAACTGGCCGATCCGCCAAGCATCATTGGCAGGAAGGTAGTCCTCGCCAAGCTGCGCGTTTCTGAGAATGTTCGTTGAATCCCACAAAGAGCTTGCATCCCAATCGGTTGCTGTCATATTCATGATTATGCCCGGCTCGCGGTGGCGCGAAAATGCAGCCGTGCCTCCGTTAGGCGCAGTCCAATCACTGGCAAGCATGTCGTAGATCTTGTCGTATGCGAAGCCCTTGGCGCCGAAGGCTATGGCTGTAGACAACTCCAGACGAACCTCTTCGCCCGTTTCCGGCCTCCACACACCAAGGCGCACATATTGCGATGATGCCGTAGCACTGTCACGACCCAAATCCATGCGGTAGTGGTAGAAGCCGTGGGTAATCCACGGTATTGACGGCTTCGTGAAATACCAAGCATTTTTATAAAATGCTTGATAAAGGGATTTTTCCCATGAACCCATGATGCCAACGGACAGGTCACGAGACAGGATGCGCTCATAGATGCTGTCAGCGGCAAGGCTATCCGCCAACGGGATGCCAAACAGATCCCAAGTATCAGCTTTTACGATGTTGGTCAGTCCCATCGTTTCGTAGCTGGTGGAATACGGTCTGCTGTACTCCGCGTCACCCTGGCCGAACATATACCCGCTCCCGAGGCCCAACGTGGTATAGGGGGCCAACGTCTGATCCGAATACGGGAGCATCGGTGACGGTGTCAGCATGCCCGTGTAACCCAGCCCGGAAGTCCAGAACATACGAAAGGGCATTATATGCATGCGCTTGTGTCCATTGCCGATCGTGTAGTTGCCACGCGCATACGGTCCTTCATACCCTGTTTCCGAGTTACTGAATCTGTTTAGCAAATGAGCCCGGTACATCATGCCCAATTCATCGCGCGTGTTGAACTCATCGGGGCCATAGAAATGAGCGATGTACAGCGGATTCGTGCTGTGAACACTATTGCGGTAATAGTTACGGACATCGTTGATGATGTCGAATTCGTTCACTAGTTCCAGCGAGAACTGTTCGTCATACACACCGCACAAGACGTCGAAGGTAAACGGGGTCACAATGGAGACACTCTGAATTGCCACGGACGTGCTGTCGTAGAACCAGACGATCGGCGTGATCGTGTCAATGTTCATCGCCTGCAATCCCGGGGCACTGTGACCTAAAATCTCGTCACGCTTGAGATGCGGATTACCAGACACCGTATCCCACTTATTCTCGAAACCATTCAAAATGAAGATAGTATCAGTCCGAAATTCCGCAGTAATCGTGATGTCCCGATTGGCGCCGATAGGCAGCATGCGCCGGGTGATAACTAATGTATCGGTTGTGTCGGTGACATTCACCATCCCGAGCAGCTTCCCTCCGCTCTCACGCATTTCGCTGACACTCACTCCAGTCGCATCGGGAATGCGCCAGAAGTTGAAGTTGAGTGGGATATAGTCAACAGGATCTGGGCTGCTGAACTTGGGCTCGAACCTTCTGCCTTCCACCACAAGTTTCAACACTGGCGCATCATCGACAGTTGCGTCCAGACTGTCGAGGCGCCGAAGGTTGATGGTCAGATACATGCGCCTGCCGTCGGTGGAGTCGGTCATCCGCTCGCCGCCGCGTGCATTATTATGGGACGGTATCGTGTCATGGCGCCACAGACTGATACGAGGGTTGCAACTATCCAGAACCTTGATAGGCATAGTCCCCGAAAACCTACTGGTATCCAGTACGAAGCGTCGGTAGTTCGTGTCCGTGGGAACGTTCGATACAATCCCTGAATCGTGTCTTACCTCAAATCCATACGGCCACGAGAGGCTGTCGCGAGGTGTCCAAGCGACACTTTGATCGGCATTCTCAGCAGGCTCCCAGCGCATGCCAACCCAAGCGTTGAAGTAATTGCGTCTCAGTTCATTGCTGAAAGCATTGTCTTTGTGTGCCCACTTGCCAAGTCCCCAGCCGAGGTAGTTCTTCCGATTGATATTGAGATCATGGAGTGCCATCTTGTTGCGCCAGTCAGCCGCAGACGCTGGTGTGGCATTCATGAGGAAGTAAGACCAATGGCCATTGACCAGATTGGTGGACAGCGCCTGATTGATTTTACGATATTCCGGGCCACCCCATTGATGGCCCGACACCCACCCTGTAGGATGCTGCATGATACTCGTGTCTCCCAGCGGCAACCCGTGCGCGGGAAATTGGATATTCAAGGGACGCGGACGCACGGTGTTCTGTGCGC
>JBKJNB010000147.1:0-5276 GCA_046595995.1 Candidatus Kapaibacteriota bacterium
CATTCCAGCCCCAAACAAAACCCAGTGCCTCTCCGAATGCGTGCATACCAGTGGCACGCGCATTGTCGTCGACGTTTGTTGCGCTTAGCGCAGTAATGGTAGCATAGCAGTAACTAACAACTGTTGCCATCTGAGAGCGTTCCCAATTCGTGCGAATCGTCGATACAGCTTCTCGGTACTCTGTGTCATAGCTACGCCCAGCCGCGGCTGCGGCGCGTGCTTTCTTGAACGCATCGCGCAGTGTTGTGTAGTAACCCAAGCCGTCATTCTTATCGCGTCGAGCTGCGTATGAGGCACAGTATCGATCTGCGTACAACAAAGCCTTATCAGAGTTTACAAATGACGGTGATGCGCCGAATAGTGCCAACGCGCGGTCTACGTTGCGTACCGACGGAACTGTCGTGTCGAGTGACGCCATCGCGTGCTTGTAGAGCGCAGCGGAGAAGAGGAATTTTTCAATGTGCTCGGTAACGTCTCCGCCGTATGCGTCGAAGAGATACTTCACGAAAACGCCGCCATTCCCATTTTCGGATGGAGCCTTCAAAGGGTCCATCGTGTTGCCACTCGCAGCTGTTGCCGCTGATACCCGCTCTGCGACCTTGACAACATCTTGAGGCGACAGATATCGCTCAAGCTTCAACCAGAGGCCATTCACCGTGTTCGCATCCAACGTCACACCAATCGTCCGGGCGCGTTTCAACTCCGAAATCAGAGCACCCATCTGCTCGAGATACAGCAGCTCATCCGCCGCATTGGCACGCCATGCAGTACTGTCATATTGAACCGGAATGGTAAGGGGCTCTCGAGGGCTGGTGCTGTCAGAGCAACCACTTAGAGCTGCGATAACGCAAACAACCATTGTTGACAGGAACGCGAGTCGCATAGGAGGTCCAGAAGAGGTTTACATGATTTGGCCAGCCGAAGCCGATAGCTCGTGATTTGACCAGCTGAAGCCGATAGCTCGAAACTATGTCTTATCTGGATTTAGTCCAAATAAAATTACGCTGACGCAATCGCGTACACTATCCAGGCGGCACCGTAAGCCAGAACAAACGTTATGGCAAATGAGAGTGCAGGCCACTTCCAGGTGCCTGTTTCGCGTTTCATAACGGCCATGGTGCTAACGCACTGTAGGGCGTAGACGTAATAAGCAAGTAGCGCTAGGCCTACTGGCAAAGGCAGTTCACGATGCAGGACTTCACGTAGTGAAGTGTCGCTTTCTGTTACGTCGGCTGCGTATATCTGACCCATCACACTTACGAATGTCTCGCGGGCGGCATACGAACCCAGAACACCAAGCGTAATGCGCCAATCGAAGCCCAGCGGAGCGAACATGGGCTGTATAGCACGACCTGTCATTGCGGCGTACGAGCTATCAAGCTGTGTGCGTTCAGCCTGCAGTCGCGGCGTGCCTTCGGCACTTGGTGTACGAGGTAATTCGGTGAGAATCCATAGCGCGATACTGAAGCCCAGAATAACGGTACCCGCCGTTGTTAGGAAGTCCTTCGTGCGGTTGATAACCGTGACGTAGAGACTTTGCAACGCTGGTGCGCGATAACGAGGGAACTCGATTAGGAAGGGCACGACATCACCTTTGAACATGGTGCGCTTTAACACCAATGCAATCAGCAGACCGCTAATCGTGCCAGCAACAAACAGCGACGCCATCACGATGCTTTGCAGCGAGAAGAAGCCTAACACTGCTGCTGACGGTATAAGCGCGCCAATGAGGAGTGTGTACACAGGCAGGCGTGCCGAGCACGTCATGAGCGGAGCCGCCATGATGGTTGCAATGCGGTCTTTGTACGACGGAATTATTCGTGCCGACATAATTCCAGGCACAGCACAAGCAAAGGAACCCAGCAGCGGTATAAAAGAACGTCCCTGCAGACCGAACAATCCCATAAACCTATCAACCAGGAATGCAGCGCGGGCCATGTATCCGCACTCTTCGAGCACAGTAATAAGGATGTTTAGAATTAGAATTTGTGGCAGAAAAACAATGACAGCGCCGACCCCTGCCAACAGCCCCTTACTAACAAAGCTGCGCAGAATGTCGTTGGAGATAGAGGCATCGCTGATGCCACGTAACGCAGTAATTCCGTTCTCAATGAGCTGCATTAGCGGCTCTGACCATGAGAAGATTGCCTGAAAGAACAGTGCCATCACAACGACGAATGTGATGGTTCCCCACACTGGATGCAACAGGACGTTGTCTAGGCGTTCAGTCACACGATTGCGCTGTCCGCGAATCACCACGCGCTCAGCCGTACGCGAAGCCCACTCGATGCGCATTTCGGTCGTAGCATTTTCTGGCACGACTGCTCTTGGAATAACAGCAGCGGAGGCATCGACAAGTATGCTTCGAAGATCGGCAACGCCAAGGCCTTTGCGTCCGACAACAGGCATCACTCGCACGCCAAGCTCATGAAACAGCGCAATGTCGTCGAACACACCGCCCGCAGCTTTCACATCATCGATCATTGTAACGGCAATGATCATCGGAATGTTTAGCGAAGCAAGTGCTGCATGCAGGGCAAGGCACTTATCGGGGTTGCTTGCATTCATTACAAGCAGGATGGCGTCGGGTTTCGGTATTCTTGGGTGAACGCCTCGCAAAACAGCGGAGCTAAGGGCCTCGTCTTCGCTCGTAGCATCGAGCGAATAGATTCCGGGAAGGTCGATAAGCGATACGCGTTCTCCGCGTTCTTCGATGACGCCAATCATTGGCGCAACGGTAACGCCAGGAAAATTTCCAACCTTTTGCTGGAGTCCGGTAAGGGCGTTGAAGAGTGTTGACTTGCCGACGTTGGGCACGCCAACGACGGCCACCGACCTACCGGAGGGCGGAGGCCTCATGCAGCAATGGCATCAGCCGTGTATATGCATACGAGCACGCGCAGGGCGTCCGTCGGACGGATTCCGATGCGAGTATTTCCAACTTCAATCTCTAGGGGTCCGCCGAAAGGGGCTTTCCTTACTACCCTGCATATCGTCCCCGCTACGAGCCCCAATTCGAGCGCCCTGCGCGCAGCGCCGCCCCCTCCTTCAACAGCAACTATCTGTACGAAGGAGCCTACGGAACAATGTTGGATTGGGATGGGGAGCGTTGGCTGCATGGGGATAGGGACGTAGATCGGGGGATCATGTTTGGATTTAGTCCAAATTAAGAAAGAGCGACCAGAGTACCTCTATGATCGACGGTTATAGAAAACCGACGTGCTCAACCTCAGACATCTCTACACTTTGTATAATTTTACTCGTGCTCCGCTCACAGTTCATCGATTCGCACGTGTTACGCTCACTCTTCATCGACTTCAACAGCTACTTCGCCTCGGTGGAGCAGCAGCTTAATCCGGCATTGCGTGGAAAGCCGATTGCTGTGGTACCCGTTATGGCCGACACAACGTGTGCGATTGCAGCATCGTACGAAGCCAAGCGTTTTGGTGTGAAGACGGGGACGATTATCGCGGACGCCAAGCGAATGTGTCCAGGCCTGATTCTGGTTCAAGCCGACCACGTCAGTTACATCGAGTTTCACCACCGTCTGGTCGAAGTCGTCGAGAGTGTCATTCACGTCAAGAAGGTGATGTCCATCGATGAAATGTCATGCGAACTCATCGGATCGATGCGCAACGAAGCACGTGCTATCGAAATTGCCCATGAAGTGAAGCGCACTATCAGCGATAGAATTGGCACGGAGATGAAGTGCTCAATCGGAATTGCTCCGAATGATTTTCTTGCGAAGACAGCAACAGATATGCAGAAACCTGATGGGCTTGTCGTAATCCACCAGGCAGACTTACCCGATGTTTTATACTCGCTCGAACTACAAGACCTGTGCGGCATAGGTAAGAACATGTACAAGCGACTTTGGAAACACGGAGTGTATACTGTCGAGATGTTGTGCACTGCCCCGAAACAGAAATTGCGCGACGTATGGGGTGGCATCGAAGGCGAACGAATGTGGCAACGCTTGCGAGGTGAAGAGCTTGCGCCCATGGTAACAACCAAGAGTACCGTCGGACATTCGCATGTACTCGAACCCGACCTGCGTTCCTGGGAAGGCGCATGCGGAGTCTTGCATCGTCTACTGCAGAAAGCAGCCATGCGTTTGCGTTCGTACGAACTCGTTACTGGCAATCTTTACATTAGTATTCGTTACGTAGATGGTTCGCGGTGGAAGGCAGACATGAATTTAACCGTCACGCAAGACACCGTACAGTTAACGAGCGCACTGTCAGCCATGTTAGAAAACGTTACAGTGAACAGCGCGAAACCTATGAAAGTCAGCATTGCACTTAATAAAGTGGAGCCTAGAGATTCGACTCCACTCCCGATGTTCGCGAACACCGGACCCGCCAGAGAGCAGTTAAACACTGGCCTCGACGCCATTAATAGGAAGTACGGAAAGAACACATTGTATGTGGGTTCTGCGCACGACGCTCTGAATAGTGCGCCGCTTCGTATCGCGTTTAATTATATACCAGATCTTAATCTCGACGACGACACGTAAGTAAAAGCGCTGCACATACACGCACTGTAACGCATTACACGCAGCTTGGATTCTTGCCCACGTTGAATCGGCCGACCTCAACGCACACACACTCCATGGTAGGCACGTTCACCTTTTTCCTTTTTATCGTGAGGGCGACGACCATGAATCGTGTTTTAAAAACCCTATTGCTGTGTATTACCGCTGTCGCTATGGCGACGGCACTACAAGCGCAAGACGAACAATCCTGTATTGAACTCCGTGGAATACGTGCGGAGTGTGCAGGCTTCAACGCTGATGGCAAGCCACGGTATGCCATCAAGTTTCACGCAACCATTACAAGCGAAGACGCCGACGTACTCTACGTCTCGTCATCCACTGGTCACGTTGGTACGACAACGTACAAGCTGCCATTCAAGAATGATGTACAGGACTTCCGTTACGTACACACGGGCGCTTCACTCAAGGCATGCTTTACGTTTACCGTTTATCGAATAACAGAAGACGGAAGACGGGTGATCTGTCGCGTAGAGAAGTGCATCGAGCTACCGCGTTGCCCGCCAACGTGTAACGACGTACGTAAGCTTATCGAGGCACGCCCGCACCTGGCGCCAAACGGCGAAGATGTGGTCTTAAAAGGTCAGCTTGGTTTCTCTCCGTTCGGTGTTGGTGCTGTATCAATGGAAATTGTTCGCGCAAATCACCGTCGCGTTTGCTCCGACAATGAACGTTCTGAATGGGAACCCATTCGTACAGAAATTTCGCGTGCTGCAATCAAGGG
>JBKJNB010000015.1:0-11044 GCA_046595995.1 Candidatus Kapaibacteriota bacterium
ATTGGTACAGCCGGATAGCCCCATGTCTTATACGGACGGTGTGCATCCGGCATTTTTTTGCGTAGAATAAAGACACCGTACGCACCGAGCGCATAAAAAATCCAGCTGACGAAAATGAGCATGTCCGTGAGCATGTCAAACGTACCAGAAAAGATTAGTACCGTTGTCCATGCTAACTGAAACAACAACGACGTTACCGGCGTGCGGAATCGGGGATGAACATTGCCTACACGACGGAAGAACATGTTCTCGTGCGCCATCGAATAGTACACACGAGAGCTAACGAGGATGGTGCCATTCGAGGTGCCGATGGTACTAATCATAACCGCGAGGACGACAAACGTAAAGCCGATCGGACCCATGATAATGCGCGCAGCATCTGCAGCAACGCTCGTCGAAGCACTAAGAGCGTCGATTGGCATCACGTATAAATAGGCAATGTTTATCATAACGTATACCGCAATGCAAATGGCCGTTCCCATCATGAGTGCACGAGGGATGTTGCGTTGTGGTTGCTTTATCTCGCCTGCTACATACGTCACGTTATTCCAACCATCGTAAGACCATAATGCTTTGTTCATGGCCATAACCACGGCAAGGACTAAAGCGGTACCTGTTGGGACCGCAACGGCTGACGATTGCGCAATGTTTTCGAGCGAACCATTACCGATTGTAAACGCTGCAACTCCGAGAAAAAGAATCGCGCCAACCTTGGCGACGGTGAACAACAACTGTACGCGGCCCCCTTCCTTGACCCCTAAACAATTGATAAGGGTCAGCGCCGCAACGGCGCCGAAGGTGAGGAGTTTGATGCCGATGTTTTCCAGCGGATAGATTGTTGCGAACGGCAGCGAAATCGCAAACGCCTTCGCCGTAACCGCATCGAGCTGCCAAAGCGGGAACAGTTGATTGAAGTACTCAGCGAAGACAAACGTGATTGATGCAATCGACCCGGTTTGAATGACGACAAAGAGTGCCCATCCGTATAGGAAGGCGGTGAACTCGCCATACATCGCACGGAAATACTGATACTGCCCGCCCGTTGCAGGAATGAGTCCGGACACCTCTGCATTTGTTAGCGCACCAAAGAGCGTTACGACTCCGGCCAACACCCAGACGCCTAAGAGTAACCAGGGCGAGTGTAGAATTCCCGCCATCGTAGAAGGGTTTCGAAAGATCCCCGATCCGATGACGCCGCCAACTACCAATGTGGTTGTTACGAATAACCCAAGTGTTGGTAGGAGTGATGCCCCCTTGCTCGCATTGATACTCATGGGGCGAAGTTCGTACTTTTGGCGGTTCCTGCAACCTTCACCTGCTTATGTTTATTGCCATCCTTGCTGGACTTGTGATTGGATTCGTACTAGCAATTCCACCCGGTCCGATCGGTATGGCTAGCATTCGCATGGGTATTCGCGACGGCTGGCCTCCTACGCTGAAGCTCGCATTGGGTGCAGGATTGTTCGATGTGCTGTATTGCGCGCTTGCCATGTTGGCGACGACTGCCATCAAGGGCTACTTCGATGGCCTCGATAACACCAACCCGCTTATCACCATTGGATTGCAACTTCTCATTGCCATTGCAATGGTTGTGTTCGGCGTCATCATGTTTCGCGAGCCGCCTCCGGCAGAAGCAGACAAGCCAAAACATGTTCCGGGCGAAAAGGTTCTTGCACTTGCCCGGGGACACGGACCGTTCTTCGTGGGCGTCGGCTTCGCCGTTGCCAATCTTGCTAATCCGACATTTATACCGACCTTGGCAGCAATCACGACCTTCGTGAAAGCCCAGGAACTCTATACAAGTAGCATACTCAGCGACGTCATCTTCTCAGTCGGCTTCGGCGCAGGCAATATGTTGTGGCTTGCGACCTTGGTAAAACTTGTGCTGCGATTTAGAGAACGGATGACGCCAACCTTGCTGAAACGTATCCAGCAGGGGTCGGGAGTAACGCTTATTGGTTTCGGAGCATTCTACGGCATTCGCTTGCTTGTGACACGATGGGATGCCATTTCCCGCGCCTTGTTCACCGCCTGACCCATACGAACGTGAATAAATGGTTCCTAGGCCTGGCGGCCTCTATAATGCTCGCGACGACAATGAACGCTCAGGTGTCAAGTATTGGCATTAAGGGTGGGTATCAATACGTTATGAACACTTCGACTATTGCCATCATACCCGGCAGCAATGATTGCGGCACCTTCAGAAACGGTGTAGCGCATGGTTTCTTTGGTGGTTTGACAGGGGAGTATGCACTGTTTGGTGACGCGCTCGAGGCAACTGCTTCAATTGTGTATTCGCAGCGTCCAGCAGATCTTTCCATGACGAGCGCCGACAACTTCGAAGTCCTCGATCCGCTTACGAACTCGTACGTGCCCTTCGACAGGCTACATCGATTCACAAGTTCTCTTGGTTATGTCGCAGTCGAGATAGGATTCCGATCGCGTCCCGTCGATTTCCTGCCGCTGTACATTCGCGCTGCCTTCGACGCCGGCAACCCACTCGTCAGTGGCAACTACGAGCAGACGGAAGAAGTGCAGACGCCCGGCACAATCCTGTTCGCCGATAACACACGGAAGCATGTAACAGCGAGTGGGGAATTCCCACAACTCTCGACATCATACGGCGCAAGCGGCTACATTGGTGGTGTCTTGCCTCTCTCAAGTAGTGTCGAATTGTGTCCAGAAGTTGGTTTCCGCTACGGCATCAACTCTGTGTCAAAAGCAGAGTCGTGGAAGCAGTCCTACATCGTTGCGGGAGTTCAACTAAGGTACCGTTTCAGAGAAGACCCTCCCCCTCCGGCCCCTCCCCCTGCACCCCCTCCCGCGCCGACGATCGTCGTCGCGCCACCGCCTGTTCCGGCAGAGCCGGCGCCTGTTGTGATCACCTCAATTTCGACAACGCCCCTTGAAATACGCGAGACCGTGGTAACGCAAACGTTTCCGCTGTTGCCGTATGTGTTTTTCGATTCGACGGCGGCAACGTTGCGCACGCGATACGTACACGCTACTGAGCCGCGCATGTTTCGAGAAAACGATCTGCCGAAGCAAACGCTTGAGATTTATTATAACCTTCTTGACATTGTCGGACGTCGTCTGATTGAGAATCCGCAGGCTCCGCTTGTGGTGACGGGTACAACGGACGGACGTGAACTAGCGTCGACGTCAGAGCGAAAAATGCTCGCGCAGCAACGAGCAGATGTTGTGATTAATTACCTGCAAGATCGTTGGTCGCTTGACGCGTCACGTTTTCTGACACGGGTGGCAGAGTCGCCAACGTTTCCGACGAACGATAAATATCTCGAAGGACTTCAGGAAAACCGTCGTGTTGAGATTTCGTCGACGGATGGCGCGATACTCGGACCGATCATTCACACGCGATTCAAGGAGTTCGTACCAGTTCAGCCAACGCATGTGTTTAGCGTGCAAACGCGGAATCCCGAACAGAGTGTTGCTTGGGATTTAAGTGTGTCGGGATCTGGCCAGTCAGTTGGAGTGAAAGCAGCGCCAGGTGTACCACCGTCAGAGGTTGTGTTTAGCCTTGATCAGGACATGACCAATCGGCTTGGTCCAGTTGTCGGAGCTGTAGACACACTCGACGCACGTATGCGTATTAGTCAGGCGTCCGGCGGAGACGTTGCCGCCAGCACGCGCTTCCCATTGCGTAAGACGGTCAACAATTTCGAGGTCAGCCGATTGAGTCTCATTGTATTCGATTTTGACCAGTCTGGAATAACAGAAGCAAACCGCATAATGATGAAACGTGTGATTGCCGCATCTGCAAACAGCAACAGTACGGCCACCATTGTAGGATCGACCGATAGACTTGGCGAATTGGTGCACAACATGGAGCTATCCGAGGCGCGCGCGCATTCGGTTGAGCAGTATATTCGGACGGCAGCACCTGCCGTTCGCATAGAATCCGTGCGAGGTATTGGTCCGTCGGAATTGCCGTATGACAATGCGCTGCCAGAGGGTCGATTTTATTGTCGAACAGTATCGCTGACGATCACAACACCGCTGAGGGAGCAATGAACCGACGCGACCTCTTTTCGAGCTTGGTCCGCATGTCTTCACGCGACCATTCACCCGTAGAACCCACACCGGTGGTTACTGCGGTGCTAACGGAACGTACGCTTCCGCTTACCCTGGATGACGTGCTTCATTTGTATCGCCGTCTGGGTTTTGCCGCCACCATGGCACAAGCAAAACCTATGGTTGGCAAGACTGCCCGTGAGGTCGTAGACCTGTTACTCGGCAGCGACAGCGAGTCCGAATTGCCTTCTCCTGGTCCGTGGGTCGATCTAGCCACAGAGAACCCAATGGGCGCAGATATACAGACGCGAGCCGCCATCATGAATGGATGGTATACGTACCACGCGGCTCTATCGAACTGGTGGCTAGGCCACATGAAGGCCGACACAAAAGCCGTTGAAAAGCTTGCCTTGTTCTGGATGAGCCACTGGGTTTCAGAGTTTTCTTTTGACGCCGAGACTGTTACGCTTCCACAAGCTCTGTACCGCCAGTTGAAGGTGCTGAGAAAGGGGCGACTTGGCGACATGAAGCAGATGGCGCTCGACGTTACCGTCGATAATGCCATGGTGTGGTATCTCGGTGGGCATTACAACGAAGTAGGCAAGCCGAACGAGAACTACGGACGCGAATTACTGGAATTGTTTACTACTGGCATCGGTTCGTACACCGAAGGTGATGTACGCGAAGCCTCGCGGGTACTTACAGGCTGGAAAGCTTCTCGTTACAGCGACGAACCTATGCCAAACGGCATCTACAACACGTGGTTTGCCGCAGCGAAGCATGATACCGGTGCCAAGCAGTTCATGGGGCAGACTATTGCTGCTCGAACTGCAGACAACAACACCGAGTACCAGGTAAAGAACGAAGAAGTATTCGAACTCATCAAAGTCATCTTTAATGTGCGTTCCCAAGCTGTCTCGCGTTTCGTAGCTGAGAAGTTCTACCGGTACTACGTGTATAGTTCACAGGGGAATGTAGATACAGAATTCGTCGCAGGTCTAGCAGCGGTTTTTGTTGCGTCCAATTTCCAGATACGCGCCCTCGTTCGCGCCCTCTTTACTAGCGAACACTTCTTCGACCAAGCGATACGCGGCGTGCAAATTAAGACGCCGTTTGAGTTCGTAGTTGGCGTTCAGCGCCAGTTGGGGCTGGATGCGGCAGATCCGATGAAGTGGATGGCTCGCATGGACCAAAACGTAATGGATCCTCCGAATGTGGCGGGCTGGCCAGGCTACCGCTCGTGGATTAGCACGAATACGTACCCGGTACGCAGGCAGTTTACCGACACACTCATACGTACGATGACAGACGCGCAAGCTCTAGCCTTCATTAAAGGCTTCGATAACTACACAGACGTGCGGAAATTTGTTAGAGGCGTGATTGCATTCCTTTTACCTGTAGCCGTTACGCAGGAACGCGAGGACTTCTATGTCAAGGCTCTCATGGCGACCGCGCCAGAGTACGAATGGGTTAACATTATCGATGATGCAGGAGCTGCAGGTCAGCGTCTGAGAACGCTGCTCACAACAATTTCAAAAGCGCCCGACTTCCAGTTGTGCTGAGGCCCACCCGATAGGAACACAGATGAAACGCAGAACCTTCCTCTCGACGACTGCCGCAGCAGCGGTAGGAACGCAAGTTCTAGGCGGAGTGCCGTTGAAGGCATTTTCACCTGTGGACCTTCCGCAAATGCTACAAGAGGACAACGATAGAACGCTGATCGTTATTCAAATGTTTGGCGGCAATGACGGACTCAACACCATCATCCCAGCAGATGATGATAAGTACTATGAACTCCGTCCAAGCATTGCAGTGCCCAAGGCGAACGCCGTAAACGTTCTGTCACGTGTGTACATGCACCCTGCGCTCGACCCCGCCGGTGTGTATAATATGCGAAGCATGTTCGAGGATGGACGTCTTGCTATTGTTCAGGGCATCGGATACGAGGATCCGAACCTCTCGCACTTTCGATCGACTGACATTTTCCTAAGCGGGTTCAATTCGTCCGATCCGAATAAGCGACTCACTGACGGTTGGTTAGGACGTTTTTGGTCGGATCGTATCCAAGGCTTTCCTGAAACACTTCCTGAACACCCGACCGCAGTACAAATTGGTGGAACACTATCCATGTTGTTCCAAAGTCCGAAGGGCGATATTGGAATTGCGCTTTCAGATCCTCAGAAGTTCTTCGAGCTCGGACAAGGGTTGTCTCCCGACCTAGATCCGATGTCAGAGGCCACACGCTACGGCAGTGAGTTCAACTTTGTACGTCTCGTTGCTGAACAAAGCGACCGCTATTCGACCGTGGTTAAAGAAGCATACGATGCTGGACGCAATACTGTCACGTATCCAAAGAACGGGTTTGTACAGCAGATGCAACTCGTTGCTCGACTGATCAGTGGTGGATTGAAATCGAAGGTATTCCTCGTATTCATGGGTGGCTTCGATACGCACGTACAGCAGCAGAGCGATGATCTCGGTGGTTTGCATCCATACTTGCTGCAGACGCTGAGCACAGGTGTCGGACTATTCATGCAAGACGCTCTCGCTCAGGGCTTCGGCGATAAAGTTGTAGGCATGACGGTTTCCGAATTCGGAAGACGTCCGTACGAAAACGGCAGCCGCGGTACCGACCACGGAGCGTCAAGTGTCCAGTTCGTTTGGGGCAATCAGGTTCGTGCGGGTGTCTTTGGCAACAATCCCGATCTCGATAATCCCGATAGCAACGGGGACGTACGCTACCAGTGGGACTATCGTCGCGTATACACCGATATGTTAGAGACATGGTTCGGGGGCACTCCCGAGGACACGGCCAAAGTGTTCGAAACACCGATGTTGCCTCTGGGTGTTATCAAGCAGCAGTTAGTAAGTGTGGATGACAATCGTATTGCAAAGTCACTAACGATTAACGCCTATCCAAACCCCACAACGTCAACACTAAACGTAGAGTGGTATCAGCCAACCGCAGCGCGTGTGATGATAGAACTCTTTAGCACCGAAGGCCGGCGTGTCGAAACATTGTGGAATGGCCGCGTTCTTGCTGGCAAGCAAAACATAGCGGTATCGCCTGCGACATCTGGGACGTACCTTTGCGCAGTAACGGTAAATGGTGTCCGCTCAGTCGTGCCCGTTTCCGTAATTCGCTAACGACTGGCCGATCTGGTGGCGTCTAGACGCGATTTTATCCGCACAATCATGATGGGTTCCGGAGCGGTGTATTTAACATCGCTCACGGGGTGTGAACGTGCGTCGACAATCAAACTCGCCCAACCTGGCACACACATTCGAACGGCCACGCAGCAGTTCATACAAGCGCATGCTTATCTGCGCGACGGAACAGCACTCGGAGCCCCTTCACGCACCTTATCCGCTGATGTTATTGTGGTGGGCGCTGGATTATCTGGACTAACCGCTGCAGCACTACTTGAAAAACAGGGCAAACATGTTCTGCTTGTGGAATCGGAGGCACGCGTTGGCGGGGCGGCGGTAAGCGCGAATCTCGCTAGTGGCCGCGTCGCGCTTGGGTCTGTCTACTTCGTAGAAAAAACAGAAACAGTACAAACCGTATTAAACATGGCGGGCGTGCAGGAACAGGTGTGTCCGGAAGACGGATATGTGTTCGAGGGTCGCACCGTTATTCGAGATATCTGGTCCGATGCAGGCATTGCATCGATTGCAACAGACGCAACGGATCGCGATGGCTTAAAACGATTCCGCGATGATCTACTGGCGATGGGTGACAACGTGCCATCCTATCCGCTACCAGCAGTCCTATCTGCAAAACTCGCTGCGTACGACACCTCCGCGCTCCCGTACATACGTAAGTACAACGCACCGACACTCGAGCGAATTCTCGATGCGTATTCGCGATCTGCCATGGGCGCACACCTTGCGAACGTGAACGTGTACAGTTTATTAAACTTCTATATATCAGAGTTTGGCGCATCGTTCGGTACTCCGCGGTATACGTTTGCAGGAGGCACTGCGGTTGTGAGCAACGGACTCGTTGCGTCGCTTCAAGATATTAATCTTAACATGTTAGCCGTGCGAGTGTCACAAAGTGGCTCACGCGTTATGGTCGACTGTGTCGATGCTCAGGGGGCTCTCGTGCGTTGCACGGCTGGGGCTGCCGTAATTGCTGCCCCAAAGTTCCAAATTCCTCGTCTGCTTGCGGATTGTTCCGCGGAGCGTGCTGCTGCAAGCCGATCGCTTTTGTACGCACCATTCGCAACGATTCATGTTGTCTCTGACAAGCCCCTTGTTCCGACAGATATCTATGACACGTGGCATCTATCTGCTCAAGGATACACCGACGTGATCAACCCGAACAGTATACAGGGCAATACGTTCGACAAGAACATCGCCACGTTATACGTGCCCTTGGGCCTGCAGGATAGGCGGATGATGCAGGACGAGGCACAGTTCGCCGTACACGTGAGCAACGTTGTTGCAGAGTTCGCACGAACGCTAACCGACGAGCAGAAGGCATCGATTGTCGAAGTGTATTGTTGGGGCTGGGGTCATGGCCTCGTTATTCCTTCTCCGGGTTCGCACACTGGTATTGCACAGGCTGCGTCTTCGGATGCTGGACGGATAGTATTCGCAAACACCGATTGCGATGCATCACCTGCAATCGAAAATGCCATCGAGAATGGTGCAATAGCCGCACGTAAGGCCGCGCAACTCGCATAAAATCTCGTTTCAGCGACTTTCTGCAGTGATGGAACTCCACCGCGTACATGCGTGTCGAAGCCGTTAATTACAACCACAAAGCAAAGGGAAGAGTTATGCGTAGTACACTAATTGGTATGGTTGTTGGCCTTACCGCACTGATATCACTCACTTCGTGCAACGGTACAGATCCGAGTAACGAATCTCGCCTTGAAATGCAAACAGAGATGAGTGCGAGCACAATCACATCAACAGGCGAAAAGTCTGGTGAAGTTGATGGCTTTCGCATTATTGACAGCATTCGCATTCATCGCACACGGATTCTCATTTCACGCATCAAGCTCCACACCGTGAAAGAGACAGACGACGACGTTAATGATGATGATGGCAAGAATGAAGGCCGCGACGTCAAGGTTGGTCCAGCCGTCATCGATTTCACAAGCGGTAAAGTATCGACTGTGTTCTCTACCCCAATCCCTGTTGGTAGTTACAAGAAGATCAAACTCGAAATGCACAAGTTCAGCAGCAGCGAAGCCGTCACTTACACAGGCGACAATACATTCGGTCCATTTGCAGCCCCTGAGCGCATCACACTAATTGTTGATGGCACGTTGTATGTAAATGGTGTTGCGGAAAATTTCACGTGGACTGATGACCAAACGTCGAATCTATGGATCAAGTTCGATCCGTTCATCCAGATCACTGAGTCTAGCACGACCGGTATAGTATTGAACTTCAATCCTGTGGTTGCATTCCGTAGCGGTGGCAAACTGCTCGATCCAAAGAAGAGTGACATTGACAACAAGAATTTGCTGCGTGCGCAGATATGGAGCGCTCTGTTCCTGCGTCGTAAGTAAGTTTATTGTCAAAGGAAAGACGGCATCCGTCTCCCTGCCACGATCGGTCGATGTCTGCCCTTGGGACGTTGGCCGGTCGGTTTTTTTAACTACGTGTTCGCCACTTTCTGCGTTCGATTATTTCACTCGGGAGACACAATAATGAAGACAATACTATTGGCTTGTTTGGCGCTCATGTGCTGCGCATCGTTATCGGCGCAGGGCCCACGCGGTAAGGATTTTGGATTCGGCATCATTCTAGGCGAGCCAACCGGTGCCACGCTCAAGTACTGGACGAGTAAAGAAAACGCTCTCATCGGAAGCATTGGCGGTGGCGGCTATGGCGCGCTTCGCGTGCATGTAGACTACGTCTGGCACTTTAATGCTTTCAGCAGTGACGTCGTAAAGCTCTACATAGGCCCAGGCCTCGGGTTTGGTTTTGGTGAAGGTGGCTGGGGTCTCTTCTACAAAAAAGACAGAGAGCACTGGTACTACCGCGAAGACGGAAGTGCCGTCATTTTCGGCCGAATGGCATTTGGTGCAAACATCATTCCTCGGCGAAGCCCACTCGAAATTTTCGTAGAGCTCGCGCCTGTAATCGGCTTCCGTCCGTTAGTCGGCGTCGGACTCGACGCTGCAGTCGGTTTACGCTTTTATCCGTAAATCGCGGCTCAACATCTGAGCAATCCATGCGCGTTTGGGACGTAGATCCAAAACATCTCTGCCGGCAACATCTCCTTGGTGAACATCGAGAGCTGCACGGCTTGTGGAATATTCTAACCATTCATGGTGGAACGGGAGGTTACTCAAACCATCCCGAAACACTACGTTGGGTAGGCAAGCTCAAGGCTCTCTTTCTACGCCACGAAGCACTCGTCCACGAAATGGAACGCCGCGGATACAACCACCACAGCCCCATCGACGAGACCCTTGCAAAAGGAGCTGCTTCGCAAGCTGACTTTATCGATTCCGTCGCGAAGCAAAAGAAAATCTTGCGCGAGAAGCCATGCGACTGCTTCAAATAGAAAAAGGCCACCGAATTGGTGACCTTTTTTTGTTTTGGTGCGGAGGAGGGGACTTGAACCACGTCAGGAACACAAGTGTTTAAGCGGTTTGTGAGAGGTGGGGGTAGAAAACGGGGGGCAACTATTATTGAGCGGACAATCTGACAGCCTCCATAAATACCCACTTATGGCTATTTCACGAGTCAATAGTAATGGGTACTTTGCTAATCTTTCAAAGGAGACGCGATGGCTAGTGGTAAAATCTGCATCAGTTGTGGCAATCAGACATTTCAACAGAAACGGGATACTGGCGTTCACGAATGCAGCACCAAAGAATGCCGCGCCGTGGGATGGGTCAATAGCCCAACATATCCGAGTTCTGGTAGCGGTTCAATCTGTAAGTATTGCGAACAGAGAATGGTTAGAGTGGTCTTTGAGGACGACACAATGTCCATATTGCATTGCTTCAATTCAGACTGCAAAAGAACCGCAATTAGTGTC
>JBKJNB010000083.1:0-135593 GCA_046595995.1 Candidatus Kapaibacteriota bacterium
ACGGTACCTGCCAACGATTTCTAGACACATTGTGTTCATGAATTTACGACCAAGGTTGGATCTTTCTCAGGCTTGTTGATCCACACCGCCTCCGGAATCTGTTTATGCTGCGGTAGACCTTTGACGAAGCGTTCCGGGTGCTTCTCAAACGCCTCTTTCAACACCCGTTGCCTCTGTTCGATCACGACATCAGCTTTTCCGTAATGCACCATTGCAGGCGTGAGCATCGCAAGACCTGAGTGATACATGCGATCGTTATAGTCTTTCATCAAGGGTGCAATGAACGCACGAGCAGCTTCGATGCTCTCGAATCGCTCAGGATAGCCCGCTGAGTATTTCAGCGTTTTGAACTGACTCTCGCTGTATGGGTTGTCATTGGAGCAGTAGGGTCTTGAGTGACTCCGCCTCACACCGAGCTTGTCAAACAGTTCGGACACGGTGTTGGATCGCATCACGCCACCATTGTCAGCATGGATGGTGAGGTGATCACGACAAATGCTTTCTCGTTCACATGCCGTGTCGATCAGATCATGTGCATAGTCGTCCTGCTCCCGCTCTGCCAGTAACCATCCGACAACGAAGCGACTGAACATATCGAGCACGACATAGAGATTATACACCACACCCTTGCGTGGTCCTTTGAGCTTCGTGATATCCCATGTCCACACCTGACGCGGCTTCGTTGCCATGAGCTCCGGTTTATGGTATTGAGTTGCACGCTTGGTGTTGCGACGGTCACGCGCCGTTGTCATCAAGGCAAGTACGCGATAGAATGTACGCGTGCAGCACACATACCGACCTTGATCAAGGAGACCGGCGACAATACTCGCCGGTGCTTTGTCAACAAACGCTTCACTCGTAAGAATCTCCATCGCTTCATTCTGCTGTTCCTCACTCAACGCACGTGCGGGTCGAGGCCGTGGCCGGGCCACCGTTGGTGTGGGTGGGTGTAAGCACGCATAGTAGCTCGAACGAGCTACCTGCAGACTCTCGCATGCGCGTTTCACACTCACATGCTTGCGTAACGACGTGATGTGTTCCATCAGTGCAGCTCGTCCTGTTGGTCCATCGTCGCCATCAGAGCTGCGACTTTTTTTTGGACATCGATGATGATCTCCGCCTGCTTGAGCTTGCGCTCCAGACGCGCGTTCTCACGCGTGAGACGTGCCAGTTCCTTACGAACATCAGGACTCGCTGAGGGCTTCGGTCCACGCTTCGGCTCAATGCCTGTTACGCGCTGCTTTCGCCACTGCGCTACCTGCTTCGCGTACAAACCTTCACGACGCAGAATCTTACCGATCTCTCCATGCCGTGCTGCATCCAATTCCTTCAATACCGCATCGATGTATGCCGTAGTAAACCGGCGACGACCAGGCTTGGCAATGACTTCTGTACTGCGGCTGATAAGAGCATTGACGTGACCGTTCACATGCTCGGTTTCCTGCTTCATATTCTACTCCTCTGCGCCCTCAATTAGTAGCTTAAATTACACTACGAATTGTGTCCAAGGAATCGTTGGCAGAGAGGGGTACTTCATGTGTGTCTAGCCTGAATGAAGAATGCCACTGGAGGCATGTTTTGTTGATTTACAAATTGTGTCTCGGTACAGGTGTACCGTTCTTGCGGCCATGTCGCCAGGTATGCGCGAAGTAGGGCCAGTTCGCGTTCACCTTCGGCGTGACGGTAACATACGAGTGTGATCATGCCGTTGTCTGCGATGAGGTCTCGCGCGGACGCCAGAGCGGCATGTGTTGTTTCCGCATGTGTCGAAATTGTCTTGTCACCACCGGGCAAGTATCCAAGATTAAAGGTTACCGCACGCACCTTGCCCACGTGGGCACCGCTCACATGCTCCGACATTGTTTCATGTCCAGCCAAATGCAACATCGCATTCACACCCGAATCTCGCAGACGCACCTGCGTGACATCAATGGCCACTTGCTGAATGTCGAAGCCATATAACGTACCAGCAGGCCCAACGCAACGTGCGAGCAGAGCGGCATCCCAGCCATTCCCCAACGTTGCATCAATAACAATGTCGCCCGGCTGTAACGCTTCTTCGAGTAAGTAGTGAATTAGGCTAACGGCGTTATCAAACATCTTTAAAGTCCTGCGTTATGTCCACCTCAGGGTCCAACGGCGTGTCGTTCAGCAAATGGTCCACAATCTGCCTAGCAGCCCATGGTGCAAGCTGACATCCTTTCGTGCCGAGTCCGGTGAGAATGGCATGCCGTGAATCTACGGGATGTCTGCCGATAAGGGGCCGCTTGCGCAGGGTGCTCGGACGAATTGCAGCGCGATGATCCACGATGTCGAATGTGCGTCCCGTCATCCTCTGAGCATCATCGATTAGTGTACGTCGCGCTTGTTCTGTCGGTGTAGGTACATGGTCGTCCCAATCGTTCGTCGCGCCAACCAGATAACGTCCATTCGCAAGAGGTGCAATCCACGTCCCGCTGTTCAGGATGTAATTCATTGGAGGTGTATCGATATCTCCTTCTGCGGGCAACATCACCACTTCAAGTATTTCACCTTTCGATGGTTCAAGCGTTAGCCAAGACCACAGCGGATGCTTAAGCGCATCAATGCCGATACACCACACCACGATGTCTGACATGTGTGACGAGTCCCAAGCTATCGCATCGACATCGTGCAAGTCAACGCTCGCGCGTACAATGTCGGCCCCTTTGCGCTGCAGAGCAGCGCGCCCCTTATCAAGAAAGGACGGTACATCGATTAACGCCGCATCGTGTACGATGCATCCGCCGTGTGGGTAGGAAATGCCATCGAACTCACCTTGGCGTATACGGGATACGCGCATAGAGTTTAATTCACCCGATGCCATGCGTTTTTCAAACCATTGCTGCGTGGCTTCATCGCGAAAAACGCGACGCAATTCGATATCACGCCAAACTTGTGTGCCGAAGGCGGTTTCGTGCGCATTTGTGCCGACGGCGGTTTCGTGCGCATTGATGGCGCGTTCGAATTCGCGAAACGCAGCGCGTGCTTGTGGAATGAGCGTATCGCCACGCCACGTCGGCTTCACACGCTGTCCGGTCAACGGATTCACAATGCCCGCTGCAACGCGCGACGCTGTCTGTGCCACCTGCGGGTCGACGATGCGCACAAGATGTCCCTCGTTGCTTAGCACCCACGCAAGCCACGTACCAGCGAGTCCCTGTCCGACAATCGTGAACGTCACTCGGAAACGGCGGCGAAAGAGATCTGGGCGCCAATCATATCGTACACATGCTTGTTATGGTCTGACCCATGCGGAATACAGCCTTGGCTAGCAGGGGCTTGGTCGTGTCTATGAAAACTTCACCATTCTCCATCTGCGCTCCATTGTCTCGTAATACCTGCATTAGCAACCCGGAACGACTACCTTCAGTCAGTTCCTCGATGTCACCATCGTAACTAAGCTGCATCAACGTATGTCCTAAGTCGCTCACACGGATAAGCCCTGATGGCAAAACCTTAGGCATCGCTCGCGATCGCGTACGACTCTGGCTTCAGTCCTGCCGTAATGTACCGCTCCGTCGCGAAATGAATGTGGAATTGGTGAACAATTTCTTCTTTTTTCAAGAAAGTTTACGTGCCGGTGAGAATTGCCATTGTATCTACAGAGCGTCAATCGTCCAACCGCAGGTGAGACCCAAATAAGTCCACAAGAAAAATCTGAGCGTTCAAACGAATTCTCGTTCTCCCTCACAAACAATTCAAATGACTGGTCACCTCCAACTGCAACCACGTGGAACGCTCCTCTTGTAACACCCGACCCCAACCGAAGCTTCGGACGCGGGTTGGTGACGTACTTGTGACGTGATTTGAGCTCGGAGATCAGCTCGTCGGTGATGGACACGATTGGCATGACCGGTTGTGCTATACCTAGTCTGCTCCGTGACTCAGTACCCAATAACAAAGCAAGCCCGCACTACGGTGAAGTAGTACGGGCTTGATTGTAGAAGACTATTTCAGTAAAGAACGCTTAGGCGTTTCTTAATACATGTCCATGCCGCCGCCGCCATGTGGATGTCCGCCGCCTGCTGGGGCGTTCTTTTCCGGACGTTCAACGATGGTGGCTTCTGTTGTGATGAGGAGGGATGCTACCGAGGCAGCGTTCTCTAGAGCAACACGAGCAACCTTCGTCGGGTCGATGACACCAGATTCGAAGAGATCTTCGAATTTTTCGGTGTAGGCATTGTATCCGAATGAGCCGACGCCTTCTTTGACCTTGTTGATAATCACTGATGCTTCGAGACCAGCGTTGTTCAAGATCGTGCGGATTGGCGCTTCGACTGCGCGACGGATGATGTTAATACCCGTGCGTTGGTCATCGTTTTCTGGCTTGAGTGCTTCAAGGTTTGTGAGGCAGCGCAGATACGCAACACCACCACCAGGCACAATGCCTTCTTCTACGGCAGCGCGCGTTGCATGCAGTGCATCTTCTACGCGAGCCTTCTTTTCCTTCATTTCAACTTCAGTGGCAGCACCAATCTTTAGTACAGCTACACCGCCTGCGAGTTTGGCAAGGCGCTCTTGAAGTTTTTCGCGATCGTAGTCACTGGTGGTCTTTTCGACCTGCGACTTGATTTCGCTAATACGCTTCTTGATGTCGTCACCCGAACCGGCACCTTCAACGATGGTTGTGGTGTCTTTGTCGATGGTGATACGCTTAGCTGTGCCGAGGTGTGTTAGAGCAGTTGCTTCGAGCTTGAAGCCCTTTTCGTCTGACACTACCATACCGCCAGTAAGAACTGCGATGTCTTCGAGCATTGCCTTGCGGCGATCGCCAAAGCCCGGTGCCTTAACAGCAGCAACTTTGAGCGTGCCACGTAGACGGTTTACAACAAGTGTTGCAAGTGCTTCGCCTTCGAGGTCTTCTGCAATGATTAGAAGTGAGCGTCCGCCCTGTGCTGTCTTTTCCAGAATTGGAAGAAGGTCCTTGATGGCGCCAATCTTCTTGTCATGGATGAGAATGTATGGGCTTTCGAGCACACATTCCATTGTGTCGGGGTCTGTAACGAAGTACGGTGAAAGGTAGCCGCGATCGAACTGCATACCTTCTACAACGTCCATCGAAGTGTCAGTGCCCTTTGCTTCTTCAACAGTTATAACGCCGTCCTTGCCAACCTTGTCCATTGCATCTGCAATGAGGTTGCCAATCGTCGAGTCGTTGTTTGCAGAGATTGTACCAACCTGAGCGATTTCCTTCTTACCCGAAACCTTGCGGCTGAGTGTAGTAAGGCCTTCGTGTACCGATTTCACGGCCATGTCGATGCCGCGCTTTAGATCCATCGGGTTTGCACCAGCCGTTACGTTCTTCAAACCTTCGGCAACAATTGCCTGAGCAAGAACTGTAGCCGTCGTTGTACCATCGCCCGCGATGTCGCTGGTCTTGGAAGCAACTTCACGCACCATTGCAGCGCCGAGGTTTTCAATTGGATCTTCGAGATCGATTTCCTTTGCAACCGTTACACCGTCTTTGGTGATGGTTGGAGCGCCGAACTTTTTATCGATAACAACATTGCGTCCCTTAGGACCAAGCGTTACCTTAACCGCATCGGCGAGTTGATCAACGCCGCGCTTTAGTGCAGCACGAGCGTCGACGTCGAATGTGATAATCTTGCTAGCCATATTTATAATTCCTTTAGGTTACTTGATGATCGCAAAAACGTCGGCTTCACGCATGATGAGGAACTCCTCACCATCAACGTTGATTTCTGTGCCTGCGTACTTACCGTAAAGAACTTTGTCGCCTTTTTTCACTTGAAGTGGCGTTACTTTGCCGTCTTCGCCTTGTTTGCCGGTTCCTACAGCAATGATTTCACCCTGCATTGGCTTTTCTTTAGCCGTGTCAGGTATGATGATGCCGCCCTTTGTGACTTCTGCGGCTTCTGCTGCTTTAACGATCACGCGATCGTGTAGCGGGGTCAGGTCCATGGTTATGCTCCGAGTTTTGTGGTTGTGTAAACGTGGTATTCCAGATTGTTAGCACTCGTCGATGTTGAGTGCTAACGAACGGGATGCGAAAATACAGGGTTCCGACCCTGCCGTCAAGTGAAAATTTGGCAATGAGAGACGCATTCTGGCATATTCCTGCCATAATGACTGACCCTAGCCCGCTTTAGCCGATCCCAGCCCATGAAGACCCTTTTAAAGCCCCTTATCATACTTGCGCTGGTTTTGGTTTCCGCCCATTTCTGGTTCACGACAGTCGATTTCAATGGCGTCCATGAGAACATCGACCTGAAGCACTACCGGACAATGGCCGCAGCGGCTCCGGGCATTTTGACTACTGCAGAGGCGCCGTTCGCGTATCGTATTCTCCCTCCGTGGATGGCAGGGGTCGTGGGCAAGGGGCTGGAAGACGAGCTCTTAGGTTTTCGCATCGTCTCTGCTTTGGCTGTTCTCTTTGCAGCCATGATGCTCTATACGTATCTCGTTGCTAAAGGCGTCCGAGATACCACTGCACTCACTATGGCATGCCTAGCTGTGATTTCGCAACATGTGCTCGGCAGTGTTGTGTTTAATCCGTTTCAAACCTGCGATGCATTGGCCATTGGGCTAATACTCGTGATGCTGATATGCATTGAGCGCGCGCGCATTGTCGGTTTCGTAATCGCGAGCGTGATGGGCGCATTAACGCGAGAACCCTGTCTGCTCATGATACCTGTTGCTCTAACGTACGTTGTCTGGCAGCAACGGTCAAGTCGGATCGAAGTACACGAGAACACACATAGTGCACCAAGCATCGTGCAATGGGTTGCGGCGTGTGTACCCGCGATTGTCGTGGCGATTGCTGTACGCACGTTCCTGATTGCGGCTACGAATACCGACTGGAGCCTAGGGGCGATGGTTGTTGAGAATGCCTATAAATTCACAGACCCCGAGACGTGGGTGCGTTTAACGTTGTTTGCAGCTGCACCTATAAGCTTGTTCCCGTTCGTTTTCTTACGGCAAACACGCACGGTGCTTGGAGCTAACGTGCACCTCGTTGTCTTGCTGGTCTTAGTTGTTGCGTCGAGTTTTCTCGGTGCAGACACCGAGCGTTTGGTTGCGCCGGCGATGGTTGTCTATTACCTCATTGCGGCGCGAGTGATAGACGAACGTTCGTCCTGGGTTATAAACTATGTGCTAATTCTCGCAGCGCTCGTGTGTTCGCTGCACCCTATCTACGCGCGGCTTTCTCCGTTCACAGCGAACGACGGGTTTGGCTCGGGCATTGGTGCGTTCTATCTGACTTCGGCCGTCACGATCGTTGCGGCCTTAATCGCCGTAGCAGTTAAAACACGATTCCGAACAGTGCATCGATAATCAGGATGCCAGCTGCAGAGATCGTGAATGCTCGCACGGTGCTGGCACCCACGCCCTCGGCGCCGCCTGATGTGTGGAAGCCTACGTGACACCCAATGAGGGCCGTCCACCCACCAAATACAAACGACTTCGAAATGCCAATCATGATCTCTGACATGCGGAAATACTGTTGAATGGAATTGAAGAACGTACTGGCTGAGAAGTCGAACTGGTACGTCGACAGCACAAACGCACCTGTGAGGGCGACGACGTTGCTGAAGACTGCAAGGATTGGCATCATTGCCATCACGGCCACAAGGCGCGGCATGCCCAGATAGCGATTGGGGTCGATAGCCATCATCTCCATGGCATCGATCTGCTCCGAGACCTTCATCGTACCTAATTGTGCTGCGATAGCTCCACCCACGCGGCCTGCAATAACAAGCGCAGTAAGTACAGGAGTGAGCTCTGTGAAGACAGCAGTAGCGATCGAACCGCCGATGAACGGACGTGCCAGTGAGATGAGGTTGAACTTTTCGAAAAGGTCTGTGGCCTGCAGGGCAGCAATAGCGCCTGTAAACGAACCAATAAGGATTACCAGAGGCAACGAGTCAGAGCCGACGATCTTCATCTGCTCGAGCACCAGCCCGCGATCGTGTAACACACGAGGGAAATAGCGGACTATACCTATCAGTAGAAGGACTACCTGTCCGACCTCTGTAAGTGCATTCAGAATCAACCTGCCCACACGGGCGAACAAAGGACCTAGCAGCATGCGTTGTGATAAAGGGAAGACTGAAAACTACGCCATTTGGATGGAACTGTGCGACATTGCACCTATGCACACCCTTCTGCTTGTTGTTGCCCTGATCGTCTTAACAATACCGAATGTTTCCTCAGCACAGTCGGCACGCGATCATGCCGTGTTACTTTCGATGGAACGCGTGCTGGGTCAGTTCGGCATTACCTGGCCACGAGACACGGCACCCACAACATACTACGTGCGCGTGCGATCGCTCGCTACGCAAGACTTTACGGACTACGACACACTCACGAACAAGAGTCCGAACCTGTACATCATTCCGCCCAGTCTCGACCACACAGAGATTGAGGTAGAAAAGCGAACAACGGGTGCAGACGGAAAACCTATTAGTGCTTTTGGTTACTATCTCGGCCACGGCACTGGCGATCTCTCCAGGTGGCAGCGTCCGGGGCGTGTTTTGTTCGTTATCGACGCAGAGGCTTTTAATGCCCTGTCGAATGAGATAGCCATATGGACCGATGACGCACAGCGTGAAGGCTGGATCGTGCAGACGCATGTCATTCCAATCGTGCGAAGCACTGACGTAGATTTCCTGCAACGAAATATCGCAGACGCTTATCGCAACGCGTCGTCTGGTGCGCCGCTTACCCATGTGTTTCTCATCGGAAGTGTGCCCTACGCCTACAGCGGGGGCTTCACATTGTCTGGGCCGATTGTTCAACCCGACGGACATCCCGAGCATAGTGGCGCGTGGTCATCAGACGCTCGTTACGCAGATGTTGAGACTTCACCAGGCCTTTCATCTGATGAGCAATGGACGGATGAAACTGTAGACATTAGCGATGCAGCCAGGGCAGATCGCAACCAAAACACAAACGTACCTGGCGATGGCAAGTTCGACCAGAGTCAGATCCCTACAGATGTCGAACTCTGCATCGGTCGAGTGGACATGCGCAACCTGCCGGCATTTGGCACTATGGTCGCAGATCGCGCACCAGAGCTGGCGTTGCTACGGCAGTACTTCGATCGCGTACATGCATATCGCTCAAAGGCAATGCGCTTCGATACAACAGCACGCATCGACGACAACTTTGGAGTGTTCACATCGGAGAACGATTCACTGCGGCTTGTCGAAGCATTTGCTGCAGGTGCGTGGCGTGGGTTCTCCGCTATTATCGGACGCGATCGCGTTTCCAATGGCCAATTTCTCGACACAATCCCAACGTTGCTGGCGTATGGATGCGGCGGCGGTGGCTACGACCACTGCGATGGTGTTGCAAACACAACAGAGTTGACAGCACGACCGATTCGCAGTGCCTTTGTATGGTTGTTTGGCAGCTACTTCGCTGACGTCGATAGCGAGAACAACATCATGCGCGCAGCACTTGCCAACGCGGGCAACGTGCTCACATGCGCATGGTCGGGACGTCCGCATTGGGTCTTGCACCCCCTTGCTGCAATGCACACCGTAGGAGAGGTTACTCGCACATCCATCAACAATGCAGGCACGTACCACAGCGCGACGATCTACTCGAAAACAACCGGTGCATCATTCGACTACGCTTACGGCCAGCGAGGCATTCACATCAATTTACTTGGCGATCCTACGCTTCGCATGCCTGCACCTGCAATGACGGGCACGCTTAGCATCGAAGCTCGTGGCGACAGCACTCGGCTTGAGTGGGACGGCATTCGTGATGCACTCACATACATAATTGAAGTCGGTAAGTCGCTTGATGTACCTCTCACGATCACAGCAGTGAAAGGAACTTCGAAGGTTACGCCACGCGTGTCTACGACCGTTGTATTGCCGCCCGGCTCTCGGTATGTGCGAGTGCGCCCCTTGTTTGGGACCCTTAACGAATCGTCGTTTACACCAATCCTGGGTAGGGGGCTTATCGGTGTACGCGATGTGAGTAGCGTTCATGACGAAGGGGCTCGCCGTCATATCGCGCACTACACCGACGGTGCAATCGTTATTAAAGGCGCAGTGTGTACGCCTACGTCGGCCGCCATGTATGACCTCATGGGTCGCGAAGTCTGCACACTCAATCTCACATGTGATGGCGCTGACCTACGTGCTGACCTGCCTGTCACACTCTCACCCGGGGCGTACTTCATCCGTAACTTTGACTCAGCCCCACTAAACCCCCTTACGATATACATACAATGAAAAGACAACGACGCTTGCATCTGTTCCTTCTGGTTGTTCTACTAACAACGTCTTCAGTGGTTGACCTTGTCGCGCGCACGCTACCCGGCCTAGACGGCTACATCGTTGACATGCCAGCGCGTCGGTTGCCTGACGGTACAGTGCAGCCACCGCGTTCGTTTACGATGACACGTCCAGAAGCAAACACCATTCAGTCGGGTGTTATTTACGTGCTCACAAAGAAAACGTACGGAATGGTGAAGCCCGGTGAACGCACGCTTGCAAACAGCGTAGTGAACATCGATCTGCAGGGCCTGCAAGTAACAGACATCTCATTGGCAATGGTTCCCAAAGACGCTGCCGATATGCGCAGTCCTGCCGCCATTGCGTCCGGACTCGATCGCCTATATGTCATCCGCTACGAACAAACACTCGATCCGTTCGATTTGTGCAAACGGCTAATGTCAAACCCCGACGTCGAGTATGCGGCACCAGCACGCATTCACCAGCTTTCATTTACACCGAACGATGGCCGCTATGGCCAGCAAGCATTCCTTAGCAAGATCAAGGTGCCACTTGCGTGGGACATAACGAAAGGCTCTCCCGATATTCTCATTGCCATCATCGACACAGGTGTTGACTGGATGCATGAAGACTTGGCTGCCAACATTTGGATAAACCCGGGTGAGATACCGGGCAACAACATCGACGATGATAACAATGGTTATAAAGATGATGTCCGTGGTTGGGACTTTGTTGGCAATATCACGTTAGCAGAAGCACAGGCTGGTGCGTTGCGTCCAGACGCCGACCCTCGTCAGCAGGGCACCTCTTGGACAGATAATCAGGCGCATGGCACAGTCGTCGCAGGCAATGCGGCGGCCGTAACGAACAACTCCATTGGAGTAGCTGGCGTAGCCTCGAACTGCAAGATCCTGGCTATCAAAGCTGCTTCAGACAATCCAGGGGTGACCGGCATCTTCCAAGGCTATACTGCAATCCGGTATGCAGCAGATCTCGGCGCCGACGTCATCAATTGCTCGTGGGGTGGCTATGGTGCCGATCCCGCAGCACAGACTTTTGTTGATTACGCTCTAAGCAAGGGTGCCCTTGTTGTTGCGGCAGCGGGCAACAATGGCATCAACATGAACAACAACCCGCATACACCGGCTAACCTTGACGGCGTGCTGAGTGTCGGTTCTGTTAATGGTAATGATCAGCCAAGCTCTTT
Organism: Candidatus Kapaibacteriota bacterium; assembly: GCA_046595995.1. Taxonomy (GTDB): domain Bacteria; phylum Bacteroidota; class Ignavibacteria; order Kapaibacteriales; family Kapaibacteriaceae; genus JAWXBR01. The sequence goes on from JBKJNB010000083.1 coordinate 11,443, forward strand.
CTCGAACTACGGTTACGCAAACGTTACCTATGCGCCGGGCGAGAATCCATTAAGCACGTTCCCAGGCAATGCATACAAGGGACTGTCAGGCACATCCTTTTCATCTCCGGTTGCCGCAGGCGTCGTGGCTCTTGTGCGAAGTGTACACCCCGATTGGACTCCACAACAGGTACTAATGCAGATTCGCATGACGAATGATCCTGTTGCTGGCATTCCTGCTACGAGCAAGCCTCTGTACTTCGGACGCATTAACGCTGAACGAGCGGTGAAAGCAAACGCATCGTGGACTGGTGGAGACCGCATTCCGGGAATCGGGCTGTCTTCATTCACTGTTGAAGGTGGCAATAAGATCAGGTCCTTCAATGAAACTACGATTCACCTCAATCTCACGAACGTCCTAGCGGATGCACAAGACGTTATCGTAAACGTTCAGTTCTCTGACCCGAACGTCGAGTTCCTCAGCAACGGAGAAATCATCCTCGGCGACATGGCTCGCAATCAAACTGCAGATGGCATCATACGCATCAAGCTGAAGAAATCGTATCCCTGGTACCAAGCCACGGTAAACGTTGGTTTGAACATCCGCAGTGGCGTTGCCTCGAACTTCGTGTTTGTTAGCATCCCTGTAGAACTGCCTACCTCTAACGTATACGATGGCTCAGGGCCCGTAGAGGGCATTGTCTTTACTCAAGCCACGTTTACGGCGGATGAGACTGTATGGGCGTCTGGCACCTTTCAGAGTAGGGGATTTCTTATTACCGGAAAAGATCAAGCATCGGCGAACTTTACGATCCTAAACATTATACCTACTGCAATCGATGCCATTGATGGCTCTTTAGGAGCACTTGGTGGCGGTCCGTCCACGGCAACCGTAGTAATGTCGAGCATAAATGGTGGTGCATCATGGACTACTGCACCCGTTTCAGGCTACGCTTCTTCGGTAAATGCAATCAAGCTGTACGATGCGTCGAACGGTCTGTTTATCGGCAATGGTACTAGTACGAAGTTTGGCATCGGCAAGACCACAAATGGTGGAGCAACGTGGTCGGCTGTCGCAGCGGCTCCGACAATTCTCGCTGGCGAGCAAGTCTCACCCCGAAGCGCATTCTTCCTCAAAGACAATGTATGGTTCGGCACGAGCAGCGGCCGAGTCATTCGCTCAACAAATCGTGGGTCGGCCTGGAGCGCTGTAAATGTTGGGCTCTCCGGCGGTGTTGTAGAATCTATTGCATTCAGAGACAGCATTCATGGTGTACTCCTCTATCGTACAGGGCCCGAAGCCAACGCACCAAAACGTATTGCATCGACAACCAATGGCGGTGGCTCATGGACAAAAAATGTATTTGACCCAGCAACGCTTGGCATAGCAGCGGCGTATGTGGCAAGCCCTAGTGGCAACCATCATGTTCTGGTTGGTAGCAACGGCGAAGTTTTTGGTACCGATAATGAAGGCGTCGAATGGCAGACAATCCTCTCACAACCAGCAGGCAACATCGTAACGGGCAAGGGGCTTAAGATTCAAGGCAAGAACGCATTACTGCTAGCTGGCTCGCAGGTTGGCGTACTTACGTACAACTATTCGGGTCCGAACGCTTCGCGCATCCTCGCCTTCGAAAACACAACAACAGACTACGGAATCATCGACGCTGGAAAGACCCGCCAAAAGTTCATAAAGGTTATCAATTCGGGAGACGGAGATGTTGTAATAGACTCTGTTGTAATCGTACCTGACCTAGGTACTCCAGCGAATGCGTTCGCTGTGTCTGTTGCACTTAGCCCAATCATTCTTGCAAACGACGTCGACCAATTCGGAGTGCGGTGCACAGCAACCGACACCGGCACATACGGCGCTACCGTTTATATCTATAACAACGGAACTCCCGGTACGATTGAAACACACCTTGTCGCACGTGTGCAAACACCTGTATCCGTAGATGACACAGACTATGATGGAGTAACGATTGCGGCTTGGCCCAACCCTGCGCACGACATGCTTAACGTTTCTGTGAACGAGATGATAAATACCATTACCATCTTGGATGCACTCGGAAACGTAGTGTCTACAACCACAGTTGAAGACACTGCCACTCAGCCGATTCGGATTAACATCGCTCACGTGCCTGCGGGTGTTTATCGCGTTCTGATAACATTAGCGAACGGCTTTCAGAGCATACCAATCGTTGTTGCTCGATAACCGTTGCACGTAGCCGACTGAGCCCCTTAGCTACTGAAGACCCTTAGCCGAAAGAGGATTGGCTCATGTTAACGTCGCCGAGCTCTCTACGGCGCTTGCGATTGCGTAGCCAGACGTAGATGATGTAGCCGATACCCGCGACAATAAGGAGCGTGAAGAAGAGCGTTCCCCACTGGAAGGTACCAGGGTAAATACTTGTGGTGCCGTCTGGATTCGCAACTGTCGCTGGTTGCGAGTGGTAGTATGCTGGATGAAATGGCATGCTATAATACCATGGGACCATGCCCATCATGTAGCCCATCATAAAGCCGTCGCCCATGCCGCCATAACGATTCACGACATAGTTGCTCGTACCCCCCGTCCCGTTAGGAACTGCCTGGGTCTGAACTTGACGTGGTGTGCCGTAACGACTTGTATAGTCGGTCGGCGAGCTCATGCGCGAGCCTCCGAAAGAGTTGCGGGGTATCGATGTTGACGATCGAGGAGCGGTGCTACTCGTGGGCGATCCGCTACGCGGCGCAGTGCTGCGTGAGCTACCGAACGAGCCGCCACCACCGCTAGGCGCACTACGTGGTGCCGAATAGGAACGTCCGCTCGACCGACTACCACCGAACGAACCACCACGACGCTGTGACATCAGGTCGGGTGCGATGGTCATGAACAGCATTACAAACACTGTTACGATCCACAGCATTGAACGCGTCGAGGATTTTGTGTGTGTTGTCGGGGATTTTGTGACTGTGGTTGACTTCATTTAGAATACTCCTTCTGTCGTTAACGCGCCGTCCTGTTCGCGGAACGTGATTTCCGCTTTGAACTCTTCGTTAACCTTTATATGCACGTACAGACGTACGATGCCGTTTTGTTCTTCGTTGTTAATAAAAACCGTCGTGCCTTCGATGTTGCCATCGCTATGTACAGACAGCAGCCGCAGCGTCTGAGCCTCTTCCTCGGAGAACGACGCCTCCATGGTCTGCACGTCGTCTAGATATTCCGTGAACACCTGCTTGGTGTGCATTGTTTTGTCCGAACCCATGTACTGAAGCACGGCATCAAAGACGCCGGTCTCATCCAGGCTCAGAACAATTTCCTGAACACCCCGGAGTTGCTCTCCGTTGTAGTAAATGGCCGTTTTTTCGATCCGGCCGTTGCTTTCGATGCTGAATTCTGCCATAGGTACAAAGATATGACGTGGGAAGGGGCGCTGTAGCGCATGGGGCTTATCTTTGGTTGCATGTTACGGAGGACTTATGGAGAGCGGTGAAATTGGCGTGATGCTGGACGACGGGAATCCCTACGAACGTCCCGCCTTTACGCTTGGCATAGAGGAAGAGTACATGGTACTCGACCCACAGACACATGACCTGCGTTCGCACATTAATCTCGAGCTTCTTAGCAAGGGGAGACTGCTGCTGCACGAGCATATAAAACCCGAGATGCATGGCTCGATGCTTGAAATCGGCACGGGCGTATGTAAGGACGCTCGCGAAGCCCGGTTCGAGGTCACGAAGATCCGCAGCATTGTAGCGCACTTGGCTAGGCAGAACGGACTCAACATTGGCGCGGCCTCTACACACCCATTTGCTAAATGGCAGGATCAGGAGATTTATCCTGATGAGCGCTATCGTGTTATGGTAGAGGACATGCAGATGCTTGCTAGGTCGCTTCTGATCTTCGGCATGCATATCCATATCGGCATTGCCAATCGCGAGACGCAGATACAGCTTATGAATGAGATGCGGTACTTCATGCCGCACATTCTCGCCATCTCCACGAATTCGCCGTTCTGGATGGGAATGAACACTGGACTAAAATCCTATCGTTCGAAAGTCTTCGAACGTTTTCCTCGCACGGCGTTGCCCGACTCGTTCTCAAGCTGGCGCGAATACCAGAGCTACGTCGACCTTCTCATTCGCACAGGCTCGATCGATAACGCCAAGAAAATCTGGTGGGACATCCGCCCCCATCCGTTCTTTCCAACGCTCGAGATTCGTATTTGCGACATCCCGATGCGCATCGAAGAAACGATTGCCATCGCTGCCCTTTGTCAGGCCCTAGCCGCAAAACTGTTCTCTCTCTACGAAAAAAATCTATCGTTCAGACACTATCGTCGCTCACTGATGATGGAGAACAAGTGGCGCGCCGTGCGTTACGGACTCGATGGCAAACTCATCGACTTCGGACGCCAACGTGAAATGCCAGCGCGCGACCTAATCCGCGAACTCCTAGACTTTGTAGACGATCAAGTCGACGAACTCGGATCACGTCGCGAAATCGAGTACATCTATCAGATTCTCGAAATGGGTTCGGGCGCCGACAGACAAATTCGCGTGTTTAACGAAACAGGTAGTATCGAAGCTGTTGCCGAATACATTCAGCGCGAGTCGAATGCCGGCCTCTTCGAAGATGTAACGCCATTCCTTTCGGGCATCCACGCACCGTCGCCTGAGGCCTTGGCCGAGAAAGAATCGTCTTTGCGCTCAGAATCGGACATTCAGTAAGAATATGAACAACCGTTCCCGCGCGCAGATGCTTGCAAGCATCTGTTTCGTGCTGTGCATAACTGCATCAGCACAACCCAAAACTCCGGATACCGCCGCTGCTTCGACGTCAACATCGGTGTTTCAGAAACCTGTGATATCAAAGCATGAAGTCTCGATTGGCGGACAGCGCCTTAGCTACGAAGCAACGGCCGGACACCTAACGTTGTCAAAAGAAGACGGTACAGAGCGGGCGAAAATCTTCTTTATCGCGTACACAAAGACAGGTGTTTCCGATGCGTCTTCGCGCCCCCTAACATTTTCATTCAATGGTGGTCCGGGCTCATCGAGCGTCTGGCTGCACTTGGGCGTGCTTGGCCCGCGTCGCGTTCAATTAAATGAAGATGGCACTTCGATGCCGCCTCCTTATAAACTAATTGATAATGATCAGTCGTGGTTGGATATGACGGATATGGTCTTCATCGACCCTGTGAGCACTGGCTTTTCGCGAGCTGCAGATGAGAAAAACGCAAAAGAGTATCACGGCTATCAGCAAGACGTCGAGTCCGTAGGCGAATTCATCCGTCGTTATATGACAGAATACAAACGCTGGTCATCACCGAAGTATCTCGTTGGCGAGAGCTATGGCACTACGCGCGCGAGCGCACTAAGCGATCATCTTCAGTCACGCTTCGGAATGTACTTAAACGGCGTAATTCTCATCAGCGCTGTCCTCAACTTTCAGACACTCGACTTCGCACAGGGCAACGACTTGCCAGCGAATCTGTTCCTGCCATCGTATGCCGCTACGGCTTGGTATCACAAGAAGTTGTCGCCAGAATTACAAGCACGATCGCTCACAGATTTAATGACCGAAGTCCGTGCATATGCATCGAGCGAATACGCAACTGCTCTCATGAAGGGCGATGCTCTGCAAGGGGCTGAGCGCGCAGTTGTTGCCGACAAGCTCGCACGCTACACGGGGCTCTCGAAGGAATACATAGAACGCTCGAACCTGCGCATTGTCATTTTCAAATTCTGTCAGGAGTTGCTCCGTGACCGTCGGCAAGTTGTTGGACGCTTCGACAGTCGCTACACCGGTGATGCCATTGAAGGCACCGGAGAATACATGGAACGCGACCCAAGCTATTCACCTGCTGTGTACGGCAGCTTCTCAACGCTAATCAACGACTATCTCTCGCGTGAGCTAAACGTTAAGACAACACTCCCCTATGAAGTGCTCACCGGCCGTGTTCACCCTTGGGATTACTCAAACGTGCAGAACGAATACCTGAACGTCGTGCCGCGTCTGCAAAATGCAATGCTTCAGAACCCCGATTTAAAAGTGTGGGTTGCGAATGGCTACTACGACTTGGCCACACCATTCTTTGCATCCGAGTACACGTTCGATCATCTGGGTCTTCCATTGTCGTTACGTAAGAATCTAACGATGACGTACTACCCCGCAGGACACATGATGTACCTGTTGAAAGAGTCGCTGGTGCAAATGCGTAGTGATGCGAAGAAGTTCTACGTGAACTAGTCACGACTTCAGTCGTTCGCGCCACGAAGCTGACACTCGTGGAAATCAGCGATCTCATATGGAAACTTGTGCTACTATTCCTACCCGGAATAATAGCGACTTTCATTATTGATTCTCTTGTTCATATTCGACAGAAGGCGCCATTCCGTTACGGCGTTTACGCCATCCTTAACGGTTTAGGTGTTTATCTCGTCCTCGAACTCATTACATGGGTTGTGAATTGCCCTTCACAATTCCCATCATTGTCGATCTGGGGAATGCTTGCCGATCCCGCAGGCACAATCAACTCAGGATCTGAAGTCGTGTCGAGTGCCGCGCTTGCGGTGCCATACGGATTAGTGGTCTCAGCTTTGGGTCGGAAGAAGTTATTGCACCGTTTTGCAAAGTTTTGCCGTGTCTCAGACAAGTTTGGAGACAACACTGTCTGGGAGCACTTGCTCACATCTGCGGACACGGACTGGGTAACGGTTCGTGATACAACTCGTGACTTAGCGTATCAAGGAAAAATTTTCAAGTATTCGGATGGAACAACAGAGTTCGAACTCTGCCTATCACAGGTTAATGTCTACCGTAATTCGGACATGAAATTCTTCTATTATGTCGACTATATTTATCTTACAAGTGATTCACGTGAGTGGTTGTTAGAGTTCAATTTTATCAATGGAGTGTAATCATGCGCCCTCCGCCACCCATCAGAGAGAGTAAGAACCGGGGAGACACAAAACCGTACAGGAATACCCCTCGTCCTGCGCCGCCGCGGCCACAAGGGCCACCTGCTGCGTCCAACGGAACTTCACAACCAACCTCTACTGGAAGTCAGTCTGAAACAGGGCGGTGATTCGAATTCTGTGTTTTCCGCCAGGTGGACTACTTCAACCACTCGAAAACCCCCTTGCGCTTCAGTGTATCGTTAGCCTAATCTTCTGGTTTTCCAGCCGTACTTCATCGCAAAGAGGCGGATACTAATCGTTGCCATAATTCCCAGTGTAGCCGCGAGGTCGTACTCTAACAAAAACACGCGGGCGGTGACGACGAACACAATCACACCTGCGAGAGCAGCCACGGCGAAGTAGGTACCGGGACGAAATATGTCGGGCTCATTACGCACGAGCACATCGCGCAGTACACCACCACCGATTGCATTCAAGAAGCCAATGAAGATCGCGGTTAAGGGGCTGAGGCCAAAGAGCAGTGCTTTCTGTGCACCGAACACACCGTAAAGTCCGATAGAAACGGCACTGAGGACATCGAGCCACCTCTGATACTTCGGAATGAGCTTGTGAATGTAGAGTCCAATTAGTGCAGCCGTCCACGCTAACCCGACGTACCACGGATCACTCAGCACCACAGGTGTACCTACTTGCATGACCAGGTCGCGTACAAGGCCACCTCCAACGCCAGCTACGATGGAGAGCACCATGACGCCGATGACATCGTAACCGCGCGAGATTGCGAACCGTGTTCCTACGAGGGCAAACAAAAAAGTGGCTGCTAGATCCCACCAAACTGGCAGATGAAAGGTCTCGGTTGGCGGCATTATTCGACCACCGCAGTTACTTCAATTTCCACGAGGAGGCGATTGTCTACGAGCGCACTAACAACAACAATGGTTGCTGCTGGACGAATATTTCGAAACACTTCTGCATGTGCTTTCAAGACATCATCGATGACATGTGAGCCCGTGACGTACATCCGCGTTCGGATAACGTCGGACATCGAGCCCCCTGCGTTTCGCAGCGCCTTTTCAATTTTTGTGAAAATGAATGCAGCCTGCATGTAGGCGTTGCCATCTGCTATAATGTCGGGTCCTTCAACAGCCGTCGTACCTGCTACCTCGATGAGATTGCCAACGCGCACAGCGCGTGAGTAGCCGACGATGTCCTCCCAAGGTGTGTCAGATGCGATGTTGATACGATTTGACATTATTTGTTCTCCAGTTTTAGCACGCCACGCGGACATACTGTTGCGCAAACCCCGCAGCCAACACACGACGCTCGCTTGATGTCTTCACCTCGCTGAGCGTACGCGCGCACGTCGATACCCATCTCACAGTACGTGCTGCAGTTGCCGCATGATATGCACTGGCCACCATTTGTCGTAATACGAAATCGTGAAAACCATTTTTGAAGGATGCCAAGCGTGGCCGCCATCGGACATCCAAAGCGACACCACACACGTGAACCCATGATTGGATAAAAGCCCACGCCAATTACGCCACTGAACAAAGCGCCAATGAAGAAGCCATACAGCGAATTGAGGTGCGACGACCACGTTCCTAGGAGGGCGCCACCCTGGTTTGCATTGAGCCAGAGTAGCATTGTTACGATAGTTATGAACAGAAGCACGCTATAAACCATCCAGCGTTCGACTTTCCATGCCGTTAGCGATTTATCGCTGTTCTGACGCCATGGGTCGCCAACGGTTTCTGCAAGACCTCCGCAGCCGCATACCCACGAACAATACCAACGCTTGCCATAGAAGTACGTAAGGACCGGTGTTGCCACTACCGTCATCATAATCGTCCAGAATCCCATAAAGACCAGCATGCCATCGCCCGATGTAAGCAGTTTGTCAAACGTGCCCGGAAACAAATACTCGTATTTCAACGGCCAGAAGTAGTGGAAGTAAAACTCTTTAGTATTCAGCGCTAAGAGGACGCTTGGCAACACAAATGCAAAGCCGAGCTGAAAGAACATTACGCTTGCTGTGCGCACCTGGTGATGTCGACTGTGTCGGTACTTCGCCATCATACGAATACCCATTACGAGCACACCAATTGTGTAGAGAGTGCCGTAGAGGAACCATCGATCTGCAGGTTGTTTGCGCATCCACTGCGACAGCGGTTCTGCGGCACCAATCATGTGTTTGAGTGCTTCTGGATACCAGTACAGCACGACGTAGAACGCAGTAAATAACACGCCTGCAATCCAACCAGCGGCGCCGCGCCGCATAAGACCCGAGAACATGATACCGTTGTGCTTTATTCCCGCAGATCCGTCTCGGAACGACGGCAGAATTGCAAGCACACCGCCGACCGTGCCTAGTCCGAGCGTTGTAATGAAATACAGAAATGGAGCCGAAGCAAAGGCACCCGTAGCACCAAGCACAAACACTAGAGTGGCTATGCCAACCATTGCCAGGCCCAATCGCTCGAGCGTAAGGAGTCCGGTTGGCTTAAGCTCCGCAGGCACCAACAGCTGCACGGTTGTCATGCTACGGGCTGCCTTTCTGTTGCTGACGATACGCGCAGCTTTGTTGTGAATTCTTCATCGAATTGTGCCGATGATATGTGCTGTAGCACACTGTCTAGCGAAGCGCCTTCGCGAATCCACTCCGTGCACACATCGGCTCGTAAGCGGATGCCCATTGCGTTAAAGCCCACGACACGATTGTTCCGATGTGTCACTCGTAAAAAGCCCCTTTTGCCCCTTACCCAATGCGAAAACGATTCTACACCAGCGAGTGTAGGCGGCACGCTACCATACGTTTGATATTCGATGTCGAAGAATTTTGCAGAGTTGTAAAAAACTCCGGGGTTGTATGCCGTGCGCTCACCGCATAACGTGGCGGCAAGTGCTTCGCCATGTGCACGAGCCGTGTACCACAGTAGGTCTATGCTGCCGTCGGCCCGTTCGGCGCAGTCGCCAATGGCATACACATCGGGTATCGATGTTGCGAAGTAGTCATCGACAAGTATGCCGCGTTGGGTTGGGACACCCGAGGCCTGTGCTAGATCGATACGAGGATGTACGCCTGCGGTAAGAACAACCAACTGACAGTCTATTCGTTTATTATCGGAGGTTACAATCGAACGTACACGTTGACGTTCATCCGGCACAATCTCCGTTACCGTCGTGCTAAACCGTACATCGATATGGTGTTCGAGCAAGTGCGCATTTACCATGGCCGACTCCTCAGGTGGGAGAACGTTGTTCCAGTAGCTCGATTCACGTACAAGCATGGTTACGTCTACATCGCGCGAGCGCAGCATTTCAGCCACTTCCACGCCTATGAGCCCCCCACCAACAATAACAGCGCGTCTGACACTGCGCACGTTCTGTTCAAGTAGTTGCAGATCGTTCAGGTTTGTGAAGCCCTGCACTCCGTCAAAATCTTGTCCGGGCCACCCTACCATGTTCGACTGAGCTCCCGTTGCCAGAACAACAGAGTCATAATGGCAAACGTTGCCCGATGACAATGCTATGGTCTTAGCGATAGTGTCAATCTGTGCTGCATGATCACGCAAGAGGTCGATGCGATTCTTCTTCCAGAACCAGTCTTCATAGGGTTTGGTGTGTTCGTACTCCATGTGGCCCATGAACACGTACATCAATGCCGGACGCGAAAAGAAATGATCGGACTCTGAGGATATGATGGTGATACGATGATCACTTCGTTTACGAATGTTGCGCGCTACGGTGATGCCAGCAACACCATTACCTATGATGACGATGTGTGCCATATCTCCTTAGCAGAGCTCTGTTAACCGTCTGCCAACGTCACTATCGGGATACGCTAATGTAATTGCGCGCATGTCGGAGGCTGTATCGAGGTCATGCATGGCCCGCAACAAATACACATCGATGCCACCGGCTGCACGAGCGTTACGGACAGTTTCTACAAATACGGACGATGTGCTCCATGGGATGTCGTCAAACAACTCGCGCCAATTACGGGTGTTGCGATTTAGGCCGACGAGGTAGTAACCACCGTCGAATGCCGGACCAAGCACGCAGTCGTGTTTCTGTAGCGCAACAAAAGCGTCATCGGTTAAGGGGCTTACGAAAGGGGCATCCGAGCCGATAACAACAACACGCTCGTAATCTTTGAAGCAATCTTCGAACGCATGAACCAGACGTTGACCAAGGTCATTACCGCGCTGCACTCGTAGTTCGCCGCCCAACCATTGCGCAACGTCTGGCTGACCAGCCTCAGAATCGACGAAAAGTAGAACATCGTACTTCTCTGAAGTAACGACTATATCAGGCGTGGTTTGCACGCTATTAGAATGCCTTGCACCTTGCACAACATGTTCTGCGATAACACGGTAGACTTCGAGCGCCGCGTCGTTGCCAATCGTTGCTGCAAGTCGTGTCTTCACTTTGCCCGCAATTGGTGCTTTTACAAAAACGACCAGTGCATTTTTACTTTTAGTAAGAGCGTTGATACCTTGTGGCGCAGTAGAGTTCACACCAGTTGGCCTCCGCACGACGAACCCGCGCCGGCTGTGCATCCATAGCAGTGCTGATCGACCGCAATTGTGCGCGCACTAAGCATGGCAGCGTTGAACTCGGATATGTGTGTACTCGAAGTTGCCACCTTCATTTCAAGCATCTGATTGAAATCGCAGTCGTACAGCGAACCGTCCCAACCGACGCTAATCGTGTTACGGCACATTACATTTGCGGCAGCAACGGGGTTGAATGCACTTACAAGGGCATCCATGTAGCGTTCGTACGAATTCGTTGCAAGCAAATACTCGAGAAATCTCGAGATCGGCATGTTGGTTATGCAGTGCAGGGCATTAAAGACAACGCCGTGACGTTCGAACAACTCGCGTTTGTAATCCGCTTCGAGCGCACGTTCGGGTCCAGGCAACGACGAACCAACCGGATTGTACACGAGGTCGAGCAACAATCCCGAGCCGTCGACACCATATCCGACCGCATTCAACATTTTTATTACCCGTATCGATGCATCATAGGCACCTTGACCACGCTGGTTATCGACATTCTTTGCGTCGTAGCAAGGTAGAGATGCTATCACATGCACCTTGTGTTGAGCGAAGAACTCGGGCAAGTCGTGAAAGCGGGGGTTTGAAACGACGATTGTGAGATTACTGCGAACAATCACATCCCGATTCAGTGCGCGTACCTGTTCAACAAACCACCGGAAGTCCGGATTCATCTCAGGGGCACCACCCGTAACATCAACCGTTGCTACATCGGATCCCGCAATTGCAACCAGACACTGCTCCATCGTCGCACGGCTCATGACTTCTGTACGATCGGGTCCGGCATCGACGTGACAATGTGTGCAGGCCTGATTGCAAGCTTTCCCGACGTTTACCTGAAAAATCTCAATACTTGTCGGACGCAATGGCAGAAGATTTGCCGTACGCAACGCCGTGGCAAAAGAGGCGAACGCTTGTGGCGGAGTCTTCTGACCGTTGCCGTTTCCGTTACCATTTCCGTTGCCGTTACCGTTACCGTGAAGGATACTTAGCTGCGCAGCAACGTCTGACAGGAGATCGCCGCGTTTTTTTAATGATGTTGTTGCCTGCTGCATGGCGTAAGATAGGGACCCGAGCACAAGAGTTCTCGAAACCACGTAACCATTTCCAAGCCGGCGGCATTCTGCGACATTCATACGAGGGATACCGATGGCACTTACACCCTATACCGGACCATGGGGCGCAACACAAGCAGCGCACTTGGTTCGCAGAACCATGTTCGGCGCGACACCAGCAGACGTCCAAAACGCTCTTAGTAAGGGGCTGAATGGGGCTGTCGACGCTCTACTCGCAGACTCCCCCGAGCCTGCCGAGCCTATTGCATACGTTAAGACTGGGTCGGTTGCCGAAGGCAAGCCGTGGACGTCCGGCGTGTATGAAGACGGGGCTGACAATACCCGAAACCTGCTCCTGCAGTCGTGGTGGATTGAGCTGATGCTGAATCAGGGATTTTCCGCAGTGGAGAAGATGACGATGTTCTGGGCCAACCACTTCTCGACGGGTGCGACACAAGTGCACGATGCGCGATACATGTTCAACCAGAACGCAATGCTAAGGGCCAATGCATTTGGTAATGCAAAGGACCTTACGAAGTCTGTTACATTCGACCCAGCAATGTTGCGTTACCTAAGCGGCAGCTCGAACACGAAGACTAATCCAAACGAAAATTACGCTCGTGAGCTTCAGGAACTCTTTACGATTGGTAAAGGCCCAGAAGTGAGCTTGGGCGACTACACGTTCTACACCGAGCACGATGTGAAGATGGCTGCGCGAGTTCTTACAGGTTGGAAAGACGACCAGACAAAAATGAGTGCAGCGTATACTGGCACGAACCATGACGCTGGTACGAAGACGTTCTCTGCACGATATGCGCAACAAACGATTGCTGGTGGCAACTCTCAGATCGGTGCCACGCGCGAAGTTGATGACCTCTTAAACATGATTTACCGCCAACCCGAAACAGCAAGGTTCTTGGCCCGCAAACTCTATCGATTCTTTGTCGACTATGTCGTAACACCACAGATTGAGGCCGATGTAATTGAAAGTCTAGCTCAGATCCTTCGCGACAATGGTTACGAAGTACGTCCAGCGCTGAAGGCCTTGTTCACCAGCACCTGGTTCTACGACACTGAGCGTGTCGGCTGTGTGATAAAAATGCCCTCTGATCTTTTGTTCGGCACGCTCCGAATGTTCAAACCAGCGGATTTGTATCCAACTGATACAAAGCTCAAGCATTGGGCATATCGTACCGTTCGCAGAACAATGGCAACGATGGCGCAGGACCTGCTGAACCCGCCAAACGTAGCCGGACTTCCAGCGTTTTATCAAGCCCCAGCGTTCCATGAGTTATGGGTGAATGCCGACACGTTGCAGAAGCGCGTGAAGTTCACGAACGACATTGCTCTTGACGGATATCATCTCGACGAATCGTACGAGCCAAGCTTCATGGATCCATTTATTATTACTCCGTGGCTAAGCGACCCAACGGACCCGACAAAACTTGTAAACGACCTTTCGGCAATTCTCTTTGCCGTGCCAATTAACGACCCACAGCGGCAGGCGCTTGTCGACATCCTTATCTCTGGTCAAGCGGCTTACACGTGGTCGAACGCATGGCTCGCGTATGAGGGCAATCCATCTGAATTAACGAAGGCAGTTGTGGAAACGCGACTGCGCGCACTTTTGAAATTTATGCTTGGCATGGCCGAGTACCAGGTTTGCTGAGGAAAATGCTATGAAACGTCGTGCCTTTCTACGCGGCAGCGCAGCCGCTGCCGCAGCCCCTTTTGTCCTTAACGGATTGTCCGTCAAGGCCCTCGCTGGAAATCCCATGTTCGAAGCCGTACAAGCAGCAGCATGTGAAGACCGCGTTCTGGTTTTAATTCAGATGATCGGTGGCAATGATGGCTTGAACACCGTCATTCCACTCGATCAGTATTCTGAGTACCAAGCCGCACGTCCGAACATCGCAATTGCACAAACAAGCGCTTTGAAGTTGACGAATGCGACAGGTCTGCACCCAAACATGACATTGTTGTCGCAGATGTATACAGCGGGCAAGGTTCGCGTGGTTCAAGGTGTCGGGTATCCTGTCCCGAACTTTTCGCACTTCCGGTCTACTGACATCTGGCTTTCGGGCTCTGATTCGGAAACAGAAATCTCAACGGGCTGGATGGGACGTTACCTCGACAACGCATATCCAGGCTTCCCCGACGGTTATCCTAATGCGACGATGCCCGATCCACTTGCAATTCAGGTTGGTTCGACGATCTCGCCTGGTCTTGAAGGCCCGACTGCCAACATGGGCATGGCATTCACCGACCCGAACACATACTTCAACATCGTGAACGGCAACACGCCGGTTGGCGTTGGTGCGCGTGCAGGTGCTGAACTCAATTACGTTCGCACAATCGGACAACAAATCGAACGATTCGCAACTCCTGTAAAAGCTGCGGCAGCCAAGGCAACGAACAAGTCGACCAAGTACCCTGCAATTCGCACGAATCCACTTGCCGATCAACTCAAGCTTGTTGCGCAGCTCATCGCTGGCGGCCTAAAGACGCGGATTTATATCTGCAGCATTGCTGGGTTCGACACACACGCGTATCAGAACCAAGGTGGACCCGGAAGCCCATTACCGCACGGAACGTTGTTGCAACAAGTTTCCGTCGCGATTGATGCGTTCCAAGACGACTTGCGTTTGCTGAAAGTTGAGGAACGCGTTGTTGGTATGACGTTCTCCGAATTCGGACGTCGCATAAAGTCGAACGCTGGTGGTGGTACAGACCACGGCGCCGCTGCACCTATCGTGCTCTTCGGTACAAATGTTGTGTCGGGTATTCTTGGTGAGAACCCCACAATTCCAAACAGTCCGTCGCCAGAAGACAACCTGCCAATGCAGTTTGACTTCCGTAGCGTATATGCAACGCTCATGCATGACTGGTTCTGTGTGCCTCCGCAGATTATCGCGTCGCTATTGTTCCGTGACTTCCCTCGTTTGGCGCTGATAAAGGGCGGTTCGACAACTGGTGTTCTAGAGCAACTCGCAGATCCGTCTACGGTCTTGCGCATTGCGCCGAATCCAGTACAATCATCGGCAACCGTTGCGTTCACAGCACCACAAGGTACGGTCGAGCTCTCGCTCTTCGACTCGTCGGGCAAACAGCTTGCGACGTTGATGACTGCCGCACACAACGGCGGCGCGTCGTCAGCAGCGTACAACTTCTCGTCGTTAGCGTCCGGACACTACTACGTACGTCTGCAACACAGCAGCGGCGCAAAAGTTGTGCCTCTAACCGTTCAACGCTAACAGGCGCCACAGTCCCCAGCGTCGTGCAGGTGGTGTGACTCTACCTGCACGGTCGCATGGCCGATAGCGAATTGCTCTCTCAGTGTTCGCTGAACCTCTTGCACCACCTCATCGGACGTGCGTGAAGACACCACATGCACACTAGCAGCATACTCCTTCGCGCCTAACTGCCACACATGCACATCGTGCACATTTGTAATGCCTTCAAGTTTTAGAAGTGTCGCTTTCACTTCTATGGGCAGAATGTGATTTGGCGATGACTCCATCAGAATAATGCCGGCTTCGCGGATTACGCGGAATGCACCACGCACAACGACAAGTGCGATGAGAATCGATAACGCCGGATCGACCCAATCCCAGTGTGTAAACGCAATGACAATGGCTCCGATAATTACACCACCGCTCGACATGAGATCGGTGAGCACATGCAGGTAGGCGCTTCGCGTTGTGATGTGTTCGCTCTTATGCAGATAACGAGCACTTATCGCATTTGCAATAAAGCCGATAATGGCTACAATGAGCATCGACCCAGCATGCACTTCTTCTGGGTTGGCGAAGCGTCTTATCGCTTCGATAAAAATGTATACGCAGATGCCGAAGAGCAACATGCCGTTGGTAAGGGCAGCAAGTATCTCGATGCGACGGAGTCCGAACGTGTATCGCGCATCGTGTTTTTCTTTGGCCTTAGCTGCAATGCGAAGACCGATGAATGCTATCAACAGCGACGCAAGATCGATGAGAACATGTCCGGCGTCGGAGAGAAGCGCTAGTGAACCTGAAACAAAGCCACCAACAATCTGCACGACGAACACCGTGCCCGTTAGGGCAATGGCAATTTTTAACGGACGAATATCGCTGTGATCACGCAGGTGATTGTGTGAATGACTCATTACCACTGCATCCAACCGTGGTGTGAGATGACTATCAAGTAGATGAGTATCAGTGGTGCGGCGAACAGAATACTATCAAATCTGTCGAGCAGGCCACCATGTCCAGGCAGAATCTGCGACGTGTCCTTTACGCTGGCATCGCGTTTCAGTAGCGACTCCGCGAGATCACCCACCTGACCCATTACGCCAACAATTACTCCGCAAACAATTGCGTGCACGATAGGCATTTGCGGCATGTAGTACGTGGCCATTAACGTAAAAGCGGCGATAGCGCCAACAAAGCCCCCTGCCGCCCCTTCCCATGTTTTCTTGGGGCTAACACGCGGGAACAGTTTGTGTTTGCCAAATTTTATTCCAACGAAGTACGCTACGGTGTCGCAAGCCCAAACGCTCACGAAGATTGTCAAGACCAGGAAGGCACCTGGTTCGCTAAACCACGTAATGCTTTCGAACGTGGCGCTATCTGTGCCGCGAAGTAGTATAAGCGCCGACATGAAGCCCGAGATATACATTACGCCAAAGGCGGTAACGGCTGTGTTCAACAGCGCATTCTCGCGGTTGCGCCATAGTTCGGCAGTCAGCGTAAGCAAGAGTCCACCAGCGAGAAAACCAATCGACGCCATTAGCCAGGTAAGGGGCTCGAGGCCGTGGACACTGCACATAATTGCAATGGAGCCTTGCATACATAAGCTCCAGGCGACACCTACAGAGATGTTTGCTTCGGCGTGCTTCGAAGCGGCAAGACGATAGAACTCCAACAGAGCGATCGTGGTGACAATAATCACGGCACCGGCAAAGAACCAGCCGCCGAGACCAATGATGCCTACGACTATTGGTATGGCGACAATCCCGACAAGGATGCGCGTTAACATGTTGCTCATCCTTCGAATCTATGAAAGAGCACTCAGTCCGTACCTTTGCACATGGTTGTGTACAATCTGCCGACAGAGCCGACAGCGCACGTTTTGCTGACCGGAGACGATGATTTCGTAAGAGAGTTTGCGGGCATTCTTACGGCAAAAGCTGTGTCTTTTGACATTCTTCCGCCTATCGATGAAGAAGAAATTCTTCGCGTAGATGAAGAGGCCGCCGCGGATTTGCCAGGGATAGACACCGCGGTCTACGCGCCGTATATCGACAGGCTTATTGCGGACCCGCGCGAAGCCACACACGCATATACCCACATCGTTGACCTGTCTGTCGAACTGCCAACAGTGCGCAGAACAACCTTGCTGTTAGCTACAAGTGTGCATCCGAAGGCCACAGTGCTTGCGTCAACGCTCACGGCAACTGCCACAGAGTTGGGCATGATTGCTGGTATCGATACGCGAGTGATAGGCATCGGACTTGTACCGACGCTGATGTCTTCATCGACTGTGGCCGAATACGCGCCCGCACTCAATGCATCTGCTGAACACATCGCGAATGCCGAGGCCCTTCTTCAACGGCTTGGCTATACAATTGAGCGTGTTGAAGACCGCGTTGGCTTAGTGCAAATGCGCATCCTCGTAACGCTCATTAACGAGGCCGCTTTCGCTGTAATGGAAGGCGTCGCATCACCAGCCGATATCGATAGGGCAATGCAGCTTGGCACCGGGTATCCTAAGGGACTTCTGGCGTGGGCAGATGAAATCGGCATTCCCATTGTAACGCTCGTGCTCGACGGACTATACCATGAGTACCGTCAAGAACGTTATCGTCCGTGTGTACTCCTCAAGCAATACATGCGAGCTGGATGGACGGGCAAGGAATCGGGAAGGGGCTTTTACACATACCCGTCATGAGTTCGTTACAAGCACCCAGCGTGCAAGTACGAGTCTTCATCGACTTCGATGGCACCATTACCCGCAACGATGTTGGCAATGAGTTTTTCAAAGCTCACGATGCTTTCGAACCAGCCTATTCAGAGCTGGAGTCGGGCAGCATCTCCGTTGCAGAATTTTATCGTCGGGCATGTACAAAGCTTCCGCCAAACCTGAGCGGTGCTGATATCGCAACCTTCTCGAGCACGCAAGCTGTCGACACCGGACTAACATCGTTGGTTGACTGGTGCCATGCGCACAACATCTCAATCTCTGTGGTCAGCGATGGTTTCGTTAATTACATCGCGCCAATTCTTGAGCCCATGGGCATTCGCAATGTCGACGTCTTCGCGAATGTGCTCGACGCCGTAACACTTCGTCCCTCATTCCCAAACGCGTCTGAATCATGCCAGTGTTATTGCGCAAGTTGCAAACGCAACATCGTTATCACACATTCGGCGCTAGACGACGTGCTCGTGTACATTGGAGATGGGCTCTCTGACACATGTGCAGCATCACACTGCGACGTCATCTTCGCAAAAACCGAGCTTGCCGCGTACTGCACAGCAGAGCGTATTCCGCACCACCCATGGCGGCATCTGTCCGATGTACAGCGGATCCTCGAACAATATCACCGATTAGGCAATTTCCGTCCGCGGCGTCAGGCAGTCCTCGCGCGCAAGCGCGCTGTCGAAGCTGAGTGAGCACACGCAGGCGGTTCGAAGGACCTAGAAAACAGCATTAAACCCTTCAGGGTCGGCGCTTATCTACGGCGCCAACACCCACTAGGATACTTCTATGAAACCCCTATTGTTAACAGCTCTAGTCTATCTTTTGTTGTCGGGCACGCCACAGTCAATGGCCCAACCTGCCGATAGAACACAACGTCGCGAAGACGTCAAGGAACTTCGCACAGAAATGCGCGCGTGGTTCGAACGGTCCGTTCAGCCAACCCTCCTCGAATGGAAGCGCGATTACGATGCTTCATTGTCCGCAGAAGATTTGGCAGCACTCAATGCGTTGCGCCAAGAAGCGACGGCACATCGAAAACTCAAGAAACACGACCGTGTTTCCAAGGACGTCCGCCAAAGCGATAAGGACGTCCGCCACGGCGATAAGGACGTCCACCACGGCGATGCCCGCAAAGCCTTTTTCGAGCGTCTAAAGCCAATCGCAGAACGGTCGAAAGAAAAACTCCGGTCGATTTTCGAAAACGGCAAAGACCGCATAGAAGTCTGGCACGACGAGGCCATGCACATCTTTGATAACTGGCAAGAGTCGCACCCCAACGCAGGTCGTGAGTTCGATCCGCAGATGGGGTCACATCCCATGCCGATTGGTCCGGGCCATGGCCACATGGGTAAGCGCGCTGCAATCCGATTCATGTTATGGGACGGTACTGTCGGCGCAGATGAAGCTCGTGTCCGGGGTACGCCGACGAGCCCCATGCGCGTAGCGCCCCTTCCGGCGGCAGGCACGGTTGCACTAGCGCTCGACGACATGCAGAACGGTCCGGCAACGATCGAGCTGTTCACAATGGATGGGAATCTTGTAAAGGCGGTACCTGTGACCATTTCTGGCAACGCTCTCGACCAAATGATCGACGTCTCGTCTCTGCCGACTGGAACGTACATGGCAAGCGTAAATACCACATCAGGGCGTCGCACTACCCAAATTGTCGTCAGTAGGTGAACATCTGATATTGCCGGGAACATCGTTTTTTGCTGCGTCGTCAGCAACGGTGTTCTCGACGATTCTATTTCAACCCCAAACTCACGGACACCGCCATGACACTCGACACCTTGAAAGATCTGTACGTAGCTCAGCTTAAAGACATGTACAGCGCCGAAAAACAGCTTATCGATGCTTTGCCGAAGATGGCTAAAGCTGCAACAAACGCCGAGCTGCAAGCCGCCTTTACTTCACACCTTGCAGAGACAGAAATCCATCTCGAGCGTCTTAGCGGCATACTCCACGAACTCGGTGTAAATCCCGGTAACCATGTGTGCAAAGCCATGGAAGGCCTCATTAAGGAAGGCAGTGAAATCGCGAAGGAAGACGGCGATCCAGATGTAATTGATGCCGGCCTGATTGCCGCAGCTCAACGCGTAGAGCATTACGAAATGGCTGGCTACGGTTGTGTCCGCACCTATGCTCGGACTCTCGGCGAAGAATCTGCACTTGTGATTCTTCAGACGACACTCGATGAAGAAGGTAGTGCTGACCAAAAGCTCTCGCGAATTGCGGAACGCGTTGTAAATGTTCGCGCAAGTGAAGCCGTAGGCACTTAATCGTGAAAACGATATTGTACGACGCAGACACGCGTGGCAAATCGGACATAGGCTGGTTGAAATCAAATTTTTCATTCAGCTTCGCGCAATACCACGAGCCTTCCCGGATGCACTTCGGAATGCTGCGCGTGTTGAACGACGACATCATCGATCCTGCTCAGGGCTTCGGCACACATCCACACAACGACATGGAGATTATAACAATCCCTTTGTCGGGTGCTCTCACCCATCGCGATAGCATGGGACACGAGGCCACGCTTGGCGTAGGGCGTGTTCAGGTTATGTCTGCTGGTACCGGCCTTACACACTCGGAGTACAACGCATCTCCGGACACCGCACTTGCTCTATTGCAGATATGGATTTTTCCGGAGCGCCGCGGCCTGGAGCCACGATACGATGAGGCCCAAATCTCGGCGCTATCGCACAACACGTTTCATGCTGTTGTGGGTCCGCGCAACGGCAACGCATCGGTATACATCAATCAGGATGCTTGGCTGGCACTTGCTCGTATCGACGCAACGTCAAAGACGTCATACATGTTGCACGATTTAGACCACGGCGCGTTTGTATTTGTAATCGAGGGTGATGTTACCGTAAACGGTATCGATCGCGGCGCACGTGATGCTGTTGGTATTACTGACGCAGCGTCGCTCGACTTCGAAGCAAAGTCTAACGCTTATGTGTTGGTAATCGAAGTACCTATGGTGCATGCTGCCTGAAGCACGCTCCCGTCGACGACTAAACGCCTCGCAGCATCCATGTCGTGATACAATACGCGATCGCGTTCGGCAAACGGTATTTGCACTCTAACAATTTCCATAACCTTTTCTAGTACCGGGCTGCTTCGCAGGGGTCTGAGGAGATCGATGCCCTGTGCCGCGCAGAGGAGTTCGATTGCTACGACAGATTCGACGTTCGCTATTACTTGCCAAAGTTTGCGCGCTGCGATGCTGCCCATTGAATTGTGGTCTTCCTGATTCGCAGACGTCGGAATGCTGTCTACGCTGGCAGGATGAGCAAGTACTTTGTTTTCGCTTACAAGCGATGCAGCCGTGTACTGTGCAATCATCATCCCTGAGTTAAGGCCACCGTTGGGACTAAGGAAGCGAGGCAAGCCCCCTAAAGCATTATTTACAAGGCGTTCTGTCCGGCGCTCCGATATGCTCGCGAGTTCTGCTAGAGCAATAGCGAGGAAGTCTAACACGAGTGCCACAGGCTGTCCGTGAAAATTGCCACCCTCGATATGCCTGTCTTCATCTGCAAAAATTAATGGGTTATCGGTAGCGCTGTTTATCTCGCACGTAATTACCGATGCGGCGTAGTTAATGGTATCGCGAGAGGCGCCATGCACTTGCGGCATACAGCGTAGCGAGTATGCATCCTGTATACGTGTATCGTCGTTGCGATGAGACTCTCTGATTTTGCTATCGCGAAGTAGTTCGCGCAAATTATCGGCTGTAGTGCGCTGACCGGGGTGCGGACGTACAGCATGTACGCGCGCGTCGAACGCATTGTCTGTACCACGCAGGGCATCGAGTGAGAGAGCGCCGACAACATCACATGTGTCTACCAGACGCTGAGCGCGGCTGAGCGCAAGTACGCCGTATGCCGTCATCATCTGCGTACCGTTAATCAGAGCTAGTCCTTCTTTAGCACCAAGGCGAATAGGTTGAATGTTATGGCGCGACAACGTTTCGACCGACGCTTCACGAACTCCGCCGACAATGCATTCACCTTTACCAATACAACACAGTGCTAAGTGTGCGAGTGGGGCAAGATCGCCGCTACTACCCACAGAGCCCTGGCTCGGCACGAACGGAATGATGCGGGCATTAAAGACATCGATAAGTGTTTGCAACGTCGACGCGCGAATGCCTGAGAACCCTTTGGCCAGTGCATTGATGCGAAGAAGAAGCATTGCACGCACGACGCGTTCGGGAAGGGGCTCACCCATGCCTGCGCTGTGCGACATGATGAGGTTTTCCTGAAGCTCTTCGATTTGTTCGGTTGGGATGAAGACGTTCGAGAATTCACCGAAGCCAGTCGTCATACCATAGATAACACGTCGTTCAGCTATCCACCTATCGACGGCTTCGCGCGAAGTGCGCACAGCCTGCCACGCGGGTTCGGTGAGGCCAAGCGTTCCGTCTGGGGAATCGACAATTGTTGCGCAAGCATCAATCGTTAGTGACTCACCGTCCAAGAGTAGATTTAGCGACATTCGATCAGCGCTTCGATTTCTTTTCGTCCTTCTTCTGCTCGCCGTTCAGGAACTGACTCCACAGAAGTTCCTTTGGCACGCTTCGACCCTTCTTCGCTTCTTCGATGAGGTACGTAGCCGATGTTGCAAGAACCCATTCGAAGTTCTCTTCTTGGATTGAAGCGCGCTCTGCATCCGGAGCCGGGTTCATGTAGTCGATGGCGTACGGGATTCCGTCACGTACGGCAAACTCTACCGTGTTGAAATTATAGCCCAGAATCGTACAGATGCGACGGCATAAGTCTTCGAGTGTGCGTAACATGGCGGGCGTAGGTTCGAACCCGGCCTGATACCGCAGATGATGTGGATTCCTTGGCTCGTAAGGCATGACGCGCACATGTTGACGTCCGATGCAATAACACCGATAGTACTCGGTGAATTCGATGCCCTCTTGCAACGTCATGACGATGTCGCCCGTGTCGTTATAAAAAGAGAAGAACTCTTCGATTGAATGGCACTTATAAACATGCTTCCAACCGCCACCATCATAAGGCTTAAGCCACGAGGGGAAGCCTACGTAAGAAAAGATTTCATCCCAATTCAGAGGAAATTGAAGATTGCGAAATGATTCACCTGTTGTATCTGGCGGATGGAGCTTGCTCGGGAGCAGGACTGTTTTAGGAACGGGAATGCCAGCCTTCTGTGCAACGGCATAGTTGAAAAATTTATCATCGGCACTCCACCAGAACGGATTGTTCACGATGCGGACGCCATTGAGCGCCGCAACCTTTAGCATTGCGCGATAGAAAGGCACGTCCTGCGAAATCCGATCAAGGATTACATCGTACTCGAACATATCGTCGAGTGTTATGCCACCAACCTTCATGAACTCGGCGGATACGCCCTCGTCACGCATGTTGATTTCTTCTACGAGAGCCGGAGGGAACGACTGTTCCATACCGAACAGGAGGCCAATTTTCTTCATAGCAGGCACCTAGGTGGGGGTGGCGCGAATATAGGCACGGCTACGCTCGGTCTGACTCATATGGGATGAGTGCGCCACTTTCAGCGAACGGACGAGCCAAAAAGAGCCCCATCTCGCCCCCTAGCGGGTCATAACGTCCGAAGGTCGGCTCAGAACCTAGCCAGTGCCCGAGGTTTACGTAGAGCCTACCATCCTCGCAGGGCGCAAAAACTGGCTGATGCCGATGCCCCATAACCACAACGTCGTATCCGCCCTCGCGAAGCTTCTTCATGCCGAAGTCCTTCAGGCCGTCTATGCTCCCGTAATCTTTGTCCGACGTGTAATCGCGACTTCCTTCGGACGTCCGCGAAGCGAGCGTAATTCCAAGATTGGGATGCAGCCAGCGGTAGACGGTTTGGGCGGCACGGTTGCGCAACACAGACCGCAGAATGAGGTAGCCCATGTCATTGTGGGCCTTACCGTCGCCATGGCTAATGTAGAATCGCTTTTCCCCTATGGTCGCGTCGATGTCCCCACCGTCGACCGCAATGCCCAGTTCGTCACTGAAATACGAGTGATGGCCAAAGTCGTGGTTGCCCATGAGATAGGTAATCGGCACGCCGGCATTGCGCAGTGTTTGCAACGCATGCAGGGTGCGTAGATGCGTCCGTGGGATTACCCTCTTGTAATCGAACCAGACGTCGAATAAATCGCCTACAATGAAAAGGTGCCCCACGTCTACGAGCAGCCTGTGCATCACGTTCAGCAGCAAATCCTCACGTGCGCGGTCAACAATCCGGGCACCATATCCCAGGTGAACGTCGGAGACGAAGTACACAGCCCTGCCCGCGGGGACGCTAACCGAGAGTGAGCGCAGCGAGAGCACGGGTGAGAACATGAGCGAAAGATAACGCCCGAAACGACGGGGACGGCTATCTTTGCCCCCTAACCACGCATTGGCAGGCATGTCTACAACTCCATCAACCCGCAAGCGCATTACGACGTTGCGA
Organism: Candidatus Kapaibacteriota bacterium; assembly: GCA_046595995.1. GTDB lineage: Bacteria > Bacteroidota > Ignavibacteria > Kapaibacteriales > Kapaibacteriaceae > JAWXBR01. The sequence goes on from JBKJNB010000083.1 coordinate 36,359, forward strand.
CTTGTTCAAATGAAGCGCGCGGGCACACCCATTGCGTGCCTAACGTCGTACGATGCCATGACGGCGGAGATGTTCGACCAGGCAGGCATAGACCTATTGCTGGTCGGCGATTCTGTCGGCAACGTCGTTCAGGGACATGACACAACGATTCCCGTAACCCTCGAACACATGATCTACCACACGCAAGCTGTGGTGAGATCGGTCGAACACGCAATGGTGGTTACCGATATGCCATTCATGTCATATCAGGTTACGCCGCAAGAAGCCTTTCGAAACGCAGGCCGACTTATGAAAGAAGCAGGATGCGGAGCTGTCAAGCTTGAAGGGGGCAGAAGGGTGCTCGACGCCGTTCGATTGATGACTGAAAACGGCATCCCCGTGATGGGGCACCTTGGATTAACTCCCCAAAGCATCCACCAGTTCGGATCGTACCGAGAACGCGGCGCTGTGCCCGACGAAGCAGATCAGATAAAGGCCGATGCAGTTGCGCTGCGCGATGCCGGGGCCTTTGCCATTGTCCTAGAGAAAATACCCGCGATGCTCGCGAAGGAAGTAACGGCACTCGTGGATATTCCCACGATTGGAATTGGAGCAGGACCGCATTGTGACGGACAGATTCTTGTGTGGACCGACATGATGGGGATGAGCACGGAATTTCGTCCGCGCTTTGTCCGCCGTTACGCTGAACTGCATGACGTAATGTCGAGCGCCGTACGCGCTTTTGTGAGTGACACCCGCGGCCACAATTTTCCGAGCCTCGAGGAGAGCTACAAGTGAGATGCCTCTTGGCCGTTGCCGTAACAGGCTGGAGCATGGTAATCGTGTCTACCTCGTGCACAGGCGTTACGCAGCCGCAGGACGTTTCGTTTCCCGATAGTAACGTTAGTTATGTTCGACACATGCAGCCGTTCCTTTCGCTTTCATGCGCAACAGGTGGATGTCACGACGCAACCGATCCCGCTGCAGGCATCGATCTTACCGATTACTCCGGACTTCTCTTTGACCGACCGAACCTCGTCGTTTCTGGTAAGCCCGACGAAAGCTTGCTCATTCTGTCTATCGAACAACGCATTCCCCATCCATTCGACATCATGTCGCGTGTAACGGACAACCAGCGTCGGGGCGTTCGACGTTGGATCCTCGAAGGCGCACTGCTCAACTAAATCATGAACATCAATCCTGGAGAAACATCGTCATGACGTTCCTACGCACGATCACACTGGCAGGCCTGGCTATAACCGCGATTTACGGCTGCACGCCTAAGGGCGAAACGGTTCCGATAGAGAGTCTCACGGTCGTAACCGACCCCACTCGGCAATTCGAGATTAAAGTGCCAGGCAACTGGTTCATTCAGAAGGTTCCCGGACGGCTCGTTGCCGCTACGAGTTCACAAACTGTGTCTCGACGATTTCTCGATTTCGGCAAGGGCGATGGTGGCGCCAAGGTAGAACTACAAGCTGTGCCTCAGGACAGCACGATGAACATCGACACACTCATTGAACGCGTTAAACTCGACTTCGCAGACGGCCTCGACCGCTATGTAAAGACGAAGACAACGCTTGGTGGACAACCAGCAACGAAGCTTGCAGTGTACTTCGACCAGGAAGATGGACGTTATGATGCGGAGACATACTTCGCTGTGCAGGATTCCGTTATCACCGTCGTGCAGTTCGCTGCTTTCGGAAATACGTTTAACGATTACAAAAAAGAATTCGATCAGATTCTCGCATCGGTCAAGCTCGCGCAACGTCCGGTTGTTGTTGAACGCAAGGCTGACTCCGCCGCACCAACAGGTCCAGTGCCCCCTTCCGAGACCCTTCGCACATACAGCGCTCCTGAGTTCACGATTCAGATTCCAGAGAACTTCGAAGGCAAGAAGGGTTCGTCGGGTGGATTATCGTCGGTTTCATTCTTCGGTTCGCGTCTCGACTGCACCATTCAGGTAGACGTCTTCGACGCAACCAAGCAGAACAACCTCGATAAAATCGTAGAACAGAACAAGAAGAACTACAACTCGAACAAGGTCACTGCTGCGACACTCGGCGGACAAAAAGCGTATTACTTCTCGTACAATCCGAAGGGCGATGTTTCATCGCGTGCTTACTTCTCCGTGAAGGGCAACCGAATGTATCGCGTAACAGTGAATTGGTTCAAGCCCGAACAATCAGTGTACCTTCCCCTATTCGAAAAGTGTCTCGGCACGATTCAGTTGAAGTAACTACTATCGGCGATCATACGCATGCCAACATTGCGAACACATCGAATTGACTTCCGTAGATCTGCGCTCTTCTTGGTTGTCGTATGCACTACTTTCTGTACAGCGCAGGCGCTGCCGAAATTCTCACTGCTCACGGGTAATCGTTGCAGCAGTTGCCACGTAAGTGTGGCAGGAGGCGGACAGCGTACTGACTTGGGTTGGTATTCATATTCAGACGTGAGCCTAATTCCTCGCGAAGGGTCGTTTATATCCGGACTCTATGCAGCCGATACGAGCAACACGTTCTTCAATGGCATGCTCATGCTGGGGTTGGATATGCGAGTCCAGACAACCCGTTCGATGTATGTTCCCGACGCGCCTCGTAAGACATTCCCGATGCAGGGTACACTGTACATCGATTTCAAACCCGTGAAGGAATTATCCTTCGATGCGCAGCTAAATTTCTTCGGACTTAGCGCATCCGCAAAACGCGTCGCATACCCCGGTCAGAAGGTGTGGGCCGCAAGTGTCTCTTGGCAACCCCACATCAATTACCCTTCGGTTCGTGTCGGCCAATTCCGTCCGTCTTATGGCATGCGCTACGATGACCATACCATGTTCGCGTATTCGATTGTTACCGAAACGTCGAGGCAAGCAATTGTAGCACCGGAATGGGCTGAGGCCGGTGCGGAGCTGACGTATGAGGGGCTACCTGGGCTCACTGCCCAGGTAGGGGTCTTCGGCAGTAGCGGTCTCGCAGAACTGAAGTTTCAGGATAGCGGCCGCAACGTAAGTGCCGTCACAGGTAACGCGCCAACAATCACTGCGCGCGTTGTTGGTTCGCCTCGTTTCCTCGATGACTTCATCAACACGTACATCGGCGCATCGATCTTGAACAACGGCAACTTTAATCTCATGAGTGGATTTGTTGGTGTCGGGCTAACAGACTATGCTGGTTTAGCGGTTGATTACACGCGAATTAAAAAAGGCGAGATCGTCGAAGCAAACAACCTTACAGCAGAGCTCACGGTTCAAGTATGGTCTCCCGTACTGCCGTTTGTCCGGTATGAAACGAGCTCAACACAGCAACGCCAGAACGACAAGCAGTCTGTAAAGTCTACTGTTATTGGCGCGCACATTTTCGTTGTGCCGTATGTCGAGCTCAGACCCGAGTATCGTATTTGGGACACCGCAAAACCGGGTACCACAACGCGTTGGAATCTGCAACTGCACGTCTTCTACTAGGACTGCAAATTTTTCTACCAGGAGTCGTAACATGATTTGGCGCATTCTAATCATTGCCGCAGTGCTTGCCATCGTAGCCGGCGGCATTATGTGGATCATCGGCGGAACCCAGACGCTAACGAAGGACAAAGTAGAAGTTGTGACAATGACGGCCGATCCGTTGTTTGGCGACAGCACAAGGAATGTTACCTATGTCGACAAATTCCAGCTCGGACTTTTGCCACCAAGCGATTCGCCTGCAGACGTACCGATGAGCTACGCATTCATCCTCGGAACGAGTGCAGCAGTAATGCTTCTGTCGGTGTTCATGATGCGTCGATCGCGCAAAAACATTACTGGATAATATGGACAGCAACCAACCAAGCGGCATCATTCTTGACAGCAACCAACCACGTCGAGTTTTTTTGCAACGCGCGCTGACCGCCGCGGGTCTCACCCTAAGCGCGAGTGCAGTGGCAACGATTCTTACGTCGTGCGAGACGGACGAATCGCAACCGACACCTCCGTCACAAGGCGTGTCGGTAAAAATCGCCGACTACCACGAGCTCACCGGGGCAGGCACGATTGCTAAAGCGAAGATTCCTGGCCTAAACGATGGCGTCGAGATTTTCATCTCACAAGTTGAAGCAGAGAAATTTGCCGTCTTCAGTGCGTTGTGTACTCATGCGGGTTGCATCGTAGACTTACCCAAGGATACGCTAGACTGCGTGTGTCCTTGCCACCAATCGCGCTTCTCGTCAACCACCGGTGCGGTTAAGCTTGGCCCAGCACCATCCAATCTCCGGGCGTTTGCATCGACATTCAATGCAGCATCTGGGATTCTTACGGTCCAACCGTGAGCATTCCGTCCGAATACGATTCGAAACCACTAAAAGACTTGACGGACGACGTTGCGCATGCAGTGCGGGACGTTTACACAAACGTCACAGTTCACGGCCATCATTTGTCCTCAGAGCTCCACGTTCTGCTTCGGTCGCTCGATGCAGATGAAGAGCTAACATCACGCGTTCGTGACATTCTCTTTCAAGCTATTCGGTACGCTGACGTAGACGCTGCATTACGAGGAGATCTCGATGGCGTTGTTAACCTGCAACGCGCTTGGCCGACGCTTCAGAATGTGGGACTATTTACGCCGACGGAGGCAATGCTTTTGCGCGCTCCGGTGTTCTTGCGCGTTAACACACTTAAGACCACGCTAGAGGAATGTGCTGCCGCTTTGCATGCGCACGTCGCAGAGCCCCTTACCGACAACGTCATCCAGATACACAGTCCGTACGGACTCTTTCGCACGAAAGAGTTTCATGACGGCTGGTTCGAGCAGCAGGACATCAACTCGCAGCGAGTGTCTATTGCCCTCGATGTACGTCCGGGCATGCGAGTAATCGATGCATGTGCAGGTGCTGGTGGCAAGACGCTACACCTTGCCGCATTGATGAAGAACAAAGGGCGCATCATCGCACTCGACGTTAGCGAAGACAAGATTCGTCAGTTACAACGCAGGGCTGCTCGTACGGGTGCAGACATTATCGATCCGCGTCTCATCACCTCAACAAAGACAGTAAAGCGCCTCGCCTCTTCTGCAGATCGTGTACTTATCGATGCCCCATGCTCAGGCACGGGCGTCCTTCGTCGCAATCCTGACATCCCTTGGCATATATCATCGACGATGTTAAGTGAGCTCCTGACTGTGCAGGCCGACATTCTTCGAAGAAACGCCTTAGCAGTAAAGGTTGGGGGGCTTGTCGTGTATGCAACATGTAGCGTGCTTGAGCAGGAAGGAATTGGGCAAGTGCGAGCGTTCCTCGATCGCAATCCGACCGACTTCAGCCTAGTCTCGTCTACAACGTATGCTACTGGCGACAACGGCGGTGATGGCTTCTACGTCGCCGTACTTACGCGCTCTAATACATCCGAAGACGCTCTTACGAGATAAGATGGCGCATGAGTTTGCGCTTCGCTACAGGAAGGATTGTCTCTACAAACGGGAAGTCAAGGTCGGTGTCCATGATAAACGTAGCCGGGTTCGGCATGTCGACATGTTCCTTGATAAGCCGATGTTTGAGATCTTCTGGCGCTTCGTGTACAATCGAAATGGCGTGTGTCTGCAATTCGATTGTCTTCATGGCGCGATAATGTTCGCTCTCTGCAGTGAATAGTGCAAGTTCGTAGCGCAACACGTGAAAGACATTGCCTTTGAGGTCGGGAACGAATGCATAGCCTTCGTCGCGATACATTGGTATCATCCCGACTACGTCTATGCGCATGTTCGAGCTTACAAAGTCGAACATCGCAACTCCCTCTTCTGTTAGGGATTTCATTTCAGGCAAGACCCAACCGACAAGCTCAAACATGCGTTCGACAGATCCGCTATCTGCAGGCACTGCATCGAAGGTTAACTGCTTTCGGTCTAAGTCGACGCCCGTGAGTGTACGCGGAACAATGTTGTTGTATTGATTGCGGTTTGCCTGGATGGTCTCCAGAACCGAAGTGAGTTCGATGAGTTCGCCGAGACCCGGGTACAACTTGTTGTGCCGGAATTCGCGTGACATCGATTGCATGCCTGAGAGGATACGGTATTGCGCCTTCTCTAAATCCTCTCCGCCTTGCGTGAACATGCCCAATTCTAAAGCTCCCACGGCTGCCTCCAGGGAACGTTGAACAAACCCTTGCCCTACTAATGTCCAAACAACAAGCGTGCCGACTTTGTTACTAAACCATCCTATTGTCATCTTCGACGGTGTGTGCACGATGTGCAATGCGAGTGTCGATTTTCTAATGCGGAATGACCGCACTGGACGCTTGCGCTTCGGCTCGTTTCAGAGTGAGGAAGGGGCTGCGGTGTTGCGCGCACATGGAGTGACAACAGCGCCTGAGACTATCTATGTTGTGGATGAGGGAAGACTGTATTCGGAGGCGGACGCAGCACTTCACCTGCTGAAGTATTTGGGTCCGGGCTATCGATTGTTGAACATCCTGAAAATCGTACCACGTCCGATTCGTAACGTCGTCTACCGATTCATCTCGCGCAACCGATACAGGTGGTTCGGAAAGAAAGAATCGTGCAGAATACCCACGCCCGCAGAGCGTTCGCGTTTTCTATAGTGTCCACATTCTGCAATGAACTCCATGCGTCTCAGTAGGATAGCCTCATCCATTCTGGTTCTGTTCACCACCGTGAATGTTTATAGCCAGGAGTCTCCGGCACGTTTCGCTGCATACTTCGAGGGCGCCGGGGCAGGGTTTTCGCTGATCGCACTACATGCCGAGGTTCTCATAAGGGAAAGCGACGCGCAGGATCAGCAGGTTCGCTTATCCATCGGTATGGGTGGAGCAGACATAGGTCATGGAAGTGTACCCATCTACATGAAAGGTCTCTTGTTCGGTCCGAACAATTGGATGGAATTCAGTGCAGGCGTGACGTACATCCATACGTTCGTTACCGCCAACCCCATATTACCAACCTCGACCAGCAGGATTTACCCGGGTCTGATTATCGGCTATCGCCAACAGCCAAGAGAAGGAGGATTTTTGTTTCGACTCACCTTTAATCCAAAGCTCGACACAGGCACCTCGGAACTCCTCTTCGGGGCAGGCATGTCGCTGGGCTGGGCATTCTGACCCCCCTGCTCCATCCACGATTTCTTGCCTATCTTTGTGGTTCTTCTGCATCCCCCTCGCCAATTTGGAGTTTCATGAGCACATACATCGTCAACCCCGTGGTCGTTCGGATGGAAGAGTCGGCCCGCGGCTCCATCTACAAATCAATCATTGCCATGGGCTTGCGTGCACGCCAGATTAACGATCAGATTAAGACGCAGATATCGGAACGTATGGCTGACGTGATTATCGACACCGATGAAACAGAAGGTCCGAACCTCGACCAGATTGCCATCAGCAAAGAGTTCGACGTGATCCCGAAGCCCACATTCCTTGCTATGAAGGAAATGCTGGACCGAAAGATCCACATGCTCAATGACGATGTCCCAGTTGTTCCTGCTAGCGAATAACGGCTCCGGCTCCTCTAACGAATTTCGATACTGGCCATCCCGGACAACCGCGGTGGCCATTTTTTATACGATGAACATTCTTCGATGAACATTCTGCTCGGCATAACAGGCAGTATCGCTGCTTACAAAACTCCATGGCTGGTGCGCGACCTCCGACGCGCCGGACATGACGTGCGCGTTGTGATGACGCCTTCCGCCACGCGCTTCGCATCGCCCCTTGCGCTTCAGGCCGTTTCTCTACACGACGTAATCGTCGACGCTTTCGACCCCACAATTCAAGATGGCGGATCGTGGCACGTACACCTTGCGCATTGGGCACACCTGATGCTTATTGCACCATGCTCGGCCACGACACTTGCACGCCTTGCCACCGGACTCACCGATACTGCCGTGAGCCTCGTTGCAGCATCGCTGCCATCGACAACACCACTGCTTGTAGCTCCGGCAATGGACGCAGACATGTGGAGTCTGGCATCAACAAAACGCAACGTTGCTAGCATTCTTGCCGATGGTGTGATTGTTATTCCACCCGCAACAGGAGACCTGGCAAGCGGACTCGTTGGTGAAGGACGTCTCCCAGAGTTCTCTGCAATCGTTGCGCTGGTGCAAACGCATCAAGGCACTTCAGACGAAGCGACCCTCCCTACTCTTGATGCACACCGGAAAGGGGCTTGGTCGTTAAGGGGCAAACACGTTGTAATTACGGCGGGGCCTACGCATGAGGCAATCGATGATGTACGGTTCGTATCGAACGCTTCTTCGGGCCTCATGGGATACGCATTGGCCGAAGCAGCACGCGACCGCGGCGCAATCGTGACCCTTGTCAGCGGACCCGTTACGCTACACGCACCGGTCGGTGTCGACACTGTGTGCGTGACGTCAGCAGAACAGATGTTTGATGCAGTGATGAACTGCCGCAACGTGGACGTGTATGTGATGGCTGCTGCAGTCGCAGATTTCACACCAGTGAGTCGCATAGAAGGAAAGATGAAGAAGGAGGAGACCCTTACCGAAGGGACCCTTACCATAGAATTCAAGAAAACAAAAGACATACTCGCCGCTGTAGGTTCCAACAAGCGCGATGGTCAAATCGTTGTGGGCTTTGCTCTAGAAACCACCGACCTCGTCACTCACGCACAAGACAAACTCATTCGAAAACACGCCGATATCATCGTTGCCAATCAGGCAGGTGTACACCGCAGCGGCTTCGGCACTGCGGAGAACACCATCACGATCCTTGCGCATAGTCAGGAGCCCCTTGCCTATCCGCCAATGAACAAGCGAGCATGCGCAGAGGTGATACTCGACGCAGTGCTTCTGGTGCGCGAGAAAAACACGAAGGGAGACCAGCAATGATCTCCCTAACTAATGTTACAATGGACCTTGGTGTACGTTTGCTCTTTAGCAACGTAACGTTCCTCATTCAGCGTGGTGACCGCATAGGACTGGTCGGACGCAATGGTGCCGGCAAGTCCACACTCCTGCACATAATGTCCGGCGAGCGCAATGCGACAAGTGGACACGTCGGAAAACAGAATGGCATTTCGATCGGACTACTTTCGCAAGACCTTACACTCGACCTCGGCTCGACGCTACGCGAGACGGCGATGCAAGCCTTTACCGAAGTGCTTGCTCTGCACGACCGCATCGAAGCGCTGCAGGTAGAACTTGTTGAACGCACGGACTATGAAACCGACTCCTACATGGATGTGGTGCAGGGCCTTACCGACAGCAATGACATGTATGAGCGCAAAGGTGGCAACACCATGCATGCCGATATAGAGCGCATCCTTACCGGTCTCGGCTTTGAACCTGGCGATCTCGACAAGAGCCTGACCGAGTTTAGCGGCGGCTGGCAGATGCGCGCCGAACTCGGACGTCTTCTGCTGCAACGTCCTGACTGTCTTCTGCTCGATGAGCCCACGAACCACCTAGACATCGACTCTGTTCGATGGCTCGAGGACTTCTTAAGGGGCTACGATGGGGCTATCGTACTTGTATCCCATGACAGAACATTCCTCGACAACGTAACGAACCGCACGATTGAGATTACACGTTCACGCGTGTACGACATACCTGCCTCGTACTCTGACTACGAAGAGATTCGTTCGGAGCGCCTCGATCAGCAGAAGGCGGCTCACGTGCATCAGCAACGTGAACGCGAGCGTGTGCAGAAGTGGGTAGACCGCTTTCGATACAAAGCAACGTTTGCGACACGCGTGCAATCGCGTATCAAGCACCTTCAAAAGATGGAGGAAGTCGAGGTCGATGATGTCGATGGTTCTTCGATGCAGTTCAAATTTCCTCCCGCGCCTCGCTCGGGTCGCGTTGTTGTTGACTGCGTTGACTTACAGAAGCATTACGGACCCAAGCACGTTCTGCGCAACATCAACTTTGCCATGGAACGCCAAGAGAAGGTGGCATTTATTGGCAAGAATGGTGAGGGCAAGACGACGCTGGCAAAAATCATTGCTGGCCTGGAGCCCGCTACGGGTGGTGAATGTATTATTGGTTACAACACCATGGTGGGCTATTACGCTCAGCACCAGGCCGACATGTTGGGCGGTCACAACTCTGTGTACGAAGTAATGGAGCAAGCAGCGCCCCCTGAAATGCGTCCGCGCATTCGTGCACTCTTAGGCGCATTCCTATTCAGCGGCGACGATATAAACAAAAAAGTAAGCGTGTTGTCGGGTGGCGAGAAGTCGCGCCTAGCTCTCGCACGGCTTCTTTTGCAGCCGACTAATTTGCTCATCCTGGATGAGCCCACGAACCACCTTGATATGTTGTCGAAGGAAGTGCTCAAGCAAGCACTCATGAAGTATGATGGTGCCATGATTGTTGTTTCGCACGATCGCGACTTTCTCGACACACTTACCGATAAGGTTATTGCGTTCCGCCGCGGCGAACTCATCGAGTACATAGGCGATATCGACGTGTATTTGCAGTCGCTTTCGCAACCGCAAGCGGCAGCACTGAAACCCGTTCCTGTAGAGGCGCCATCGTTGCCTCCTGTAGTGAAGAACAAGAGGCTGGGGCCAGGCGCACCGAATAGCGAGAAAGACCGCAAGCGCATTGAAAAGCGCATCGCTGAGATTGAGCTAAAGTCGTCGGTGCTCGAGAAGCAGCAACAAGACTTAGAACTACAGCTTGCAAAACCAGAGCTATACAAAGACCCGGACACACAAAAGCGACTCATGTCGGAATACGAAACGGTTAAGCGCGGCGTCTCGACGCTGACTGACGAATGGGAATCTTGTCAAGAACAACTAGAAGAGGCAACAACGTGAAGAACTTCATTATGAATACTAGCATAACATGTCTTGCACTTGTATGCATCGTCTCTCTCTCCAGCGCACAACAAATCGATATGCGTCGCATGGTAACCGTGGAAGGCGAAGCCGAAGCCTTTGTGCCACCAGACCGTGCTAGTGTAGAACTCGGTGTCGAGACCGAAGGTAGAGATGCAGAAGACGTAAAGTCCGACAACGACAAGGTCATGCGTAAGCTAATCGCCGAACTAAAAAAAGTCGGCATCGATCCGCTCGATATGCAGACATCGATGGTCTCACTTCAGCCCATCTATAATTGGAAGCCAGACGGCGCGCGTGAGTTCGTGAAATTTCAAATGCGCAATACGCTGCATGTAACGATCAAGGATCTCACGAAACTCGACGCAGTGATGGACGTTAGCATCGATGTTGGTGGCAACATCATGCAGAACATCAACTTTTCCCTAAGCACCTCGAAGAACGTCCGTGACGATCTACGCGTGCAAGCTGCCCGCGACGCAAAGCGCAAGGCAGAGGCCCTCGCAACTGCCGTTGGCTCGCGCGCCGGGAAGCCCCTTACTATCATCGCTAATGAGTACAATCAGCAACCACGTATGATGCGTGAGATGATGATGAGTAAAGATGCAAATCAAGACGGGGGTGGCCCGTCGGTCGCAACTGGTCAGCTCCACATGCGCGTAACTGTTAACGCTACGTTCGAGTTGGAGTAATGCTCAACGGCAAGAAGATTGTTGTTGTTCTGCCCGCATACAACGCATCGAAGACGCTCGAGCGAACGTATCGCGAGATACCGTTCGAAATGGTGGACGAGGTTGTGCTTGTAGACGATCACTCGCCCGATGATACCATGCAGGTCGCTCGCGACTTGGGCATTGTGCACATCGTGCGGCATGACAATAACAAAGGTTACGGCGGCAACCAAAAAACGTGCTACTCCACAGCACTGACGCTTGGTGCCGACATCGTCGTGATGCTGCATCCAGATTATCAGTACACACCAAAACTCATCCCAGCGATGGCGTGGATTATCGCCAACGATGTTTACCCTGTTGTACTTGCATCGCGCATACTTGGTAATGGGGCCAGGAAAGGGGGCATGCCACTTTACAAGTACATCGCCAACCGTTTGTTGACGTTTACTCAGAACCTACTCGTGGGACAAAAACTTTCAGAGTATCACACTGGCTATCGGGCATTCTCGCGAGAAGTGCTCGAGAGCATTGACTGGCAATCGAACTCAGACGACTTCGTGTTCGACAACGAGATGCTTTCACAGATCATCCTCGCGGGTTACGAGATTGGTGAAGTGACTTGTCCGACGAAGTACTTTGACGATGCATCGAGTATTAATTTTCGTCGCAGTGTGCAATACGGACTGGGCGTGTTACGCGTCAGCGCTGTTCATGCGGTTAAACGTCTCGGAGGTCGCTTATGATACGTTCCGCAGTTAGTCTCAGAACGTTTGTTCTCACGCTTTGCAGTCTCGTTCTCTTTGCGAGCGCCCTCGCCACAGAAGCATCCGCACAACCCACTGACTTTGTCCGTTATGGCAACGAGGCGCTCAACCAACGCAAATACGAGATCGCCATCGAATACTACAACAAGGCGATTCTATTTCAACAGAAATCGCCGCAGGCAATCTTCAATCGCGGTATTGCATACAGCCGTCTAGGTAAGGACTCACTCGCACTATCCGACTACTCGACATATCTGGAACTCTTCCCAGACAATCCAACGACATACACAGCTCGTGGAGTGTTATATCACAAAATGGGTCGTAAAGTCGAAGCTGTTTCTGACCTGACACGAGCACTAAAGCGCGATTCTGCTAACGGGCTTGCGTGGGCTGTACTCGGAGACACATACCTCACCATGGACATGGAAGCCAAAGCTCTAGATGCGTGGAAGAACAGTGTTGAGCACGACCCTAAAGGACCCTATGCTCAACATGTGCTGGAACAGATAGCGCGACTCAGCAAGTCGGTGTCCCCAACGAACAAGTAGCCTAACCCCGTCAACACCGGAGACCGCCATGGTGCAGAGATTCTATCTACTGGCCGCCCTTTTCATTATCGCTGTCTCAGCCACAAGCGCACAGACAGACTACATCGGCGAGGGCAACACGCTCCTGAACGAGCGCCGTTACGAACTTGCGGTTGAAGCCTACACGAAGGCAATTGCCAACCAACCAAAGTCTACGGCGGCTTATTATAATCGAGCCCTTGCCTATACGATGATGAAGCGTGGAGACCTTGCGCTTGCCGATCTCGAAACGGTATTGCAGTTAGACCCCAAACACACCGACGCCCTGATTCAGCGTTCGTATCTGTATGGCGAAAAAGAGCGGTTCTCAGATGCTCTGAACGATTTGAATACTGCGCTCTCAATCGACAGTACAAACGCCTTCATTTACTTCAATCGTGCACAGACATACGCACGGCAGAAGCGCATCGAAGAAGCCATTGCAGATTACAATCGCAGTATTGCTATAAAGCCAGACGTGCAGGCGTATATCGGACGAGCAACGGCGCATCTGAGCACCAACCAGGCACGCCTGGCGCTTTCCGACGTAGAGTATGCCCTAAAAATCGACTCGATGAATGCGCTTGCTTGGCTTTCACGCGGTGAAGCGTACATGGCAATGAACGTCGCAGACTCGGCGCTATGGGCATGGAGACGTAGTTCTGTGATTGATCCGCAAAGCCCGTACGCGGGTTATCTGGCTGACCAGATGGCAGTGATGAGTGCTGACGAGATGGGTCTGCGTGATTCGATGTTCACGGATGCCGCGAGGCAAATCGCAATTATTCTGCCTCGCTCATGGCACTCCGCTTCAAGCGACGATGGCGGTACTGTTACGTTCCGCATCGCAAGACAGCCACTTGCTTCTGCAACAGATTCGTATGCTGAAGGAATCACGATACGATACTACCGGAAGGCGAGTCAGTTCGTGTCAGACAAGAACCCGACACCAGAGATGATGCTGAAGTCATGGAGCGCAACGAACCTCGCTGCGTCGAAGTCGCTTACGTCGTACAACGTAATCCGTCTAGAGCCCCTTACCATCCCAGGCTGGACTGGTGAATTGCGCGAGATTGCAATTCAACCTGCCGCCGACGGCTATCGCATCCATCAGTTCGAGGCCTTGTTGGCACGTCCGGATGAGCTCGTAACCGTCGTCGCAGAAGTGGCCGAGCCTTTGTGGTCCGTCTATCATCAACGGTTGTTGAACGCCATCCGCACGATCAAACTGCCTGTCAAGGGCTACTAGCGTATTTTTGTGGATGATTCTTACCGACAGTGAAATCTTGGATGGCATTGCCAACCGCTCTATCGTCATCGAACCATTTGATCAGTCTTGCCTTGGGTCTAATTCATACGACGTGCATCTAGGTCGCACGTTAGCCGAGTACGACGATCCGATACTGGATGCCCGACGTCACAACACTATTACGACGTTCGAGATTCCAGCCGACGGATATGTACTGGAGCCAAATCGGCTTTACCTCGGCGTAACAGAAGAATACACAGAGACACACGCACACGTGCCGTTTCTCGAAGGCAAGTCTAGCGTTGGACGACTCGGCATAGATATTCACGCCACAGCAGGCAAAGGCGATATTGGCTTTTGCAACTATTGGACACTAGAGATAAGCGTGAAGTTGCCCGTGCGCGTGTACGCAGGAATGCCAGTCGGCCAGCTTATTTACTTTCTTGTGCAAGGCACGGTTATCAATCCGTACAGCAGCAAACCTTCGGCGAAGTACAACGCAAAGGCGAACATTCCGGTTGAGTCGATGATGTGGAAGAACTTCCCTGCGGAAGAGAAGACATGAGGACAGCGCTGATGCTTTGCGTAATTGTTCTGGGCGTCTTCATGCTAAACGCATGCGAGGAAGATGCAGACGGTCGTGCAGACGCGAAAGACTACGACGAAGCAGCGTTACTAGAGGCGCGTGATGAGAAGGACAAAGCGTTTCGCACATCATCGGATAGTCCGATACCCAAAAACCAACGTGCATCCTTCGCCGGACTTCGCTTTTACGATCCTAGCGTCGATTACTATATACACGCCGCCGTAGCATGGCACATGCCCGCCGACACTGTTATTATAGGTACGACGATGGGCGGCGATGAACGAAAAGCAATTCGTGCCGCTACGTTATCCTTTACACTGAACGGCGAGACGTCGAAGCTTACGGGCTATCGCTTTATCGACACGCCAACTCCCTATGAGGGCATGTTGTTTGTGCCGTTCCGTGACGCAACAAACGGCTTTGCCACCTATGAGGCGGGCCGGTATCTGGATGTGCCTATCGAGCAGGGTGACGATTCGGTTGCAGTAGACTTCAACACGGCATATCATCCGCTATGTCTCTTCAACCATTTGTACTCATGCCCCTTACCGCCCCCTGAGAACACACTTCGATATAGCGTCGAAGCGGGAGAGAAAAAATGAGGGGGCTTGTAATGTGGATGGGGCTTGCGTTGTGCGCAGGTATGCTTAACTCGTGTCTGTTCGTAAAGACGCCAGAAAAAGACTCAGATGCTGAAAACGCAACGCTAAGTCCGATGCCAGAACTCGAGATGAGCGACGAGCTCGTGCGTACACCTAGCGGAGACATGATTGCCCTGCTTCCGAAAGGTTGGTTGTATCTCGATGCACGCAGCGAACAGTCATCTGAGGTTATCGCCATCGCTGTAAATCCAGAGTACACGCTTAGTGCCGTGTTTGCTGCCTTGCCGGGTGAGGCATCGAAGGAACAACTTGAGAAAGAAGGCCTGCTCGGCCTTGCACGCCTTGCTTACAACAAACATGTGCGCAAGACTGCAGGCACAGCAAAACTTGTAGGAACATACTCTGTTGCCGAACTAGGTCCACGCAGGTTCGGCCTCTACGATTTCACTGCGTCCGCCGGTAACCAGCGCACACGTTGCGCTGTGTTTACGTCGTCAGCCGGCACTCACTACGAATTCGCATTAGTACCGCTTACGGTAACTGGCAAAGAATTGCCAACCGATGCCGACATTGCGAAAGTGTTCCGATCGATCATCGCCACGATACAGTACTAATGGAACTGTCGCCCGATACACTTGCAG
The DNA here is from genome assembly GCA_046595995.1 of Candidatus Kapaibacteriota bacterium. Classification (GTDB taxonomy): domain Bacteria; phylum Bacteroidota; class Ignavibacteria; order Kapaibacteriales; family Kapaibacteriaceae; genus JAWXBR01. The sequence continues at coordinate 52,201 of JBKJNB010000083.1, forward strand.
TCCTCGATTACCTCAACACGGCTGTCGAAGGCGGCTTACGCAAGAAGAATGACATCGGCACGTTACTCGAACTCGGCGCCTCGCACGATGAGCATGAGTTGTTCAACACGTTAACACAAACGGGCAAGGGGCTTTGGAATGTCTACGGCATTCTGCGTCGCACGACGCCGGGCAGTGAGGGGTATACAGTCCTTGAACGCGAATTCGGCACACTCCTGAACGATATTCGTGAGCAGTTGGCAACGCTTGTAAATCATCTCGACGACGAAGCGTTAAAGCGCTATGATGATGTGTACTTCGGGATGACGCAGGGCGTGGTGCGCAACCTCGTTGACCTTGCACATGACCTTGCAAAAGTCAAAGACCTGCAGAACGAGCGACGTTGATCAAATACGTCCACTTTCTGAATCTTGACATAGTCGCCGGTGTGGCCGCGACGGGCCTACTGGCAGAGCGAGCGACGGGCGCGCATTTACCGTGGTCGTGGTGGATTGTAGTACCGCTTAGTGCTTGGGTAGTGTATACGGTCGACCGACTCGTCGACGTAAAACTTGCACCAGCGCAGCACCCAACGTATCGGCACCAATTTCACGCGCGTCATCGCACGGCACTCCTCGCCGCATGTGCCATCGTCGTTCCTGTCGTTGCTGTGCTTGCATTCCAAACCTTCACCGTATGGATGTTGTTTGCAGCACCTCTGTGTGTTGCCGTGATCGTAGTACATCACGTATTACAACGCGCGACAGGGAACCATCACGAAGGGTCGATTAAAGATGCTAATGTTATAATCATTTATACATTTGCGATTTGGTTTATTCCAATTGCAGTTGGCGCGTTCAGTTTTCAGACGGCCGTTGTACTCGCTTCGTTCACGCTGGTAGTGAGCGCGATTGTGCTACAGCTAAGCATTAGCGATGCTGCATCGGACATCTCACTAGGCGTGTCGAGCTCGGCACTCGAACTGGGTACAGGCCGGGCCACGTTCCTCATGCGTCTATGCTGGACTATCGCTGGCGTTCTCGCCTTTACGCAACTGCCATACGACGTACCAATGGCCTCTGTACTCGTATGTATGTGCGTATGCACCGCTCTGCTGCCCCTTGCGTTTGCGCGTATGCAGCGTCCGCATGCACGCTTAACAGCAGAGCTCATTCTTTCTCTTCCCTACTTGCTGCTCGTTTTCCCGCGTACGTAGCATAGGCAGCGATCTGAAGAATAACATGGTTGCTTCTTTTAGGATAGATTTGTCTGAAATACTTCTATCCTTCTGGTGCTGTTGTGAAAAAGCGTGAGCTCATTCCGTACCTGCTGAACCCAAAGAATTGGTGGCTGCCGCTAACGGTAATCGTAACTGTAAGCTTGGCAGGCGTTGTCATGATTGGTGTGCACACGTACACAGAGGCGCCGCCCGTCCCCGACTTCGTAACGCAAAACGGACGTGTGGTGGTATCGAAGCAACAGGTCCTCGACGGACAGGCGGTCTTTCAGAAGTACGGGTTGATGGACTATGGTAGCATGTTCGGCGACGGCGGCAATCGTGGGCCAGACTACACGGCCGAAGCGCTGCATGTTGTATCAACATCGATGCAGGCATACTATCAACAGGACACGTCGCAGGCGTCACGTGCATTATGGCTACGCACCGGCATCGGCGATTTTGTGCGCTCCGAGATCAAACGCAATCGGTACGACGTCGCTGACAATACCGTTACCGTCTCCGACGCGCAGGCACACGCATACGTGGTGCTTGCCCAACAGTACATCGCGACATTTACCGATCCGTCGTCTACAGGTGCCTTCAAACCAACGGGATACATCACGGATGTCACAGAGATCAAGGCCTTATCCGCCTTCTTCTTTTGGGGTGCTTGGGTCTGCGGAGCTGAACGCCCTGGCGAGACATATAGCTACACACACAACTGGCCGTATGACCCTGACGCAGGCAACACACCAACGGCGGCCACGATCATCTGGAGCTTCATCGGATCGTTAGGTCTGCTGCTTGGCCTTGGCATCGTGCTGTACTACCACGGCAAGATGGAGAGGCTCGACGATGCTGCCTATACGGCGCAGGCGAGGCCCTTCATGACAGCGACAGACGTCGAGAAGTACGTGCCCCATGCCATCCAGCGTGCTACATATAAATTCTTCTATGTGGCTGTGCTGTTGTTCGCGTTGCAAATCGTCGCGGGTATTCTTACGGTTCACGACTTTGTTGGCTTCGTCAACTTTTTCGGATGGTACGTCTCCGAGACATTGCCCATAACCATAACCCGCAGCTGGCACGTGCAATTGTCGATCCTGTGGATCTCGATGTGCTGGATCGGCGGATCGTTCTTCGTTATGCCTATGCTTGTACCAGAACAAACGCGCACGCAACTGCTGCGCATTAACACCGTGTTCTGGCTGGCCATCATCATGGTGGCAGGTATGTTCGTGGGCATCTTCATGGGTCCGCACGGACTGTTGGGCGACGCATGGTACTGGCTCGGTCACCAAGGATGGGAATACGTCGAGCTTGGAAAGGTATGGCAGATCCTTCTGGCCGTCGTCCTCGCGTTATGGGCGTTTTCATTGTGGCGCGGTCTACGTCCGGTGATGACGTTCAAGCAACCATGGGCGTTGCCGAATTGGATGGTATACGCCACGAGCAGCATCGTGGTGCTGTTGATGTCGGGCTTCATCGCAACACCCACGACGAACTTCGTTATTGCCGACTTTTGGCGCTGGTGTGTAATCCACATGTGGGCCGAGGCGTTCTTCGAGGTCTTCACCACCATCCTCATTGGTTACTTCATGGTGCTGATGGGCCTCGTGAGTTCGCGTGCTGCTGTTCGGGTAATCTACCTAGCAACGCTGCTGTTCCTTGGCTCGGGTCTGCTCGGTATCTCGCACAACTTCTACTGGAACGCCAAACCTGTAGGTACGATGGCCCTGGGCTCGGTCTTTTCGACACTGCAGGTTATTCCGCTCATTTTGCTCACGCTCGAAGCATGGCGCTTTTCAAAGCTGCCTCGTCTGCTCTTGGCCGAGCACAAAGCCGTCAGCGGCACGGAGACACACTTCGGCTTCTCCGAGGTATTCCTCTTCCTGATGGCCGTGAACTTCTGGAACTTCTTCGGCGCCGGCGTGCTGGGTTTCATCATCAACCTGCCTATCGCCAACTACTATGAGCACGGCACCTACCTGACCGTCAATCACGGCCACGCCGCTTTAATGGGCGTCTATGGCAACCTTGCCATTGCCGCCATTCTGTTCTGCACCAAGCTGCTCATTCACCCTGACCGATGGGCGCCGCGCGTTATCCTCATCATATTCTGGTCTATCAACGTGGGCTTACTACTGATGGTCTTCCTCGACCTCTTCCCCGCGGGCATTTGGCAGCTCATGACCGTGGCCGAACAAGGACTGTGGTATGCCCGCAGCAGTGCGTTCATCGATGGCGCACCCTTCCAGACACTCACATGGATGCGCATGATTGGCGGCGCCATATTCACGCTTGGTGGTCTATGCCCCCTTGTATGGCTCGTGATGCGTGGTGCGAAGGGACGTAGGTGAACACGGCCTTGTCGATTACAACAGACCACGATCTTGTCGAGCGCATCCGCGATGAGCTTGCTCGACAAAACGCTGTGCTCGTCGCCCACTACTACGTACGAGGCGAGTTGCAGGACCTAGCGCGTGATACGGGCGGCATTGTGGCCGACTCGCTCGAGATGGCGCGCTTTGGAAGCATACATCCTGCCAAGATGCTCGTGGTTGCCGGCGTGCGATTCATGGGTGAGACGGCCAAGATATTAAGTCCCGACAAGCGCGTGCTGATGCCAGATCTCGATGCCACATGCTCGCTAGAGCTAAGCTGCCAGCCCGATGCCTTTGCTGCAATGTGCGATGCGCACTCCGATCGCACCGTCGTGGTCTATGCCAATGCTTCAGCGGATGTGAAAGCGCAGGCTGACTGGATCGTGACGAGCTCCTGCGCTGCCAAAATCGTGCAACACCTTCATGATCGTGGTGAGCGCATCCTATGGGCACCCGACCGACATCTGGGCAGGTATGTGCAAGGGCTGACTGGTGCTGATATGCTCATCTGGAACGGCGCCTGCATCGTGCACGACGAGTTCAAGGCTGCCGAGCTCGAAGCACTGCGTCTGCAGCATCCATCTGCCGTCGTGCTCGCGCATCCCGAAGCACCGTCTGACGTTGTGCAGCAGGCCGATATCGTCGGGTCGACATCCATGATTCTGCAAGCCGTACTGTCGAGCGATGCACAAGAGTTCATTATTGCCACTGACATGGGCATCGCACATGCCATCAGGCGGCAAGCCCCGCACAAGACCATCATCGCAGCGCCTACATCGTCAGGATCGATTGAATGCACAAGCTGCGCTCGATGCCCTTGGATGGCGATGAACTCGCTGCAGGGTGTGTTGTCGTGCCTGCGGGACGAGACAGGAGAGATTCACCTGAACGAATCGATACGCCTGCGGGCGCTAATACCGACGCAACGCATGCTGGAGTTCACGACGTGACGCATGCTGGAGTTCACGACGTGACGCTCATTCTTTCGCTACGTTACTTGCTGAGCGTTTTCCCGCGTACGTAGCACCAAACATGCGTCGCGCCATCCGAAGAGCACGTTCGTGTCGCTTGCGCATACACTCCGCAGTAACGCCTAACCGTTTCGATGCTTCGTCGAGCGTGATGCCTTCGAGATAATGCAACCGCAACACTTCTGCATAACGTGTTGGCAATTTTTCAAACAGACGATGACTTTCAACCACTGCATCGATCTCTTCGGCCGGCTCAACATAGAGGTACTCGCGCTCGAATATTGCCCAGCCTTCGTCGCCGCCCTCTTGCGGGAATTGGTGTCGCTTCTTTCGCTTCACTGCAACATTCAAAGCGCGCCGGGCAACACACGTCATAAACGCTTCTTCATTCAGAACCGGTTCGCGCGCCATCATTGCCCGCTCACACGTCACTAACTGAGCTGCTCCAATTGCATCGCGCACATCTTCTCTGTCAACGCCGACGAACTGCCTCGTGAGCAGCCTGTATAAAAATGCAGTCGACCGTTCCATCGAAACCTCCCGTGTGAATACGTTGTTTTCGGCAACGTATTCCGCGCTGAAAGCGCAACCAAGGCAGAGTGTACTAATGCAGCAACTCGGTACACGAACACCCCCTATCTTTGCATCAAATGTTCTTCACACGCTACTACGAACCCAACCTTGCTCACGCATCCTACCTAATTGGATGCCAAGCCACGGGTGACGCATTGGTTATCGACGCACAACGCGACATCGATGGCTACCTCGACACAGCACGCCGAGAGCGCCTGCGCATCACGATGGTTGCTGAAACACACATCCACGCAGACTTCCTTTGCGGCAGTCGCGAACTTGCGGCCGTTACTGGTGCAGCAATGCTACTGAGCGATGAGGGTGGACCGGATTGGCAATACGACTTCGAGCACAACGGTTTGCGCGACGGAGATGTCTTTAACGTTGGCAACCTGCGCGTCGAGGTACTGCATACGCCTGGCCATACGCCAGAACACATCTGCTTCCTCGTAACGGACACCGCTGCATCTCCGAACCCGATTATGCTGTTCTCCGGAGACTTCGTCTTCGTCGGCGACGTGGGACGTCCGGACCTTCTCGAAAAAGTGGTGGGCGCGTCAGGCACAGCCGATATCGGCGCACGACAGCAGTGGAGATCGCTCGAGCGCTTCCGCCAATTGCCCGATCACATTCAGGTACACCCCGCACATGGGGCGGGCTCTGCCTGCGGCAAAGCCCTGGGGGCTGTACCGTCGTCGACAGTAGGATATGAGAAGCTTGTGAATTGGGCACTTCGCCACACCGATGAAGAAGCGTTCGTTGCAGAGCTCCTTGCGGGTCAGCCCGAGCCCCCTTCCTACTTCGCACACATGAAGCGGCTTAACAGAGTAGAACGTCCGCTAAGAACCGAAGTACACATACCGCAGCGCGCCAATTCTGCTGACATACAGGAAGCGTTGGATAGAGACGAATGGATTGTTGACACACGGCATAAATCGGCGTACGTCGTCGGACACATTCCGCATAGCGTGAATATCCAGGATATAAAATCGTTTACAACGTGGGCTGGATGGATGATTCCGTACACACATCCGTTCTGGCTGGTTGCACCTGAAGATCGCATCGAGTCTATAATGCGTTGTCTGATGCGCATCGGACTCGACAACGTCGAGGGTTATCTGCCAGGCATTGAAGATTGGAAGGTCGAGGGACGCGAGTTGCACATTCTACCGCAGATGACGACAGAAGAACTTCAGGGCGTATTAGGCAGCTCCGATCTCTACGTGCTCGATGTACGTGCAACAAGCGAGAACGCACTCGGCGCGATACCAGGCGCGCACCACATTCACGGCGGATATCTCGACGAACACCTAGACGAGATTCCCCGCAACGGCACCGTTGTTGTGGCCTGCCAGGGTGGCGACCGATCTGTGGTTGCGTCGACATATCTCCGCAAAGAAGGATTCACCAACATCGTCAACTTCCCTCCCGGCTTCGGCGGATGGAAGGCTGCCGGCAAACCGATAGACGTCCCCAATAAATAATGCCCACATCTTGATCGCAGACACAATGGATGAGATCTCATCGCTCGAACTCAAAGAACGTCTCGCCACGGGCGAAGACATTATTCTACTCGACGTACGCCAGCCCGAAGAACACAAAGAGAAGAACATCGCACACTCGTTGCTTATTCCTCTAAATGAATTGCCAGATCGCATAGACGAGCTCGACGGCTACAAGGGACGCGAGATAATCGTGTATTGTCGGAGTGGCAATCGGAGCGGACAGGCCATTCAGTTTCTCGAAGCGAGTGGCTACACGAAGCTTAAGAATCTGAAGGGCGGCATGCTCGCGTGGTAAGGTCGTGATCGTACTTCTCTACGTTATTGCACTACTTATTGGCATATCGCTTGGTCTGCTCGGAGCGGGGGGTGCCATCGTCGCTGTTCCGGCATTTGTGTACGTTCACAACGTACCCCCAACTCTTGCGAGCGGCTACGCATTGTTCGTCGTCGCAGTGCCGACACTCATTGGCTCGTTGCCCTACATACAACGTAAACAAGTTGAGTGGCGCGCGGTGGCAGCGTTTGGGTCTACGACTCTCATCAGTATTGCTTTCGTGCGTGCGTTCATATTGCCGAACAGCACCTTCTCTGCATTCGGCCTCGACCATGACACCACGTTAATGCTCTGCTTTGCGGTCATATTGTTTGTTGCCGGTGTATCGATGCTCATGCGCAACAAACTTCACCAGGCAGAGAAGCCGTCGCTCCATCCGTTTTTGTTAGCAATGCTTGGCATCGGCGTCGGTGTTATCTCAGGCTTCCTTGGTGTTGGAGGGGGCTTCTTGATGACGCCTGCTTTGGTTGTATGGGCCGGACTCGACATGAAGACGGCAGTGGGCACATCGCTGGTGCTTATTTGTGCGAACAGCGTGGTTGGAGTGCTCGCTGATGCATGGACCGGACTCGAATATGATTGGCCGTTGGTACTGGTGTTTACGGCGTTGGCGACAATTGGAATCGTCATTGGCACAAAGCTTTCAAAACGTATTCATGCCACCCATCTCCAAGCCGCATTCGGTTGGTTTGTCGTCGTTGTCGGTGTTGCGGTGCTCGTGAAAGAGGCGCTCGAAGAAGTGCGCTAGTATTGGCTGTTACTGAATCAATACAGGATGCCGCATTTAGCCTGCTACGAGTCCGTCGACCTTGCCTGCTAGTACTTGTTCGATAGCGGTAGCGAAGCGTTCCATCTCACCAGTTGTTGTGTAAACGCTTGGTGCTACGCGCAGACCTTTGAATTCGTCGTGTACGATTGCAACGGTAAAGATGCGTTGCTTGTCGAGTAGCCATGTCGAGAGTTTGTTCGGGTCGATGCCTTGCAGATTCAATAGACGCAGTCCGCACTGGTTACCAACTTTGCTGGTGTTCGTTAAGAACGACGCCTTGCCACTCTGCATCACGCGCTTGTCGTATACCGAATGCAGGTAGCGCAGACGTGCAGCTTTGCGCTCTCCGCCAATTGCATTGTGAAATTCTATTGCTTCTGCAATGGCATTGTGAATCGACGCAGGATGCGTTCCAATCTCTTCGAATTTTCTAATGTCGTTTGTTTGCGTTTCTGCAGCCGCCATAAGCGGCCAGATGTCAGCGATACGACTTTTGCGGACGTACAACATGCCTGTGCCGATCGGACCGCACAGCCACTTGTGCAACGAGGTGCCGTACACGTCACAACCAATGTCTTTTTGCGTGAAGGGGAAATGTGCAAATGCGTGGGCACCATCAACAATGCTTAGCACGCCTCGCTCACGCGCAACGTCGCAGACTTTCTTCACAGGATTGATTTGTCCAGTTAAGAACACCACTTGCGACACAAGCACAGCTTTCGTGCGCGGTGTAATTGCATTTGCAAACCGTTGCACGAATTCATCTTCGTTCACAACCGGCGCATCCATGCGAAGCTTAACGACCTCAATGCCCTCGCGTTTCACACGTTGGTCGCACGTCGTTAGCATGCGTGGATAATCTTGCGTTGTCGTAACGATGTTATCGCCGCGTTGCATGTCAATGCCAAGCAACGCTGTCTCTAGTGCCTCGCTTGCGTTACGCGTTATTGCAACTTCTTCTGCATCGACGCCAAACATTGCAGCAAGACCAGTGCGTATCGACTCTATGCGCGGTTCCTGATTACGCCACATCTCATAAGCAGGTGCAAGGTTCGAGCGGTCCATGGCGCTCTTCACTGCTTGGATTACCTGCCGAGGAGCAGGGCTCACGCCCCCGTTGTTCAGATTGATTAGAGTGTGGTCGATGTCGAATGCATCACGAACGCGCAACCAATACGACTCGTTCTCGGGCTCAGCCTCGCTGGCATTCGATGAAAGCCACGGCAGTACCGAACTACGCGCACCGGGAGCGAATACTACAGGTGCAAGAGCGGCGATCGATCGCAGAAGCGTTCTTCGTTGCATGCTCCCTCTACTTGAGCCGTAGCTCAGTGTTACTTGGGCTGTGTTACTTGGGCCGTTTTACTTGAGCGGCGTTTCGGAGTAAAAGATTCCGCGGTCTGCAGTGACGACGTAGAGCCTGTCGTTCGCGTCGAACTTCATGCTCGTGACAAGGTTTGTTTGCGACGTAAAGTGCATCAGCGTTATTTCTGAAGTCTGGTCGTTGTCTATGCTGCCGAGACGAAAGGTATTGGCAGCACCCAGGGCGATGTACTTGTTCGAGCTGTTCACCGCAACGGCAGACGTTCCGGTGGCCACGGTGCGCCAAGTAGAACCGTGGTCGCTTGAAACGAAATTATCGGAGAAGTTCACTGTCGTTCCATGCAGGTCGCCGTCGCGATCTTCCACGATCTTGACGAAGTTGCCTGGTGTTGATACACGGCGCGGTATGCCATCTTCGGACACACGATACAACGCGCCAGCCGTGTGTGTCTGCGGATTAATATCAGATCGGTAGGTAGTAACCGAAATTAGAAAGTCGCCGTTCATCATACCCACAACGGTCGGTTGCACAATTGTACCGACGCCCTGGTACACGTAGTCTGTTAGTATACGTTCTGACCAAGACGTGCCGTGGTCAAAAGACGAGTACATTGTCGTTCCGTGTCCAACGTACATTCTACCCAAAGGTGCTGTTGTCATACGAGCAAACGCTGCTTGCGAACCAACAACTTGCCACACCGTGCTTGCGCGACGATAGATTGTTCTGCCGGCAAGAATGAGAATGTTGCCATCTTTATCGAAGCCAATATCATCAATACGCGTCACCTTCCCGAGTCCAGATGATGACCACGTCGCACCAAGATCAAGCGACACGCAGACCCCTGAACTCGAGGCCCCTTGCCCAACTGCAATCATATTGTTGCGGATGTCAAGGTCGAATGCTTGTGTGTAGAATGCGTGTTGCCAGGAAGCGCCGTCGTCGGTGGAGCGTAGCAGGCTCATCGGACGTGATACAGTATTGGGTCCGACGGTGCTGCGATTGGCAATTGCATAGAGCGCTTTGTCGGCGCCCTGAAGGATCTCGACAAAGTATGGGGCTTTGTCAGGGGGCTGCACCTGCTCGAAACTTACACCACCATTGCGCGACACAAGAAGTCCGGCACGACCCGTTTGATACGCGAAGATGTGGCCATTGTCGGCGCAGAATAAATCACTTGCTACATTCGTTATCGCTGGCGCGTGTGGTGTCCATTTCATGCCGTACGTCGTACTGGTATAGAACCCCACTGCGCTGCTTAGCATCAGCTCGCCTGCGTAGCCCCACGTAATGCCGCCACCGAATGCAAAGTCTGGTGGAAGAGGCATCTGAACCCACCGTGCACCCTTATCAATTGAGTACCACACTTCGAGCGTATTCGGATACGAATACACGAGCATGTACGGATCGCCAGCAGGTGAAATGAGAAGCTTTGTTTTTTCGACCGAGGCACCAGTTATCGAAACGGGTGCGGTTGTAACCTTGCCGCCAATGAAATTGATAACACGAAGATCGCTCGTTGTTTGTGCGTAGATCTCACCAGTCGGGCTAGCGACAACAGCAACGTAATCGGCATCGGCGTGCATAAGTGTCGGAGGTCCGCCAGACGTTGGCACCATGTAGAGTTTGCCATCGATAACGGCAACGAGTTTCTCGTCGTCAATAAATGCAACGCTTGTTGCATAGCCACCCATAAGAGGCACATCCGCCATGCGGATCATCATGATTTGGCTGCCGCCGGGTGTGATGGGGTTGTCGGTATTCGAACATCCGGCACCGATAATGGTGCCGAGTAGAAGTAGTGCTATGTGTCGAGTTATCCGCACACGGTAGCCTGTTTACTCAGTAGTGTTCCTCGCGCTTGTTTTTCTTGCGGAAGAGGAAGCTAATCGGAACGCCTTCGAAATCGTAGAGCAGTCGAAGCTGTCGTTCCATGAATCGTTTGTAGTTCTCTGGGATCAGTTCTGGATGATTACTGAAGAAAGCGAAGATAGGCGGCGCAGTCCGTACTTGCGTCACGTAATTAATACGTAAATCTCGTCCTTTCACGCTCGGCGGCGGGGTCTTCTCAAAGACTTCGATCAGCTTCTCGTTCAGCTCATGGGTAGGTATACGAGCGAGCCTACGGGTTTGGATTTCTTTGGCCATTTCGATGACCTTGGTAATTCGCTGCTTCGTCAGGGCGCTAATGAACACCGTGGGGGCATAATCCATGTTCGGAAGCTGCGCTTTCATAGCTTTTGTAAACACGTCGGCCGTAGCTGTTTCCTTTTCCATCAAATCCCACTTGTTCACGGCGACGATGAGCCCCTTACGCGCTTCTTCGACCTGACCCATCACGCGCTTATCCTGTGTTTCCAGGCCGACAGTGGCATCAATCATCACCACAGCCACATCGCACCGTTCAATTGCCCTTGCCGTTCGCATTATACTGAAAAGTTCAATCGACTCCTTGATCTGGCTCCGCCTGCGAAGTCCAGCCGTATCAATCAGCACGATCTCCTCGCCATAGTACTTCACCACGCTATCTACAGCATCACGAGTCGTGCCGGCCACCGGTGTTACAACCATGCGGTCTTTTCCGAGTAAGGCGTTGGTAAGAGACGACTTACCAGTATTCGGACGTCCCACGATTGCGATCTTTAGGCGCGTATCTTCTTCATCTGTGTCACTAACAGGCAGCTGCTCGATGATCTTATCCAAGAACTCACCCGTGCTGCGTCCGTTCAGGGCACTTATCGCAAACGGCTCCCCTAACCCCAGCGCGTAGAACTCCGAGGCATTCAGGTCTTCTTTGGCATTGTCACACTTGTTCACGACCAGCACGACTGGAGTTTTCGCCTGACGCAGTTGTTGTCCGATCTGATGGTCAACCGGCAGCAGACCTTCACGTCCGTCCACCACAAACACAATCACATCGGCCTCATCCATGGCAATCTGCGCCTGCTCACGGATCGCCTTATCGAAGACCTCCATGCTGTCCGGCACAATCCCGCCCGTATCCACCAGCTGGAAGCGCTTGCCTGCCCACTCTCCACTCGCATAGATACGATCACGGGTAACCCCAGGAACGCTTTCCACAATTGCGTGGCGCTCCTCGATCACACGGTTAAACAACGTTGACTTGCCGACGTTAGGTCGGCCTACAATTGCTACTAGGCCCATACACAAAGGTACGGCAAAGCCAGGGGGGAAGATTTCTAGGAGGGGGCCGAAGGGGGCGGCGGAACGCCAGTTGAACGTGGATCCGGACTTATCCGTTATGGAAAATCTTCGAATTCTTCGGTCGGAACCCTACCGGATAACTCTCGAAATTCACGTTGTATTCATTTTCTAAGTAATCGGCAATCACACCTATATAATCGACGGCACTATCTCTATCTAAGACATCGCAAACATGTGCTGTGGCATTGTCAGTATCAGTCTCTGCTAATAAGTAACGTGACTTGCGCGACAACTTCCGAAGTTTTGCGTACGCCTTGTAAGCATCTTCTGAAACAGCCTGTGGGTTATTCCTACGATGAGGGTTGATCGCGTCATCGACTTCTTCATGACGGCGAAAGTGGTTACCGTGCTGAGCCAAATGCGCATTTATCAAATGAACAGCTACGTAGAAAATCATCGTTACATGCCAGTCCGAAGCATCGGCTATGCACGAAGTTGCTCGAGAGAAAACTGAAAGGTTATGTCGAGCTTGCTTTAGGTGTTCTTGAAAGGAGGCCAACTAAGCCGCAATCGACTGAGGAACTACAAAATGATTTGGAATCTTCTGCTTGTCACGCGACTCAACGATGGTCGAACACAACCTTGTTTCACTCAGTAGCTCAATCATCAAGGCATTTGTTTTCGCTTCTGCCGTGACAATGGCGTCCTTTGCATTCTCATCTGTATCTGCAACTTCAAGCCATGCAATCACCGTCGAGCCCTTGATATCGAACGCCAAATTGTTGTACCCGACTTTGCTCTCGGAAAGCAATCCGATGAACCGTTTTAAAGCAATGCGAACGAAAAATTCTCTAGTCTTGGCTTCGATATCTACCATCAGAGGAACATTGTTCCCAGCTATCAGACTTTCCATTATATGCGTCTCGTCGTCGGAGAGGGTCGACGTATTGAGCTGCATTTCTGTCACTCGAATCGAATGAACCAACTGTGAGAACCATGACTCACGCTGATCAGCGGTAACGTTCGAACTATATGTTTGTGTGGCGGCCATACCTGATTTGCAAGATAGTGTATTACTTGGTAATAGCCATTTTTGTGCCGAGCACTCTCACGCAGCGGCCAATCAATCGTGACGCTGTTATGCACCTTGTGATCAGAATATCGCAGGCGAACTACGCATTGTTTTACACCACACGGCCCTCTTTCACATACTCACGCTTGATGGCCATGTCGAGACGCGTCATGTCAAGGCAAAGTGATGAATCCGCAAGCACTTCGAGGGCGCAGTAGTGTACAACGTTCAGGATGCCAGCGCCTGTTAACTCGTACTGACGTGCGACGTGGTGCCAGTCGATGTCGGTGGCCACCTCAATCTGAGGCGGAATGGTATTTGTCCAGATGGTGTAGCGCTCTTCCGGACGTGGTACGGGGAAGTGGATAATCGATTGAAAGCGACGCACAAATGCATCGTCGATGTTTGCCCGCTGGTTTGTTGCAAGAATTACTAAACCGTTGTAGGCTTCAATGCGCTGCAGCAAATACGCCACTTCCTGGTTGGCATATTTGTCGTGCGCATCACGAATGTCTGTGCGCTTACCAAACAACGCATCGGCCTCATCAAAAAACAGAATCCAGTCTTTGTGTTCGGCTTTGTCGAATAACCGCGAAAGATTCTTCTCCGTTTCGCCAATGTATTTCGACACAACACGCGATAAGTCGATGCGAAACACATCGCGCGATGTGTGTTTGCCGAGAAGGGATGTAGTAAGGGTCTTGCCGGTGCCGGGTGGACCATAAAACAGTGCACGATAGCCGGGCTTGACCCTTTTCTTCATGCCCCATTCCTGCATCAGCGTGTGATTGTGTGTTATCCAATTCTCGATCTCGCGGATTTGACGTAGTGTGTTGGGGTGCAACACCAGATCGGACCACTCCATCGACGTCTCGATATGCTCTGCGGGGAACTCTGCGCTGAACCTCGGCTTGGCAACAACGCCCGCCGTTAACTCCTCAACAAGCTCAGCGTCAACAATGAGACGTCCACTCATCGTCGGCTCCCCTTCGCGCACACTATCGAGCCACAACACATGCTTTTTCGCAAACCAATGATCGCTTCCAAGCATGTGCTGCACATCAAGTCGTAGTTCAAGATTGCTGCCACCCAACACAAACAACACGGTCTCACCCGTCGGCAACAATCCACGATGATGCACTCCGCGCACACCACCAAACTCTACGAAGTCTCCCCCGTCGGGCAAATACTTCGCAATTGTTTTGTCATAAAAATGGGGCTGGAGATGGGGCACGAGAGCTAATAGTAGCACCACTAGTTCTTCGTACGTGGGATTGTGTTTGCTGAGGAATCGTGAGAACGGCGTGCCGTCAACGTCGAAGTCTGGCGTGGGTACATCTTCAGCGGTTCTTTTCCCCGAATACAAGCCAATAGCATGCTCAACAATTAGCGTCAGCCACGTGATGGCGACGGAAAGGTGGGTAACTCTCCCTGCCATTACGCTTTTTCCTTATCTACAAGAACTTCGTTCACATTGGTAATTTTCATTCCGTTGTGGAGAGCCCATGCCCTTTTGACATGGCGCACGTGTTCCTTTGCATCGTTCAAAGCTCGATCGCCCCGTTTCAATGGAGACGGCATATTTCTCGATCACAATTGTTATACATAAACTAAGTCGCACTCAGGTTCAATATTCCCATTGGTGCCACCTGACCGCAACATGTAAAGTTTTTGGCGTTTTCTTTACAGGTTCACTCCGACATGTAAAGAATTCACCGTTTTCTTTACACGTCAGTGCTTCTCCACCCTCAACAAATGCCACTGACTTTCCGGACGTATCCACGAATGGAGCGGGAAGACCTGCGTGGTGTTCGCCTCTAATGTCACTCGCTGAGTCTGAACTACACGTCCGACGACATCTAATACATGCACTTCGTAGGTGCCCGACTCTTTGGCGTGCACGCGAACGTCGTGGTTGTCGGTGTCGAACCAAGCATTAAGGCCCTGCGATGTTGGTTGCACGAATCGGTTGTCGATTGCACAGTAACGCGCACGAACGAGACCCGGATGGATGTTCAGGCGTGTGTGTCCACCCGCGAGAGAGTCGACAAAGAGCGTGAGTGCAGTGCGTGTTGATGAACCAAGCACAACGTCTGCGCGGAGAATGCCGAACGTGTTGTCAATGGCAAGTGGTGCATTGTGCGTGATCGTCGTTTCTGTGAGGGACCCAGTTCCTCCAGGAACTGGGATTGTAACTGCACTCGCACCGACCAACTGCCCTTCTACCGTAGTCGACATCCGGAGTAACGGCTCGTCCGATTGAATACGCAGCACGGTCTGTCCACCAACGTCGTTGATGAGCGTTCGCATCTGGTCGGCAGTGACGTTGCCAACATCGGAAGTCATAACAATAGTTACTGGTACGATGGTGCCGATGTCCGCTTCGATGGTGTCGAGCGATATCGACGCGCACAACAATGCAGTGCCGTCGAGACGCAATGTTGTGTCTGCAGGCGTGAACCATTCACCATCGGAAGTGAAGGATGCAATCCACGTGAAGCCCCCTAGCCGCGACGGCTGCACCCGAATGGGAAGCGTGGTGCGTCCGCCGCTGTCGATAACAATTGGGAACGTTGCCGTCGTTGATACCGGCGATGCTGTGTTCGTGTCGACGATGCCGGTTACTTGCAACGGTGCGTTGCCGCGATTAACAAGCGTGATGACAGTGTCGACGAAGCCGCCAATACATGTTGCGTCAAGGGGCAGGATACGGGGCTCGATGTCGAGCAACGGACTTATCCCGCGTGCACGGACATCGGTTGGTGTGGGCAATGTGCAGATGCCATTTGCACCAACGACGGTAATGATGGCACGTCGTATGTCGATGTTGGAGGGCGTCATCGTGACGTCACACACAAGTGATGCGCCGATTGCGAGAGTGTGCGGCAGCGTGATGCCTCCTTGTGGGGTGACGGCGCATTCGTTGCCCTGCGGACCACCCACGCCGATACTTGCAATGGTTACTGGTGCATCACCCGCAGATTGAATGGTAATCGTACCTGTGCCAGCTTGTCCGACTCGTATGTCGCCGAGATCGAGCGTTGGTGTTGGCGTGATTGTTAGAGCACGCGTTGCAGCAACGCCCTTCACAACAACGTCGACATCGCCGGCGACGCTGCGGATGCGGACGCGTCCGTTGAACGGACCCGATGCAGTTCTGTTTACTGTGGTTGTAATGCTTACTGCGCCGTTAGGTGAAATCGAGAAGCCGCCAACAGGTGAGATGCCAACGGAGTCTGCTCCGACACTAAACGCGCTGTCGACAGCAACAATACATGCTGTGGGGTTGCGCAGTCGAATGCTGCGCACAACGGCAGTGCCCGGACACACCGTGTCGAGGTCGATGGTGTCGGGATCAACCGTGACAGTTGGTGCATCGACGACGATGCGCACCGGTACGTCAACAACGGCCGGAACCCCATTGGTTTGCAATCGCCAAATGCCGACGAATGTACCAGGCGTCGTGCTCATAAATGAAATCGGCAATTGTGTGCGCTGGCCGCGTGGCACTATTACGGACGTCACAAGTGGATTCGGCAGGAACCGTCCACTAGCGTCGTCGAACCATGTCGCAGTTAGAATGGTGACCGAACATCCACCGATGTTCTGATACAGCACATCATCTGTTGCAGTGTCGTTAATACAAATCTTTACTAAGTCGAGTGTGTCGCCAGGGAGAATTGGTTTTAGCTCTGCAAGCTTTCCGTTTATCGTTAGCGTAATCGTATCCGCCATGACTACAAAGGTTGTGTCGCCTGGTACAACCGACTCCCAATCGCGTACTTCTATGCGCACTCGTACAAAGCGTGTGCCCACGCCGTTCGGCGTTACTACGAGTGGTATGGTTGATGTTGTTGCGGCTGCGAGCTTCGCCGGGAATGGCGTAATAACACGCACTTCGGTAGACCCGGGCGGGAGAACGCGAACGTCAGTAATGTCAAGGCAACGAACGCCCCTTGACAAGACCCTTACAAGTGTCGTATCGGGAGTGTTTGGACATGTCGGGGGCGACGAAACGTCGAAGGCATCGATGCTTCCGAGAAGTCCGGGCACGACAATGCACAAGGTGTCGCGCAGCACAGTGTCGGCGGAGCCACGCACGACTGCGATAGGTAAGCCGTAGGTGGTAGAGTTGAGTCGTGGTACGAGGCCAACGCTAACAACACCAACACCTGTTTCGTCTTTTGCGAGTTGGTTGTTAATGACGAGGTTGGTAGTTGCAACGGGTAGGAGTCCGGGTGTGTACGGACCGCTTACGAGGCGAATGTTGTTGTATGTCGTGCTGGACGTATTCGTGACGAGGTACAAAGCTTGGAGAGTGTCGGGTTTGTAAGGATGATATCCGGGAAGTCCGCATGGCACTTCGTGCAGCGTGTCTGTTGAAAGACACGTGCCTGTACCGGCGATGCCAAGAAAATCTCCGTTGCCCCCTCCACCGCCCCCGCCACCACCATCACCAGAGTCAACTGATAGTGAATCGCTTACACCAATCTCAGTGGCTGCAAGAATCTTTCGCATGCCTCGAGCCATGAGTTGCTGACGCCACAAGAGTAGGATTGCACTGTCTGTATATGCGAGGTTGCTTGGTGCGCGTTCGTCGAACTGCACGCGGTAGAGTCCTTGTACATTGTTCGCAGGGTCATCCACCCAGTTACCGAACATGAAGAGGTCCGGCACAATAAGATCTGTTTCGCGCAGATTACCACGTGCAGCAAGACCTGGCGCAAGCGGCGTGCCTTCGAGCGCAAGCCAGAAATCAGGAATGCCCTGCACAGTGTTCTTATCGTACAACGTTTCACGTCCAGAATACCCAAATGCCGTTGCAATTGGTGCACGGTCATTGTTGCCAATTTTAGTATCGATAAGAATGAGCACACCGATGTTGTGGTTTGTTGTGCCGCGATTTTCTACGCCGACGCTCATGCGAATGAAACCACCGCTCGGACGCGCCACGGGCTCCATCGTAAAGATTACCATAATCGAATCAGCGCCTGGCATAAGCGCAAGCATGCGTGCGTTAATGCGCGGACGTCCCGCAACCGTATCACGAAACAGCCCCAGGATGCGCATCGGATTCACTGGCGGTGGAAAGTCAGTCGCCGGATTCACTTCGAACGGCAACTGAAATAGTGTGTTGTCGACCTTGATGTGAATGTGCGAGGTGTAGTTCACCGGACGGTTTCCGGTGCCGTCTTCTTTGTAGATAAGCGTCTTCGATGTGCCTGTATATCGCGTCGAAACAGAGAAGTGTCCGTTGTTCAGCAACAACGCACTCATCAGATACGGCGGCAGTTTGTCGGTTAGGTCGAGTGATGTCTGTGCGTGGGCGCTACTAATGAAGGCTAGGAAGCAACAGAACACCGCCAAGATCGAGCGTTCGGAAGGTAACATCACCTATCCTCCAGCGGCGTGGTGACTTCGATGAGCACAGTGCGGTTGTACCAACGGCCTTCGGGTAGGTCGTTATCGACGATAGGCGTCGCACCCGCACCCTGAGCTTCGAGCACGTCGGGGATGATGCGCTTGTTGATTGCAGTTGCTACCGCTTGTGCGCGGCGAGCCGAGAGATCTTGGTTGTACGCTGGTGCACCAATGCGGTCGGTGTAACCCACCACGCGCACGTGCGATGTCGTGCGGAGCTGAGCCTGCACAAGCTTTACTGCGTCGCCGTTGAAGTCATTGATTTCAGGTGTGTCGAAATCGAAGAACATGAGGCGGTAACGCTCTACGATGCTATCGCGAATGGTGTCACCGTTAAACTTCACTGAGCGAACGTCGGCTTTAATCGTAAACACACGTTGGTCACTTACGCCATCAACATCGGCTGTTACAAGGCCACGAGCGTACTGACGTCCCGCAAGAACCGCTGCGACACGATCAGCATCGGGCGTCCACGTCAGGGCGGCTGCCGAGGCACTGGCAATCGTTGTGCTCTTGTCATCCATTACCGTAATCGTTGGCGTTGCACCCGAGTTCTGTACCCGCGTGGTTAGGATAACTGCTGACGGCGATACTGAGCGCACGAGTCGCTGTGGAATAACGTAAGCAAGAATTGCAGGGTCGTTTGATGCAAGCTCTACGCGACGGTGTTCAGCACGTCCGTCATCGACGGTGCGATTCGACTGAACCGGAGGCAATTCACCAGCAGCAACATTCAGTCGCTGTCCGCTTATGCCCCACGTGTTTTGCAAGTACGATTTAACGGCTTCTGCACGCTGTGTTGAAAGTGAAGCGTCGGTCTCACCCTCGAGTGGTTCGCGATATCCAGTAATTGTAAGTGTCGCAGACGGATTCATCGTCATGCGGTCACCAACAATGTTCAGCAAGTTGTGATAGACATCCATCACGTTGTCACTGGTGATACTCGCCTCACTAAAGTCAGGGCCCCGTTGCGAGTATCGCAGCGGGATACTAGCCGAACCTTTTTCGAAGAATACAAATGGCAACAGAGGCGAGAGTTCGCGCCGACGAATTTCATGTAAGACCACGTCGCCGCCAGGCACGCGAAGTCCGACTGCGTCGACGGACTCCATGTCGACTGCGATCGATACACGTGGTGCGTCCGGTGTGGGCACTGCTGTCGGCGCCATTGGCTTTTCTATGATCACGGCTTCTGGCGTTGAGAACGTATAGCTAATCGTGAGCCCCATTTGCAGCCCCTGAACTTTCCAGTCCGATCCGCTAAGCACACCAGTGAATGGGAATGAGAACCCAACCTCGGGTGTAAGCGTGAATGATTTCGAAAGCGATATGTCGTACCCCGCTACTGCTTTCGCAGCGATGCGGATTGCACTGCTGCGTCCGTTCGCACTAAAGTCGCCCGCGAAAATGCTGCGCTCTGTTCCACCATTGCGGAATTCAATACCGCTTGGTGCAAGGATGTTTTCGCGTTGTTCGAATGAGGCACGTGTGACGAGTCCGATCTGCGGACCCGCCCCGACGTAGAGGCCCGCGTATGGGTACCATTGTGCGATTGCATCAAAGGTTACAATGTCAACGTTTGTCTGCAACGCGTACTCTGTTTGCATGCGCAAGTACGAGCCGTCCACCATTTGCACGAGTGGCTGCACGTCATTCGGTGCGTTGAACGTGCCGTCTGCTTTCCAATACTGCAATCGAGCAGATACCGCAACGTTGCTTGACATCGGTATCCATAACTGATTGCCTGCGGCCCAGCCGAGGTTCGTGGTAGACTCGTACCCGCCGCATTCGATGAGGCCGTCCTCTGTGGTAAGCGGACCCTTGTGCATGTTCAGCACAGCCGCACCCGTTAAGCCGATGCGCCATCCGTCGCGCACAGGCGCTTCCTGCGCGTGCATGGCCGGTGCGAGGCAAACAACGAGCGCAACAATCGCTAATAGACGATATCGGATCGCACTAACGAATAACAGTAAGCAACAGCGCATCGTGTAGACCTTGGAAGTTTCTAATCAGTACAAGTCGCGTTGCATGTGGCAACGAAGACATTGGAATCATCTCGGCAGACTCTGCAGCAAGTGTTGTGCGATGCAGTTCTTGTCCGTCGATCGAATAGAACAACATCTCTACCGCATCCGACGTTGGATTTACTGCGTTCAGCGTACCGTCGCGTGGCATTGGGTTTGGATTTGCATTAACAAATGCGAGCGATGGGTTGCCGAGCAGGGCTCCGGCGCCGCCACACGGTCCCGTCACGGTTATTTCTCCGGCATTGCCCGACACACATGCAGCGGTATCGCTCACGCGCGTTGGCGTCATGGTCGTTACAACGTCTTTGCCGCGGAGCACATCAAGTTCGAATTGCACGTTTGCTGCTGAGTCTGCTGGAATAGCATTGAACGCGAGATTCAGAATTGCGCCATCCGCAGTTTCCACAACAGTTCCCGATGCGAGATTTTGTCCAGTAACGCCCTGCGGTTTTAACAGCGATGTTGCGAACCGCATTTGTATAGCAATTGGCGAAGTGGTGATGCCCTTGATGTTGAGCGCAAGCGACAGAACGACACCGTACGGCGTCGACACACTTGGAACGGTTACGACCAGACCCGGGAGTACGCTGCTGGTAACAGGAATCGCCGTACCACCATTCGACGTAGACACTAGTACACGTCCATTCACTGGCCCTGCAACCGATGCTATCCATCGAAACACGATTGTTTGCGAAGTGCGGGGCTGAAGGGTAAACGGACCTCGAAGGTTCACGCTACCACCGGGCACACCGTCAACCGCTACGCTATCGATTACTAGCACTTCAACAGAGCTAACATTTGTTAGTGTAAACGTTCGCTCGACGTCGTCACCGATGCAACGCTGGCCAAGATCGATTGTACCAATACTGGTTTGAATGCTTCTCGATCGCACAACAATGCACACGGTGCCACGAACAAGTGTGTCACTTGTCGACGACACATCTATGACGAAGGACTCCGTCCCCTCTCGGAGTACGACAATTTCTACATTAAGGGTCTGCGAAGCGCCAGGGTCGACATTGAATGGGAAGACAGTCGGGTCTTCGACACTGATACGTCCGGGAGCCGTGCCAGGAAACGTTACGCCGTTTACAATTACTGTTCGATCGCTGACATTAACGATTGTGACAGTCGCCATTATCGTATCGCCAACTGTTGCACTCAAAGTATCACAGCTTGTCGACGCACGAAGCTCAAGTAACTGAGTAACACCACTGCCACGCACTGTTGTAGGGAAGGTACGAGTGCCAACTATGAGATTCGCTGAACCACCGATCTGACCGCGTTTTGTCGGACGAAAACGTACGCATACCTCGAGAGTTTCTCCAGGGGGAATGCTGACACGTCCGATTGGACTTACGAGCACGAACTCTGGAGGCAGAATGCTGATTGAATCGACTTGTGCCGTATCTGTGCCTGTGTTCAATAACAATCGCATACAAATCATCATGGATTTGCCGAGGCGAACGGCGCTGAAGTCCATAATGTCGGTTACGATTTGTAAGGACGATGCAAGGCCGTTGCCTCTAAGCGTAAACTTGTCTTGCACGATGCCCATGTCAACGGTTACGACCGATGAGCGCGGGCCTGATTGTGACGGACGGAACCATGCGAGGATGCTGCGCGATTCTCCAGGCTGAAGGATGATTACCGATGTATCTGCTGCAACCAGGAAGTCAGGTACACCATCAGTCTTAACAGACTTAATTGTAATCGGAAGTAACCACGTGTTCGTGACAACCAATCGTACGCTATCGCTGCGTGCACCAACTTCTGTATCGGGGAACGTGAAATCTACCGTTTGCAAGGGTTGATAAACTTCGATAGTATTTGTAGTTGAGCCACCCGCGACGACGGGAAGGTTTGACGACGTCATGGCGATCGTGCGCTCGGAACCAGCGGTAGTCAATGCGTCAAAAGGTTGCCATGTACCCGAAGGGTCTGAGCCCGAGGGAAGCGTAAAGAGTTCACACGAAGCAAGTCGGCCTCCTGTAGCACTTGTTCCGCCAGCAACGAGCCAGGCGGATGCAGTATCCGTCGGACTCGCAACCAGTGTACCT
This sequence comes from Candidatus Kapaibacteriota bacterium, assembly GCA_046595995.1. Classification (GTDB taxonomy): domain Bacteria; phylum Bacteroidota; class Ignavibacteria; order Kapaibacteriales; family Kapaibacteriaceae; genus JAWXBR01. The sequence continues at coordinate 75,001 of JBKJNB010000083.1, forward strand.
GTGAAATTGCTACGCGCATCTTGCATTGTCGGTGCTACGCGCCATCCGCTTTTCACATCATACCACTCGCACGAAGCTAGCCGAACACCCAATTCATTTACACCACCGAACGAACGTGGAATGCCTGACGGGTCAGAGGCATCAACTGATTGACGCCGCATTACACGTGGAGCATTTGCTCGGCCGTCCCATGCCGTGCCTTCGAGCAACTCTGTTGACGTGGGTAACGCAGCTTCGCCGCCTGCGGCGAGCACCTTCGTAGCCCCTTGCTGATCGATATACGTCCAGACGCCATGCTCACTGCGTGCAGTGATGTGATCACCCAGCCGCTGTATTACTCCGCTTGCGACGACGATGCGTGATGTGACGACTGACTGCGTACCTGTGCCCAAGCCACCTCCAGGCTGAACGCGTCCTCCGCTGACCACGACAAATGCTGAGCCGTCGTAGACGGCGCGGACGTCGCCGGCTGAGGACGGAAGGAGTCCGAGTCTGCTCCATCGCCAGTTGTTTTGTCCGACGTCGTATCTGAGAACGTCAACAACGTCAGTCGATGTGTAGGGGCCGGCACCTGTGTACCCTCCGATTGCATATATAATTGATGTACCGTCAGCAGCTTTCGCAGCTACGAGCTCGAAGTAAGCACGCGGAATTGTCATGGGGCTGAGAAGGGGCTCGATGAGTCCCGTTGCACCACGCAGCACAAAGCACGCAGCAAGCGTAGCACCTGCTGCATCAACACCGCCAGCGATGATAACATCGCCGTTGTGTGCCATCACGGCAGAGTGTGCACTACGAACGGCGGGCAATGGCGGCAGATTGCGCCAGCCTGGGTCGCCGGCCATGAGCACAACGCTCATAACCGGTACCAGAAGCAGACTTCTCAGAAAGGTCATATGTTTTTTATCGACAGTTCGAGTTAGCAAACAATGCCAAGCCTGGCGATTCAGAGTCGAGCTTAACGGACAATGCGGAGTGTCGAATTCCCCTTCTTCAACAAGAACCCCGCGCTCGTGGTGCTCGTCAATGAGCTGCGCAATCTACACCCATTTGAAGCCTCTTCGAACAACGCAGAACGACACAAGTTGGCCTTCCCGACGAGGGTGTACGACTACCATTCTTGAAGCCATGGATTCACCAAGCGTACCGACGGACGTCTCCAGGAATTTGTCACAGATGTGTCCGCAATGCCTACGAACGTGTTCAACCTAAGGAACTGGTTATCCAGAGCCGTTACGGAATAATTTTCGAAGGAAGTATGATTAACGTTTTGAAAGTTGGGAAAGAGTCATTATTTTTGAAAATGACTACTTCCATCACGGAGTTTAAGGCCAAGTGCCTGGAACTCATTCGCAACCTCGAGCTCACAGGCGAGCCGATTACTATCATGCGTCACAAGACGCCCGTCGCTGTTATCTATCCCGCAAATGCTGTTGTGCCAGTTGTGCCCCCTTGGCACAGACTGCGTGGTACGGTAACGAGCTACCTAGGAACACCTGAGGAATCTGTCTGGGATTACCCTGAAGGCAAAGACTAATGGTATTGCTCGACACTCACATTTGGATTTGGTGGCTAGGTGGTAACGAAGAATTGTCTGATCACGAACGCGATGAATTAGACTACCTAGCCTCCAAACGCCAAATCGCCATTGCAGCGATCAGTCTCTGGGAAGCACAAATGCGCATAGCGAAGGGACGAATCGGGGTCAGCTTGCCGTTCGAACAGTGGATTAGGGAAGCTGCGAGACCTGATTTAGTAAATATCATCCCGATCGACACCAACGTAGCAATTGCTCTGCAGGAATTGCCTGACGGTATGGAAGGTGACCCTGCAGACCGACTTATTCTTGCATCGGCACTATCTCGCAACTATGAGCTCGCAACACGTGATCGTGCACTACTCAGCAGCAAGCTGGTCCGACATTGGAAAATCAAGCCGTAGTGTCCCGACTATTTCAACAGAGCGGAGACAATCTTTGCTGCTGACATGCCTTCTGCTTCAGCAGAGAAGTTGGTGACGATGCGGTGACGCAACACACTGGTGGCAACAGCGTTCACATCTTCTATGCCTGGTGTGAAACGTCCGTTGAGGGCTGCGCGACTTTTTGCGCCGAGTACTAGGTATTGTGACGCACGCGGACCCGCCCCGTAGGAGATGAAGTCTTTTATGACTTTAGGACTGTCGGTACCCGGACGTGTAGCACGCACCATATCTACTGCATGTTTGATAACGTTGTCTGCAACGGGTACGCGACGAACCAACTCTTGAAAGCGAATAATGTCTGCGCCATTCATAACATGGTTTAGTGTTTCAGTAGTGCCAGATGTTGTAGACCGCACGACCTGCATCTCTTCTTCGTGCGATGGATAGTCTAGCAACAGATTAAACATGAAACGGTCTAGCTGCGCTTCAGGAAGTGGGTATGTTCCTTCTTGTTCGATTGGGTTTTGCGTTGCGAGCACGAAGAATGGCTCTTGCAACTGATAGGTCGTACCCGATGCAGTTACGCTGTGCTCCTGCATTGCTTCGAGCAATGCCGATTGAGTCTTAGGTGGAGTACGGTTGATTTCATCGGCAAGGACGATATTGGCGAAGATCGGACCGCGTACGAACCGGAAGACTTTCTGACCTGTCGTTCTGTCGTCTTCGATAATCTCTGTGCCAGTGATATCGGCAGGCATCAAGTCGGGTGTAAACTGAACGCGTGAGAACGTCAGATCCATGGTCTGCGCCATTGTGCGAATAAGCAGCGTCTTTGCAAGACCAGGTACACCAACCAACAAGCAATGTCCGCGCGCGAACAGCGACACAAGTAGCAATTCGACGACATCGTGTTGACCGACGATAACCTTTCCTATCTCGCGCTTTACTTCGTTGATTTTTTGCGCGAGTTCTTCAACCTGCTTCACATCGTCCATTGGTGTTCCTTATTCAAGGTGACCCTCGACGCCGTGGAGGGTTTTTTCGTGTGCCTCTGATACGTCGGCTAATAGTCTATCTATTTCTTCTTGTGTTGTGAAGCGGCCGAAGGAGAAGCGCAGCGAGCAAGCGGCTTCTTCGGGTGTGCGGCCCATAGCAGTTAAAACATGCGATGGTTTCGGCTTTGCGCTCGAGCAAGCGCTGCCTTTGCTGCATGCCACATGCGGAAGATTCATAAGTAACAGTTCGGCGTCACACCCCCCGAACGTCACACTTGAGGTCGCGTAGTTCCTGTGTGCGCGGCAACCGTTAATGGTAACACCATCCAACGCGGCAACCGCTTCTTCGAATCGCTTACGTAATGCATACACACGGAGTGATTCGCTTTCCAGCTCTGCAATCGCAATACGTCCGGCTTCGGCCATACCAATAATGCCAGGGACGTTAAGAGTTCCGCTACGGATGCCCCTTTCCTGGCCCCCTCCGAACTGAAGAGGCTGGAGCAGACACGATTGTTCTTTGCGCGTGCGCATGAACAACACGCCCGTGCCTTTGGGTCCGTAAACCTTGTGCGCAGAAAACGTCATGAGGTCGATGCACGCGTCGTCGACATTCAAAGGCATTTTTCCGTAGGCCTGTGTTGCATCGGTCATGAAGTACGCGCCGACACTGTGCGCGATGTCGGCAAGGGGCTTTAGCTCCTGCACCACTCCGGTTTCGTTGTTCACTGCCATAACACATACAAGCAAGGTTTTGTCGCTCACGGCTGCGGCCAAGTCTTCTGGACGTACACGGCCTTCGCTGTCAACACCAAGTTTTGTCACAGTTAGACCAAGCTCTTCACAGTGTCTGCAAGCATCGAGTACAGCAGCGTGTTCTGAGGCAACGGTAACGATGGTGTTACGCGACTTATCACTTCGGCGTGCCATGCCAAGGATGGCGAGGTTGATTGCCTCTGTGGCTCCGGATGTAAAGACAATTTCTTGCAGACGTGCACCAATGTGTCGCGCAATCTCTGCTCGTGCTTGCGTCACTGCGCGTTGCGCTTCCATTCCGGCGGCGTGTGTGCTCGACGCATTGTAAAACACGTCGGTGAGATATGGCATCATGACTTCGAGCACCCGCTTGTCTAAAGGGGTGGTTGCCGCATAGTCGCAGTAGATCATCGTAGTAGCCACGCCCTAAAATACGGCGTAAAGGATGGTCACGAGCAGAGCCGCCAGCATGGGCCACATAACAAGTCGGATGAGCTTAGGCACTGGCACGTCGGTGAGCGTCGAAGTAAAGACAACAATGGCCGCTACGGGCGACATCGTGCGTCCAATGCTGGCACCAATGGCACCATAAATACCAAGGCGTACTGCCTGCACCACGTCGACCTTCGAAACCTCTGGAAGCATGGCCTGCGAGAACGATACACTTGGCGCTGTACCCGAGCCGCTTATGACGGCAAGTGACCATGTAACGACAGAGCTGGCGCCGCGAGCAAACGTTGGAAAGCCAACAAGGATATCAACGGCAGCCTTGATCACACCCGCGGCGTTGAGTCCAGCTATAAAACACGCCGCCACAACGATCAGCGATATCACATGTGTGAACGCATAACCCATGCCCTTAAAAAACTCTTTTGTGAGATGACTTGCGTTTGCCTGCGTTACAACCAATACGATACCCGTGCATACGAGCATTACCAATGAGACGGGAAGTCCTTTCGGAAACACATCGAACAACGGCGGTATGAGATCGAGTCCAGGCTGAAGCAACAACAGCAATACAACAGGCAGCGGTGGGAGGATGGCGCGTAGAACCGACGGACGTTCCTCTACTACGGCAAGGGAGGGGTCGGGGAGGGCATTGGGCTGACGTCGTGCAAGAACCGTGAGTACGATTGTTGCGGCTGCGAACGATAGTAGGTTCGGGATTACAGTCATTCCGATAATGCTGCCAACATCCATGTTTGTACCAGCATGAATCGCTACGATGTCGGGTTCGCCGGGGTTGAACAAGTTGCCACCGACACTACATCCGGTAAGCAGTGTTGCACCGGCAACGACGGGTGCGAAGCCTGCGGCTAGGAGGAGTGGAATGAGCACTGGTCCAACGGCAGCGGCAGACGCTGTCTGGCTGGTGATGGCCATGTTCGTTAAGAAGCCAATTGCGCACCCGCCAGGGATAAGAAGCCAACCAACCTTACGCAGTGGTTTTATAAGAAAGTTTACCATGTCCCGATCACAGCCTGTAGCCTTTAGGACAAAAGCGTAGCCCATGGCCGTGCAGATCGGACCAATAATGTCTTCACGCCCGAGGTACGTCTGAAAAGTCTCGAACAGAACCCACGGAGTTCCCGCTGCACCGAGCAACACGAAGCCTGCGCAAAGGAGCACTAACCGAACATCGATGCCGCGTCGAATTAGATAGATGGCGAGTGCTACGACAAGCAGCGCAAGGCCAAGCAACAACGGTGGCGTGAGTAGTGCGTACGACGAGAGCTGAGCAGCAGGCATTCCTAGGCGGACTCTAAGTCGAATGCTTCGATGGAGTCAACGGTTCCTTCTAACGACTCGCGTACTACATCCCAAACGCCGCTCGCGCCGACGGCCCAGCGGCGCTCGTCGAAGAGTCGTTGTTGAACGGGGAATAGCAACTCGGGTGTGAGTCTTTGAATGGCCTCTACATGTCGGTCGAAGTAATCCATGGGCAGACCATGAAGAATGATTTGCCACAACATGCCTGCAGTCTGCTGAGGTGTTTCGGTGCTGCGTACGAATTGTCCGAGCAACGCCTGACGGGCATTCTCCATTTCTTCAGCACCAATTAGCTCGGTGCGAAGTCGCTTGAGTTCGTCAGCAATCGTTACTACGGTGTCCTTGCTAAACTCGTTGCCAACACTCGTTGCTAACATGAGAACGTTAGAATGCTTGCGTACATCGGCGTACGCGTACGCGCCGTACGTGTAGCCCTTTTGCTCACGCAACACCGTGAACAGACGAGCAAGCTGGTAGCCTCCAAGAATTTCGCCAATGAGCTGCGTTGCGGGATAATCGGCGTCGAGGAAATTCACACCCGGCAGAACGATGCGAAACGCCGTCTGTACAGCGTCATCCTTACGTGCTATGCGAGCTGTACGTGTTTGAACGTGCGCGCGATCAATTCTCTTCTGCTCAACAGGGCGTGGCAATTTTCCGTATGTACTCTCTAGTGTTTTTATGATGGTCGATCGATCGAACTTACCTGCGACGACGATCGACCTAGGAGCAGTAAGCATGCGTTCGTGCACCGCTATCATGACATCGCGATTTAACAATTGCAACGAGGCCGCCGTGCCCTCTCGTGATCGTGCGTATGGATGTGCGCCATATGCAACCGCACCAACTGCGCGCGCCGCGAGCCAATCTGGGTCGCTTGCATTCATTAACATGTCGGCCAACCGTCGCTGTCGTTGTCGGTCAATTTCGAGCTGGTCGAACCGCGGAGCCAGGAGGCACTCTGACGACAGCCGTACGATATCTTCTACGTATTCGGCGAGACCTGCCCCATAGATGCTCGACGCATCACGGTCTGCGCTTGAACGCACCGAACAGCCTCTCCCCTCTACTTCTTCGGCAAACTCTTCTGCCGTAAGACTCTTCGTGCCACGACCCATCATTTCTGCGGTAAACGAAGAGGCCCCTCCGATATCGTCGAACACACCTCCGGTTTCAATACCAGCAGTGATCGTAAAGAGGTCTTCATCGGGCCGCGGAATGAGGAAGACATTGGTGCCATTCGAGAGTGATTCGCGCTCCACAGACGGGAATGCGTAACGGAGTGGCTCGTGAGAGAGCGGAGCTTGCGGGAAGTGCATTCCGTAAATTTAACGGATGCAGCAATCCGAAGGCTTACTTACAGGAAGATGTGTCCTAATTACTGGTGCCTCGAGTGGTATCGGCTGGGCCTGCGCGCACGTGTTTGCCGAGCAGGGGGCTCGCCTCGTCTTGTGGTCTAGACGCGCCGACAGACTCGAGGAACTGCGCGCAGAGCTTGTAGGAATTGGCGCGGACGTGCTTGTTCAGTGTGTCGATGTTCGTAACGAAGAGGCGGTTTGCCTAGCCGCCGAAGCATTGAAGTCGTTTTCTGACCATGTGGACGTCCTCATTAATAATGCTGGACTCTCTCGCGGACTCGAACCCATTCACGAGGGTGTTAGCGCGAACTGGGAAGAAATGATAGACACAAACATTAAGGGGCTCTTGTACGTTACCCGATCGATTACTCCCGGTATGGTGCAGCGCAAGTCAGGGCTGGTAATAAACATTGCTAGTATCGCCGGATTTCAGGCATACAAGGGTGGCAACGTGTACAGCGCCACAAAAGCTGCGGTTCGCATGCTTTCGCAATCGATGCAAGTAGACCTTAACGGCACAGGCGTGCGCACGTGCAACATCGACCCGGGGCTCGTTGAAACTGAATTCTCAATTGTTCGATTTCGAGGCGACACTGAACGCGCATCAACGATTTACAAAGGATACACGCCGCTTACTGGGCGCGATGTTGCAGAGGCCGCACTCTTTGCCGCGACACGTCCGCAGCATGTATCCATTCAGGACATTCTCATCACACCAACCGATCAGGCATCTGTCACGGTTGTGAACAAACACCTTTAGGAATACATGCCAACTGTCCACTACATCGTGGAGGGGGACGTCCAAGGCGTCGGCTTCCGACGCTTCATCCATCACGCCGCACAACGCATGAACCTCCATGGATTTGTCACGAACCTCGAGAACGGGTCTATCGAGTGTGTTGCGCAGGGGTCAACCGATGCCCTAACGGAATTGGAGATGCTCATGCGGCAGGGCCCGAGCAACTCACGCATCAGTTCTCTTACTTGCACCGACACAAGCGATACACGTACGTATACCCAGTTCCGAATCGTTTAACGAGTAGTTCCGCATTGTTTAACGAGTAGTTCCGCATCGTTTAATACGTCTATGCATTTGCTAACTCAATGACCATTGATAACAAATCGGTAGTCCTTCTCACGGGCGCTTCCTCTGGCGTCGGCGCTGCCTTTGCCGAACTCCTGGGCAAGCGCGGCGCGCACGTAGCACTCGTAGCACGCCGCAGTTCACACCTTCAAGAGGTTGCTGAAAGGGTCCGCTATGCAGGGGGCACACCCCTCGTAATTACAGCCGACGTCTCACAAGAGGCAGAATGTGAGCGCGTGGTACGCGAGACTGTTGCGGCGTTTGGAGAGATTACTGTGCTTGTAAACAACGCCGGACGTGGCAATCGAGCAAGCGTAGAGGATACGACAACGGCTGACCTCGACACCATGTTCAGACTGAACGTGTATGCACAGTTCTGGTTAACCGCACGAGTGCTGCCCGGCATGAAGACCGCAGGCTTGGGTTACATCTTAAACATTTCCAGTTTCGCCGGCAAGGTTGGCTTCCCTTTCAATGCTGCGTACGTAGCTGCGAAGCACGCAGTCGTTGGCTTTACAGCATCACTTCGTGCAGAATTATTAGACACTGGTGTCGAAGCAGCATGTGTGTGTCCGGCCGGCATCATTACCGACTGGGCCGCTGTCACAGAAGGAGGTCCGATTGGTGATGTCTTCGCCCAGGGCATCAAGGCTTCTCGCGCCATAGCGCGCGAACGCGCGCTGCCCCTTGCCCCACTCACACGCATGATGTCTGCAATCGATGTTGCAACTGCACTAGTAGCAGTGCTGGAAGGTGGACGCACGGACGATGTCTTCACGCACGAAGGCACTGAAGCGCAGGCTCTGCTTGCTGCTACCAAGCGCACAGCACTGGAGGACGAAATGCTTCCGTTGTTTCTCGGAATGCGCCAAGCGTACGAGGAGGCCCCGCGTTGAGATTGTGCCAACGATATCGTGTGCTGATGTGTATTTGGTTTGCACTTAGTTGCACGCTGCTCGCACTTACTTGCGCGTTGGCGCACGCGCAGGACACTACACCTGCTGCTAGTTTAGACAAGCCAGTTGTTTTGAGCACAAAGCCCATCGTCGCACTTGTGCTTTCGGGTGGTGGTGCACGAGGCGTGGCACAGATTGGTGTGCTACGCGAGCTTGAACGTCAGGGTGTGTACCCCGACATCGTAGTGGGTACAAGCATTGGGGCTGTCATTGGCGGCCTCTACGCGGCGGGCTATACTCCGGATCAGCTCGATTCGATTTTCACATCGATTGATTGGGATGAGCTGACGTCGTTTCGCGATGACACGAAACGAGGAAGGCTCTTCTTCGCACAGAAGCAAGAAGACGATAGAAGTTTGCTTACGCTTCGCTTTCGTGACTTCGGCTTCATCGCACCTCAGGCAATTGGCGGCAGTGCGCGAATGAGTGCGCTGTTGCAGGATCTTCTCTGGAAGAGTCCGTGGAATTCCACCACAAACTTTGACAGTCTCTTTGTACGCTTCCGTTCAATCTGCACCAACCTTGCAGACGGAAAGATGGTTGCCCTGAAAGACGGCAACCTGGCAACAGCGTTGCGCGCGAGCGCGACATTCCCGTTACGATATGCGCCGGTATATGTCGGTGACAGCATTCTGGTGGATGGCGGACTCGTCGCGAACATTCCCTACGAAGCAGCGGCTGCACTAAAACCAGACATCATCATTGTTGTGAACACGGTAAGCGATTACTACACACGTTCTGATTTAAACTCTCCGTTCAACATTGCCGATCAGGCGCTGACGGCCGCAATGAAGCAGCGCGATACTATGTGGCTTAGGAAGGCCGACATTCTAATTGAGCCCTCGTTAGGTAAGCATCAGATGTTTGACTTCACGACGTTGAAGGATGTCATCGCTGCAGGTGAGCGGGCTACAACCATGCTTTCGGGTCCGGTATGGGATCGAATTCGTGCGTCCTACTCAACACCCTCGACGGTCAACATCATTCGCGACGCGCGTGCTATCTGTTCGATCCCGGTTGATACAATTGGTGCGGTTCGATCTGTGCTCGACGATGCGCAAGCGCGGTCGTGGTCGCCTTTGTTCAAGCGTTTACATACACGGCGCCTATTACGTGCGCTGCACGAAAGTGGAGCAGAGTTGGCCTATGTCCGTTCAGCTTCGTACAACGAGGCGACCGGCGTGGCAACGTGGTGCATCGACGAGGGTCGAGTTTCATCAATAGGCATCGACAAGCGTCGAGTTGTCGACACTGCATTTATCGAACGCGAACTGACGTTCTCGGCGAACGATGTCGTATACACCACAGCGTTATCGCGCACCGCTGACAACTTGCGTGTTGCAGAAATGCTCGACGATTCCGACCTATGGATCTCACCACACAGAGACAGCGGACTTGCCGTTACCGTTAGCGCAATCGATCGTGGCAATCAGATTATTCGAATAGGCGCTCGCATCGACAACGAACGATACACGCAAGGTGGTATCGATGTGATTCAGCAGAACCTCGGAAATTCTTCAGTCCGTGCCTCGATTCGTGCAATGGGAAGTCAGCGCATAGGCGAACTGTCTGCAACATTCGAAATTCCACGAATCGCAGGTACGCTTTGGACTACGCGGCTAAGTGGATATGGGGCTTTCCGCAATGTTTGGCAGTACGGGACCATCACCGGTCGGCCGCCTAACGCACCGTTGCGTGAACAAATTGGCGAGTTCGTAGAGGAACGATACGGCGGCAGGTTATCTGCTGGGCGCCAGCTCGAGCGCAACGGCGTACTGCTAGCCGAGTTCCGTTATGAGCACCAGCGATACCGCGATCTAAATGGCTCTGAAGACCCTCTGTTTAGGCCCCTTGCCACGTTACGAGCTGTCGGACGATGGGATGATCGCGACCAAATAGATTTTCCTACCCAGGGGCGCGTTGTGAATCTATCGGCGGAAACGAGCGTGTTATCACTTTCCGACGGCATTACATTCACGAAACTTGTTGCGAGCGTCAGTCACACGCAGAGCATTGGTGCCGTCGTGGTAACGCCGTCTTTCCTCCTTGGTGCTGCCGATAGAACGCTACCTGGTCCGGAGTTGTTCTCGCTCGGCGGACAGGACTTATTCTTTGGAATGCGCGAGGATGAAGAGCGTGGCAGGCAGATCCTCGTCGGAAACCTGGACGTTCGCGTTAAGCTCCCGGTGAAAATCTTTTTCGACACGTATGTCTCTCTACGTTATGACATCGGTGCGATCTGGGCCCAGCCAGAATTCATTCGTATCGGTGACATGCAGCACGGCATTGGTACCACCATCGGTATCGACACACCGGTGGGTCCGGCGCTACTATCTCTCGGACGTCGTTTCTATTTCCTCGACCAGCCGGCGGCCATTGCATGGGGTCCGTTGCTCGCCTACTTCGCCATCGGTTTACGGCTGTAAGTCTGCGATCTCGATCCGTCAGTTGTCCGCTGTTGTAATTTGCTACCTATGGAACGAAGCCTCTTTACAAAGATCATCGATCGTGACATTCCCGCTACGATCGAGTACGAAGACGACAGTGTTATCGCCATTCGCGACATCGCTCCCGTTGCTCCCGTACACATCCTCATCATCCCGAAGAAGCCTCTTCTAAACGTCAACTCTGTCAACCCAGAAGACCACGCCCTATTGGGCCACATCTTCCATGTCGCCCAGCAGATGGCAACGAAGTTTAACATCACAGATAGCGGCTATAGAGTCATAACAAATGTTAATGATGACGGTGGTCAAAGCGTTTCACATCTCCACTTTCACCTTCTCGGTGGGCAAGCGCTCGGGTATATGACATCGCATCGCGTGCACAACACCTTCTGGCGCGACCTCGCCGTCCTTCTGGTTGCTGCCATCGTCCTTGCATATGGTTACAACGAGTTAAACCCGAAACACATTAAGTGGGTGCGTCCGGTCTACACAACAGACACGCTAGCAACATCCACGATTATGATGCCAGACTCCCTGACGCACAAGAGCGGCGCTGGCAACGCCGTCACCAACGCTTCGGATGCTATGACGCACACAGTGGATGCGTTGAAGGACTCGATAAAGCGCAGCGCCAACTCCACAACACGAAACGCTGTCGATACAGTAAAGGCGCTCCCTTCAGCCCCATGCTACGTTGCTCAAGCTGGTGTTATTAAAGAAATCAGCTATGATCAGTTTGTAATGTTTCTTAAGATGCCATGCGTTGCGTTAATCGACGCTCGAATACCAGAGAGCTACGCAAAAGGTCATGTGCAGAACGCGATTAATATAGACGGCACCCAAGCAGAATCGCCTGACGTAATTCCGCTCCTCGCAGCATTTCCGCATGACAAAATCATTGTCATATACTGCGATGGTGGCGAGTGTGAACTCAGCCATCGCGTTGCCGACGTCTTAAAGAACTTCGGATACGGCCCCATCTACATCTACACAGGCGGCTGGGCCGAATGGAGCAAGAAGAAGTGACCGCTACGCGCCAGGTGCTGCGACAGCTTGTTACGCGCTTTGGCCTTGTCGGCGAAGCGCCACTAATGATGCAGGCCATCTCTCGCCTACTACAAGTAGCACCAACCGACCTGACGGTTTTGCTAACTGGCGAAACAGGCACAGGCAAGGAAGTATTTGCCCATGCTGTTCATGAATTAAGCGAGCGCAAGAAATTTCCGTTCGTCAGTGTGAACTGTAGCGCGATACCCGAAACGCTTCTTGAGAGTGAATTGTTTGGGGCTCAGAAGGGGGCTTATACCGGCAGTGTTGAGCAAAGAAAAGGGTTCTTTGAATCGGCGAACAAAGGCACAATTTTTCTCGATGAGATTGGCGAGATGCCAATCGGCACACAGGTGAAACTGTTACGCATTCTCGAGTCGGGTGAGTTTACGAGGCTCGGTTCATCAGAATTGCAGAAGGTTGACGTTCGACTCATCACCGCGACAAATCGCGATTTACAGTATGAAGTGCGTCAGGGTCGGTTCCGTCAGGACTTGTACTTCCGCCTGAATTCAGTCAACATTCACCTGCCACCGCTGCGACAGCACCCCGATGACATTCCACTGCTGGTTGAGTACTTTGCCGAGAAGACAGCCGAGCGCGCATCCATTCCATACGCTGGCATTGAGGCAGATGCCCTCTTAGTGCTCACGCAATACGCGTGGCCAGGCAATGTTCGCGAGTTGCGCAATGTTGTCGAAACGATGGTTACGCTAGAGCGTGGCACTCGCATTACAGTCGACATTGTGCATCGCTATCTACCCGACGTCGAGGTCGCCAACACCGAACCCGTCACCGCCATCGTGCGAGTTGCCGACACACGCCAGCCTGCATCAACCGACGCAGACATAAGCACCATGTATCGCGCGCTACTCCAGTTAAGTGCCGATGTTATGGATGTAAAAAACGTGCTGCGTCACCTGTTGGCCATGTCTGTACCGCAAGAACACGACGGCACACCTCCGTCAATTGTCCCACGCGATGCACCATCAGCGGGCATTCGCGAGACATCTTCCTCAGCCGTTCGTGAAGTACGTTCTATGAGTGAACTGCCGACTCTGAACGTGGCCGATCTCGAACGACAGGCAATCGTCGAAGCATTGCGTAATTCTCAGGGCAACCGCCGCGAAGCAGCAACGCTGCTGGGGTTGAGCGAGCGGACGCTCTATCGCAAAATCGATGAGTACGGCCTAGCGTAACCCTCCATTCCGGGAGATAATGATTCCCGGAATCAACCTCATTCCGGGAATCATTATCTCCCGGAATAACTCAGATCTCGTTCATCGATCTGGTGCCGAGGCATTTCGTCGAGGGCGCAGTTTTGAATCGGATGTAGCAAGGGCCGCGACGGTGCTGCATCGCCATCAAACGACGGTACACCTAAATGGAGTAGATATTCTCCATCAGGCACTGCGTCGTCCACGTAGATCAACTCGGTTATGGTTCTGTCGTTGCGCGGTGCATGGGGCCACTGCCAGAATACTTTATGCGCTTCGAGTAAACCGCCGTCTTCTTCAGGATCGACTGAAGGCAGATCGAGCAGCAAATGCTTGACCCCTCGTTCGTGGATGGTCTGCATCGCAGCCAACTCGACGTATGCCGGTTTTTGTCCGGACCACATTCGCGTCCGTTTTTCAACGTCGTTTGGCAGCGTGCGAATGACGAGCGCGTCAACGTGATCTTCGCGTGTCCAGGCCCCCTTCTGCCCCTTGCCTAAGTCATCCTGCACCTTCCCCCATGCGTCCTTCAGGTCGGTGTCGAGGATGCAGGAACTGCCGTCGGAAAAAAAGTGCAGAGGTACTGTCACGACGCGTGCCATGAAGAGCACGTCTCGCAAACAGTCACTCAGAACAAACGATCGGCCTGCAACATGTCCAATGCATTCAGTGTGAGTACCGTTGCCATGAGGCGCTATTGTAATTACGTCGCATCGACATGGACCTCCGTCCTCGACGCTACCAACGAAGCCATCCGCCCTAAATGGCTCGAACGTTGGTGCAGGAAGGTGGAATGCGTTCGGCGAAGACGTCGCCGATATCGGAAGCGAAAGATCGTGGAACACGGTGCTATTCCACCGAATGGTTTTCTTGTTGTCGATGAAGAGGAAGTCCATGGCGCAATATGGTGACTTGTCCTACTAGCTCATTCCCTATTTTTGTTCACACAAGTAATTCGAGAGGTGATAAATGTCGCGCACCCTCAACAAAGTAATGCTTATCGGCAACGCCGGTAAGGATCCCGAAGTAAACTTTACTCCAAGTGGAGTGAAGGTCACGCAATTCCGACTAGCCACGTCGGAAACATGGAAAGACAAAGACGGCGCCGTCCAGGAACACACAGACTGGCACACCATTATAGCGTGGCGCGGTCTTGCAGATATCGTCGAGAAACTTGTGAAACGTGGATCTCGCGTGTATGTCGAGGGTAAGATCCAAAGTCGAACATTCGAAGACCGAGAAGGCAACAAACGATACATCACTGAAATCGTCGCTGACAACCTGTTGCTACTTGACGCCAAGCGACCCGATCATGCTTCCGACAACGGAGAGCATGAGGTAACCGCCTCAACGTCAATATCATCCGAGCACGGCAGATCCGACGAGATCCCTTTTTGATCGAACAACGTGGAAGTACCCCGCAGCACTGAAATAAAGGTTGGCCTTGTAAGCATCGTTGGCATTATGCTCCTTATTGGTGGCATCATGCTGGGCAAGGGCGTAAGCTTTAGTGTCACAAAGAAGGTTGTAAAGATTCGCCTAGAGAACTCCGGTGGCGTCGAAGCCGGATCCCCGGTTGTCGTGGATGGGGTTAAAAGGGGCTCGGTACTTGATGTCCGAAGGGACAATGGCACTGTCCTCGTCGAGGCCGAGCTGGACGAGGTGAACGATCTCCATCCGGATGCATCGGCGCTGGTAACCATGCTCGAAATCACTGGTGGTAAGAAGGTCGAGATTTCATCGGGTAATGAGCCAGGTCAGTTCGATCTTAATAAGGAAATGCCTGGTAAAGCTGCAGCGGATATTCCGCAACTGGTTACGCTGCTCGGTGAGGTCAGCGGTCCGGCAATGAATCTTATCATGCGTCTCGACACAATCTCAGCCGCGATCACTGCTCTGCTTGCAGATGGCAAGGTCATGCAGGATATCCGGACAATGACAGGTGAGGGTGCGGTACTGATTGGTGATATGCGTGCCATCGTGCACAACAACCGTGGCGATATCGAGGCCGCTATTCGAAACACGCGTTCACTCGTCGATGAAATTCGCGCTGCAGTTGCGAAGAACGAGCCTAAGCTCTCGGGGCTTCTGGATAGTCTCACAAGGACTGTAAGCAGCGTTGATGGCACACTTGCGAAGGCAAACGGAGCTATTGTTCATGCCGACACACTTGTAGGTCAGTTGAATGCCGTGATGTCTGAGATTCGTCACGGCAAGGGCACCATTCACGGTCTCCTTTATGATGAAGGTTTTTATCGTCGGCTCGATTCTACCATGATCGGCCTCGAAGCCTTTATTCGAACCATTGACACGAAGGGTGTTAATGTGAACGTGGGCATCGGGTGGCGGAAGTAATTGTGAACGTCGAGATCAGCGGGCAGAATTAACATGGCAACATCGTCTACGGCACTGACCGAAGAACTCAACGATTACGTAGTCGAGAATTTTTCAGCAGAAGATGACTTTCTACGCACACTTGTAACAGAGTCTCTTGCTGCTGGCATACCTCCGATCTCCATTGCTCCAGAACAGACTGCCTTTCTACAGGTGTTGCTGCGTGGCATTGGCGCAAGACGAGTGTTAGAGATCGGTTCGCTTGCTGGATACTCTGCCATTGCAATGGCTCGTGCACTTCCGAAAGATGGCGAACTCATAGCCTGCGAGATCGATCCGGTGTTTGCAGCGTTTATAGAGCGGAAGGCACACGAAGCCGGACTCGCCGGCGTCATCCGCGTGGTGCGTGGCCCCGCTCTCCTGTCCATCGCGACATTAGCACGGGAACCGCGCCTCGACGCCGTATTCATCGATGCCGACAAAGTCAATTACGTCCGCTACCTCGATCTGGTGCTGCCCATGCTCCGCGTTGGGGGCCTCATCATTGGCGACAACGCCCTCGCATGGGGTCACGTAGCCGATGCCGAACCAGACTTCGAGCCGCAAAACGTAATCGCTATTCGCGAGTTCAACGAACGCATGAGTACGCACCCACAACTTCAGAGTGCACTCGTTCCGCTGGGCGACGGAATGGTCATTGGCATCAAACTCCGCGACTGAACATGCCCCTTTTGCGCCTTTTGCGCCTTTTGCGCCCCTTGCGCCCCTTGCGCCCCTTGCGCCACTTGCGCCCCTTGCGCCACTTGCGCCCCTTGCGCCCCTTGCGCCCCTTGCGTCCATCGCGTCTAGAAGCTGCGCGTATGCTTCCAAGCCGATACGTACTACTTGCATTTGTTGCCGTGTCGGCTATGGCATTTGCTTGCAAGAGCGCACACAAACTCGGTCAAGAGTTTGACTTACGTGAGGGCGCTGAGCGTACGCAGCAGTTTCGATTTACGCAGACACGCCACATCGATTCGGTGGACATCCGTAAGCTAATGGTGGATGTCTGGAAGCTCGAGCACTATTCGTACCCAGACTCGATTCGCATGTTCGTGCGCGTGCTCGATTCTACGGGCAACGTCGTCACACACATGGCTCAACCATATGCGAAGGCGGTAGCACCGAACTACTTCACTCGGCTAGAAGAACACCTAGGCACCGGTCGTTTTCAACAACATGCAGTAGTAGAACAGTTTACTGTTCGCGAATTCAGCGAACAAGACTCTATCCCTACGTGGATTGCACTTGCACTTGATTACTCGGGATCGATGAAGCCCGTGAAGAGTGCAGTAGAAACAGGGACTGAACTGTTCGTGAGCATGAAGCGTGCATGTGATCTCATTTCAATTACCGGCTTTCACAAGGAAGCTACTGTTGTTGCACCGCTTACGCGCGACGGCGCACAGATCTTGCGCAACTACCGAGATTATTCGCAGCGCACGCAGGGCTTATTCTCTGCGTCGATGGACGGCATAATGACAGCGCTGCATACGCTCGACAGCGTTCCGATAAGCGAGCCCAAGGTTGCAATCGTATTTGCAGACGGCGACGAAAACTCCTCGACATCTAAAGTGCAGGACATTATTGAGTTCGGCGTTAAGAACAACATCTCTGTGTACTGCATTGGCTTTGGCTACGCGAATGACGAAACGCTGCAAGCACTTTCGCTATACACCGGTGGCAAGTACTATCGTGCATACTCTAAGAAGGACTTACAAGAGATCTTCGTTGATATCTATCGAAGTCTGCGCAACTACTATCTCGTCCGCTACGTGCCACCCAGATACAACGGCCTACATGTTGTAGACGTCACGGTTAATGTCCCTGGCCGAGACACGCTTATTGCTAGAGGGCGATACGAGAAGAATCCGATGGACACGAACTTCCGCAATACCGAATTCACAAGAGCGATTCTATTCGCATATAACGAAGCCATAATTGCTGCCTCTTCGGCACCAATACTCGACGAAATCGCAGACGCCATGACGCGTAATCCTCGCATTGTTCTTGAAGTTCAAGGCCACACAGACAACATCGGTGACGAGGCCTTCAACATGACGCTCTCGCAAGCCCGCTCAGAAGCAGTCCGCGATGCCCTCATTGCTCGTAAGGTTGACGCCGATGCCTTACGTACACGCGCCTTCGGCTTCTCAATGCCAGTTGCGCCCAACGACACCGAAGATAATCGCGCACGCAACAGGCGTACAGTCTTCAAGATTCTTCGGAAGTAGCCGCTTTATGAAGCAGCCGCTGCATAAAGTGATGTCCACTTCGGAAGTAGATTTGCCCCATGTCAAAGACGCCCCTTCTATCTCTACTGCGACGTGCAGTCCGAACCGCATCGCGCCAGGGGCACGACTCGTCGCGTGACAGACTC
This sequence comes from Candidatus Kapaibacteriota bacterium, assembly GCA_046595995.1. Lineage (GTDB taxonomy): Bacteria > Bacteroidota > Ignavibacteria > Kapaibacteriales > Kapaibacteriaceae > JAWXBR01. The sequence goes on from JBKJNB010000083.1 coordinate 93,307, forward strand.
GTCGCATCGCGTGATAGACTCGTCGCATCGCCTTCGTCTGAAGGCTCGATTTCGCGTCGCGATATTCTGAAGACCGGAGCTCTTGCAGGTGCGGGTTTACTCGTGCCGTCATGGATAACTGGTTGTGGACGTCCATCTGACGTACCGGAATCGCGCAAAGCAAAGGTTGTTGTTGTTGGTGCTGGTGTTGCTGGACTCCACGCTGCTTGGCTGCTGAAGAAGCAGGGCATTAATGCAGAAGTATACGAGGCAGCGTCGCGCACAGGTGGTCGGATGATGACAGCTCGCAACATCATTGCTCCGGGCACATGGACGGAGCTGGGCGGCGAGTTTATCGATTCTGCGCACACAGACATGCTTCGCCTAGTCAAAGAGTTCAATCTTGAGCTACTCGACTTTCGCACAGATGCGTTCACTCAATACAATGATGTTTACTGGTTTGAAGGACGTCGATACACCGAAGCCGATGTGGTGCGCGAAATAGGTCCTTTGCTCGAAGCCATTGACCGCGACCTACGCATCATGCCCGCATCGTATGAGAGTCTGCGAGAGAGTCCGGCGCAAGCCTTCGATACCATGTCGCTTGATGCATACTTCACCTCTTTAGGTATTAACGGTTGGCTCCGTAGCTTCCTAGAGGTAGCATTTGTAACGGAGAACGGCCTTGAGCTTGGTGAGCAGTCGGCTCTGAATTTCCTTTCAGTTGTATCCTCAGACATAAGCGATGGCATGTTTCATCAGTACGGAACAAGCGACGAACGGTACAAGATTCGCGGCGGAAACGAACAGATATGCGGTCACCTTACCGCTGGCATCTTCAATCACATCCACATGTCACATCAACTCGAACAGGTCGCTAAACGCGGCTCGCGTTATGTGCTCACATTCCGTAAAGACTCTTCGTCGGTAGAGACCGAGGCAGACATTGTGTTGCTTGCTCTTCCGTGGACCATCCTTCGCAACGTCGACTTGCCCCTTGATCTTCCGCCCCTTCGCCGCAAGATGATTAACGAGCTGCGATACGGCCAGAATGGCAAGACCATCATCGGTTTTGATCGTCCGTTCTGGCACGACTCGATAGACAATGGCTTTGCGTACTCCGACCTGCGTATGCAGGTAGCGTGGGACAACACAGCCTTGCAGGGCAAAACGGCTGGTGGTCTAACGTTCTTCAGTGGCGGCAGTATGAATCGGGTAATCGGTGGCATGACGAAGGACGAGACCGTACGCATGATTCTAAACGAAGTTAAGAATGTGTGGCCGCTTGCTGCAAGTGCTCCGATACGTAAGACAGAACGCATGCAGTGGCCACAGCAGCCATTCATTAAAGCCAGTTACTCCAGTTACGGTCCGGGGCAGTGGACCGACTTCTACGGCCGCGAAAGCAAACCCGAGGGACACCTATTTTTTGCTGGCGAACATTGCAGTAACGATCACAGAGGGTACATGAATGGGGCTGCCGAAACGGGGCGTTTTGCTGCGGAAAAGATTGCGGCGTTACTCGTCCGCGCCTAAATCGGCTCCCACAAGTGTTTCGACAGATCAACACGTTCATCGATAAAGCTCACACCCTCTGACTCCAGTCGTTCTCGCATAAGGAACGGAGTTTCGAAATGCATACGTCCGGATAGATCGCCGTTGCGGTTCACGACACGATGGCACGGAATGTCATTGCGATCGCGCAGAGCAACACCATTCAACGCCCAACCAATCATGCGCGCGGACGATTTCATTCCAAGTAGTTCTGCGATGGCACCGTATGTCGTGACCTTCCCCTTGGGGATACGTCGCACGACATCGTAGACGCGTTCGAAAAAGTCCTCTTTGTTCTGCTTCATCGTCCTATAACCTTCATCGTCCTATAACTTAGCACAATGCATGTTCGTGTCGATCTCGCTCTAACTCCTGCTCAAGCTGCCGATCCTGTTTCGTTGCGTGAATATGCAGCACTGGAGTCGGGCATTGCACTCGACGATATTTCAAGCGTTTTGGTTGTACGGCGAAGTATCGATGCTCGAGCGCGATATGCTGTGGTGCGAATTGTCGCCGACGTCTACGTGAACGAAGAGCCCCCTGCGCAGAGCCCCCTGCTCGATGCATTACGCGACGTAAGCAGCGCACCTTCTTGCATCGTTGTCGGTGCTGGGCCAGCAGGATATTTCGCTGCCCTCGAATTGATTGAGCATGGCATCAAGCCTATCGTTATTGAACGTGGCAAGGACGTTCGTGCACGGCGCAAGGATTTGCGCGCAATACAGCAGTTTGGCATCGTCGACCCACATTCAAACTACTGCTTCGGTGAGGGCGGTGCTGGTACGTATAGCGACGGCAAGCTCTACACGAGATCACATAAAAGGGGCTCTATCGAAAAGGTGCTCCGTCTGCTTGTTGAGCATGGTGCGTCGTCAGACATCCTCGTCGATGCACACCCGCATATCGGCTCGAACAAATTATGGGCAGTGGTACGCAACATCCGCGAGACCATTCTTCGCTTCGGGGGCGAAGTACGTTTCGATGCACATGTCGTTGACTTTCTATTCATCGGTGACCCCTCACCGCACGAACAGACTTCGGTGCTAACCGCAGCAACCATTGCGGGGGTTGTACTTGCCGACGGTACAGAAGTACATGCGCGTAATGTGATTCTTGCGACCGGACATTCAGCCCGTGACATTTTTCGTTTGTGTGTGCGGCGCGGAATCGAAGTGCAGGCAAAGCCGTTTGCGCTTGGTGTACGTATCGAGCATCCTCAGCGGTTAATCGATGAAGTGCAATACAAAGCGTCTGCGAGCGACCCACTCTTGCCAGCGGCGGCGTACTCACTTGTATGCCAGGCCGACGGACGTGGCGTGTTTTCGTTCTGCATGTGTCCTGGTGGCCTTATGGTACCATCGGCGACATCACCGGGCGAAATCGTCATTAACGGCATGTCGATGTCGCGCCGCGATTCACCTTTTGCGAATGCCGGAACTGTTGTCGCCATAGAGCCGGACGATTGGCGTGGATACTCCCATGCAGGACCTCTAGCCGCCATGGAGTACCAGGCCGCAACCGAACGTGCTGCATTTGAGGCGAACGGTGATGGTTCGCAGCGTGCACCGGCACAGCGTCTCACCGACTTTCTAACTGGAAAAGTCAGCAACACAATTCCAGATACATCCTACATACCCGGCCACGCCAGCGTAGACATGCGCACGATTTTACCCCCGATGGTAGCCGAGCGCCTTGCCTTCGGAATCCGACGTTTCGGTGAAATGATGCGTTCATACCTCACCGAAGAGGCCGTTCTCGTAGCTGTTGAATCGCGCACCAGCTCGCCTGTGCGCATCCCTCGCGACCCTGTGACACTTCAGCACCCCGCTATCTCAGGCCTGCACCCTTGTGGCGAAGGGGCTGGCTACGCAGGGGGCATCGTAAGCGCCGCCCTCGACGGACAAAATGTTGCTAGGGCGATTGCGCGGCAATCCTGAAGGGCCTCAAACGTCCAATCCGTATCTTTGGCGCTTGTCAATCTCCTCTATTCCTCTAACTAACCAGTGACTCACATGAAGATTCTTGTCGCGGTATTGATTGCCGTGGTCTCAGTAGCATGCAATGCCCAACCTAAAGTCAACGAAATGAAGCCTACGAATAAGAAAGACACGCTTAGCTATGCTATCGGTCTGCAAATCGGAAATTCATTCGATCAGCAAAAACTTGATGTCAACCTACAGATGGTTCTGGCTGGCATGCAGGACAAGTTGGCCGGTAAAGGCCTTCTAAATGAAGAGCAAATAGCTAAAGCCATGCAGACACTGCAGGAAGAAGCTCAGAAAACAATGGAAGAGTCGCGTGTGAAAGAAGGCTCAGAATTCCAGAAGAAGAGTGAAGAGTGGCTTGCCAAAAACAAAAAGGCAAGTGGTGTTATGATTACACCAAGCGGTCTGCAATACATGGTCATGACAGAAGGCAAGGGTCCGAAGCCATCCCCAGAGAGCACTGTAAAAGTGCACTACCGTGGAACACACATGGACGGCAAAGTATTTGACAGCTCGTACGATCGGAATGAACCTGCCGAATTCCCGCTTAACGGCGTTATTCGCGGTTGGACTGAAGGTCTACAGCTCATGAATGTCGGTTCGAAGTACATGCTCTATGTACCAGCTAATCTCGCATACGGCGAACAAGGCCGTCCGGGCACCATTGGTGCCAACGAGATGCTCATTTTTGAAGTCGAGCTACTCGACATCGTAAAGAAGTAATGTCCGCTTAATGGGGCTGCTTCTCAAGGAGCGGCCCCATTGTTATGCCTTTTTTTAGAAATACGAAGCTCTTAATGTCACAATTCATTCCGGCGTTCAAGGTTGGAAATTTGCCCGTCCTGTTCCTGGTTGTTGTACCAGCTCTCGCCGCCATCTATGGCGCGTGGTTATTCGTTACTGGAGACTTCACAACAACGGACATGCTTCTAGTGATAGTTGGCTCTATCCTAACCCAATACGGCGTCACGTTCGGCTACCACCGACTTGTAGTTCACAAAGCGTTCCAAGCGCACCCTGCCCTGCGAGCTGTTGTACTTGCCCTCGGTTCTATGACGATGCAAGGTCCTGTTGTCAATTGGGCTGCTACGCACACCAAGCATCACGCCATGTCTGACCAAGAAGGAGACCCGCATACGCCGACGCTGCGCGGCTTCTTGTTTGCACATTTCGAATGGATTCTTGAGATGACGACGCCCGAGATGGGTCAGATCCGCGAGGAATACGGCAATCGTTACACGAAGGACAAGATGACAATGTTCTTCGATCGGACGTTTCTCTTCTGGACAGCATTTGGCCTCGTCGTTCCCGCCATCATCGGCGGATTGAGTGGTGGCTGGATTGGTGCGTTTCATGGTCTCTTGTGGGGCGGTCTCATTCGCCTGTTCATCACAAGCCACATCACGTGGTGCGTGAACTCCGTTTGCCACATTGCGGGGAACCGCATGTTCAAAACAACTGACCAGAGTCGCAACAATTGGGTGATTGGCCTACTCGCTCTTGGCGAAGGATGGCACAACAATCATCATGCATTCCCGAGCTCTGCATTCCACGGGTTGAAGTGGTATCAGGTAGATATCACGGGTCTCTCCATCAGAATGTTGGAACGCCTGGGTCTCGTTAAGAAGGTCGTTCGCATTCCGAAAGCCTTCCTCCAACGCAAGCTCGCAGAGGCCAAGTTGTCTGAAGCAACACCTCTTGCTGAATCGCAGTTTTCTGAGCCGTCGTACGCCGACAGCGTGCGCTCCTAAAAAAAACAAGCCGTTCATTCCGGGAATCATTCTCTCCCGGAATGGACGTGCAAGTCCTTTAAAACAATGAAGGGCTGTGGCTCTGACCATCTTCTCCGCTTCCGAGCTTTCGAAGTCGTACTTCGAGAAAATCCTTTTCGATAACATCTCGTTCGGCATACAGGATGGCGAACGCGTGGGCATCATTGGACGTAACGGCGCCGGTAAAACGTCGCTGCTACGCATCGTCGCTGGTATCGACGAACCCGATAGCGGCATTGTAGCTTTCAACCGCGAAGCTCGCTTCGACTACCTGCCACAGCTGCCTGTGTTTGATGTCGATGACACTGCAATCCATGCGGTCACTAAAGCCTACGACCCATCACACGGACATCTAGAGGATTGGGAAGTTGAGATCCGCGCTAGTCTCTACCTTGGGAAGCTTGGCGTTCAGAATCAGGAAGACAATGTTCACACAATGTCCGGCGGACAGCGCAAACGCGTTGCAATTGCTCGTGCGCTTATGGCTGAACCCGATCTGCTGATTCTCGATGAACCCACAAACCACCTCGATGCCGATTCGGTGCAATGGCTGCAGGACGAGCTGATGAAGTCTTCAAAAGCACTGCTCCTCGTAACCCACGACCGATACTTCCTCGACGCCGTTTGCACACGAATCCTTGAACTCGATCAGCTCCGCATTATCTCCTACGCCGGCGGCTACGAGTCCTACCTCGAGCGCAAGGAATCGATGATCGAGGTACAGGACGCGACTGCAGATCACATGCGAAACAAACTGCGCTCCGAATTGGCCTGGCTTCAAAAGGGGGCTAAGGCAAGGCGCACGAAGCAAAAGAGCCGCATCGATTGGATTCACCGCATGCAGGTCGAGCCTCCGAAGGCCGACATCCGCGACATAGAAATGCAACTCGGACATCGCTTTCTTGGCGGACGTGTCATTGATGCTGTTGACATAAGCAAACACATCGGCAAACATCCGCTATTCAAAAAGTTTACATATCGCGCTAAAGGCTTGGACCGCATCGGTATTATTGGTCCGAACGGCGCAGGTAAATCGACGTTGTTGAATACGCTCGCCGGACTTGCAAAGCCCGACGAAGGATACGTTACATTGGGCGAAACTGTAACGATAGGATACTTCGCTCAAGAAATTAAAGACCTCAAAGAAAACGAGACGGTACTGGCGAACGTTCGCGAAGTAGCAGAATTCATCGATGTTGGCGTTGGACGTGACCGCTTCATAACAGCCAAGGAGCTCTGCGACAGATTCGGATACTCCTCGAAGCAGCAACATGCCTACGTGCATACGCTGTCCGGTGGCGAGCGCCGCCGGCTTGGGCTCCTGCGCATTCTAATGTCGAACCCAAACGTGCTCTTCTTAGATGAGCCCACAAACGATTTCGACATCGTAACGCTTACAGCCCTCGAAGACTACCTGCAGCATTTTAAAGGTGTGCTGTTAATCGTGTCGCACGACCGTGCGTTTCTCGATAAGACCGTCGATACGATCTGGGCGTTCGAAGCAAACGGTCGTATTAAGGAATACCCAGGTAATTACTCTGCCTACCTCACAAAAATTGAGGAACGTCCATCAGGCAAAACCACTTCCCTCGCGCGCAACGACACTCGGGACTCCGATCGGTCTCAGCCTTCGGAGGTGTCGACGACCCCTTCGGCGCAGCCGAAGCCCCTTAGCTTCAAGGAGCGCAAACAGATCACGCAACTCGAGAATCAGCTACACGATCTAGAAGTGCAGAAAGCCGCGATCGAGGAGAAACTCAGTGCCGGGTCGGGAGACTTTCGCGCATTACAGTCGCTAGGCGAAGAGCTCACGAGAACCGTACAGAAGATCGATGACGTTACACAGAAGTGGCTCGAGATGAGCGAGCGCGCTTAGCGAACGCGCTTAGCGAACGCGCCACATGCGAATGACGCTGGTGGTGTTCATCACGCTGATATCTGTAGTGTCGATATCCACAACGTAGGCAACGTTGTATCGATCTCGTCTCGTTATACTATATTTGCATCGATCGGATGCCGTTACCCAAAAGCAAGATCGACATGAAGAACGTAGTTACCATATCCCCGAAGTATCAGATCGTAATCCCTCTGGAGATCCGCGAGCGCCTTAAGCTCAAGCCGGGCCAGCAGGTTACCTTCATGGAATACAACGGTATGCTCACAATAACGCCCGTACTAGACATGGCTCAGGCAAGGGGCTTTCTAAAGGGTCAAGACATCCAAGTGGACAGGGACAAGCAATGACGCTTAACATCAACAGCTCTGTTGCGCTGCAATGACGCCCAAGTCCAACATCGTGCTCGATACAGCAGTGTGGCTTGAATATTTTCGCGACACTTCGTATGTCGTTGCTGTTGTTCAACCGGCAATCGAATCAGGCGCTATTGTTGTGCCGTCGGTGTGCATCTATGAAGTTGCACTTGCCGTCGGACGCACGAGCGGCGCAGACGATGTGCTCGCAGCAGCTGCGATAATGCGCAGCCACAAGGTCGATGACTTCGGTGCAGATCGAGCTATACAGGCTGCAGAATTGCGCCGTCAGTATCGATTGCCCATGGCCGACAGCATCGTGTACGCAACTGCTCTTGCCCACAACGCAACGCTCTACACACAAGACACCGACTTCGAAGGACTCCCGAACGTACACATGCTAATTACACGACGACCATAGGCAGGAGCATCGCCATGACATACGACATCAACATGATCCGAACTTTGTATTCAACCATGGGCGCTCGCATTGCAGAGGCGCGTACAGTGTTGGGTAAGTCGCTAACGCTTACAGAGAAGATTCTGTATGCACACATGGACGTGATGCCAAAGCATCCCCGTGAGCGTGGTCGCAGCTACGTTGAATTCCGCCCAGATCGTGTTGCCATGCAGGATGCCACAGCACAAATGGCTCTTCTGCAATTCATGAGCGCGGGCATTCCAACAGTTGCTGTGCCGAGCACAGTGCATTGCGATCACCTCATTCGCGCGGAACACGGCGCGGCCGCCGATCTGCAACAATCGCTCGTGGAGAACAAGGAAGTCTTTGAGTTCCTTGCATCAGTATCCGCGAAGTATGGCATCGGTTTTTGGAAGCCGGGCGCTGGTATCATTCACCAAGTGGTGCTCGAGAACTATGCGTTCCCTGGCGGCATGATGATCGGCACCGACTCGCACACACCAAACGCCGGCGGACTAGGCATGATTGCAATTGGTGTAGGTGGTGCTGATGCGGTAGACGTTATGGCCGGCATGTCGTGGGAACTTCAAATGCCGAAGATCATTGGCGTAAAACTCACCGGCAGGATGAGTGGATGGACAAGTCCGAAAGACGTCATCTTAAAACTTGCTGGCATCTTGACTGTAAAGGGCGGCACTGGCTCGATCGTAGAGTATTTCGGTGAAGGGGCTGCGTCGTTCTCAGCTACAGGCAAAGGCACGATCTGTAATATGGGTGCGGAAATTGGCGCGACAACGTCGCTCTTCCCGTTCGATGCATCGATGTCACGCTACTTACGCAGCACAGATCGAGACGACGTAGCAACGATGGCAGAAGCCGTAGCCGAACACCTGCGAGCGGATGCAGAAGTCGAGGCAAACCCTACAGCTTACTACGATGAAGTAATCGAGATCGACTTGAATATTCTCGAGCCACACATCAACGGACCCTACACTCCCGATCGTGCAATGGAGTTGTCGGCATTCATCGAAGCCGTAAAGACACACGACTGGCCAGAAGAACTTCGAGTAGGTCTCATTGGTTCGTGCACAAACTCCTCGTACGAAGACATGAGTCGTGTTGCATCGATTGCAGATTACGCACATAGGCATGGGCTCAGGGCGAAGAGCGAATTCACTGTTACGCCAGGCTCAGAGCAAGTACGCGCAACAATTGAGCGAGACGGACTACTTCAGAAGATGGAAAGCATTGGCGCCCAAGTGTTAGCCAATGCATGCGGTCCGTGCATCGGTCAATGGAAACGTCACGACGTGCAACCCGGCGACAGAAACAGCATCATAACTTCGTTTAATAGAAATTTTACCGGGCGTAACGACGGCATGAGGGAAACACATGCCTTCGTGGCAAGTCCGGAAACGGTCACAGCCTTCGTTCTTGCCGGCAAGCTCACTGTCAATTTCATGAAGGAGCCCATAGACGGTGTAATGCTTCAGCCCCCTACGGGCCTCGAGCTCCCTAAAGAAGGTTTTGTACCCGATCCAAGTGGCTTTATAGCTCCGTGCGCCGACGCAGCAGCCGTGGATGTGATCATCGATCCTGTAAGCACTCGGTTGCAAAGGCTCGATCCGTTTCGTGCTCCCGTTGCCACTGAGTATCAGAACATGCCAGTGCTGTTGAAGGTGAAGGGCAAGTGCACGACAGACCACATTAGCGCGGCGGGTCCGTGGCTTCGATTTCGAGGTCACCTCGACAACATCAGCAACAACATGTTCATCGGCGCTATTAACTACTCCAACGACAAGGCCAACAGCACGATAAACGTATTTACAAAAGATTATGGTGAAGTGCCCGCTACCGCTCGTGACTATAAAGCGCGTGGCATTTCATGGGTAGTTGTAGGCGATGAGAATTACGGAGAAGGCAGTTCACGCGAACACGCTGCTATGGAGCCGCGATTTCTAAACGGCAAAGCCATCATTGTTAAGAGCTTCGCCCGCATTCATGAGACCAACCTCAAGAAGCAAGGTATGCTGCCACTGATCTTTGTTGACTGTGCAGACTACGATCTCATCCAGGAGGATGATCGTATCACACTCGACATCCACAAGATTGCTGTGGGCGAGCCCCTCATCGCGCACGTGCGTCATGCCGACGATTCTTCAGACAACATTGAACTGCGCCACACCATGAATGCACAGCAAATTGGCTGGTTCAAAGCCGGTAGCGCCCTGAACCTCATCGCAGGACGCAGTCACTAATTGCGGGGTGCATTCCGTTCTAACGCGGCGCCAGCACGACTGTCACAGTTTGACTGACACGCAGCACTTCATCGTTAAACGATTTTGATCGTCCAACGACTTTGGAGGTTGCGTGTTCGACGAGGAAGAAGACGAGGAGGAGGAGTTCTCGACTCCAAGTCCACAATGGCGCACGACCGATCTAACGGATGAGTCGGTACAGCACCGCGTGTACGTAAACCTCGGAAGTCTGTCGAACGGTTCGTATTTGTTCGATGAGCAGGACAACGCGTTGTTGAAGGACTTCCTTGAAGGTGTCCTTGCCTACGTCGATGGTATTCTGTGGCAACATGCTGCGATTGCCACCGATATCGAGATCCTCGCCGTAATTCCTCTCCATGTCAACACATCGGAGTTCGCCGCTCGATTACGATTCGCGCTTGCGAAATACCTGAGCTGCACTAGGCTAGTTGAGAATGATCTCGAGTTGTTTCGTTTCGCAGTTCGCGATTCCTACGATGTCGACTCCCGCACATTCTTGCAGGAACGCGAACGCATTATGAAGCTGCGATTGGCCTACGCGCGGCTATGCTCCATGCCAACAACGGGCTCAGACACATTGCGCCTCCCCAGAGCGGGCAGGACGAGGCGGAAGAGGAGATTCTGAATTAAGTTGTGCTATGTCCACTCCCCTACTCCTCATAGTTGCGATCCTCGCACTCGTTGGCCAAGTGGCCATTAGCCCACTCGGATCGAAGGCGCTTTGGGTGGATGTTTTGTTTGTGGTCGGATTGAACTTCTCCCTGGCTTTGTTGCTGTACGCAGCGGCTGGGCGTTTCGACGATTGGAAAGGATTGATACCTGGCCTTGCAAAGTCCACGAAAGAGGGCCTACGGGGAATTGCATTGATGGGCGCCATTGCTTTGTTGTTGACTGTTGTTGGAGGCCTGTTCGTTGGGCCACTTATTTGGAATGATGCCCCGACCGTCAATTGGTCTGTAATGCAGATGTGGCCGGTGTTCATATTCATCGATGCGTTTACCGTGCTTGTGACGCGGTGGCGAGACAGCAAGAAAGTGACAGAGCTCACACCGCAAGTCCCGACATGAGAAAGTTAATCGCGCGTTTAAGCACCAACACAAGCCCTATGCCTACGATGGGTGTTATTGCGCTCGGCGCCGCTGCAATCATTGCGCAAATTGTGTTGATCCTTTTGACAGGTACACCCTGGTGGGGTGTTATTCTGTATCTCGTCCTCATGAATGGTATTAGCATACCCCTCGTGATATGGATGGAGCGAGCCGCGAAGATGTGGGATCCGGTGTCGCACATGCTAGATGTTTCATGGAAACTCGCATTGTTCGGAGTCTTCATTGGCGGGGTCGTGATTATCGGGATTTCGTACGCTTTCAACTCGTTCGAGGCATTAGCCGATTTGTCTCCGCTTGATCCCTTCTTCGGCGCGCGGCTGTGGCTCGTCTTTACAACTGCATCCACGGTTAATGTCTACCTGAAACGCAGAGCCCCTTCCCAGGATACCCTCCAAAGCGATGGAGTACACAATGCGCCCTAACGCACGGATTATTCTTTCGACCGCACTGATCTTACTGGTGTACACAGTAACGTCAGCCCAGCAACCGACTGGCCTGGCTGCGGTACCAGACAAACTGAACATCGTGGCCGAACGTGCGAACCTGTCCGCTGACGGACTATTCTCACTCGTGAACTTCGATACACTGGCAATGCGTGTTCTGTCAATCGCCTTTGTTGGCAACAACCCGTTGCTGCGCATCGAGTCGGGCGATCTGCCACTCTTGCTCGAGGCCAAGCAATCGACGCAGGTGCGCGTGGTGTATACGCCCAATGGCGATACCACAGACGTTGCGGACATTCTACTGGCCATCGGCGACAACGTCATTACGGGCGAGCGTGATACTGTAGCCGTGCCAGTCACCGCTTCGATTGGCCCCTATGTACCGCCCGATACGATCCGTCTGCGATCGAAGCGCAGCGTGGGTCTCATTCCTAACACGATTAGGTATCTGCTCATTCTGGATTCTGACCTTGACGATGACATAGGTTTTGCAGAAGCGACGTTCCGCTACAAGACCGACCAACTTTACTTGGGCGACTACACCGTCCTTTCGGACCGTGCCGATCTCGAGTGGAGGTACACCGGACTTCGTATCGTTCCAGACAACAAGCGTAGTCGTGGTGATACGATCGCTGACTTTCACTTCACGATTCTTCATGGAACGAACAGCGGAGGAGACACGAACAGCGTACTCGTGCTAATCCGACTGGAATGGTTTAAGAAGTTCACGGGCAATCACATCTACACGCATACCGTTGTAGATGAAGACGTTGTATCGGATGTGAAGGAAGACAACCCGAACAATCGGCCGCATCTATCTGTTAGCGTGTATCCGAATCCTGCGGATGCTTATGCGAACATCAGAGTTGTCAGAGCTTGCAGTCCGAGTGTTATTCCGCTCGCGAAGCAGCCGCTGAGGCTTTCGCTGTATTCTACAGTTGGCGCAGAGGTCATGGATCTTAGTGCGCTCGTGTCGAATGCACCCGAGGCAATGTCATTCGTAGTAGATGTGTCATCTATACCGCGTGGTATGTACATGCTACGGTTCGGCATGGGTACTGTGTCGATTGTTCGGAACCTGGTAATTCGGTAGCCTACACGAGCCCTAACTCCTCGCAGATGATGCACTTGCGTCGTGCGGACAATATGCCCTTTCGTTTGGGGTCTAAGACTTCCCGGCCGTATATTGTCGCTTCTTCTTCACACCAATCAAGCGGGAGGTCCCATGGCCGAAAAGGTCGTCAGGATTTACCTTCGCCCATGGTGCTGTCTACTGGCACTGGTGGTGTTGTGTTCTTCTCTTTCGTCGGCGCAGACGCCGACTCGCACAGAGCCTGCAAACACGCTCGGGCGCACCCCGTCCAAGCCAGTGTTTCCGGATGAATTTTCTGACCTCGACGAGGTTTCGTCACTGTCTGCTGGCAAGTGGACCGACGACGTGGTTAATCGTCTTGAACGCGCTCGTCAGCTCTATCTCAAGGCTCTCACCTTCCTCGAACAGAAGGACACCGCAGCAGCAGCCACTCAGTTCGAGCTTTCAATTGTCATCCTCAACGAACTCGCAACATTTCCGCGTATCGAGGAAAACACCGACTTCACCGACTTGGCGCAGTCCATAATAGAAGACTACGAATCGTACGTTCAGAGCATTGACAACCTCGGTGAGAACTCATCAGTTTTCATCCTTCGGCAGCGTCTTTTCCAAGAAGTTGAATCTGCTCGTACGAAGGTCGAGCCCATTCTTATCCCCGCGCCAGCAGCCCCAGAGAATCAGCCAGCCACGACTATTCCCCTGCCCTTTAATGAGCCAGTACAGAAGAACATCGCTTTTCTGACCTCAGGCAAGGGACGTCCGTTCATGAAACGCTGTCTCGAGCGTAGCGGGCGTTGGTTTGGCATGCTCAAGCGCGTTGCCAAGGAAGAGAACATGCCAGAGGAAATCGTTCACCTGGCCATGATCGAGTCTGCACTGAACCCAAATGCAGTGTCTTGGGCCAAGGCTGTAGGCATGTGGCAATTCATACAGCCCACCGGCGAACAGTATGAGCTTGATGTCACGTTCTGGAAGGACGAACGCCGCGATCCTGAGAAGGCAACGCGTGCTGCAATGAACTTCCTGAAGGATCTCTATGGTGAACTCGGTGATTGGCACCTAGCACTAGCGGCTTACAACTGCGGCGCAGGCGGCGTACGTCGAAGCATGCGCAAGGCGGGCGTTGAAAAGGGATCGTTCTGGGATATCAGAGAAAAGCTCCCTCGAGAAACGCGGCACTACGTACCACTCTACATCGCAACGGCAATCGTAGCGATGAACCGTACGCAGTATGGCTTCCCTGACGACTCATTGCAATTCCATCCAACGTACGAATACGAGACCTTCACTGTCGCAGAGCCTGTGAACCTTGCAGCATTGGCGACCTGCGCTGGAATTACAACCGATTCTCTTCGCGCACTGAACCCAGAGCTTGTGCGCACATGCACTCCACCGAACGTGCGCTATGCACTCAAGGTACCCAAGGGTACAGTGGGTCTTACAACGCAGCGGTTCGCAGCTCTAACTGACGATGAAAAACGTCCATGGATGAACCACGTCGTGTCGCGTGGCGAAACACTGGCGAGCATTGCGCGGCGCTATAACGTGAGCGCAGCAGATGTCGCCAGCGTAAACGGACTCAAAGGATATAAGGCAAAGGTTCGAAGGGGCGCCTCGCTTCGCATTCCGGTCGGCGGATCGTCTTCCAACAGCCTGGTAGCAGTCCCGCCTACACAGACCGTTTCGCCCGCAGCAGTGGTGCCGGCAACGGCAACAAATACACAAGCCGCAATTGCGCGGTCTGGTGTATCGACACACATTGTTGGAAGTGGCGACAACCTCTACACCGTTTCGCAACGCTATGGTGTACGCATAACAGACCTTCGCAACTGGAATAATCTGCCGTACGACAAAGAGAGCGTCCATGTCGGCGATACGCTCATCGTTGCCCGCACCGATCAAGCCGATCTTACAACAATGGCAGCATCGATTGAGCGCATTCGCGTGGCACGAAACGTTTCCCACACAGTAACACGCGGCGAATCTCTGGCATCGATTGCCTCGCTGTACGGTACGTCAATGGATCGTATCCGCGAGCTGAATAGCCTCAAGAAGAAGGCACCAATTAAAGCCGGCAAGAAGCTTACGATTGAGACTTCACTATCGAAGAGCGAAGTCGCAACCATTACACGTATCGCCCCCTCTGGCAAGCCCCTTGTCCACAAGGTCAAAACAGGCGAAAGCCTAGGCTCGATCTCAGCGCTGTACGGCGTTGACGAAGGTGACCTGCGTCGCTGGAACAGCGATGTTGTAGAGGGCACAACGGTGTTCGCGAGTACGAAGCTGAAGGTGTACGGTGCTCAAACATCCTCGAAAGGCAGTGATGCTTCGAGTACAGCCAAGAAGCTTCCCAAGACCTACAAGGTGCGACGTGGCGATACTGTCTCCGATATCGCCGACAAGTTTGGTGTGTCGGTAGAGACACTTCGACGCAAGAATCCGTCGTTGCGCACGTCGGATGCGGTCCGCACCGGACAAAAGGTCCGTCTGCAGTAGTAAAGCGTCGTAAATTGCAAGTTCATGCGCGCCATCATCCCCGTAGCAGGTATCGGTACACGTCTTCGACCGCACACATTTACGCTCCCCAAGGTTCTGGTTAATGTTGCAGGCAAGCCCATACTGGGCCATATTCTGGACACCCTAGTTGCCCAGAACGTAAACTCTGCAACTATCATCACCGGTTACAAGGGTGAGCTCGTTGAAGACTATGTTCGAAGTAACTATACACTCGACTGCACCTTCGTTGTGCAGGAGGAGATGCTTGGGCTCGGACACGCCATATGGACCGCTCGTGAAACACTTGGCGAAGAGCCTGCGCTAATTATTCTTGGCGACACTGTATTTGACGTCGATCTCTCCGGACTGGAGACGTCGGCGTTTTCTTCGTTAGGCGTGAAGCACGTCGAAGACCCGCGTCGCTTTGGTGTTGTGATTACTGATGGCGGATTCGTAACGCGCCTGGTGGAGAAGCCCGATGTACCTCTCTCTCACAATGCCCTCGTCGGACTCTACTACATCAAGAATCCTACAGTGTTGCGAACGGCGTTGGATGAACTCATCAACAATGACATGCGCTCGAAGAACGAATACCAGCTTACCGATGCATTGCAACTGATGGTCGACCACGGAGAAAAATTTACAACGTTTACTGTCGAAGGCTGGCACGATTGCGGCAAGCCCGAAACACTTCTCGAAACAAATCGATTCCTACTCACGAAGCGTCAGAGCAGCGTGCTCTCACCTAAAGGGTGTGTGCTTGTACCGCCGGTACATCTCGATCCTACGGCTATTGTCGAACATTCAGTAATAGGCCCGTATGCGTCTGTGTCGAAGGGCGCCGTTGTGCGCAACAGCATTGTACGCGACAGCATTATCTCCGACAATGCCACAGTCAGCGACATTACTCTCGATCAATCCATCATCGGCGAGAACGCCGAAGTCAGCGGACGTTTTGCATCCATCAACATCGGCGACGCCAGCGTCGTCCGTCTAAGTCAATAGAACCCATGAGCAGTTATATCTTCACGTCTGAGTCTGTTAGCGAAGGTCATCCGGATAAAATTTGCGACCAGGTATCCGACGCGGTACTCGATCGCGTTCTTGCAGCAGACCCCATGGGTCGCGTTGCGTGTGAATGTTTTGCAGCCACAGGCATGATCCTGGTCGGTGGCGAAATCACAACAACAACGTACATCGATTTACCTGAGTTGGTTCGCGGTGTAATTCGCGATATCGGGTACACGCGCGCAGAGTATCGCTTCGATGCCGACTCCTGCGCAGTTATCAATGTCATCAACCGTCAGAGCCCACACATTGCCGAAGGTGTTGACACTGGTGGTGCGGGCGATCAGGGCATGATGTTCGGATATGCCACCAAGGAAACCGACGTGTATATGCCGGCTGCGTTACACTACTCACACGAGCTTATGAAGCGCCTGTCATACATCCGCAAGAACGAAGCATCACTCATGCCCTACTTGCGTCCGGATGCAAAAGCCCAAGTGTCTGTAGTCTACGGCGACAACGGTGAGATCGTTCGCGTAGATACCGTCGTCGTATCGACACAGCATGATCGTATGCCAGACGGACAAAAGAAGATTCGCGAAGACGTCATCGAACACGTGATCAAGAAAGTCATCCCTGAGCATCTCATCACATCTGAGACGAAGTACCACGTGAACCCCACTGGCATCTTTGAGATAGGGGGCCCGCATGGCGATACGGGGCTTACTGGACGCAAGATTATCGTAGACACATACGGCGGACGTGCTCCGCATGGTGGCGGCGCATTCTCGGGTAAGGACCCAACGAAAGTTGATCGCTCTGCTGCTTATGCCGCGCGCCACATCGCCAAGAACATTGTTGCTGCGGGCGTTGCATCAGAATGCACGATTCAGGTTGCGTATGCTATTGGCGTTGCCGACCCAGTGTCTATTCACGTTGATACACATGGTACGGGCACAGTACCTGACACGGAACTGAACACCTACATTGCTAAAGAAATTGATCTTACACCAGCCGGCATAATCAAGCGCCTCGACCTACGCCGGCCTATCTATCGTCCAACAGCTGCGTACGGCCACTTCGGACGTCCAGAGTTTCCGTGGGAGCAGCTCGAACTAGTCAACACATTCAAATCAAAATTCGCATAACGGAGAAGCAATGGCCACAGCCACAAAAAAACTCGCCTCTAAGAAGACGAAAAAGAAAGTCGCGAAAAGCGGCAACACGAACGGCGCTGCAAACAAGAACGGCGTAGCAACGAACGGTGTGTCTAAAAACGGCGCTGCGCAAGCGTCAGCACCTACCCCGACCGTCAAGACACGTCCTTTACCAAAGCGTGTAGGGAAAGGTCAGTTCGCACACAAGTCAGGTCAGTACTGCGTAGCAAATCTTGAGCTCGCCGAATGGGGTCGTAAAGAAATTCGCCTTGCCGAAGCAGAAATGCCGGGCCTGATGTCATTGCGTCAGGAATTCAAAGGCAAGAAGCCCCTTAAAGGTGCTCGTGTTGCGGGTTGCTTGCACATGACCATTCAAACGGCTGTGCTAATCGAAACGCTTGTTGACCTTGGTGCTGATGTAACATGGTCATCATGCAACATCTTTTCTACACAAGACCACGCGGCGGCAGCCATTGCTGTAGCGGGTGTGCCTGTGTTTGCATGGAAGGGTATGAATGAAGAAGAGTTTGCGTGGTGCATCGAGCAGACACTATGGTTCGGTAAGGATCGCAAGCAACTGAACATGATTCTCGATGACGGCGGCGATCTCACAAACATGGTGCTCGACGAATTCCCGCAGTTAGTCAAAGGCCTTGGGGGCATCTCAGAAGAGACAACCACCGGTGTACATCGCCTTTACGAGCGCATGAAGAATGGCTCGCTTCCAGTTCCTGCAATCAATGTAAACGACTCGGTTACGAAGTCAAAGTTCGATAACAAGTACGGCTGCAAAGAATCGCTCGTCGACGCAATCCGTCGTGCAACAGACGTAATGATGGCGGGTAAAATCGCCGTCGTCGCTGGCTATGGCGATGTCGGTAAGGGGTCTGCAGCGTCGCTGCGTGGGGCTGGTGTGCGTGTAATTGTAACGGAAATCGATCCGATTTGTGCTTTGCAGGCGGCAATGGACGGCTTCGAAGTAAAGCCGATGCTCGCCGCTGCGAAGGAAGCGGACATCATTGTTACGGCGACTGGTAACTGCGACATCATTGGTGAGAAGCACTTCAAGGCGATGAAACACAACGCGATTGTGTGCAACATCGGACACTTCGACAACGAAATCGATATGGCGTGGCTGACGAAGCATCACGGCAAGAGCCGCATTGAAGTGAAGCCACAAGTGGACATTTATACGGTCGGCAAGAAGGACATCATCGTACTTGCAGAAGGTCGTCTCGTCAACCTTGGCTGCGCCATGGGTCACCCCTCGTTTGTTATGTCAAACTCATTCACGAACCAGGTACTGGCCCAACTTGAGTTGTATCTGCACCGTGAGCGCTACGTCAACGAGGTGTATGTACTTCCGAAGCACCTCGACGAGAAGGTTGCGCGCCTCCACCTGGGTAAAATCGGCGTCGAGCTGGAAGTCCTGAACAAGAAGCAAGCCGACTATATCGGCGTCAGCGTCAAAGGTCCGTACAAGCCCGACTACTACCGCTACTAGGTCTACCGACCAACATTTTTTGAGGCCTGTCAAACACCCCACTGGGTCGGTTTGACAGGCCTCATTATTTAGGGAACACGGTTTCCACCTCGCGAGTACATCCGCCCGTTCCAGGGGACGATGTTCACATAATTCACACGTTAGGGAGACCGCGATGAAGTTTAGAGCCATTTTTCTAGCCGGACTGGCTGTTGTTGCTTTCGCAGCATGCAACAAGACAGAAGCAGACAAGACCTATGATGATAAAATCGACGCATCTAAAGACTCGATTGACGCTGCTGCAGATCGTGCAAAAGCGGCACTAGATGCCGAACGCGACGCTTATTACGCAGACGTTGACGCACGCATGGACCGTATGAACTTGTACCTCGACTCGCTCGAAACAGAATACAACAAGTCCAAGGGCAAAGCCAAGGTTCAGATCCGCCAGCGCATTTCCGGCATTACTGCTGTGCGTGACACAATGCGTATTTGGTACGTCGACCTAAAGGGCAGCGACCGCGAAGTATACGTTATCAAGCGTCGCCGTTTCGACTCAATCATGGATGCAGAAAACACGCGGAACAATTTCTGGGATAAGAACAGAAACTTCCAGCCCCAACCAGTAGATGGCGCAGCCGATGGTGTGAAACTCGCACCCAACAAGAACAAATAGTCTAACTACACATCATCTAGGAGAACGCCATGTTGTGGACCATATTCATCGTACTTATTGTTCTTTGGGCAATTGGATTCATCGGCTTTAGTTCAGTTGGTTGGTACATCCACCTACTGCTCATTCTCGCCGTTGGCCTTCTGCTCATCCGCCTGATCCAAGGTCGAAACCCGCTCAAGTAACCAAGCATGTAAAGAAAAAGCCCGATCGCTTCGCAGTGGTCGGGCTTTTTCTTGACTAAATTCGCCCACAACATTATTAGGTTTCCAATGCGCCAACTGTTTCTATGTATCGCACTTGTAGCTGCGAACCTTTCGGTCTCCACTGCCCAAGTAACCACCTCTTACAGCCTCGACCCAAATTTTGGTCTGAACGGTAAGCGCATATTCGGCTTCGCTGGCTCCTCTAATGATCAGCCTATGTTGTTGACGTCTTTGGCAGACGGGACTATACTGGTTGGCGGCACGACATCCCTTTCCGATAATGGCGGACAAATCTCCATGGCAAAGGTTGAGACGGATGGAACACCCGTCACCACGTTTGGTGTGGGCGGCAAGGTGGAGTATCGATCCACGTTACGTTCTTACGCTAATGATTGGGCAATCCAACCTGATGGCAAGATCGTTGTAGCGGGTGTCTACTGGGCAAGCAATTCCGGTAGCGGTATCACTCCTGGAGTTTATCGTTTCAACGCCAATGGCAGTATCGATACGACATTCGCCAACAATGGGACGTTCTTCAAGCGATTCGACCCAACGTCGGGTGGTTCCCTTCATGGCGTACACCTGCTTGCCGATGGCCGTATCGTCGTTGTTGGCTTTTCCAGAGGGAATATCAATGGTGGCCGAAACGCACTCGGTCTAATGCGCCTAATGCCAAACGGCTCCCTCGATTCTACTTTCGGAACTAATGGCACACTACAGATTGGGTCAGTCAACGGGACATACATCGGTTCCCTTCTACAGGGTCGGAACCAGCTCATTGTCGCGTTTTGCTACCAAAAGGCTAGTGGATCTGAGCAATACTATATAGCTCGGATAGACAGTGCTGGCACGGTGTTACGTGATGCCGAGGGACTTGCTGATGCAACCTTCCTACCAGGCAAGACTTTCTCAATGCTACAACAATCAGACGGCAAGGTTGTAATAATCGGCACGAATACAGGGGCAAGCCCCTTGTCGATGATGCAGGTCGTTCGTATAGACACAGCTCGGTTACGCCGAGACTCGACCTTCGGTACTGCAGGCGTTGCCCGATTCGGTTCAGGCACCGTAGACGTGTCTGGTTTGGGTGGATGTATTATGCCCGACGGCTCAATTATGGTTGGCGGCTCGTGGACTGAAGGCTCCGGCCTTTCAGCAATCGGCAAACTTACTTCTAACGGTCAAGTCGTGGAGTCCTTCGGCACACAAGGCGTTATGCGTCTGGACCTCAACGGCAACACCGGTACGCAGAGCGTCGTGCGTTTGATGCCCGCAGGAGGTACTTCTATTTTCGGACTTGCATCGGACGCCTCATCAGGTGGGGGTGATATGGTGCTGTTCCGCATGACTGAGGTTACTGTCGGTGTAAATGAAGAGCATTCACCAGCAGCATCAATCGTTGTAGGTTCAACCGACGCTCCGTCATTAGAGGTCACGACGACCCAAGCAGGCAACGTTCACATTAGCATGTACGACTTGGCAGGCCGCATTGTCATTTCTCAAACCATGGAAGTATCAGCGGGGCGACATCATGTACCTATGCGTGCTATACCTTCAGGCGCATACATACTGAATGTCAATACACCTACTTGGTCACGCACTGTACCTTTTATGGTAGCCCGGTGAAGCGGGTCAGCCGGACTTCGTTGAATGCCCTGTCTTCTCGGTCAGCAGCATGATCGTAAGGTGGTCTAACTTTTCTGTCAGGAGCTGGACTTCGATTTCGGCCTTCAGGTTGACCTTGTAGTCGTTCTTTGCGCGCGCGCGATCCTTTGCTTCCTGCCGATTCTGGCTCATCAGAATAATGGGCGCCTGTAGTGCAGCCAGGCAAGAGAGGATGAGGTTCAGGAATGTAAACGGATACTTGTCGAATGTAAACATCAAGGTGTTCGCCACGACCCAAACACCGATGAAGCACATGTATATCGCAATGAAGCCCCAACTACCACCAATCCAAGCAACCCTATCTGCTAGTCGTGAGCCAAGCGAGTCTTTCGCTTTCTTATCACGCGCTTCCTCTTTGTCCTCTTCGGCCGTTGGCGCGTCATTGATGAGCTCGTTGCCTAGGAGTGCATCGACAACCTCTCTCTCGGTAGTAGTTAGCTCTCTTTTACCGACGGCTTCGCGTAGTAATTGCTCAACGCGCTTCGCCTCATACTTGGCAAGTTCAGAACGGAGAATTTTACTCTCATTGTCGAAAAGAGGATTTTCTTCGCGTACAAAACGGAAGACGGTAGGCGGAATGCAAACGCCTGGTACTTGTTCGTCGTGAGGTCTGCGATGCATAAACGTTCTTAGCAAGGGGCTGCCTGCACGAAACGCGCAGGCAGTGGGCTATGACTTTTAAATGTCTAGGTTTTTCACATACTGAGCGTTGCGTTCGATGAACTCGCGGCGCGGCTCGACGTTTTCACCCATTAGAGTCTCAAACACGTGCGTTGCTTCTGCGGCGTTTTCGATTGTGACCTGCAGGAGTGTACGGGTTTCCGGATTCATGGTCGTTGACCACAATTGCTCGGGGTTCATTTCCCCGAGACCCTTGAAGCGACTAATGACGATGCCGTCTGCCGTAGCACCTTCCTCTACAATTTCGGGCTCTTCGCCTACGACCACTTCTGGTGTCGGGTTCTTGGCGGCCTTCTTCTCGGCTTTCTCACGCCTGAAGCGCGCAATTACTTCATCGCGTTCCTGATCGTTGAATGCATAGAATTCTTGCTTACCCTTTTTGAGTTTGTACAACGGCGGTTGAGCTATGTACAGCTTGCCGTCGTTGATGAGTTGCAGCATGTGTTTGAAGAACAACGTCAACAGCAACGTGCGAATGTGCGACCCATCGATATCAGCGTCGGCCATGAGAATAATCTTGCCGTAGCGCGCCTTCGACGAATCGAAGTCGTCACCGAAGCCAGCACCGATGGCAGTGAGGATTGTGCGGACTTCTTCGTTTTCGAGCACCTTGTGCAGACGCGCTTTGTGAACGTTTAGAATCTTGCCGCGTAATGGCAGGATTGCCTGGAACCTACGATCACGTCCCTGCTTAGCAGTGCCACCTGCAGAGTCACCTTCTACGAGATAAATTTCTGTGTCTTCGGGAGTGCGCAGCGAACAGTCGGCAAGTTTACCCGGAAGCGTAGCGCCTTCAAGTGCACTCTTGCGACGAATAAGATCCTTTGCCTTGCGAGCAGCCATGCGGGCTTCGAAGGCGTTCATAGCTTTATCGATGATGTGCTTTGCAGCAGAAGGAGTGGCATCGAGGTACTTACCAAACTCTTCGTTCATCACGGACTTCACGATGCTCTCGGTCTCGCTGTTGCCAAGCTTCGTCTTTGTTTGTCCTTCGAATTGTGGTTCTGCAACCTTGACACTAATGATACAAGTAAGGCCTTCACGGAAGTCCTCACCCGTAAGGTTTGTGTCTTTCTTCAGCATGTTGTTTGCTGCAGCGTACGCGTTCAACGTGCGCGTTAACGCAGAGCGATAACCCGACACGTGCGTTCCGCCTTCGACCGTGTTAATGTTATTTACATACGATAGCAGCGTCTCGGAGAAGCCGTTGTTGTATTCGAAACATATTTCCACTTGCGTTTCAACATCCTGCTCGTTCTTCTGAGTGCCAGTAATGAAAATTGGCTTCGTAATGGGCGTTGCATTGGCGTCGACATAACGGACGAAGTCCACGAGACCACCACGGAACGCAAACACGTCTTTCATCCCATCACGCTCGTCGTATAGCGTAATCGTAACGTCAGGGTTTAGAAACGCTAACTCACGTAAACGATCGGAGATCTTCTCGTAACGGAATTCGACGGTCTTGAAGATGGTTGCATCTGGGTAGAAGCGGACGTTTGTACCCGTCTTCTTCGAGGTGCCAACTTCGGTCACTGCTGTTACAGGTGCACCGGCATTGTACGTCTGCTGCCAGATCTTGCCCTCACGCTCGATGGTAACGAGTAGTACCGACGACAATGCGTTAACGCACGACACGCCGACGCCGTGAAGTCCGCCGGACACTTTATAAGTGTTTTTATCAAACTTGCCGCCCGCATGAAGTGTACACATTACCACTTCAAGAGTCGAAATCTTCTTTACAGGGTGAGGTCCGACGGGAATACCACGTCCATCATCCTGCACAGATACCGACCCATCAGAGTGAATCGTCACCTCGATGTTCGTACAGTACCCAGCAAGCACTTCATCAATTGAGTTGTCAACAACTTCCTGCACCAGGTGGTGGAGACCACGGTCGCCAACATCGCCAATGTACATGGCCGGACGTAGCCGTACGGCTTCGAGTCCTTCGAGAACCTTGATACTGTCTTCGCTATACCCTGGTCGCACTGCTACTTCTTCAATAATGTCTGACATCGCTTCTCCTTGTAAGCCCAGCTCGTTAACGCAGAACGATCTCTCGTATGAGTTCCGAGCCCATGCGGGCATTGAGTTGTGAACGTAATTCTTCGCGGCGCAGCATGAGTTCATTGCGCCATGGGGCTTCATGCACATGAATGCGCAGGATACCGTTTTCAAATGACCGTACTTCGGTAAGGCTAGCCACACGCTCGCCTACAACCTCTGCCCAATAACGCGGCAGTCTCGATTTTTGCAGTTCGTCGGTTAAACGAAACCTCTGCACAACATCCTTCAACAGATCACCCAGCGAGTGCATCATGCAGCCTCTCTCGTAACCACACATCCGTTGGAAAGTGTGACAAGGCGCATGTCCGTGCCTTCAGGAACGAGCATCGCTATTGCCTCTCCATCGGTCGTCGTTACAAAACACTGCATCCCCATTGCCAACACAAGCTCCATCACATGTGCACATCGTGCACGGTCTAATTCGCTAAACACGTCGTCCAGCAGAACCACTGGACGTTCATTTGTTTTGTCGAGAAGGATCTCACACTCGGCAAGCTTCAGCGCAACAAGCAGCGACTTATGCTGACCTTGCGATGCTGTCTCACGGGCGAGTCCCCCATTCAGTCGTAACACCATCTCGTCTCGCTGGGCACCAAAACACGTACTCCCTCTCGCCAATTCGCGCGGCATCGCTGCACGCGCTACTTCGTGAAGTGCCTCTGCTATTACCTCAACAGATGCGGAGGCTGGGTCGAGTGTTCCTGCCAGACTATCTGGTTCATAACTGATTTCAATTCGTTCTGCATCACCCGAAACGGCAGCGTATGTGCGCTGAACCCGAGGCGCCAATTCGTCTATAAACCGCGCCCGACGGTGGATAATCTCCGCGCTGCACTTGACGAATGCCGAGGTCCATACTTGCAAATCTGCGTCACCGATTCCAACTATAGTTCCACTGCCCAAAAGGGCATTCCGTTGCTTTAGAATTCGCCTCAAATCGTACAGTAAATCCGTGAATCGCGTACTCGACTGTGCCATCACAGAATCAAGAAATGCACGTCGCTCCGATGGTGCTCCGAACGTAATGCTCTTGTGATCGGGTGAAAGCGCCACCACTGGCAGCGAGCCGATGATGTCGCGCGGCGTAAGGCTTGTACCGAGACTTCCTTCGATGCGCTTCCGAGCCCCTTCCTGGACCCTTACCGACACCTTGTAGGGCGCATGTAAGTCGCGTTCGGCTTCAATCACAACAGTAAATCCATCGGTGCCGAATTGAACAAGAGAGGAATCTCCGACCTGAACGAAACTGCGTGCAATTGCGGCCATGCTAATCGCTTCGAGCAGCGTCGTCTTACCCGATCCGTTAGGTCCGGTTAGCACATTCACGTGTTGTGCACATGCAAGAAGCGTTCGCTCATGATTTCGCATTTGCGACACCGCTATTGAGCGGATTACCATCGGTGGGCGTCAGATCTTAACAGGCATCACAAGCATCAGGAGATCGTCGGCATCTGTACCTGGCGTGATGAGTACAGCGCGGATAGGCGTTGAGAACGTCATGCGCACATTCAAATCGGGATCATCATCGGTAGTAATGTTCTTTATAGCTTCTTCGAGGAAACGATAATTGAATCCTACCTCGAACGACTCCGCCGAAAAATCGCACGGAATGGTTTCCGTCCCCTTGCCTCCAGAATCTTCGTCTTCCGAATGCACTGCCATCGTCTTATCGCTGATGCGGAAGCGCACGTGACGCGTGTTTGTGTTTGCAAACAGCGAGACACGTTTGATTGCACTCAGCACTTCGCGCTGATTAATCGTCAGCGTCTTGTCGTTGTCCGATGGAATTACGTTCTGATACGGCGGATACTTCTCATCGATGATCCGCGTTGTAATCGTAAGCGATCCGATAGAGAAGCGGGCGTGTGTTCTGCTTATCTCCATCGCAACATCACTGTCGACCTTACGCAACAGTTCTACGGCACGCGCCGGAACAATTGCTTCCAAGGCAGCAGGGAAGGGGCTTCCCGAAGGGGCTGTTACAATAACGCGCGACAAACGGAAGCCATCGGTGGCAACGGCAGTTGCAGTTTCGCCCTGGAATTGAAAGAAGACACCCGTCATACTCGGACGATATTCTTCAGTCGATACAGCGAACACTGTCTTGTTGGCCATGCGCGTCATGTCTTCTTTGCGCAGCGATGCCTTTGTCGATTCTGGGAATTGCGGAATCGTTGGGAACTCATTCGCATCGAGCCCCTTCATCTCATACGTTCCTGTCGGTGTGCGCACAGAAATGAGATGGGCATCTTCATCGGTCGTAATTTCTACGGTCCCTGCGTTGCCAAGCTCCTTGATCAGGTCCGTGAACTGCCTCGCCGGAACGAGTAACGCTCCGTCCTTCTCGCCGGACACAGGTATGCCTAACGAAATGGTGATCTCTTGGTCGGTAGATGTGAACGTTAGTTCGCTACCTACAAGAGATGTGTACACGTGTTCGAGAACCGGAATGGTTGATTTCGCCGGGATGGCCGGGAGAATCTTCTGGAGAGCTCGTTGAAGTTCGGGCAACGCGACAGTAAACTTCATACGCCGAAGTAGGCCTGGGGAAGGGTTGGAACGGGGCTAAATGCCTAAATTCGAAGGGCGAATCTACGAAGAACACCATGACCTTACAATCCGCTTCGGGACCTGAATGCTGACGCCCTATGGGCATGACAACGCCTTTTTGATGTTAGGCGTTGGTATTGCTCTCCTACTTCTCTCAATAACGATTCCGTGGGCCATCCTAGCAATAATCGCTGCTCTGTTAGGCGTGCTGATTATTGCCTTTACATTGTGGTTCTTTCGAGATCCCGTGCGCGCCCTGCATCCCGACGCAGAACGCGACAGCGCTCTTATCGTATCGCCCGCAGACGGCACTGTGACAGAGGTTTTTGCAATTGAACGGTCTGTGGAACTGCGCGGACCTGCTACGCAGATCAGCATTTTTCTATCTCCTCTCGACGTACACGTCAATCGCTACCCAGCGTCGGGCACAATCGTCGACGCTCAATACATCGCTGGCAAGTACCTGATGGCGTTCGAACCGAAGTCGAGCGAGGAAAATGAACGCAGCGTTTTCATTCTGCGAACTGCATTCGGCGACATCCTGTACAAACAAATCACCGGTTTTCTCGCGCGACGTATCGTTTACGATACAAAGCTGGGGGACGTTGTACGGGCTGGTGAACGCTTCGGCATGATGAAATTCGGCTCTCGCATGGACATTGTCCTTCCCGCATCTGCAGAGGTTTTTGTTAAAGTGGGGCAGAAAGTGGTCGGCGCACACACGCTTCTGGCGAAGTTGCACCCAGAGGCCACCTCTTAATCCATGCGTGTTACCCGCTCCATCGTTCCGAACCTGTTTACACTCGCAAATCTGTTTTGCGGGTTTGCTGCAATTATTGCCGCTACCGACGGGCAACCGCAGCGCGCTGTAGTACTCATTCTTACAGCAGGCCTCTTTGACATGCTCGATGGCGTTGTCGCTCGCCTTACTCGCAGCACGAGTGAGTTTGGAGTCGAGCTCGACTCGTTATGCGACGCTGTCTCGTTCGGCGTAGCCCCTTCGATCCTCATTTATAGCGTGTACTTTCACGAGCTCAACCAGTGGGGCGTACTGCTTGCGTCGTTACCAGCACTTGCTGGCGTTCTCCGGCTTGCACGCTTCAACGTGCAGTTAACAAGCATGGAAGACAAGCTCTATTTCCGGGGAATGCCCATCCCGGCAGGTGCGTTTGTTCTGGCCTCATACGTGTTGTTTGTACACCTAGGCGTTGACCTTCCAGAGGAATGGAAGCCCACGGGCATTCTCATCACGACGCTCCTAACTGCCGCAGCAATGGTAAGCACCATTAAGTACGACAACCTGCCCCGGCCGACAATGCGCGCGCTCCGCCAGCGCCCAGTGGTTTTTCTCGTATTTTTGGTTGGTGTTATAGCCTCGCTGGTAACGGCAGGCCGTGCCATCTTCCCGTTCATGATGCTTTACATGATTGGTGGCGCCATTCGGCACGTTGTTCTGTTAATGCGCGAGCGAACAGATGACGACGACACACTCGAAGAACCGGATCCCGATCCGTTCGAACTCTGAGGCCGGCCCATATGAAGACATACACTGCACACGTTACCGTTTCTCTGCGCAAGGCCATCCTAGACGTGCAGGGGAAAACTGTCGAGCACGCGCTTCACAGTCTGCACATGCCTGCTCTGGGCAACGTGCGCATTGGCAAACACATCGAACTCGATGTACAGGCTCCAGACCCCGAGCGTGCCCTCGAGCTCGTTACCGACGCCTGCAAAAAACTTCTCGCAAACCCCGTCATGGAAGACTATCACGTCCGCCTAGAAGAATCCCACACAAACGGTGTGCGATGAACAACGCCCGTAGATGTAAGACCATCGGACGCGCCTCATGAACATTGGCGTTGTATCATTCCCCGGTTCGAACTGTGATGCCGATGCTCGATTTGCATCTGCACTCGATGGCAGTACCGTGCATGCATTGTGGCATAAGGGCCCATCCGTTCCGTCAGGCCCCGACCTCATCATCCTCCCGGGCGGATTCTCCTACGGCGACTACCTGAGAACCGGTGCCATTGCCAGGTTCTCACCGATCATGAACGAGGTTGTGAAGCACGCTAATCGCGGTGGACTCGTCCTGGGCATCTGCAATGGCTTCCAGATTCTTACCGAGGCTGGTCTGCTTCCAGGTGCGCTAATCCGTAACGCCTCGCTCTCGTTCGTATGCAAGACGGTGCATTTAAAGGTCGAAAACCATTCAACCGCATTCACGTCGGCGACATCGAAAGGCGCGATCCTTGCAATTCCAATTGCCCATGGCGACGGCAGGTATACGGCGACGGAAGAAACATTGAATCGTCTCGAAGACGGACAGCAAATTTTGTATCGATACTGTAACGTGCAGGGTTCTGTTGTTGAAAATGCCAATCCCAACGGGAGCCTTCGCAACATTGCTGGCATTATGAATGAAGGGGGCAACGTCATGGGTCTGATGCCCCACCCTGAACGCGCTTCAGATGCCGTTCTCGGATCGACCGACGGATTAACGGTGTTCGAGAGCATGTCTATGCACGTAGGCAGCCATGCGCCGGCAGCCGTAGCCTAACACGAATTTTCTTAAGGAGCTATCATGCCGAACATCGGACTTCCCGAACTGCTGATTATCGCACTCGTGCTTGTTCTTCTCTTTGGTGCACGCAAAATTCCTGAGCTCATGAAGGGGCTTGGCTCTGGCATTAAGGAATTCAAGAAAGCAGCCAGCGGCGACGAAGACAAGCCAACGCCGCCCCCTTCGACCCCTATGCCCCCTTCGACCCCTACCAGCACCACTCCGTAACCGCCGAAGGCCGCACGTATGTTCGATGTTGGTGGCGGTGAGTTGATCATCATTCTTCTGTTTGTTCTTCTGCTGTTTGGCCCGAAGAAGATTCCCGAATTCGCCCAAATGGTGGGCAAGGGTCTTCGGAAATTCCGAATGGCACAAGAGGAGCTTACACAGCAGATTCGCGACATATCTGCAGAAGCTGCTATTACCGAAGATCAGATTGGCAGGAAAGCATCAACGCCAACGCGTGTTGATGTAACCCAACCCATCAAAGTACCAGAGCACGCCGAAGAAACGCAACCAGTCGTAGTGCTAAAGCCAGCCGAAGACGCGGTGGCGAGAGAAGCTTCAATACACAGGGCAGTGTTTGGTGCAGACGCACCACTCGATTTCGGCGATGCCCACCCTCCGTCAAGTAGTGCTCCGTCTGACGAACGCGAAGGTTCTCCGTCATGACGGTTACTGAACGCGTGCAGACTTTCCTGCGCCGCATCGACGAACGCCGAGATCTGAATGCCTTTCTTTCGACGAATGACGAAGGTGCACTTCGAGACGCGAGCGCAAGCGATGAGCGTAATGCTGCTGGTCTAGCACGACCTCTCGAAGGACGTGTCGTTGCTTTAAAAGACAACATCTCGTTTAAAGGCCTACCGATGACGTGCGGATCGCGCATTCTCGAAGGTTTTAAACCAGTTTATAATGCCACTGTTGTTGAACGTCTTCGCAATGCGGGTGCAATTGTGATTGGCAAGACCAACATGGACGAATTCGCCATGGGCTCATCGAGTGAGACATCGTACTACGGTCCGGTCAAACACCCCATCGACACAACGCGTGTGCCAGGGGGCTCCTCAGGGGGCTCTGCCGTCGCTGTTGCTGACGGCATGTGCGACGTTGCACTCGGCTCCGACACAGGTGGTTCAATTCGACAGCCAGCTGCGTTTTGCGGCGTGTATGGCTTCAAGCCAACGTACGGACGTGTCTCGCGCTACGGCTTGGTGGCGTTTGCTTCGTCACTAGACCAGATTGGCGTCTTCGCAAATTCCGTTGCTGAAGTTGCTGATACGTTCCACGTAATCAGTGGTCGAGACCCCATGGATAGCACCACGGTTGATGAGTCTATTACAAACGCATCAAATGTTGTTCGCAGTGTGGGTGGGCCCCGTCGTGTGGGCATGCTTAATCGTAAGGCACTAACCGGTTGCGACAAGTCCATCGTTGCAACGTACGACGCTTTCCTCGATCGTATTCGAAGCACGGGTGCTATAATAACTGAAGTTAGTATCCCCAATAGCGAGATTTGGATACCGACATACTTCGTTCTTGCAACAGCCGAAGCATCGAGCAATCTTGCTCGCTTCGATGGCGTGCGATACGGGAAACGTGCGAGCACCACCGAAGACTTCATGACTGCTTTTCGCACCGAAGGTTTTGGTACAGAAGTAAAGCGTCGCATCATGCTCGGCACATATGTGTTGTCGAGCGGCTATTACGAAGCGTACTACCGAAAAGCGCAGCAAGCCCGCAGGCTCATTAGCAATGCGTACGCAGAAATCTTCAAATCCGTTGACGTTCTTGCATTGCCAACAACACCAACCACAGCATTTGTACGAGGTGAAAAATCGGACCCATTACAAATGTGGCTCTCTGATTTCTTTACCGTAAGCGCAAACATTGCGGGCATACCTGCAATTAGTCTTCCATCAGGAACCGATGCATCTGGCTTGCCGATAGGCATGCAGTTGCAGGGCGCAATGATGCAAGACGAATCGTTGCTCGCAGCTACGGCAGCGATACCCGCGTCTTAGTCGATTACAGCGATTCGTGGAATGCTTGCTTCGCAAGCGCTCAGGCTGGCTGGTGGAACGTCACTGGTACCAGCACACGATCGGAAATCGAAAGCTTTACCGGACATGTGGTAACTGCGTTCGTTAGGACTTTCATTTCCTTGTCGTCAAACGGTGCGTTCAGAAAGATGTCAACGATAAGACGTCCGACGCGGCGTAATGGGTCGGCGGTCATTTCTTTTTTGACCACGACGCGAGTGCCAGCAAGAACCCACTCATTCTTTGCGGCTGCGATTCCCATAGTCGTTGCCATGCACGAGGCCAGTGAGGCTGCGAGCATGTCGGTAGGAGAGAAGCTCTCGCCACGCCCCTGATTGTCTACAGGAGCGTCCGTTGCAATGACAACGCCTGACGGACCGTGCTGGACCTTGCAGTGGAGGTCGCCCTCGTATGTAATCGTCATCTCAACCATATGTCAAGATAACACGGCAAGCTCCCTTCCCCCATCTTTCGTAAATTTGCGTCCTTATATCAGACAGGAAGCGCTATGAGCGTACTCGTAAACAAGAAGTCAAAAATCCTCGTTCAGGGCATCACCGGAAGCGAAGGCACTTTTCACTCATCGCAGATGCTGCAATACGGCACCCAGGTTGTTGGTGGCGTTACACCGGGCAAAGGTGGCGTTATGTACAGCGGTAAGGGCGAGGACATCTTCACGAAGCCCGTACCCGTATTCAACACCGTCTCCGATGCTGTCGCAGCAACGGGCGCAGACGTATCCATCATCTTTGTACCAGCAGCCATGGCTGCGGATGCCATCCATGAAGCAATCGATGCTGGTATTGCTGTAATCGTCTGCATTACCGAAGGCATTCCGACTTCTGACATGATTCCTGTATATGCGGCACTTCAGAATTCTGGCAGCCGGCTTATCGGACCAAACTGTCCAGGCATTATTACGCCAGGCGAGTGTAAGGTGGGCATCATGCCAGGCAACATCTTTACGTCGGGTCCGATCGGACTCGTCTCACGTTCTGGCACCCTTACGTACGAAGCAGTCAAGCAGCTTTCTGATGTCGGCCTAGGCCAGTCGACATGTATTGGTATCGGCGGCGATCCAATCGTCGGCACGAAGTTCATCGATGCCATCAAGCTGTTCAATGAAGACCCCGCTACCGAAGCTATCGTCATGATTGGTGAAATCGGTGGCAGCGCCGAAGAGGAAGCAGCCGAGTACATCAAAATGAACGTAAAGAAACCAGTCGTTGGCTTTATCGCTGGGCAGACAGCACCCGAGGGACGCCGTATGGGTCACGCGGGCGCTATTGTGTCGGGCGGCAAAGGCACGGCCAAGGACAAGATGGCCTTCATGCGTGAGTGTGGCATCCACGTCGTGGAATCGCCCGCAACAATTGGCCTAACGATGAAGCAGGTTTTCTCAGGGGGCTCGAAGACGAATGGGGCTCCGAAGAAGAAGGTCGCAGCGAAGAAGAAATCAGCTAAATAATTTTCATCACGCTATTTATTCCGGGAATCATTCTCTCCCGGAATGAATGCGCTAACCCCCTTATAAGAAACGAATTCGATGGAACGCACTCTAGCTATTCTAAAGCCCGACGCTGTACGCGCACAGAACATTGGGAACATCCTCGCAATGATTCAAAAGGCTGGCTTCAAGGTCGTGGGCTGCAAGCTCATGGAACTTGATACCGACCGCGCGGGCACCTTCTATGAAGTGCACAAGGAACGTCCGTTTTACGGCGAACTCGTGACCTTTATGTCGAGCGGACCTATTTTCCCAATCGCCCTCGAAAAGGAAAATGCCGTTGCAGATTTTCGCACGCTAATCGGCTCGACCGACCCTGCGGAAGCTGCAGAAGGCACGATTCGCAAAGCGTATGCGTCCAGCAAGGGTGAAAATGCCGTACACGGCTCCGATTCTACAGAGAATGCGCGCAATGAGATCGCGTTTTTCTTTAAGGATTCGGAACTGGTAGGCAAGGTCTAATCACCAGCCCTTTGGATTCCATGATGCAGCGCATCCTCCTACTTATTGTCCTTTGCGCCGCAGGCGCGACCCTTACCGTGGCTCAGCGAACGGGTATCGCCGCGGCAGCCCCTCTGCAGTACCGCTTACAGGCGAGCTACAGAGCTGGTATTGCGCAGAACTATGCCGTAACAGAAACGACGAATGCGGTTCGCACACACAGTGACGGGTCGAAGAAAACGTATACCCGGGCAGTCACGTACATGATGACTGTACGCTGCATCGAAAGTCTAAATGGTACGTCGACGCTTGCGGTGAACATCGACTCGTTGAAATACGCGTTCACAGCGGAGGGCGGTCAGATTACCTATGATTCTCAGAACGACATCACCCCGAAGAGTTTTGGGGACTTGAATAACTACATGGGTCCGATGAACAGGACGTTCGAAATCACTGTTGGCCCCTACGGCGAGATTACAAAGCTGGCAGGCGAACAAGTAGATTACTGGCGTGGCTACCTCAAAGAGAGCGCGTCCTCGATGGATTCTGTAACGGCTCTTATCTGGAATCAATCGCTTGAGCCGGAGAATCTTTTACACTATGGCGATCTTCAGAAGCGCGTTGTGCCAGGCCTACGCGTATACATCGATTCTGCGTATGGCCACCAGTTCACGGTTCGAACCGACGGCGTAGTATACTCGGGTTCAGCAAGATCTAAACTCACCGAATACGCCTCGGGCTTCTATACGATTTCAACGAAGGATACCATCCCTGCGAACGCACAGCCTATCCACGTCTTCGGTGTTCCGTACATTTCCCGATTGAAGGATGGTAAAGCTGCAATCGATCACACGGTAACCATTACAAGTCAGGGAACCATTAACGCCATTTCATCAAAGGTAGACGCATGGTTCCGCGCAGCGGCAGAGAACGAAGAGTACACACAAGCAGTGACGTCGACCACGGAGTGGAAACTCGTTGGACAGTATCAGTGGTGATAAAACTGGCGTGCGTAACTGCATGCCTACTTGTTGTCGCTACGTCTTGTTCATCAGACAAGACCACCCCTGAAGAACGTGCAGCCGGCGAAACCCAGATTATTGCGAACGATACTAGCAGTGCCGTTACCCTCGCGGCCGCCGACGCTCGCATCGATACCCTGCAGCTCAACTACACGGGCGGCGAGGTCTACCGCTACCGCGTACAGCAGAATTCGAGCGGAGGTCCAGACTCCGGCGTCGTTACCTCGAAATCGCAGCACACGTACACAAAACGCATCAAGAGCAAACGCGCAGACGGGAATTTCGAAATCGGAATTACGTTCGATTCTATCAGCTCTGGCTTTACGATGAAGAACATGCTCACGGGGCAAGTAATTCGTCAGGAATCGTTCACCTCTGCCGACTCCGCGCAACTCAAAGACCCACGCAATCTGAATTACTCTGCTGTTCTCGGTATCGAAGTCACGATGATTGTATCGCCGCAGGGCAAAGTGCAGGAGATTATCGGAGCGTCGACGATCGTGAATAGAATGATTCCGCCGGGACAGGAACTGCCGCCCGACCGCAAGGATATGCTGAAGAAGCAGGTCGAGACGGCCATGTTCGGTGCCTTTTCCGAGCAAGAATACCTGCGGTTCCCAGAGAAAGCGCTGGACTCGACACAGTCCTGGAACACAAGCACATCAACGGTTCTTGGAGACCTCTTCGCAGTTGAGTCGACGAACACGTATCGTGTTAGCACTGTAAAAAAGGTTAAGGGGCTGCGTATTGCTGAGGTTACAGCGTCGGTTGTTGGAGCCATCAAGGCTCGACGGATACCCCCAGAGTATAAAGTCTCTGTGAAGGTGACGAAGTCTATGATTTCCGGCACTGGTCGTACAGTCATCGATCTTGCGAAGGGCTACACGATTACAAAGTCAAATGATGTAACCATGTCAGTGAATGCTGCCATTACGAATCTTGAGAACGGACGCACCGAAAAGGGCGAACAGAAAACCACCATTCGATATTCCGTAGAGCTGCTGCGCTAACACATGCCCAAGCGTTCTGTCGATCTAAAAAAGATTTTCGCGCCGAGCGACGCTACGGCCTTTGTCGTAATTGCGCTCGGTCTATTCATTGCTCTCTTCCTGGATGAGATGGCAGTTCGCCTTATTGGCGTCTGCATAGCAATCCTCGGTGGAGTAGCATTGTTTATGATGGTGTCGCCACGCCTCGCCGAACTCTCGATGCAGGGCAGGCCTCCGCGCCCCTCGGACAGCCCCTTACTAACGTCCGAGACACGCCGCGACAGTCAGTCTAAGCGCCGCGTGTTCGAACGCGAAGCCTTCGTTGAAGAGTACGGAGTCGCCGAACTTGATGAAGACGAATACAAAGATGAACATCAGATCGAACTCTTTCCGGACGCTGCCGGCAACCCGAGTCGCGGTGGCCTTGCAGGCGGCGCTACAGGTGACGCTACAGGTGATGTAAAGCGTATTCGCGAGTACCGACGCACTGTACCAATCGACGCGCCTGTTGCCGAACATAGCGGATCGGAGTCGTTGCTGGGAAAAACGTTTGGCGATGGCGACGAAGGCTCGGCAGTTCGCGTAGTAGGCGTGAAGAAGAAAGGCTCGTCCGCAATTCTCAAGGCCGAAGGCTTGCAAGTACATCATCGAGAACGTCATCGCACAGAAGAGCTTCGTGCACGTATCGAGCGGGAACGCACATCTGAGACTTCTGCCACTCAGCCTGCACCAAACGTTACTCAGCCTGCACCAACAACAACCACGATAGACACGCCTGACGGCGATACGATCGTCATTCGACCTCGAGCACCACGTGCCGACGCTGGTCGTGTGGACGCAGCCTCGAACAGCGCACCTCCAAGCGTACCTCCAGTCGTGGCGCCAATCGTGGCTCCAAGCACGCCGCCAATTGAGGCTTCGATCAAGGCTCCGATCGAGGCTCCTGCTGAGCCTCCGGTACGCGTCACATCCCCCGCCATCGAACTCGTTGAAGACCACAGCGTCGAAGACGAGCCTTCGCGTACGGCTGATGTAGCCGGTGCAGATGCACCATCCCATACTCCAGAAGATGTGCCATCGCATACTCCAGAAGCAGTGCCATCGCATACTCCAGAGACAGTGCCATCGCTTGCAGATAGCGGCGTAGCGGTTCCGACGCAGCTGCGTGAAACGCGCCGACGCAAGCCTGACGTATCGTTAAACGAGTTTATAGATGAGGATCATCAGGTTCCGAGCGGACAACATGAGCCGCGTAAGGAATTCGATCAACTATTGAATCGCGTGCTTATGGTTATTCGGTCTGCGACAAACGCACGAACCGCTGCATTCTTTTGGGTAAATGCAGAGAAGCAGCAGCTTGTTGTCGAGGCCCGCATCACAGAGGCCACCGATGCGTTTATCGAGCAGCGGAAACTGCCTCTTGGACGTGACGCCGTGAGTCAGATCGCGATGGAGGGACGTCCTGAAATTCTGACGGAGATTAGCGCGGCTGCCGAACTCGACTTGCTTCCGTACTATTCACAGCCAGCAGGCACTGTGTCGTTCATTGGTGTACCCGTCTACTACGGTGGCAAGGTTGTTGGCGTGTTGTGCGCAGACTCACTCGTCGAAGATGCATACTCTGATATCACAGTCGGCTTTTTCGGACAGTTCACGAAGCTCATATCAGGTCTCGTACAGTCATACACTGGCAAATTCGATCTCCTGCAATCATCGCTTACACTGAATGCTCTACAACAGTTCAGAACCTTTGTTGGCAGCACACCGAATTCGATTGAACATCTCCTGAAGGCATTACTGAACGCAACCATTACATGCATGGACGTGCGCACGATTGGCGCTGTGCTCTTCGACGCACAGACGAATGCGTGGACTGTGCAAGATCTGCGTTCACAGCTCGATGACAGTGGCTATAAGATCGGTGACAGTGTAGACCTCTCAGCTTCTGTCACAGGTGCCGCTATCATGCAGGGTGAGACCGTTGTCGTGGTTGGTCCGTCCAACGAGATTTGTCTGCGTCCGACCGAACTGCCTCTCGACGAAGGTCAGTTCATTGCAATACCATTGCGTTCTACTTCTATGACATACGGTGCGTTGTTTTTCGACAACCACCTTGGCACCCTTACACAGCAAGACATCAACATTGCAGAAACATTAGGCGAACAAGCGGGCACACTCATAGAGCAGTTCCGCACATCAGAAATCATGCAGGGTGGCGTGCTTCTCGATTACGCTACTGGATCGATGAATCGCGCCAGCTTCGATATGCGCATGCGTGAAGAGTTTGCACGAGCCGTTGACTACCAGGTGCCCCTTACCGTGTGCCTTGTCAGAATCGATCAATCACGTGCACTTACAGGCATTCCCCCCGAACAATCGCAACGCATCTTGCTGCATGTCTTCGACCTTGTGAAGGCGCAGCTCCGCGACTACGACGTTGTCGCAAATATTGGCGGCAACGTTCTTGCGATTGGCCTCATAGGATATAAGTCACAACAAGCGCAGATGTGGACTGAGAACATTCGCGGCAAAATCGCGAGCAGCATTATCGATGTAGACGGACGTCGCTTTAGTGTCACCGTATCCATCGGCGTTGCAGAAGCAACTCCTCGCGATTCAGCCGAGACATTGTTTGCCAACGCATTGATTGTACTTGGCCGCAGCGAACAGCAGACCAACAAGGTTACGGTCTACGCATAACGGCGGGCGTCGCCGCCGGGGAGTCACCGAGGCGGCTCACAGCCGCAAACGCACCATTACCGGGCAATGATCGCTGACGCCATCTGCTGCTTCAGGGGGCAGAAAGGCGCGAAAGTTCTCAGTACGATCGGTCTCTTTTATGAATCGCGATGCAACATCCGATGACACAAGGATGTGATCGATCGTGGTGAGTGTTGGCATTCTGCAGCTTTTCACTTTGTCGGTCAGGAAGCGCAGATTCGAGTCTTCAACAAGCGTCGATAAAGTCGGAAGCTTCCTATTTCCAGGATAGTCGTTGAAGTCACCCACGATCATTACGTCACGTTCAGCTCCTGCGTCGATAACCGAATCTGCCCACGCTTGCAATAGGCCTGACTGCCGCGTGCGCATTACGCGTGCGCGTTCACGCAATTCTGCGGTAGAGTCATAGCGTGAAGTACTCTTTAAGTGTACTACCATCATCAACCAATCGAACGAGCCTTTTTTGCAGCGTAGCATGAGGCCGGGACGTAAGCGTCCTTGTTCCTCTAGAACCAGTGGCCAGAAAGCCCCTTCAGATTCAACAGATACGCGGTCTTTGTAAATCACCCCGACATTCTGTTTCGTGCCGCCATCGAGCACAAAGCCTTTGTATCCCTGCAGATAGCGTAGCACTTTATTCAGTGCCGCATCGTTTTCGATTTCCTGCACACCAATAACATCTGCTTCGGTCTTAACGATGATGTCTGCAATTGACAAATAGTCTTTATCTGTGCGTGCTTTCTGGTCGGCATCACCGTCGCCAAGCCACTCGACGTTAAACGTAGCTACTGTAAGTGTTGTGTCGCTAGTGCCTTGCGAAGTAGAGCACCCAGATAGGAATGCAATCACCGATACAATCGCAATCGAAAGAACCAGGGCGTTTCTTATCGACATGGCGATACTGCTTTCATTGGGCGATACTACTTTCATTAGGCGATACTGCTTTCATTGGACTGTGCGTCGTACGTCACTTACCTGTTAGGAGGGCCTTGAAGACGTAGCCGGCGACCTGCGGATTTTCCTTCAGTCGGCGAGTTGAGTAACCGTACCAATCTTCACCAAAGGGTACATAGATACGTACGGTGTGACCCTTGCGAATGAGATCATCGCGCCGCTCGTCACGCACTCCGAGCAACATCTGAAATTCATACGCCGATTTGTCGAGGCGTCTATCCTGAATCAACTGCTCGGCATTCTTTATCAGCTCTTCGTCGTGCGTTGCGATGTGTGCTTTAGCGCCGCCATCAACGAGTATCTTCAGAAGTTTCTTGTAGTTCGCGCGAATAGCGTCAGCTTCCTGAATTGCAAGGGTTTCGTTCTCAACATAAATTCCTTTACAAAGACGCACGCTCGGTAGATATGGCAAGAGCGATCGAATGTCAGCTTCAGAGCGATGCAGGTATGCCTGAATCACAACGCCAATGTTATCGAATCCGTCGCTGCGTAGGCGTCGATAAAAGGCGAGCGTTCGGTCGGTATAGGGCGTGTTCTCCATGTCCATCCGAACGAAGAGCCCCTTTGCCCGCGCCTTAGCAACAAGCCCCCAGATGTTCTGATACGCAAACTCTTCGTCGATGTCGAGTCCGAGCGACGTAGGCTTCACACTCAAATACGAGTCCAGTGAATGCTCTTTAATGGCATCGAGCACGTCTGACGACATCTCAGTTTCGTAGATGGCGCGATCGCGCGAGGAGACGAACTCCCCGAGCACATCGATTGTGGTTACAGCTCCTTGCGCCGCGAGCTTTTGTGAGACACGAACGGCATCTTCGAGCTGTGGCCCAGCGATGTATCGCTGAGCCACGGCTTTGATAATGCTTTTAGGTACGAGCGGAAGGGTAGCGACGATGAGTCGGTTAAGCAAGCCCACGTCGGTTCTGTTAGCGCGTTATGCGTAATGGGGTGGACACTTGGAAACTGCCTGCTCGAATAGAGACCATGTATGCACCGCTTGCAACTTTTTGAAGCGGGAGGTTAAGGTAATGCAGTCCACTGCTTTCCACGGCTATGCTACTTAGTAGCATGGTCGAGCTGCCAGTCATGTCGACAATCGACACCTGCAGCGTCATCGGTTTTGATGTCGACAACGTGAGTACGGCATTCTGATTCGCAGGGCTTGGCGTTACACCGACAATTGTCAAGTCTGATGCTGCAATGTCCTCGCTCGCTACTGAATTTGGTTTACCGCAGGCGGCGGCGATAAGGCCTGTGACCGTAGTAAGAACGGAATCTGAATCGTCGTCGATAATGTGCAATTGAACCTGAGTTCCTGCAGGAACGTCTTTGAGTGTGTTACTAGGTCCGGCGATGACCATTCCAGGACCGACGGGGACAGTAACCAGTGTGATTGCATTCTTCGGCGTAGTGCCGTCTGTGGAATACCTGATCTTGACTCGTGTCACAAAATCGGCTGACCAGATAAACCCGTTTTCGACGTTAGTACATAACGTGTCGCCACTCCTCGGCTTCAGCAGTTCGAACCGGGCTGCACCAATTGCGAACTCGCCACTTATCGCAGCCACATTCGGGTCTGCAGCAGAGCGTACACGAATGCGTGCGTTTGCAGTAATAATGTCGGGCACTTGCCATACGTAATTCGTTGAATTGGTATCTGCCTTTAACGTGCCCCATGTCGTGCCGTCCGGTGCGAACTCAATTGTCACCGTGCCGACGTTAAATTTCGTCCAGGTTATCGTGTAGCGCGAGCCCTTGCGAATCCGCTCGCCACCCACTGGCTTTACCAATACGATTGTTGGTGGCTGAGGCACGATGATCGTATACTTTGCAAGTGATATGTGGTTTGTTGCTGGATTGTCTACATCGCTGATGCGAATGAGTAGTCGCGTGGTGCCCACTGCTGGCACCGTCCAAGAAAATTTCTTGAATCCGGTCGGCACCGTACCAACGATTTCTACCCATTGTCCACCTTCGTCGGGCGAATACTCGAGCTTGATGTTCGTAACACCTTCGGACACCCAGAGGATGTCTACTGTCTGTCCCGAATTCCAAGACTCAATGCCGCGAGGATACGTGATGCGGACTGTAGGGTTAGGGGCAGCTGTAACGCAAGCGCTACCTGCAATCCATCCCGCCATTTTGGTTTGTACTCGTGTCGGACCAAATGTGAGTGGCGTGATAGCATTATTCACCAGGTGGCAATAGCTCATTATTGAGCCAGGTTGCACACGCCGCAGTGCCGGGTCGTTCACGCAGCCGTCCGTGAGATCAATCGCATATACAAGCTGGCACGTATCGACCGGAGGAAGCCATGCACAGTTGTGTGTGTGCGATGCGCCAACGTTATGTCCTATCTCGTGCGCGATTACGAACACGTCCCACACAAAGCCATTCGACCTCGACGGCTGGCCAGGCACATCGGGAAACGTGGTATAAATCGTGCTAACGCTATACGAACCGTTCGGGCTCGTAGGGTTGCAAAGGTTTGAGTTCTGATTGCCGCCCCAGGCAATACCGCCTACATAAGAACCACCTGATGGACGTATCAGGGTCATTAAGTGGGCGAGCGTACGCTGAGGCAACTGCCGCTGTCGCCATTCGTTTGTGAATTCGACAAGTAGGGCTCCGGGGGTACGACCATCGGCCGTGTACGGACTCGGCTCGTCTTCTGAAAATTTCTGGATGTAACTCAGTAACACAGTGGCGTTGAGCTCTTGCTCATAGACCTGTGATACAGCTGCCCAAAGTTTAACGATGTACTGAAGAATCTGCTCGTCATTCATGCCACGACGCTTCATTACACTGTCGATGTCTTCTTTGATTTCTAGCGCAACGCGAATCTGTTTCAGGTAGCCGTTTTGTACAACTTCAGTTTGTGCTTCTTTCGCAGCGCGTTCTAATGTTTCGCGGGTAACTGGCAGGTCTTCTGCTCCACAGAGGAAGTTCTTCAGTAGTGAGCCCCCTTCAAGAGACCCTTCCACAGTAATCGAGTGTGGTACAGCGCTCATGCCAACAGAGCCATCACGACCAATGAGAAGGCGCTCACCATCACCCATGTCGATCATACCAGTTAGGTCGTCGGTGCTGTAGTGTAGGCTTACGCGCGTAGCTGCGTCATCGTTGAGTGTGCCGTAGTACGAAGTAATCGGACTAATCGCAATGCGCTTGCGG